>JBPCQA010000022.1:0-13928 GCA_050998615.1 Nocardioidaceae bacterium
CTAACGATTCGCCTGGACGCGGATGACCGAGCAGCCC
The DNA here is from genome assembly GCA_050998615.1 of Nocardioidaceae bacterium. Taxonomy (GTDB): domain Bacteria; phylum Actinomycetota; class Actinomycetes; order Propionibacteriales; family Nocardioidaceae; genus JBPCQA01. The sequence continues at coordinate 38 of JBPCQA010000022.1, forward strand.
TAGAGGTGGCAGCCCGGGAGCAGGGGAAGGGGCTGAGCGCGTTCATTCGGGAGCTGGCCGAGGCTGAGGCACGACGGGTGCGGCGAGAGGCGATACGGGCGGATGGGGATCGCGTGATGGCTCATCTGGCCGCGCGCCCTGAGGCCCGTGCCGAGCTCGATCAGATCGGCACACCGCTGACCGATCTTCCGTGAGCCGCCACGCGGCCGGCAGCATCGTCATCGTGGACTGGCGCGGCGGCGCGCAGCCCAAGGAGCCAAGCAGGCTGCGTCCGGCGGTGATCGTCGAGGATCATGAGCTGTTCCCCAACGAGTATCCCAACACGCTCGTGGTCCCCGTGACCCGAGACGAGGGTCTCGCCCACAAGTCGTTCGCCGAGCGCATCGAGCCGACCGATGAAAACGGAGCTGAAACGACGTGCTGGGTGTTGGCTCATCACGTCACCAGCGTGTCGCTGCTGCGCGTCAGCCCTACCGCTTCTCGTATCACTGCCGATCAGCTGGCGAGCATTCGCCGACGCATCACCGTCGCCGTGGGGATTGGCTGATACGCAAACTGAGTTGCGACGGCGAGTCTAGGTCGTCCAGCGCCGCGCTGGCGCAGAATCTGCTGCCTGTGGTTTGGTGCCGCGCTCCGGATCTTGCTCCTGGGTCCAACGAGGGCATCGCGAACACCCGATGACGCGACTTTGGTGACGTGTGGACCCGGTCCGGCATCCACTCCATCGTCGGTGGCCACCTCCAAACTGCCCTGCTCGCGAGGTGGCTGACTACCGAGACACCGAACTGATGACCCCGGACGAATTCCTGGCCGGGTATGCTGACCTAGGACAGGCCAAGTGGTACCGCAGTCCTTGGAGCGCCGGAGCCAACACCCTCCCCTTCCCCCTCGCCCACGTCGCATCGTCATAGCCGATGATGTCCCGAAAGATCGTGCGGGAGCTGTGGTCGAGGAGATTCCATGCCGGTGCCAGGTTTGGTGCCGGGTCGCCGAGTCCCAGGCCGCCGAAGTCGATCACGGCGGCCAATCGGCGCCCTTTGCCAATCAAGTCCCCTGGCTGGATGTCGCCGTGGATCCACACTGGGGGGCGCGTCCCAGGGAGGCGCTGCCACGGCTCGCACCACACCCGTGTAACGGCCGTCTCGTCGATTTCGTCCAGTAGGTCCTCGATGAGAGACCGGATTGGCGTCGGACGAGATCGGTCGTCGTATCGATCTGACTGTCGTGCATCTTCACGGTGGGCACGGGACGCCTCCTCCCGGCGCAACCGTCGTCGGTCAAAAGCATTTCCCTGACGGCGTCCGAGTGCGTCGGTAGGTGTTGACCGATGTCGACGTACATGCCTTGCCCACAAACGCACTGGCTTGGGCACCGGCCGGGACAGATATCCGGTTGCACGATAGGCGCAAGGTGTGCCGGAATGCAGGTGTGCGCAACTTCAACCCGATGACAAGTTTCGGCGCGGACGTCGCCGCCGGCTACGACGAGGAGCCGCGAGGTGACGAGGCCGAGACAGTCGACTGCCTGGAGCAGCTTGCCCGCGGCGGCCCCGCATTGGAGCTGGCGATCGGTACCGGCCGCATCGCCCTGCCGCTTGCCGCGCGGGCGTTGCGGGTCGACGGTGTCGAACAGTCCGCAGCCATGGTGGCGACGCTGCGCAAGAAGCCCGGCGGAGATGAGATCTCGGTGACAATTGGCGACATGGCCGACGTGCCGGTCAGCGGAAGCTACCGGCTGATCTACCTCGTCTACAACACGCTGTACAACCTGCTCACCCAAGACGACCAGGTGCGCTGCTTCGAAAACGTCGCACGGCATCTGTCAGATGACGGGGTGTTCCTGGTGGAGGCAGCGGTCCCAGGATCTGTATACCGGCTTCGAGACGACCAGTACGTCGACGCCGAAGCGGTCGAGGTCGACAAGGTAACCCTGGACGTGGGTCGCTACGACCGCGTCACCCAACTGCACGACGAATGCCACGTGACGTTGACTCGCGACGGCATCCGGCTGTCGCCGATCGTGACCCGCTTTGTGTGGCCGAGCGAGATGGACCTCATGGCCCGCATCGCCGGACTACATCTGCAGGCACGGTGGGGCGGCTGGCAACGCGAGCCGTTCGACGCCCGAAGCGTCCGCCACGTCTCGATCTACGGTCACTAGCACCATGCACGATGGGGACGTCGTACGCCGCTCGCCCAATCGGTCAGGGTCTCGAGGCCCGCGCTGTTCACGATCGTGCTACCGATGTGGAACCCCGACGATTGATTATCAGACGCCGATCGACCTAGCAGAAGCACGCCGACCGGTGGGTGGTTCGAGACGCAGCCTCTGCGCTGACGCGCAATCAGGGCACGATACTGAGCCTAAGGTGAGCGACATGGGAACACATCTGTCAGGCCTCACCATCGGCGGCCTGGCGTCCGGCCGGCACAACGCTATCACCGATGTCCCCGACACGCGGGTTGGCCACACGACGCTGGTCGAGGGCCCCGATATCCGCACGGGCGTCACCATGGTGCTCCCGCATGGCGGTGATCCTGGCAACGACCCGGTCTTCGCCGGCTGCCACCGGCTGAACGGCAATGGCGAAGTCACCGGGCTGGAGTGGCTGCGCGAGTCGGGCATGCTCACGACGCCGATTGGGCTCACCAACACCCACTCTGTCGGAATCGTTCGCGACGCGATCGTCTCCTCCGGACCGCCCGCTGTGGGCCGTTGGTCGCTGCCGGTTGTCGGGGAGACCTACGACGGCTTCCTCAACGAGATCAACGGCCAACACGTCACAGCCGATCACGTACACGCGGCGCTTGGCTCGGCCACCGATGGCCCCGTGGCCGAGGGCTGCGTCGGGGGTGGGACCGGGATGATTTGCCACGGCTTCAAGGGCGGCATCGGCACCGCCTCGCGCGTCGTCAGTGCGGATGACGGCGGCTACACGGTCGGCGTTCTGGTGCAGGCCAATCACGGGCGCCGGCCCCGGCTGCGGGTCAATGGTGTGCCGGTCGGTGAGGCGATCGGCGCCGACGTCGTACCGCTGCCGACCGAGGGCGGCGAGGGCGCCGGCTCCATCATCGTCGTGATCGGCACCGACGCGCCGCTCTTGCCGGGACAGTGCGACCGGCTCGCGCAACGCGCGATCCTCGGCATCGGCCGCACTGGGGGCATGGGCGAGCACTCGAGCGGGGATTTCGTCGTCTGCTTCGCCACCGGTAACCGGGGGCTGAGCGCCGACAAGGGTCGTCGGCGGCAGGACGTGTACGACGTGCGGATGCTTTCGCATGAGCGGCTCGACTCGCTGTTCGAGGCGGTCATCGACGCCACCGAGGACGCTATCGTGAGCGCGCTGCTGCATGCCCGAACCACCGTCGGCCGCGACGGCAACGCCGCCCACGCCCTACCACGTGATCTGCTGCTCCAGGCACTCCAGTGCAGTTGACATCGGCCAGCCGCGAACTGCGGAAATCCGCTGTTCTCACCGAGCAGACACAGCAGATCTCCCGCATTTCGAGGAGATGAAGGCCGACCGGATTCCGGGTGTCACGACGCGTTCAATATCTGAGCGTGCATGGCGTTACTCCACACAGAACTCGTTGCCTTCCGGGTCCCGCATCACCACCAAGTCGGCGCTCTCGGTCACCACGCGCGCTCCGAGTTCAACCAACCGGAATACCTCATCGTGCAGCGTCAGCGTTGCCCGCAGGTCCATGTGCAGCCGGTTCTTGGCAGTCTTCGGCTCGGGCACTCGGTTGAACCACATGTTAGGTCCTCCCCAGCCGGCGGCCTCGACGTACGCCTTGTTGGAGGTGGAGTCTTCGTCCACGTTGGAGCCCAACGCGGACGCCCAGAACGTGGCCAGACGCAGGCTGTCCTCGCAGTCGAACGTCAGGGTCTTGATGAAAGTCACCATCAGCTGAGGCTAATGGGCCCCGCTCGCAGTGGCGACATCCGAGAGCACCAGCAATGCGGTCACACCCGCGCGATCACCCAGCACGCTGATGCGCCGACTTCGAATGGCGCCGGCGGAAACCGCTGCATGCATCCCGTCGGGAGTGCAGCACGCTGCGGGCGAAGCGCATCCCCAACCATCGCCACCGCCTCCGCCGGTGAACTTCTCATTGGCTGGTTCTACCGCGGCTATGCCGCCTTCGAGCACGGGCACCTGGTGGGAGAAGGCCTGGTGACTGGGAACACCGCTGACAACGTGGAGACCGCGAGGCTGTGGGTCTGGGTGCCACCAGATCAGCGCGGCCGCGGAGTGGGTGGCGCAGTCGCGGAGTTCCTGGTGCAGGAGTGCCGCCACCACAGGCGCCGCATCCTGCACAGCAGCGCGAAGTACCCGTTCGACAGACGCGCCAACCCACCCTTACCGCCGGTTCGCCGAGCGGCATGGATTCGCCCTCGCCAATACCCAGGTGGAACGTCGGCTCACGTTGCCGGTCGCCGAGGCCATTGCGACCTGTACAACCGACTGAGCCTCGACTCCCCCGGTGGCGACCTGCGGCTCGAACAGAGTCGTCGTACGCCGCAGATCCTCGCTGACCAGGATGCGGAGCTGTGCGAACAAGGCCGCACCCGCGTCACCGTGCTGGGCCTCGACACAGAAGGCAGCGTTGTCGCATTCAGCTGCGCCGTGGTAACGGTGGCTGGCCAGCCGCACGTCGACCAGTGGGCGACGATCGTGAGTCCGGATCACCGCGGTCACCGGTTGGGGCTGGCCGTCAAGGTGGCCCAGGTCACGACGATCCAGGAACGATTCCCAGACAAGCGATTCATCACCACGACCAATGCCGAGACGAACACGTCCGGACTGGGCTGCGAGGTCCGCCTGGCTCTTCCTGCCAACTGACCTGCAGCTCGCGAACCCGCCACGGCGAAGGGCGCCGCCGCGACACCAACCGATAGCCGGGCGCCCCAAAACCCGTGGTGCCTCCCGAGCGGATCGCCGATGATTGCACCATGGCCACGCGTAAGTTCCCCGACATGTGGGTCGACCCCGAAGACGACCCGAGAGAAGGCGGCCCGTCCCTGGGCGACGAGCGCACCACGCTGGTTGAGTATCTGCGCACTCAGCGGCTGACCTTGCAGATGAAGTGCGAAGGCCTAGACGCGTCGGACATGGCTCGTCGCTCAGTGGAGCCGTCCACGATGTCGCTGCTGGGCTTGGTGCGCCACCTGGCCGGCGTGGAGCACAGCTGGTTTCGGCGGACGCTGGCCGGGCAGGACGTGCCTCGGCATTTCCGGTCGGAGGGCGACCGCGATGCAGACTGGAACGGCGCGGTGCCCGACCCGGAGGTGGTTGCGCAGGCCTGGCAGCTGTGGCGGGATGAAGTGGCGTTTGCCGAACAGTTCGTTGCCGAGGCGTCCGACCTCGGCAGCACCGATCCCCGAGGCGTGATCTCGCTGCGCGAGGTGCTGGTGCACATGATCGAGGAGTACGCCCGGCACAACGGCCACGCCGATCTGCTGCGTGAGCGGATCGACGGCAGGGCAGGTCAGTAGCCACCTGCCATCGTGGCCTCGTCGTCGAAGAAGGGCAGTCCCGCGGCGAGCCGGTATCTGAGTGAGGATGATCAAGGTCGAAGTCGCTGAGCGAAAAGGTCATTTGGGCGGCGGCATGGCTTGCAGAAGGCATTTCCGTGCCCGCATAGGCGAGGCTCGATGCTGAACCAGGATGCGGGCCTGTTCCGAGACGCTCACTGCTCAACCACCATGGGCTAAGGCTCGGTGCTCAACCACCGTGGGCGCTCAACCACCGGGGGGTGGCGGCAAAGGGTTCACGACCAGGGCTGCGCCACCACCACGGCGTACCGGCTCGGCATCGGCTCGGAAGCGATTCGGCCCGAGGATTTCCACACCCGTCGCTGCCCCGATCTGATGGTCGAGCTGAGTCAGCCCGGTGACGGGGGTGAAGCGCTGATCGTACTTGGTGCGCAACACCTTCGCGACGTGCGTGTCGAGGAACGCCTGCTCGGCAGAGCTCGTGGGCGTGTTGAAGTTGCCGACCCGAGGTGCCGCTATCGCGTCCTCCAAGGACATGCCGAAGTCAAGGTGGTTGATCAGGATCTGCAACACCGTAGTGATGATCGTCGCGCCGCCCGGGCTGCCGACTGCGAACGCCGGCTTGCCATTGTGCAGCACGATCGTCGGGCTCATGCTCGAGCGGGGCCGTTTCCCCGCCGCGGGCAGATTGACTTCGGGCACATTCGGGTAGGCCGGCGCGAAGTCGAAGTCGGTCATCTCGTTGTTGAGCAGGAACCCGTAGCCGGGGACCGCCATGCCAGTGCCGGCGAAGTGCTCAATCGTGTTGGTGTAGCTGACCACGTTGCCCCACCGGTCAGCCGTGACGATGTGGTTGGTCGACTGCTCGTTGTCGACTTGCGGCGCGGCGGCCGCCTGATGTGGGCAGCCGGTGTACGGCGGGTAGGGGTTCCCCGGCGCGACCGGGCTGTGCGCTGCCGTGCGAGTGATCAGGCAGCGTCGGGTCGCGGCGTACGCCGGGTCGAGCAGCCCGTGCAGCGGTACGTCGACGTAGCGCGGATCTCCGACGTACCGGTTGCGGTCGGCGAAGGAGTAGCGCAGCGACTCGATGTAGTGGTGCAGCGCGAGTGCACGGCTTTCGTGCGCCATGTCGTACCCGCGCAGAATGTTGAGCGCTTCGCCGATCGTCGAACCGCCCGACGAGGGCGGCGCCATGCCGTAGACGTCGTACCCGCGGTAACCCACAACGGTGGGCGCCGGCTGGTCGGCCCGGTAGCTGGCCACGTCTTCGCGCGTCATGATGCCCGGCCGCACGTTCAGCGGCGTGCTCGGCCAGGTCGGGGGATGCTGCACGGTGCGAGCGACCGCGGCGCCGATCGGGCCGTGGTAGAAGTAGCCGGGGCCGTGTTTGGCGATCAGCTCGTAAGTGCGGGCCAGGTCTGGGTTGCGCAGCCTGGTGCCGATCGGCAGCGGCTGCCCGTCGTGAGTGAGGAAGAGCCGGCGGCTTGGCGTGAACGCCTGGAGGTCCGTCAGCGACTCGCGAGTCTCCTGCACGAACGTGCGGTCGACGACGAACCCCGTCTTCGCCTGGTTGATGGCCGGTCGCAGGTCGGCAGCGAGACTGCGTACGCCGTACTGGTGGGCAGCCTGCGCCCACGTCGCCACCATGCCGGGAACTCCGACTGCCAGCCCAGAGTGCCGTGCCGTCTCGAACGGCAGCGGGTGCCCATGTGAGACGAAAAGCTTCTTGGTGCAGGCGGCAGGACAGGTCTCCCGCCCGTCGATCGTCACCACTCGGTGTTGGCGAGCCAGGTAGATCACCATAAAGCCGCCACCACCGGGGCCGGCGACGTACGGCTCGGTGACGCCGAGAGTCGACGCGATCGCGACCGCCGCGTCGACGGCGTTGCCACCGTGGCGCAGCACCTGGATGCCGGCCCTCGACGCGTCGAGGTCTACCGATGCAACCGCGCCGCCGCTCCCGGTGGCCACTGGCTGCTTCACATCCGGGCTAGTGCTTAGGTTGGCAGCGGGCCGGGCGGTGGCGGGTTGGCCGATTGCGGCCAGCGCGCCGGCGATCAGCAAGGTGGTGACAGCCGCCACCAGCGAGCGGCGGGATGTGAGCTGAGGCATGCGGAACCTCCCGGTGGACGAGCAGACGATCTGCGACTCTCTTACCCTGCCCCCAGCGTCCGACACTCCGCAATGGTCACCGGCAAACGATTTGGGAGACACACCACTAGTTTGCGTTTGCAGGCCGAGCCAGCTGTCGGGATGCGAGGCCGCGAGCCCGGCGACTCCCTATCTGCGCGGGTTCTAGAGCCAGTCCTTGCGGCGGAAGAGCAGGTAGAGCGCCCCGGCTATGCCGACGATAAGAACGATGCTGGCGATGAAGCCTGACTCCTGGCCGAATCCGGGATACGGCAGGTTCTGGCCGAAATACCCGGTTATTGCGGTGGGCACAGCGATGATGGCCGCCCAGCTCGTGAGTTTCTTCATGACCGTGTTGAGCCGCGCGTCCTGCAATGACAGGTTCGTCTCGAAGATAGTCGTCACCATGTCTTGCAGTGAAGTGGTCCATTCGGTCACCCGCAGGACGTGGTCGTACAGGTCGGCGTACGGTGCGTCGAGTTCAGCTGGGGCACCGGTCTGCTCTCCGGAGTGACGGATGGTGCTTACGAGGTCCCGCATGGGAAGTACGACGCGGCGCAGGCGCACGAGGTCCTTTCGGACCTGGTAGGTGCGCCGTTGCACCTCGGCCGTGTTGACCTTGAGGTCGAACAGGATGTCTTCGAGACCCTCCATCACATCGTCAAGGGCCTGGACCGTGTCGAAGTGGCCATCGACAATGACGTCCAGAAGATCGTGGACCAGAGAACCCACGCCGTACTTCAGCATTTCAGCGTTGTCATCCCAGCGGGCGACTACGTCGGACATGTCGAAGCGACCGGCATGCCGCACCGTGACAACACCGGTTCGCATGACGAATGCGGAGACCGGCTCGACGTACAGGTGACTCCCGATAGAAACTCGACCCTTATCGGCGTTTGTCGCTCCGCTGTCTGCGCTGGTCACCTGGGTGGCATAGGCCTTCAGGAAGGTGTAATGGCTGTATCGAACCGCCTTGGTGCGTTCCAAGTGGGCGACGGCGTCTTCGACGGCCAACGGATCGAGGGCAAGCTCTGCTGCCAGGTCACCAAGTTGATCCTGGTCGGGGTCGCATAAGTCGAACCACACCAGCTGGCCATCTTGGTCAAGGTAGCGCGAGAGCTCCTCGAGCTGGATGTCCTGAGCAGCGACCTGTCCGTCTCGCCATACCCTGCTCCGTGTAGACCCCACCCGGATCAGTATGCCCGGCCGGCCTTGCCTCGTGGCGCCAGCGCGGCAAAACGAGCCGCTAGAGCCGGGGACTGTTCCTCAGGCGCTGACAGGTGGGACACCAAAACAGGTTGCGTCCCTCGAGCACCTGGGTGCGCACACGAGATCCGCAGACGTAGCATGGTTGGCCGGTACGCCGGTAGACATAGACCTCCCCGCCATGGTTGTCGACCCGCGGCTCGCGCCCCATGGCAATCGCCTCGTGCTCGGGGCGGACCGTGTCGATCCTGCCGGTCGCGACACCGTAGGCCATCAGCTCCACCAGGTCTGCCCACATCAGGTTCCACCTCCGCTTGGTGACCCGCTCCCCCGGTGTGAGTGGGTGCAAGCGGGCCCGAAAGAGTGTCTCGGCGCGAAAGACGTTCCCGACGCCGGACAGGACAGTCTGGTCCATCAGCAGGGCGCCGATCGGCTTCATGCTCTTGCGGATCCGTGCAAATGCGCGTTCGGCGTCGGCGTCCGGTCGCAGCGGGTCGGGGCCAAGCTTCGCGACGATCTGGGCCACCATGGGCTCGGTGACCAGCTCGCACACCGTCGCACCGCGCAGATCGGCGTACGCCGTCGAGCCTTCGATCCGCAGCCGCACTGCTCCCACGGCCGGGAGCGTGGGAGCGGGGCGCATGATGAATGCCCCGATCAGGCCAAGATGTACGTGCACCACGAAGTCGTTGGCGAAGTGGATGAACAGGTGTTTGCCAGCGGAGTCGGCGCCCTCGATGACGTGCCCATCAACAAGTGCGGCGCTGTCCGTGAACCGGCCCTGTGGACTCGAAACCCGCACGGCCTCACCCGCGAACGCCGCACGCAGATCGGTCGCCAGGCGCAAGAGAGTATGGCCTTCAGGCATCGGTTCTCAGACCGCCTCACCGGCCGAGCCCGGGTCGACGACAGGCGTCGCCAGGAGCTGTCCACTCTCTTCGTATTCGCTGAGCATGCCGATCCGGCGGACGTGCCGCTCGCCGCCACTGAAGTCGGTGTTCAAGAACGTTTCGAGGAAACCGGTCGCCTCGTCGGCGGAGTGCATTCGCGCACCGATCGACAACACATTGGCGTTGTTGTGCAACCGCGCCAGCTCGGCCGTCTCGTTCGACCAGGCAAGTGCGGCGCGAATGCCCCGCACCTTGTTGGCGGCGATCTGCTCACCGTTGCCCGACCCACCGATGACCAGGCCGAGGCTGCCGGGGTCACCGGCGACGGCCTCGGCGGCACGCAAACAAAACGGTGGGTAGTCGTCGTCGGGGTCGTAGTCCAGCGCACCATGGTCGAGCGGCTGGTGGCCGTGGTCGGCCAGCCAGCCGACGAGATGTTGCTTGAGCTCCCAACCGGCGTGGTCTGATCCCACGTGTATGCGCATAGTGACAAATCCTGTCAGGTCACGCCGTCCGTGGGTTGTCGGGGCGCGGCCGTCGGCGACTGCTTTGTCTTTCTGTGGACGCGGGCTCTCAGTCGAAGATGGGGCCCTCGGTGCGGCTGCGCTTCAGCTCGTAGAAACCGTCGATGCCGGCGACGAGACGTACGCCGTCCCATAGCCGGCCAGCAGCCTCGCCGCGGGGCGTCGGGGTGACCACCGGGCCGAAGAACGCGACGCCTTCGACCGAGATGACCGGTGTGCCGACGTCCATGCCGACCTGGTCCATCCCCTCGTGGTGCGATTTCTTCAACGCATCGTCGTACGCCGTGGAGTCCATCGCGTCAGCCAGGTCGACTGGCAGCCCGGCTGCCGTCAAAGCCTCCTTGACAGTCTCTCGGTTGCGATCCATCCCCCGGTTGTGGAATCGGGTGCCGAGCTCGGTGTAGAGGCGGTCGAGCACGTCGTCGCCGTACTGCTGGGCCGCGGCGATGCAGACCCGCACCGGACCCCATGCGGTGGCCAGGAAGCTGCGGTAGTCGTCGTCGATGTCCAACTTGTCCTGGTTTAGATAGGCTAGGCTCATCACGTGGAAGCGCGCATTGACGTCGCGCACCTGTTCGACCTCCTTGATCCAGCGGGAGCTGAGCCAGGCCCAGGGGCAGGCAGGGTCGAACCAGAAGTCGGCGGTGGCGGGAGTTTGGCGATCAACCATGCGGTCTTTCTCCTTTGAGTGCGGGACGAGCGGCGCGGCAGGATCCGCCGAAGTCGATGATGATTCAACGAAATACAACGGGTCAGCCTGATCACACATTCCCCGGACTGCTAAGGCCGCTCAACCACGGTGGCTGAGGAGCGAGATTTACGGTGGTGAGCAAGATGTGGCTTCGAGACAGCCGCGAAGCGGCCCCCCCAACCACCGTGACTGCGGCTCAACCACCATGACTGCGGCTCGACCAACGCGAAGGCCGCCGCCGCAAACCGCGTGCCGACGTCGCGCAGCCCCATGCGAGGATGGCGGGCATGCCAGCCAAGAACCTCACCCGTGACGAAGCCACTGAACGCGCGAGCATCCTCGATGTTTGCAGCTACGACATCCAGCTTGACCTGACCACCTCCGACACCATGTTCGGCTCGACCACGGTGATCCGGTTCACCTGTCGGGAGCCGGGTGCCTCGACATTCGCCGATCTGGTCGGGGCCAGCGTCCACGAGATCACGCTGAACGGCCGCGCGATCGACCCGTCGGCGTACGCCGACAGTCGGATCGCGCTGCGAGATTTGCAAGCCGACAACGAGCTACGGGTCGTCGCAGATTGCCCCTACAGCCGCAGCGGCGAGGGCCTGCACCGGTTCGTTGACCCGGCCGACGGGAAGGTTTACCTCTACACGCAGTTCGAGGTGCCCGACGCGCGCCGGGTGTTCACCACGTTCGAGCAGCCCGACCTGAAGGGTGAGTTCACGTTCCACGTCATCGCCCCGTCGGCGTGGCGAGTCGTGTCGAACTCCCCAACGCCGGAGCCACAGTCGGTGCGCGATGGCACAAGTGTGTGGCACTTCGAGGCGACCAAGCCGATATCGACGTACATCACCGCCTTGGTCGCCGGTGAGTACGCCGTCGTTCGCGACGTCTATCGCGGCACCCGAGGTGACATCCCGCTCGGCATCTTTTTGCGCGAATCCCTGCTGCCGCACCTTGACCAAGCCGACATCTTCGAGGTGACCAAACAAGGCTTCGCGTTCTTCGAGCGGGCCTTCGACATGGCCTACCCGTTCGGCAAGTACGACCAGCTGTTCGTTCCCGAATACAACATGGGCGCGATGGAGAACGCCGGATGTGTGACGTTCCGCGACGAGTACATCTACCGCAGTCGCCAGACGCGGGCGGCGTACGAGAGTCGCGCCAACACGATTCTGCACGAGATGGCACACATGTGGTTCGGCGACCTCGTCACGATGAAGTGGTGGGACGATCTGTGGCTCAACGAATCGTTCGCCGAGTGGGCCTCCCACCACACGTCGGTTGCGGCCACGAAGTACGACGAGGCGTGGACCAACTTCTGCAACTCGCGTAAGACCTGGGCCTACCGCCAAGACCAGCTGCCCTCCACTCATCCGATCGCGGCCGACAACCACGACCTCGAGGCCGTCGAGGTCAACTTCGACGGGATCACCTACGCCAAGGGCGCGTCCGCGCTTCGCCAGCTCGTCGCCTGGGTCGGTGAAGAGCGGTTCTTCGCAGGACTCCGCACCTATTTCGACCGGCATGCCTATGGGAACAGTCAGCTAACCGACCTGCTCAAGGCACTCGAGGAGTCGTCGGGCCGCGAGCTCGGATCCTGGAGCAAGGAGTGGTTGCAGACGGCGGGCGTCAACACCATGCGGGCCACTTTCGAAGTCGACGACGACGTGTTTACGGCGTTCACCATAGAACAATCCGCTCACCCGGACTTCCCGACCATTCGCCGGCACCGCCTCGCGGTCGGCCTGTACGACCTGACCCAGCAAGGCTTGATCCGTCGCTTGAGCACCGAGATCGACGTGGCCGGCGATTCGACCGAGGTGCCCAACCTTCTCGGTGAGAAGCAACCCGACCTGGTGCTGCCCAACGACGGCGACCTCACCTACGCGAAGGTGCGCCTCGACGAGCGCTCGTTGGCGACGCTCGTTGGCCACATCGACGAGTTCACCGACTCGCTGGCCCGGGCGATCTGCTGGGGCGCGGCCTGGGACATGACCCGAGACGGTGAGATGCGCGCCAGCGATTGGGTCGAGCTGGTGATGCGCGGGATTGGCGTCGAAACCGATCTCACCGCCGTACGCACGCTGATCGCGCAGACGGGGCGCGCCGTGGCGACGTACACCGCCCCACAAAACCGCGCCGCGACCTCGCAGCGATGGGAGACCGGACTGCTGCGTCTGGTCGAAGCCGCCGACGGCGGGAGTGACCAACAGCTCGCGTTCTTGCGCGGGCTCGCCGGCACCGCCAGCGGCGCCGAATCCCTCGGTCTTCTTGCCGGGTTGCTGGACGGATCGAAAACGTTGGACGGCTTGAGCGTCGACACCGATCTGCGGTGGGAGCTGTTGAAGGGATTGGCACGCGAGGGCCGTGCCGACGAGGCTGCGGTCGCGGCGGAACTGCGGCGCGACAACACCATCTCTGGCCAAGAGCACGCGGCGGAAGCACGTACGGCGACGCCGACGGCGCAGGCGAAGGCGCGCGCCTGGGCGGAGGTCACCGAGCGCGAGGACATTCCGAACGAGACCATGCGCAGCATCGCGATGAGCTTCCAGCAACGGGGTCAAGATGACGTGCTGGAAAGCTACGTCGAGCCCTACCTGGAGCAGGCGAACACGATCTGGGAGAACAAGGGCGTCAACCACGCGTCCACGTTCTTGGTCGCCATGTTCCCGCGCGAAATCGCCACCCAGCAGACCCTGGATCAAGTCGACGCGTGGCTGTCAACCACGACGGCGAACCCCGCAGCACGCCGCTACGTCACCGAGGGCCGCTCCGACATTGAGCGGGCCTTACGCGCGCAAGCCCGCGACGCCCGGCGAGCGCCCAGTCACGGTGGTTGACCAGCGAGCCGCCACCAGCGCCCAGTCAGGGGGTGGGGTGGGGGGGGGGGGAGAGGGGCGCTCACCCACCCCCCCCTTGGTCATCGCAGGGGGGATTTTCTCCCC
>JBPCQA010000006.1:0-20941 GCA_050998615.1 Nocardioidaceae bacterium
TCGCCGCCGCGCGCTCCGACGCGGTCGCTCGGCGGCTGGGCAACCGCGTCCTCGTAGTCGGGTGTGCACTGCTCGTGACCGGGATGTTGCTCGTCTTGCTCACTGCGCATGTAGTCGGCACCAGCCCGCACATTTACAGTTTCATCGGTCCACTGCTGGTGGCCGGTGCCGGGTTGGGGTTGTTCATAGCGCCGGTGATCAACATCGTGCTAGCCGGCATCCAAACCGAGGGCGCCGGATCGGCCTCCGGCGTGCTGTCCACGGTCCAGCAAATGGGTGCGGCGATCGGCATCGCCATCACCGGCATCGTGTTCTTCGGCGCGATCGGCTCCGGTGCCGCGCAGGCGACTCAGACGGTGACGCCGCAACTGCGTGCTCAGCTGTTAGCGGCCGGCCTGCCGACAACTGCGGTACAGCAGTCGATCGCGGGTTTCGATCGCTGCTTTCAAGATCGCGCCACCGCTACCGACCCGACCATAAACCCACCAAGTTGCCAAACAGCCCAACAGCACGCCGCGCAGGCTCCGCCGCAGATCCAACGGTTGGCCGGCGCCGCGTTTCGAGACGCCGCTCACCAAGCGCTAGGCCGCAACTTCTCCGCCGCTTTCCAAACCACCTTGATCTACCTCTCCGGGATCTTCCTGCTCTCCCTCCTGCTCGTGCTGGCATTGCCCAAGGTCGACCCGCAGGCGATGCACCGAACGCCGGGCGGGTCCACCGCGAAATGATCCGGCAGAACGTGCTCGCGGTGATCTCGGTGCGAGCGGCGGGTCGCGCGAGCTTCAGTCCGCGGAGAGCAGGTGACGGCCCGGGCGAAGCGCCGAGCCGGCACCGACATGGTCCGACTCAAAGGGGGCGGTCCATAGCCGACCGACGTTCGGACAACCAATCTCTCGACCAGTGAAGTGTCGTGCCGTGGTACGACGCCGCGCGGAGAGCCTCAGCGATGCAGCCAGTCGAGCAGGTCCGGCGTGGCAAGCCGGGCGACCCGGTCGCGGTAGTGGGAGAGTTCATTGTCGGTAAGCACCTCGCGTGCCGATCCGGACGTGCCACGGCGGAAGAACGCGGCGTTGTCCTTCAGAATGCCGGAATGGTTAGGAGCGAGCTCCTCGGCGTGAGCGCGCATGCTGGTGAACGTGGCGGCCAACACGAGTGTCGGCCACAACTTCTCGGGAACCTGGATGTCGAGCCGGCCGGCTAGTCTCCGCATCTCGCCGCCCAGGTCGCCCACCAGGTCGTCGTAATGCACCAACACGATGTTGGGCCGATCGCGGCGGCCCCACGCATCAGACAGATGCCACATCACACCGGGCAACGAGTCCATCTCTTCCAGGTGGGACACATCTTGGTCGATCCAGCCAAGCAGCCACTCGCGCAACGGCGCCCGTGGCGGCCGTGGCCACGCAGGCTCCGGCGGGTTGCCAACGGCCTGTGCTGTAAGAGCCCGCATGCGTTCACGGTCGAGGTTGGCGCCCTGGTGATAGAGCGACACCGCCATGTCCAGCGGCTCCCGCGCGACCACAACGTAGGTAGCCCGCTTGTCGACCGGGATCCCGTCAAGTGGCGTGTGAGTCTTGATGAACCGCCGATGCGGTTGAGCCTCGAGCTGGGCGCGTACGACGTCCTTCGCGGCCACCAGCAGGTCCAGCCAGGGCGACAACTCCAGCAAGGGCTTGGGTGGAGCAGGCGTCTGGAAGATCAGCAGAGCGCAGATCATCTGCAACCAGGTCGTCCCGCTCTTCGAGCGAGTGCTGATCACGATGTCGCCCTGGCGGAACGGGAAGCCAATCCACCGTGCGCTGTCTTCGTCGGGGGACACGTAGCGCACCGGCACCTCAGGCATTCACCGAGCGTAGGCGATCCCGGCCACCCTATGTCGGCGGCGGGTGGTGGTGGTCGCAACCGGGTGCCGGAGAAGGCTCCGCCCGCCTCGCCGCAGCGCCGGTGCGATGTCGTACGTCGATTGAGAGGCCGCGGACTCCTAGGGGAGGGGACAGTGATTGAGCTGAGGGGACGAAGGCTTGGCGGATCCAATCGATGACGGGAGGAGGGGCCTCAGTCGTTCCCGGTGATGCCGATGGCTTCCCAGCGGTAGCGATGGCTGGACTGTACAAGGCCTCGGTACGACGGTTGCCGTCGACCATATCGACCTGACCGTGCCACGCAGCTCCTTCTTCGGCCTCGTCGGGCCGAATGGTGCCGGCAAAACCACCACGCTGTCGATGGCCGTCGGGCTGTTGAGCCCAAACGGCGGTCGAGTGCGCATTCTGGGCCCAGACGTGTGGGCGGATCCGGTGCGGGCAAAGACGCTCGTCGGAGTGCTTCCCGACGGGTTGTCTCTGCCCGGGTCAGGCGCCGGCAGGGTCAGGCGGCCGCGGTATGGCGCGCGGTCGCACTGTCCGCCGTACCATCTTCAATGGCCGCAGCGACGACGTCGGCCACGTCGCAGACCAGCCGGACGTCGACCGCGGCACGGACCTCAGCCGGTACGTCGTCGAGGTCGGGCTCGTTGCGAGCCGGCAGCAAGACGGTCGTAAGCCCGGCTCGCTGAGCCGCCAGCAACTTCTGCTTCACGCCGCCGATCGGCAGCACGCGACCGTTGAGCGTGACCTCTCCGGTCATGCCCACGTCTGCGCGTACCGGACGGCCAAGCGCCAAAGACGCCAATGCGGTGACCATGGTGACGCCGGCAGATGGACCGTCCTTGGGTACGGCGCCCGCCGGCACGTGCAGGTGCACGCTTCGGTCCAGCACGGCCGGGTCGATACCCAGCTCGGCCGCCCGCGATCGGACATAGGACAGCGCGATCTGCGCCGACTCCTTCATGACGTCACCGAGCTGCCCGGTCAGCGTCAGACCCCGGGTCCCTTCGGTCGAGTTGGCCTCGATGAACAACACGTCGCCGCCGGTGCCGGTGACGGCCAGGCCGGTCGCGACGCCGGGGACCGCGGTTCGTTCGGCCGTTTCGGGTGTGAAACGGGGGCGACCGAGATAGTCCCGCAGCTGCGCGACGTCGATGACCACCGTCTCGCTCTGGGTGCGTCCGGCCAGCCGAGTCGCCGCCTTGCGCAACGCCTTGGCGAGCAGCCGCTCGAGTTGTCGAACGCCGGCCTCGCGGGTGTAGTCCGAAGCGACTTCTAGCAGTGCCGCATCCGTGATCTGCACCTCGTCAGGCGTGAGAGCTGCCCGCTCGAGTTGGCGGGGCAACAGATACTGCCTGGCGATCGCCACCTTGTCGTCCTCGGTGTATCCGTCCAACGTGACGAGCTCCATCCGGTCGAGCAGCGCGGACGGAATGGTGTCGACGACGTTCGCCGTGGCCAGGAATACCACGTCCGACAGATCGAGGTCGAGGTCGAGATAGTGATCGCGGAACGTATGGTTCTGCGCCGGGTCGAGCACCTCAAGCAGGGCGGCTGCCGGGTCACCCCGATAGTCGGCGCCGACCTTGTCGATCTCGTCAAGCAGCACCACCGGGTTCATCGAGCCCGCCTCGCCGATGGCGCGCGCGATCCGCCCAGGCAACGCCCCGACGTACGTGCGACGGTGCCCGCGGATCTCGGCCTCGTCGCGGACTCCACCCAGCGCGACCCGGACAAACTTGCGTCCGAGGGCCCGCGCCACACTCTCGCCCAACGACGTCTTGCCGACGCCGGGAGGCCCGACCAGTGCCATCACGGCACCGGAGCCACGACCGCCGACGACTTCCAGCCCACGCTCGGCGCGGCGTGCGCGCACGGCGAGGTACTCGATGATCCGGTCCTTGACGTCATCCAGGCCATGGTGATCCGCATCTAGCACCGCACGAGCCGCGGTGACGTCTGTGCTGTCGGTCGTGCGGGTCTGCCACGGAAGCTCCAAGACGGTGTCCAGCCAGGTGCGAATCCACCCCGACTCGGGGCTTTGGTCGCTGGCCCGCTCGAGCCGACCGACCTCACGCATGGCGGCCTCGTGCACATTGTCGGGCAACTTTGACTGCTCGACCCGGGTGCGATAGTCGTCGGCGCCGTCGGGCTCGTCCTCTCCGAGCTCCTTGCGGATCGCGGCCAGCTGCTGACGCAACAGGAACTCCCGCTGGTTCTTTTCCATCCCCTCGCGCACGTCGCCGCGGATCTTGTCCGCAACCTCGACCTCGGCAAGGTGCTCGCGCGTCCACTCGATCAGCACACTGAGCCGCTCGCCGACGTCGGGGGTGTCCAGCAGCTGCCACTTCTGTTCGGTGGTGAGGTACGGGGCGTAACCGGCCATGTCGGCGAGCTCCGACGGGTTGCTAATGCGCTGCACGGAGTCGATCACCTGCCAGGCGTTGCGTTGCTGCAGGCTCGCAACGACGAGCGCCTTGTATTCTGCCGCGAGATCGAGCACGTTCTCGGCCGCCAGCCCTTCGGTGAGGATGTTGGCCTCCACCCACAATGCGGCACCGGGGCCGGTGACCCCACTGCCGATTCGGGCCCGACAATCGACTCGCAGCACGGCGGCTGGGGCACCGCCAGCCAGCCGGCCGACTTGCTGGATGGTCGCGACAGCGCCGTACGTCGGATAGCGGTCCTCCAGTCGAGGCGCGATCAACAGTTCGTCCTCGCCGCCACTTCGGGCAGCGTCAACGGCCGCCTGGGCCGACTCATCAACCTCGATGGGCACCACCATTCCGGGCAGCACGACCACATCGGTCACGAGCAGGAGGGGTAGACGACGGGTTTCACTCACGATGACTTCCTTCTTCCTTGAGTCCACCCGACTCAACCCCTAGCGGTCGCCGATTGTTCCCGGCGAGCCACCGCGCGGTCGCGGGGCTCTCTGTGGTGGGTCCTCGTGAATCCGGACCCGGGCCAAATCAGCCAGGAGGCACGACAAGCGGCAACGACTGGCAAGAACCAGGGCGGACCGTGCCCGGAGATACCGCCACATCCCACGATCAGGCGACGACCCGGCAGCCAGGCAGGATCACCTCTACGCCTCGACCGCCTGCCGGAGTCGCGCCCTGCCGGCCTCGTTGAAAGGCTCTCGGCGCAAGGCGAGCGCGCTGACGACGCTGTCCGAACTCAGATGGCGGTACGAACCAGCTGCATGGAGTAGTTGTAGGCGCCGATGTGCTCCAAGAACTCGTCAGAGGGCCGCGGCGCGTCCGACGGCAACTCGGCATCGGGCGCGTCTAAGGATGGTCACCGGATGAGTTGTACTTCGATACCGAGATCGGGAATCTTCGCCCAGGTCTGGTCGGCGGTGAGGACCGGGACGTTCCGGAACGTGGCAAGCGTCAGACAGGCCCGGTCGCCAAGACCCAAGCCGAACCTGCTGGTCGTTGGAAATAGCGCGGCGGCCGCGTACGCGGCCCCCCGGTCGAATGGCTCGACCTGCGGCCCCAGCGCTAGCACCCACTCACCCAACTGCTGAGCGTCTTTGCCCTTGTGGGCGACCTTCTGGACCACCTCCGACCAGTTCACTGCCGAAATCATGGCGTGCTCGTCAAGGTGCTCGACAACCATCTGGGTGCCGGGTTCGTGGAAGATG
The DNA here is from genome assembly GCA_050998615.1 of Nocardioidaceae bacterium. Taxonomy (GTDB): domain Bacteria; phylum Actinomycetota; class Actinomycetes; order Propionibacteriales; family Nocardioidaceae; genus JBPCQA01. The sequence continues at coordinate 5,512 of JBPCQA010000006.1, forward strand.
AAGGCCAACAGCGCCGAGGAGTCCAGCACGACCGACACTTGTCAGGCGTCCATTCGTTGCAACTCGGCCTGCGCTTCCCGTCGGCGGTCGGCGAGCAACTCGTCGACCACCGACTCGCCGACGGCGAGCACATCAGTGGCGGCGGCCTGGATGCGGCGGATGAGATGCCCACGGGTCTCCAACACGACCCGGCCGTTCTCGATGTAGGTCACGAGGGGGGTGCCTGGGTCCAAACCGAGCTCGCGTCGGATCGGCGCTGGAATCGATACTCGCCCCTGCGCGCTTATGCTCACTGTCGCACTGGTCATGCGCTTAGCATACGTGCCACGTCAACCAGTTCGTGTACCGAGCACTTATCTTCGCCACGGTATCGCGTCCTCTCCACATCTACCACGCCGCCGAAGTCATCCGCGGGCCCTGGACCCCGGCGGGGTTGATGCGCGGCACCTTGCGTTGAGCACCCACAACCGCCCGCCGAGCACGAACCCCTGCGCGGCCACCAGACGGGGCGTTGATCGGCGTCACCCACGTGCCAACCCCAATCACCGCGACGCTCAGCGTAAGCAGCCGGTGCTTAGGTGTCCGCTCCGAGACGTTGGTCGCTGACCCACAGCACGAACCCAGCGTCGGATTCTTCCCGCGACCCGGTTGCCAGGTTCGACCAAATCGGGGCAGCCACCGGTAGGGTGCGATCCATGTGTTCGTCCCGTGTTCGAGCGTTGATCTCGCTGGTGATCGCCTGCGCGATCAGCGTGGTGGCGTCAGGATGCGGGTCACTGAGTGGAGATAGCGCGGCAGCCGGCAATGTGGCGAGGGCGTTCTACTCCGCCGTACAAAACGGCCATGGCACTCAGGCATGTCACCTGCTCGCGTTCAACGTCGCCCATCAGCTCAAGCAGTCGTCTGGCAAGCCGTGCGCGCAGGCCGTTACCCACGCAGGCTTGAACAACCCCGGGCACGTCACCCGTGTCGGCAGCTATGGTCACAGCGCCTGGGCCGTCTTCGAGAAGGACACCGTGTTCTTGTCGGTGTTCCCCGGTGGCTGGAGAGTCACCGCTGCCGGATGTACGCCGCGTGGTGACCGTCCCTACGACTGCCTCGTGAAAGGGTGAAGGATGCGCATCACGTTCCTCGGCACGCTGCTGGTGATCGCTGCAGGCCTTGGCTATTGCACCGCCATCGGGCTGCTAAACCGGTGAAAGGGGCGGGCCTTGCGCAAGTACGTGCGTGAAAACAACCTGACGCTTGTCTTCCTGCTGATCTTTTTCCTTGCCCTGCTGGGTCAGGCCTTCGCTGGTCTCGCCGACTACAACAACGGGCTGATCAGCGACAGCCTCCATCCGGTAACGTTCTGGCGCTACGTCACATCGTCGAACTTTGCCGTGGATGTGATGGAGAACTGGCAGTCGGAGTATCTACAGTTCCTGTTGTACATCTTCGCCACAGTATGGTTCGTGCAGAAGGGTTCAGCGGAGTCCAAGCAGCTCGACCAGGCAGGCCGGCAGTCCGACCAGGACGAAAAGCTCGGCGCGTACGCCGGATCGACGTCACCGCGATGGGCAAGTGCCCGAGGGCTTAGGCTCCGGACATATTCTCACTCGCTCGTCTTCGTCATGGGGACGATCTTCGTGCTCTGCTGGCTGGTCGAGTCGGTCACTGGGCGGATCGCCTTCAACGAACAGCAGCTTCGCCAGCTCGAGGCTCCCATCTCCTGGACCGCATACCTGACTTCCGCGGACTTCTGGGACCGTACCCTCCAAAACTGGCAGTCGGAGTTCCTGGCGGTCGCCAGCATGGTGGCGCTGTCGATCTACCTACGTGAGCGCGGATCGCCCGAGTCGAAGCCGGTGGGTGAAGCGCACGCCACCACCGGCACCTGAGATCCCGCTGATGCAAACCCGCGAGCTACCCAGCGGCGAGGTGGCGGACCCAGACCCGGTTGGGCCGGCAGGCTCCACCGGCGGTGCAACCGCTGACCCACATGACCGTGGTGTCGCCGGTGGGCCCTACCGCATGGACGGGAACCTCCAGCCAGCTCGGTTTGCTGCGGTTGTCGAGGGCGGAGCCGCACGGCGCCGCATGGGGACCAGCGAACGTATTCCTGGTAGAGGACTTGCCGGTTGCCGCCGAAAGTTGACCGACGCGTCACCGCGGGCGTTGGCGTCGAGATAGACCCCGCTGTACGCCGGCCGTCATCCCCCGGAGTAAATGGTCTGCGGCGCAGAAATCGCGCCATTGGCACTGGGATCCGCCCCAGACCACGGGGATGACGCCGACCCCGCTTTCGGGCGGCGAAGCGACCGGGGCCGGTTGGCTCCAAGATGCACCGGGCTGATGCATCGACGCGGTCGCCCGATAGGTACCGTCGGCTTGACGTTCCATCCACACGGCCACCAACATGCCCCGGGTCGTCGTAACGATCGCGCGGTGATGGTTCACGGCCTGGCCATACAACAGCTGCGGCGGCCCCCACGGCGATGACTGCTGCTGACCGGCGTCCGCCGGCGCGGTGAAAACAGTCACGAACGCGAGGAGTAACAAGGAACTCGCCCACACCGGCGCCCAGCCAAGCCAGCCTGATGTTGAGGTTCCGCAGGCCCGGGCTCGAAGCCTCACCAGCCCTTGCGTCATCGAGCCCATCACCGGGCCTCCCTTCGCTGGTGCCACCAGCACCGCAGCTGCCCTCACGGGGCGGCGGGATCAGAAGTCTTAAGACACCTTAGCCAGCAACAGCACCAGCGACCCAGTGTTTGCCACATTTGGCTCGGCGGCACCGCTGGCGGAACTACGCCGCTAGGTCGACGAGCCGACAGCCAGTCCGTACACGCGCTCGGCGTTAGCCGACCCGACGAGGTCGAATATCCGGGTCGCGTCGGCCTCCCCCATTTCGTGTCGGTCGATCAGCGACCCAACGATGGTGGCAAGCCCGCGCCGAAACAGCAGCGCGCCCAGATAATAGAGCTCGGCCAAGCCGAAGGCGTCGGAGGAATACAGCATCTTGCCGAACGGGACCACCTCCAACGACTCGCGGATGAGTGCGCGCGACAGCACTCCCGTGTTGTGCACGGCCAAGCCGACGTCCATGAAGACGTGATCGAACACCTGGGCCAGGTAGCTCGCCTGCCGGTGAAACGGGTAATTGTGCAAGAGCAGCACCGGCACGCCACTGCCTTGAGTTGCCCGCAAGAATCCGGTGAGCAGTAACGGGTCGCACTCGTGCAGGTTGAGATCGTTGTCGCCGAAGCCCACGTGGATCTGCAACGGCAGCCCTACCTCGATCGCGGTCCACGCCAGATATGCGTGCACGACCGGATGCGCGACCCGGTATGCGCCACCTCGGTCGGGCCGGCCATTGTGATCCTGACAGACGGCGCTCAGTGCGCCGCCCAATGCCTGCTCAGTCGGTTTGGTGGCGGGCAGCGCCAGCCCGACCCGGTAGGCCGCCACGGTCTTGGCCCCGACCGCCGTCGACGACGCCATTCTCTCGACCAGCCGGTCACCGAAGTCAGCGGCAGACACCCCTTCGGCGAGCAGGTCTTCGGCGGTGGACTCGAGGCGGACCACCTGGTGTGCGCGAGCGCGCGCCATCGTTCCTAGCTCCGTAGGCGTCGACACGGGCTCGGGCACGTAGCCGGTGTCCACGATCAAATCACGCAGACCGGCGCGCGACAGGAAGCGCCCGGCTGCCTCGGCATATCCCAGCTCGGCCCGTCGAGTCAGATAGTCATCTGGAGCCGCCAACGGGTCCAGATCCAGGACCGGAGCGCACCACCGCCGCACCGAAAGGCCGAGCATGGAGTCGAACGCCGACGTGCCTAGCGGGCTGGGCCGGGTCGCCTCGTTGAGCAACGACTCGAACCCGCGGCGGTCGAGGTTCCGTTGCACGACACCATGGCAGTGGTGATCGACCATCGGGCCACTCGCGTATCGCGTAACCGCCTCGCTCGAGGAGGGGTTGTGGCTGGATGGATCGAGGTCCATTCAGGACGCGTCCGTTCTGGTGTCGACGTCGCCGCGGTCGTTCAACAATGCCATCCCTCTGCCCAGCCGCCTGGGCACTTCGGGCACTGCGAACACGAGGATCGTGAGCAGCGCCAACCAACCGAAGGCGACGACCGGGAACCACCGTTCGGGCCCGGATGACGGGTAGGGCAAGACGTTGCGATAGATGGTGTAACCAAGCACGATCAACGCGAGCACCGGGATGATCACCTGCCACAACGGCACTGGCAGCAGGCGATCGACGAAGACCAGCCTGATGCACCCGATGGTGGCCAACACATAGGCGACAAGCAAGATGAGCGTGCCGATCGCGCCGCTCCAAAAGAACGTGTCAAAGGGTTGGGCGCTGAACGCCACGGCGCAGATCACCCCGATGATGCCGATTGTGCCCGCGATGACGACCGCAGCGGCGGCCGGAGTCTCGTTGCGGCCGGTAAGCGACAGCGCGTGGCGAGGCGCGAGGTCGCGCGTCACCGCGAACAGCAGCCGGGATGCGCCGACGACACACGCCAGGCAACAGGCGAACGCGCTGACACAGGCGCCGAGTGTGATCAGGTCGCCGACCCAGGCGCCGACGTACGACGTGCCAAGGTCTCCCATCAGGGCAGCGGACTTGCCGAACCGCTTCACGCCCTGCGTGTCGGCACCGAACGCCATCATCTCGATCGCTGTCACGACCGTGAAGTACAGACCACCGAAAATCGCGGTCCCCAAGATCGCGCGCGGGATGTCCCGCGACGGTTTGTGTGCCTCTTCGCCCAACGTGGCGGCAGCCTCGAAACCGGCAAACGAGAGCAGGCCGAAGATGATGCCGAGGAACAGTGTCGAGTTGCTGGTGCCGGGGGCGACCTTGAACACATCCATGGTGAAGTGGGCGCCACTTGGCGCATTGCCGGCGAGCATCCTGATCAAGACGAGGGCGGCGACGACCAGGATGAGCAGCACCGTGATCCCCTCCGCGGAGAGCAGGATCGAGGTGGCGTTCTTGGCCGGCTGGATCGCGAACAGCAACGCGAGGGCGAGCGCGATTCCGCCAATGACGAAGCCTGCCCACCAGGGCTGATCGTTCCAGACGCCGATGTCACCTAGGAACGCCGCACCGAAGATGCCGGCGGCAGATGAGGTGACCAGGCCGTAGAACACATAGGTGCCCATCAGCCCGAGACCGGCGACGGCACCGGCGCGTGGTCCAAGGGTTGCGCCGGCGAACGCATAGACCGAGCCGGCGTGGTGGTAGTACTGGCACAACCGCACGAAGACGTAGGCGATCAGCAGCACGGCAACCGCCGCCAGGAAGAACGCCAGAGGCGTGGCACGACCTACGAGTGTCGCGGTGGCTTGCGGGTTGATGTTGATGGCCATGCTCGGCGCCATCAGCGCCACCGAGATGCCCACCGCCTGCCACACGGACAGCCCAGGACGCAGGCCGCGCTTCGACTCCTCTATGACAACCACGAAGACTCCCTCCGGGAAACGCAACCAGGGTGAGACAGACCACTTGTGACACTAGACTCCTGACAAATCGAGTGTGCCTAGTGAATCGAGTGTGATGGCAAGTTGAGGGGCTTGTCTATGCCGGACCCATGTCCGGCGGCCCCACATTGCGGCGACAAAGGAGCCTGAGTGGACGTCGAAGAGCGTGGGGCCCGCAGTGAAGCTGCCGAGGCTCTGATTGACCCGTTGGTCGAAGCAGGCGTGGTCGCGGTGGCGACTACATTCGTTGACAACTCCGGCATCGCCCGGGTCAAGGCCGTCCCGCTTGGCAGGTTGCCGCGGTTGGCGGCATGGGGCGCGGGGACCTCCACCAGCTTCGACAGGTTCCGCGCCGACGACGAGGTTGTCGGGTCGGGCGCGGGGACCGAGCCGGTCGGGGACCTGCGGTTGATTCCCGACGTACGACGCCTGGTGCCGCTGGCCGCCCAGCCTGGCTGGGCTTGGGCTCCGGCGGATCGCTATCAGCAATCCGGTGCAGAACACTCGCAGTGCAGCCGGCTCTTGCTGCGTCGTCTCACCGATGGATTGGCTGATCAAGGTCTCACGGTGCAATCGGCGTTCGAGATCGAATGGGTGGTCTCTGCTGGCGGCGGCGACGACTTCACGCCCGGAGTCGTCGGCCCTGGATATGGCATGGCCCGGATCGTCGGGTCGTCGGACTACTCCCGCGACCTCGTCTCCGCGCTGATAGAGCAGAGTGTCGACGTCGAGCAATATCACCCGGAGTACGCGCCTGGCCAGTTCGAGCTGTCGATCGCAGCCGAATCCCCCGTCGACGCCGCTGATACATCAGTGCTGGTTCGCGCCACGATTCGCGCCGTGGGCGAACGATACGGGCTTCGAACGTCGTTTTCACCCAAGGTCGACGTCGCCGGTGTCGGCAACGGTGGACACGTGCACCTCAGTTTGTGGCGTGACGGCGCGAACCTGATGGCCGAGGGCAACGGCCGGTTCGGGTTGACTAAAACTGCGGCCGCATTCAGCGCCGGCGTCTTGAGCCGGCTGGCCGCGTTGCTCGCGATTGGCGCACCGAGCCCCGCAAGCTACCTGCGGCTGGTGCCGTCGCACTGGGCGGGCGCCTATGCGTGCTGGGGCCTGGAGAACCGGGAAGCCGCCATGCGGATGGTGACCGGATCGACAGGCAGCCAATCGTGGGCAGCCAACATGGAAATCAAGTGTTTCGACTTGCTGGCGAATCCCTATCTCTTGTTGGCGGGGCTGCTGTGTGCCGGCTCGGCCGGCATCTCCGAGGGAGCCGACCTGCCTGACCCGGTCGACGTCGACCCGGCGGCGCTGGACGAATCTGGGCTCGCTGAGCGGGGCATCACCCGGTTGCCAACGACGTTGGCCGAGTCGTTGGCGGCCTTCCAGTCCGACGAGACGTTGGCGGCGGCCTTCGGCCCGGAGCTTGTCGCGTCTTTGGTGGCGCTGCGCCAAAGCGAGATCGAGCTCTTCGCCGACGCCACCGACGAAGCGCTCGCGGCGGCGATCCGCTGGTTGCACTGACTCCTGTCCGGGTCACCGCTTGCCCCGAATTGCGGGAAATCGTTCCATCCGCTCGGCGTGTCGGCCGCGGGTCTCCCGCAATCGCGAGGAGCAACGGCGCGGTTAGGCGTGCCTGGCGGGTGGGTACGTGCTGCGCAACGGAAGGAGCAGCAATGGTCACCGTAGGTCTGCTAGTGATAGTCGAAGCCAAGCCGGGCAAGGAGGCAGACGTCGAGACGTTTCTTACCGATGCCCAACAACTCGCCGAACAAGAGCCGGCGACGACTGCCTGGTTCGCCATCCGGATAGACGACTCCCACTTCGGGATTTTCGACGTCTTTCCCGACGACTCGGGGCGCCAGATTCACCTGTCCGGCCCGATCGGTCAAGCCCTGGGCGAGCGAGCCGACGAGCTCTTTGCCAGCCCGCCGTCCATCCAGCCGCTCGACGTGCTCGCCAGCAAGTTGCCGGGGTAGATCTGACTCTCGAATCCGCGGTGCTTTCTGGTGTTCTGTCGCCGAAAGCGGCGTGGTTCCGAGGCGCTCGCTGCGCTCGCCCCTCCACCACTCGCACCGGCCATCCTCAACCACCGTGAGTCCGGCTTGGTCAACCACCGTGTGGACGGTTTCTTCAACCCGAGTGGGCCGATCTGGTGGGCGCGGCGGTCGAGTTTGAGAACGCCAGCGGCGGGTATCACGGTTCACATCGGGCGTATGTGGACGCCCCAAGTCAAGGAGGACCAATGACCACCACACCGGACCAACCACTAGGCGACGATGACATCCAGACAGTAGGCTCCACCGATCCTGACCTGGGGACTCCGACGGTCGGAGATGGCACAGACGGGACCGACGGCAACGACGCTGACGGTACCGACGGCAGCGACGCTGACGGTACGGATGGCAGCGACGGCACCGACGGTGGGTCAGTGGATGCCGACGGCACCGACGCCTGAATCCGCACGGTGGACGCCCTTGAGTTGATGAGCGGAGACGCTCAGACCTTTATCGAGAAGGTCTGGGCGTCTCGCGTTCAGATACATCAGGGCCGACCTGCCGACTATGTCGGTCTGCTTTCCTTCGACGACGTGGATCGCCTCCTCACCAGCACTGCACTTCGCACCCCCGCACTCCGCGTGGCAGACCACGGCCGGGTGCTGCAGACTGCAGAGTTCACGCGGGCCGCCACCCTTGCCGGCGTACCCCTGAGCGGCCTCGTCGATGCCCGCAAGACACTGGACCTCTTCGACGGCGGCGCCACCCTCGTCTTGCAGGGTTTGCACCGATATTGGCCACCGCTCACTGATTTGGTTCGCGAGCTTGAGCTCTCACTGGGGCACCCCTGCCAAGCCAACGCTTATCTGACCCCGCCAGGGTCGCAGGGGTTCGCCCGGCACAGTGACACCCATGACGTGTTCGTGTTTCAGACGTTCGGCCGCAAGCAGTGGGAAGTCCAAGACGAAAACGGCCAGCGCGACGTGCTGCTCGAGCCGGGCAGCTGCCTGTACATGCCCACGGGCACACCGCACGCAGCTCGGACGCAGGACAGCGCCTCGCTGCACGTCACGATCGGCATCAACCGGATCACCTGGCGTCAGACACTTGAGCATCTGATTCAGCGGGTGTTGAGCAACGACGCCTACGACGCCAGCATCCCAGCCGGCTACCTCGACGATCCGGCGATGCTGGTGCCCGAGCTTTCTGATCGGCTCGAGGCACTGGCGCAGACGCTGCGCGATGTCGACGTGGACCGCGCCACCGAGATGGAGACCACCAGATTCCTCACCTCCCGCAACGCCGTGCTGCGAGGCGGCTTGAACGACAGGATCGCAATGAGGCACGTCACCGACGACACGCTCTTGCGCCGACGTCCGGGATCGCCTTTCGTCGTGCGACCCGATGATGACCGGGTCCGGGTGCTGCTCGGTGACCGGGAGTTGTCGATGCCCGCACGGGTGGCGGGCGCACTGATCTACATCCGCGACAATCACGATTTCCGGCCCGTTAAGCTGACGCCCTGGCTGGACCCGCAGAGTCGTCTCGTGCTGGCCAAGCGGCTGGTCCGTGAAGGACTGCTGCAGGTGGAGGTTTGACCGACTCTTTCCGCTGCTCTGTCAGCAGTCTCGCGAGAGGCGAGTCGTCAGCTGGTACGGCGTCCACCGTGCGAGCGTTCCTTCTGATCGAGTTTGCCGGCCCGTGGGGAGCTGACGCCCTTCGCGATGCCCGGCTGCCACCATCGGTCAAGCAACGACTCGCGGATCTGACGGCACAGCACCGAGTGCGGCCGTTATTGATCCGCAAGCATGGGAGGGGCAGCAACTCCTTTTCGATCCAGGTGTTCGCGGCCAACTCCGACCCGGAAAACCCGTGGCTGCAAACCGCGACGGTGGACAAACCAGAAGACCTGCTCGACCTTGATCTGGCAGCGTTGGGCGCCGGGGACTCCCCTGGCCTAGATCCGCATCAGCAGCCGCTCTTCTTGGTATGCACGCATGGCCGGCACGACGTCTGCTGCGCCGAACGTGGGCGGCCGGTCGCCGCCGCGCTGTCGCGTTCACATCCCAATGCCAGCTGGGAGGTCTCCCACATCGGTGGGGACCGGTTCGCGGCTAACCTACTGGTGTTGCCGGACGGTCTCTACTACGGTCGGCTCGATCCTGAAACCGCGCAGAGTCTGGCAGCTGCGCACCTGGGCGGCCACCTCGATCTCGAACGCCTGCGGGGTCGTTGCGGCTATCCCACCGCGGTTCAGATCGCTGAGCTGCATTTGCGCCGAGAGCTCGGCTTGTCCGCGCTGCGCGCCTTGCGGCTTCGGTCATGCTCGCGCAGCGAAGACATCTACCAGGTCGTATTTCTGGCGCGCGGTCAGTCCTGGCTCGTCCGCATCCGTACGTCGAAAGGTCCGGTGGAACAGTTGGCCTGCCGGGCTAGGCGGCTCAATCCCACCGTGGCGCATCAGGTGCTCGGCATCGAGCTCACCTTGCCATAACGCTGCCTCGCCGGTAGCCGGAACGGGAGCCAAAGCAGCCGGTTTGGGTGCACAATTCTGTCACACCTTGGCCGCAAGTCGGCACCTGCCGCACCTGCGGAGCGTCGTACCCCGATCGAGACTCAGCGAATGTTCAGCTTCAACAGCGAACCGAATCGCACGCCGTGCCGAACATTCCACAAAGGGCTAGAGCGTTCGATACGACATGTCGGCGGGGAGTCGAGCGCCGAACGCGCCCCTACAGCAGCAAGCGAGAGGAGCACGACATGAAGATCACCACACCACTGGCAGGGGTGGCCGCACTCGGCCTGGCCCTGGCCGTGCCGGCAATTACCGCCGCCGCGTCAGCCGACTCGGGATCGACGTACCAGGCGACGTTAAGCCAGCAAAACCATTCCGGGGCGTCAGGCACATTCATGCTGACCCTGAACGGCAGCCAAGCGACCATCACCGAGCACGTCACCGGGCTTGCCTCGACATTCAATGGCGCACCGTACCCGCATGTGCAGCACATCCACATCAACGGTCAACACATGTGCCCGACGCCGTCCGCCGACAAGAACGCTGACGGCGTCGTCAACACCACCGAAGGTGCGCCGGCCTATGGCCCGATCGGTACGACGCTGTCGGTCAGCGGTGGCACCGCAGCCTCCGACGGCACCGACGTCACGATCGCGCCAAGCGGGTCCTCGTTCGACTACAGCCGCACCATCACGCTGGACGCCGCGACCATGTCGCAGGTCACTGCCGGCAACGCGGTCATCGTCGTGCACGGACTCGACCCGACAACGCTGAGCAAGAAGGCCCAGGGCGAAAAGAGTGACCTGGTCCCGTCGCTGCCACTGGCCGCGACCTCACCGGCGCTGTGCGGCCCGCTCGTTGCTTCCCAGATGGGCAGCATGCCTTCCGGCGGCGCGCAGACTGGCGATGGCGGCTCGGTCAGCGGCACCAACGTGGCCCTGGCCACGGTCGGTGGCATGGCGCTGTTCGTCTCTGGCGGCATGCTCATCTGGCGTCGTCGTGTAGACGCCAGGAGCTGACCCTCTCGTGACCGATCGCACCGGCAGCGGCCACCGCGGCATTATCGCCGTGGTGGTCGCCGTCGTGTGCGCGATTGCCGGGGTCACCAGCCTCTACTTCGCGTTCAACGGCGGCACCCACCAGCCACCACAACCCACGGCGGCCCAGGCCGGGCGACTACCCGGATCCGTAGCCGGACCAGGGCCGACCTCCAAACCGAACTCTGCGGCTCCATCCCCGGCGGGCAAGGCCTCGCCCGTTCCATCCCCGGCGGCTACCCCCACGCCCGTCACCGGCCCGGTGCTTGCGAAGTCGATGCCTGTCTCGCTCGACATCCCGGCGATCGGCGTCCAAAGCAGTCTGCTGCATCTGGGCCTCAATCCGGATGGGTCACTCGAGGTTCCGTGGAAACCCTTGATGGCCGGCTGGTTCGAGAAGTCCCCGACCCCGGGTCAGGTGGGCCCGTCGGTCATCGCCGGCCATGTTGACTCATGGCAGACCGGACCCGCCGTGTTCTACCACCTTGGCCAACTCACCCCCGGAGAGCGCGTGGACGTCGGCCGGGCGGACGGCACCACCGCCACGTTCGTCATCGACGGCGTGCGGGCATACGCCAAGGCCGACTTTCCCACGCTCGCCGTTTACGGCAACACCAACCAGGCCGAGCTGCGCCTCATCACTTGCGGCGACTGGAACCCGTCCCGCCAGGAGTACGACGGCAATATCGTCGTCTTTGCTCACCTGACCGGGTCACAAAGGACGTCCTAGAGCTGGACGGGCCCTTAGCTTAGCCCGGCGACTCCCAGCCCCGAGTAGCCCCGGGCACACGTCGGCCATCCGGCCCGGCGGGGTGTCTACCGGACCTCGAAGCCGGTCGCACCGGTTGGCTGTTGAGGCTCGACATTCACGCTGTCGACATCGGCATGGCGAGGACCCGCACGGCACCAATCACACATCGACTCCACCGCGGCATCATCGCCTTCGAAGACAGCCTCCACCGCTCCATCGGAGCGATTGCGGACCCACCCAGTCACGCCGGCCTCAGCAGCAGCGTCACGACAACTGTCGCGGAAGAACACACCTTGCACGCGCCCATGGACCACGACACGTCGGGCGATCACATTGACACGATACCGGACCATTTCCGCGCCAGCCTCGCTATGCGAGCACAGTGAAGGCATGGATCAGCAGACCCACGATGGCCCCGACGAGAGTTCCGTTGATCCGAATGAACTGCAGGTCCCTTCCCACATGAAGCTCGATCCGCTCCGCGGCCTCCTTGCCGTCCCACCTGTCGATCGTTTGTGAAATGACTGCCGTGATCTCGGCCCGATACGTCGTCACAACGTGACGAATGGCGTTGCTCGCATAGCCATCCATCCGGCTTCTCAAGTCCTCGTCGCTGACCAGCTGGCGGCCGAACTCCGTCAGCGCCGACTCTGCCCTCTGGCGCAGCGCGCCATCCGGATCGGCAAGCGCTCCGACCAAGGCGTGACGCACCGCCTCCCACAGTGCTCGCACCGTATGGCCGAGCTCAGGGTTGCTCAACATCCGCACCTTCAGCTCCTCGGCCCGCTGCATCGTTTCGGGGTCGTGTTGCAGATCGGTCGCCAGCTGGGCGAGCAGCTTGTCGATCGCAGCTCGGGCCGGGTGATAACGATCGTCACGTACGTCGGCCACCCAAGCCAAGGCCTCCTGTCGAACCCGGTAGATCACCAAGTCGTCGACCCACTTCGGGGACCACTTCGGTGCACGTTCGCCGAGGATCCGGGCCACGGTTGCCTCGTTGTCCGTAAGCCAGCGATGCGCCTCCGTGAAGAAGAGATCGATGAGCCCGTGGTGGGCCCGATTGGTGACCAAGGAATCCAACAAATCACCGGCAATCGGGCTCACCGGTTCTTCGATCAGCCGTGGCACCACCACGCTCTCCACAAACGATGCGACGTCCGCATCGTCGAGCGCTTCCAGGCCTCGTTGCGACAGCTTTGACAGCTCGGTCACAGCCCGCCGGCTATTGGCGGAGTCGGTGAGCCACTCTCCCGCTCGCTTGCTGAGCTCGGCACCTGCCAACCTGGCCTGAACGACCTCGTCGGTCAAGAAGTTGCCGGTCACGAACTCCTCGAGGCTCTTGCCTAGCGCGTTCTTCCGGGTCGGGATGATCGCGGTATGCGGCACCGGTAGTCCCAACGGATGGCGAAACAGCGCGGTCACCGCGAACCAGTCGGCCAGCGCGCCCACCATCGCCGCCTCGGACGCGGAGTTGAGGTAGGCCCAGCCGCCGGCTCGATTGACCGTCAGCGCGTAACAGACTCCGGCCAGCACCAACAGGGAGAGCGCCAGGGCACGCATTCGCTGAAGACCGCGGCGCCGGCTCAGATCGGCTGCGGTGAGGACGAAAGACGTCATGGGTCGATACTGCAACATCCAAAGACCGGTGTGGCCAGGTGGCGCGTCATGTTGGCGCACCAGAGCCGTGGGTACTCCTCGCGCATGTCCCCCCAGAAGCAAGACTTCAGGCCAGGTTTCAGCGGACCCGCTGCGCGGGCATGCCGCTCTCCCCGTTGCGCGCCGGCCGGACCGCGAGGATCTGGTCCACACCCATCCGACCCTCCTCGAACGCCAGCGCACCGCCCACCAGATAGAGCCGCCAGACGCGCGCGACCTCTTCTCCGACTAGCTCCACGGCCTTGTCCCAGTTGTCTTCGAACGTGGCATACCATGCGTGCACGGTGCGGACGTAGTGCTCACGCAACGCGTGGACGTCACGGACCTCCAGGCCGGCGTCCTCGATTAGCGCGACGGTCTCCCCCACCGGCCGCATATGCATGTCCGGTGCGATGAACGCCTCGATGAACGGGCCGCCACCTGGGCGAGTTCGGCGCGACATCTGCTGGATGAGCGCTCTGCCCTGAGCAGCGAGCAGGTCGTGGATGCGCGCCGCGAAGGTCGGGTAATTCGCGCTGCCGACGTGTTCGCCCATCTCAAGCGACGTGATCGCGTCGTACGGCCCGTCGCGGACGTCGCGGTAATCCATCAGCCGGACCTCGACCCGGTCGCCGAGCCGTCGCTCCCCGATTCGGGCCGATACGAACGAGCGCTGCTGTTCAGAGAGGGTCACCCCGACCACCTCGACACCGTGGTGCTCGGCGGCGTACAGGGAAATCGAACCCCAGCCGCATCCGATGTCGAGCAGGCGCATGCCAGGCTTTAATTCGAGCTTGCGACAGACCAGGTCGAGCTTGTCACGTTGTGCTTCTCGCAAGCCGTACGACGCCGCCCAACTTGTCCAGTACGCACACGAGTAGGCCAGCTCAGGGTCCAAGAGCAGCGCGTAGAAGTCATTGGAGAGGTCATAGTGGTGGGCGATCGCGGCTCGATCCCGGCGCACGCTGTGCAAGTGTCCGCGCAACCTAGCCTGAGACATCGGCGGGTCCGGTGGCAAGCCAAGCGCCCCAAGGCGGTGCGCAACCCGAGCTGCCTCCAAGACCAGACTCGGGGTGACCCGTCGAAGCCTCACGTTGCCATCGCGGGCAGCGGACCACACTGTGCGCAGTCCGTCGATCAGGTCGCCCTCGACCTCGATTTCGTTGGTGACATAGACCTGAGCCAGCCCCAGCTCTCCGGGGTGCCGCAACAGTCGGCGCAGCGCGACTGGAGAGCGCACCAAAACCCGGTGAGCACCTGATGGACCCAGCCCCGAACCGTCCCAGAACTCCAGCCGGAGCGGCAGCTCGCCGCCGACCAGGCGACCGACCAGGCCGCCGAGAAGGCTAGCGACACTGGATGTGCCTGGCTTGCCGTCCCTCCGGCCGTCTCGTGCGGAAGTAGCAGCAACCACCCGTCGTACCTCCTGATCATCGCCCTCAGCGTACGACGTCGCGCCGCTGTTCCGGCGCGCTGTTCGCTAGCCAGCGCCGCACTGGCACCGCCGAGGGGGTGAGCAAGGACACCATGCAAGTCTTTGAAATCGAAAAGCTTGAGCTCGTAGTATGTAAGAAGCATGGACAAGATATTCACTTACACCGAGATGGGCTCGAGAGAGCCTGAGCAACCGGAGGACACTATGTCGACCGCCACGGACGTCGCGCGCGAAATCGGCGTGTCCAGGCGAGCCGAGGCGAAGCAGGCAGCACTGTCCGCCGCGGTTCGACTCGCGAAGCGCGAGCGTCGCCTGCAAGCACGCATCGAGCGGCTGAACGCGAGCCTTTCGAGCTACGGCGAGGACATTTGACTCGGTGACGGGGTGGTTGACGACCGTGGAACTCGCCCTGCGTCGTGCGCCTGGCATCGGTCCGAGCTGTCCCATGGAACGTTCGGCGGATTCTGGCG
Source organism: Nocardioidaceae bacterium (assembly GCA_050998615.1). GTDB lineage: Bacteria > Actinomycetota > Actinomycetes > Propionibacteriales > Nocardioidaceae > JBPCQA01. The sequence goes on from JBPCQA010000006.1 coordinate 20,830, forward strand.
GTCAGCGCAACAGCAGGTCGCCGATGAGTTCGATCGGCTTCTTGAACGCTAGTCGCTTGCGGGGTCGGTCGTTGAGTTGTTGGGCGACCCAGTCCAGGTCCTCGTTGCTGTG
>JBPCQA010000050.1:0-40970 GCA_050998615.1 Nocardioidaceae bacterium
ACCACCGCATCTTGGCTCTGGGGGGTGGGGGTTTGTTTTTCGAGATCCGAAAAGTGGGCCACCGGGGGGCTCCGGTGGCCCCACTTTCGCTGCCCCTCATTGCCGGGGGGGCAGCGCCACTTTCTCCTTAGCTCTTGTTAAGAGCGAAGTTGAGCATGGTCGTTTGGCCGGCTCGCACCTTGCTGATCTGCACCTTCGGCTGGTAACCGTCCTTCGCGGCGATAACTTCCAGCGGGTCGTAGCCCTCGTTGAGCCACAGCTGGTAGTAACCGTTCGCATCGGTCTTCAGCGTGTAGGTGACAGGCCCGCATTGACCCGTCCGCCGGTCGAACATCGTGCAGATCTGCACGGTGGCGCCCGGAAGGGGGTTACCAGTAGCGGCGTCTGTGACCACGCCACTGATCTTGCCCCAGGACCTCGGCGCGAGCACGTGCATGGTCACGTCGATCGGCTGCACCTGGTACGGCGAGTCGGTCTGGACCCCGAGCTTGGCCGTGTAGTCACCGGGCTGGGACACCTGGGAGGAGTCCATCGTCACGGCGACGGTAACGGTCTTGCCTGGCGCCACGGTGAAGTCCGAGGGGTTCTCGGACAGCCATGGCACGTCGGCAGCGCTCGCGCACTGGTCGTAGCCAGGTAGCTGCTCGGCGAACGGCGCCGGGCTGAAGCCGCCTGTTGAGCCACCAACCTTGTAGAAGCCGCACGAGCCAGCGCCGCGGTATTCGGCGTTGTTCGCGTTAGGCAACGCGGCCCAGCTGTTGGCGACCGGGTCAAACTCGGCAGCCTGGTTGGACACGGCTCCACCGACGATGCCCGCTGCGACTTGCAGCTTGCCGCCGGAGCCGCTGTAGGCCATCGCCCAGTTGTCGTACGGCATGTCCGCATCCTGCGTCCACGAGTCACTGCCCGGGTCGTAGGTGTACGTCGACTTCGTGCCGACGCTGGTGTCCGGGTTGACGCCACCGGCACAGACGAGCTGTCCGTTGGCCCCCCCACACGCCAGGAACGCCACCCCGATGGGGTAGTCGGCGTGCTGTGTCCACGAGTCGCTGCCTGGGTCGTAGCTGTACACCTTGGTCGAGGCCGGCCCACAGTTGGCGGTGGTGCATCCACCAACCACGTAGAGCTGACCGTTGACCGCTGCGACACCGGCGGCACTCACGGACTCGGGCAGGTCAGCAACCTGCGTCCAACTGTCAGCAGCCGGGTCGTAGGCGTAGACCACCGAGCTCGCGTTGCCCGTGGCGTCCCAACCACCGACGGAGTACAACTTGCCGTTGACGAAGGCGCCCGAGGGGGCCTCTAGCGCCTGCGGCAGGTCTGCGATCGAGCTCCACGACTGTGCGGAGGAATCGTAGACGTAGCTGGCCGCCGTGTTGGCTGCGCCGTCAAATCCGGCCACCGAGTAGACTTTGCCGTCGTTGTAGGCAGCGGCGTTGTCCATGATCGGTGTCGGGTAGTCGGCGATGTCGGTCCACGGCGGGTCGTTCGGCGTGGGGTTCTTCAGTTGCACCGTGTGGTGCTTCAGCTGGACGGTGCCAGGCGCCGGCGTACCGTGCCCGTGGCTGGCAAAAGCGCCGAAGCTGAAGTGGCCCTTGATCCGGGTAAGCGGTGCTCCCGGAGTGGCCTGGTGCTTGCCGTTCAACGGGGTGAATCCGCCGTTTTGCTCGCTCAACGTCACGTGCACCGGGGAGGTGCCGTCGTTGGTGAACCTCACATGGGCCGTCTTCGTCTGACCCAGGATCTCGGTGACCGAGATGCCGCGCGGCTTGACCGTGATGTGGCCGGCCTTGAGCAGCCAGTTCTTCTGTGTGACATAGTCAGGCTGCACATTCACCGTAGCGGTGACCGGCTTGTACTTGCCGTCGGACGCGGTGAACTTGGTGTTGCCGGTGTGTGAGCTGAACAGCCAGTAGTACCCGTCGGACAGGTTCGCGTCATCCGGCGTGGCCATCGAAACCCCGAACTCGTCCGGGTGCACCTTGCTGACAACCTTGGCGCCGTTGATCGGCATGTGCGTGTTGTTATCGCGCACGATGCCCTCGACGAGTCCGCCGTGGTTCGGTGCACACGACCGGTTGCCGATGAACACGTTGTCGAGCTCCCAGTAGTAGGCCCACTGCCCGGTGTAATGGAACCTGACCTCCACCTGCGACTTGCCGGCCGCCTGCGGTATCGGTACATCCACGTGACCTTGGACGTTGCTGGTCGTTGCCTCCCAGACGTTCGTCCAGGTCGACCCGCCGTTGACACTGAGGTCAACGTCGGCCACCGAGTTGAAGTACGACTGGTAGTAGGTGTCGAAGCCGACCTCCGGGCTTGTCTGGTTGGACATGTCGGTCACCGGCGACACCAGGCTGGTGTTCTCCTGGGTGCCAGGTCCCCAGTGGTCGGAGTCCACGATCGCGAAGTTGCCGCTGCCACCGGTCAGGTTGCCGCGGTTGCCTGGGTCGTCGAACTCCCACGTGTAGCCGTAGTTCTGCGGGTCGGTAACCTTCCAGCCGCCTTGCGGGTTGTGGTCGGTCCAGCCCTCGAAATCCGTGCCGGTCCCGTTGTACTTGTAGGAATAGCCCGGCGCGAGGCAGGTGGACCCGTCGACCTTCAACTTGATGTTGCGCTGCATGTCGGCGTTGCCCATCTTGACCGTCACGTCCGCGGTCTGGTAGCCGGGCATGTCAACGGTGCTGACGTGCATCGTGTACTTGCCGGCCGGCAGGCTCAAGCTGTAACGCCCGGTGTAGGGGTTCGTGAAGACCGCGCCATGAGGGTAACCGTCGATCGTGATCTTCGCGTACAGCGGCCAGCCGTGGCCCGAGCCGTCGGTGACGGTTCCTGACAGCGAGTTGCTCGGCACCCGGGTGAGCGTGAAGTTCTCCCGGATGGTCTGGTTCTCGGTCACCACCACGCCGTGCACCGTCTTCGACGCATAGCCGAACTTGCTGGCTGTCACGTTGTAGGTGCCGGTGGCCACCGCAAGGTCGTAGTGACCCTTGCCGTTTGTGGTGGCTGTGTACGTCGACCCGCTTGCCGTGTCCTTGGCCGCAATCGTGGCGCCCCTGATCGGCTTGCCTGTCGCGGCGCTCTTTACCGTGCCGGCGATGTCACCGTGCGGACCGGAGGTCAGCGCGTTGACGCCATTCGGGGTGCCGAGGCCGGTGGGCCCGTCCCAACCTGGGCCCGCGGTGCACAACACGTTGCCGCACGAGCCGTTGGAGCCCATCGTGACGTCGTTCAGGTTGTTTGCCTTGTTCGGGTCGTTGTAGGGGTAGGTCACCGGGTAGGTTCCGGGGACCGGGGTGCCGGCCAGGCCGTACATCGCGGCGACCAGCGGCGATGACAGCGACGTGCCGCCGACCTGAAGCCAACCGCTGTAGCCGAGCGTGTCGTAGACTGCCAAACCAGTGTTGGGGTCGGCGTCTGCCGAGATGTCGGCGATTGCCTTGTTGTTCGGGCAGTTTGTGTCGATGCCGTTCTGGTAGTCCGGGTGCGGTTCGTAGAGCGAGCAGCCGCTTCCGCCGTCGGCCCACGCCGTCTCACCCCAACCGCGCTGGCTGGAGTCTTGTGTCAGCGTGGTGCCGCCGATCGCGGCCACGTTCGGGTTGGTGGCGGGCCAGTTGGTGACGTCGCCCGTGTCGCCGGTGGATGCGGTCACGGCTACGCCCGGGTGGTTGTAGTAGTGGTCGTAGCTCAGCTCGTCGGGGGTCTCACCGGCCACGCCGTACGAGTTCGAAACCGCAACCGCACCTTGTGCGACCGCTGTGTCGACCGCGGTGCCCAGATTGTCAAGGGAGTTGTCGTTGCCCTCGACCAGCATGATGTTGCACTGCGGACACGCAGACGACACCGCGTCGAGGTCAAGTGCGCTCTCCAGCGCCCAGCCCGAGTCATCCGGCGGGTAGTTGGTGCCGCCGTTTTGGTCCAGCTTCGTGAAGCACCCGTTGGCGGTGGTGCACGCCGGCAGCCCGTAGTAGCTGCGGAAGGTTGCGAGATCGCTCTCCGCGGAGGAGTAACCGTAGGCGTCGACGACCGCAATCGTCATACCTGCACCGCCGGACGGCAGGTTGTACGCCGACTGGATGTCGGCTGGGCCCAACGCGGTGGGCGGCGGGTCGTTCGGGTTCGCGACCACCTGGTGTTGCAGGTTGGTGCGAATCAGTGAGAAGCAGCGGGCAAAGTCCCGCTTGAGATAGTTCTTTTCGGCGGCGTTACAGGCCGCCGGCTTATAGTTCGGCACTTTCTTCGCGTGCGGTGCGATTTTCACACTGTGCGCGGGTGTGCCTGACGTGGAGGGCGCGGCTTTTGCGCTACCACTCCCGAAAGCTTGCGCTGGTCCGGCTGCGAACAGCCCCAGCACAAGAAACATGACAGCGCTCGTCACCAACCAGATTGGTGAGCGCGGTTGTCGATGTTTGTCCATGTTGTCCCCTTCTCCCATACGGTCGTCCAGCCCGCACGGTGCGGCTCGACATACCGGTTCCAGCTTCGGATGGAGCCTGTTACGTGCCTCACGTCAGCGCAAGTGGGCAAACGACCCATCTTTGGTCGGTCCCGAGGCGCGGTGCTTAGGCCAGGGGGTGACCGCGGTAGTCGTCGGCGACGATGCCGGCCTCGACGGCCTTGACCGCGAGCGCGGTACGAGATGACACATCGAGCTTGCGCCGAGCAGAATCGAGGTGCCTGGCTACCGTCTTCGGCGACAAGACCAATATCTCGGCGATCTCACGGTTGGTGCGTCCGCGCACCAACAGACTGACAACCTCGAGCTCCCTGGGGGAAAGTCTGTCTCCATAGCTGCGCCGGCCACCGCGCTGTGCACGTCGTACGTCGACGCCGCACTCACGCAATGTCGCCACCACCCGGTCGGCGTCGTGCAGTGCACCCAGCCGCAGTAGACCCTCCCGGGCCCGAGACAAGGCGGCAACTGCCGACGCTGCATCACCGGCCGCCAGCAGGCATCGTGCCTGGCGTTCGCGCGCGAGATAAGCGTCGTAGGGGCGCGGCAGCGCATTCCAGGCGACGGCCACCTCGGCGAACCGCTGCGCCACCTGTGCTGGGTGGTCGCGGCGCGCTTGCGCGATAATGGCCCGGCACTGCAACAAAGTGGCGGTCGCCGCCGGCGCATCGCGTCCATGCACCCCACGAGCAAACGTGGTGACCAGCCGGTGCGCCTCTTCGGTCTTGCCCGCGGCGACCAACGCCTCGACCCGAACCGGCACGATCTCCGTGGCCCAGACCCAGGCCCCTTTGCTGGTCACCTCTTGAGTTGGCTCGGCAGTGACGCGGATCGCCTCGGCTATCTGGCCGTTGGCGAGATGAAGCCTGGCCAGGGCAGCGGCCGAGGCCACGAACAGGTCGGGAACATGCTGCGGCTGCACCTCGTCGAGGAGCTGACGGAACCGGTCCTCGGCCTGCCGATGGTTGCCACCGCTAGCCTCGAGCATCCCGGCCACCAGGAGCGCCTCGAGCCTTGGCAGACGCTCGCCATCATCGGCTCCGATCCGCTCTACCCGCTCGGCAAGACCGACCCACTCACCCATGAACCAGTCCAAGTGAGCCGCCGTGGCGAGGATCGGGTCGTGGATCCGCTCGAAACGACCGGAATCCGCCATCTCAAGAGCCATCCGCAGCTGGCGTCTCGCCTCCTGGTAGCGGCCCCACAACATTGCCGCATGGCCGGCGTTGCCGTGGCCGCGGGTGGCCTGCAGCCCCTCCTTGGCACTGGACACCGCGGCGGGAATCTCCGCTGCCAGCTCCCAGCCGGACTCCTCACCAAGCAGAAGCAACGTCGTCATCCGGTCCATCGTCAGCGTCAGTCGGTCGAGCGGCGACAGCGAGGAAGGCGCCCGCTCGGCGGCACGCTGTAACCACTCGATGTGTGTGTTGGCATGCCAGGAGCTGCCATAGGGGAAGCCGAGATAGACCATCGCCCGGGTTGCTTCGGCCGGATCATGGTCGAGATCGGGAATGGCCAGCTCCAACTCGCGGCGTCCCGCCTCGAAGTCGGCCATCTGCATCAACAACCTGCCAAGCGGGCTGCGAATTTCCGCTGCCTCGCGGTTGGTGAGCAGCCCAGAGTCGAGCACCGAGCGCAGCGTTTCGACGACCTGCCGGACCAGTCCGCTGTCGACGCAGCGACGGAAGACCTCAGTGGTCGCCAGCTTCTTCGCCAGCCGCAGGCGAGTCTTGGCCGGCAGGTCGTCGGAGCTGACCAGCTCCTTGAGCAACAGCACACCGGTGGTGTCGTCGCTGGCACCAATCGCCACGTCCGCGGCCAGCTCGCCGTACAACGCCCAGTTGCCCACATCACCGGCCTTGCGGAAGTGACGTACTAGCCGAGCGACCGGCAGCGGCTCGGTCTTTTCGAGAGCGTGCCCGGCCTTGAGGTGCAGACGTCGACGGACAGCGCCGGGCAGCGCTTCATACACTGCCTTGGCGGCCAGCACGTGCCGGAAGGAGAGGCGGCCGTCGTCGTCTTCTCTCAGCAAGCCCAATTTCACCGTGGTGACCACCGCATCCTGCGCGGCGACCAGCGTGAGCTCGCCGACCGCCGCGACCATCGGCAACTGCGCCGGCTCCGCAAGCACCGCGAGCGCTTGTATGAGGCGTCGGGTGTCCGCGCTGAGAGGTTGCACACGCTCCAGCACGGAGTCGCGAACGATTGGTGGTACGTCGAGCTCCGCGGTGCCGCGGCGCTCCCACCCGCCGTCGCGACGGACCAGGTCGCCACGTTCCTGGAGCAAGCGGACCGACTCCTCCACGGCGAGTGGGACTCCTTCGGTGTGCTCGTGGAGAGACCGTGCAAAGTGCGTGGCGACATCTTCCCCGTCGAGCATTGACGAGGCCAGCATTGCCGTCGTTGTGACATCAAGAGGCGACAAGGTCAATCGATCGCGGCAATGACTTGCGGGTCGATGGGACGAAAGCCGTCGCAGCGATGAGCCGACCGTAACCTCCTCGGGACGATAGGTCACCACCAAACGCAGGGCTGCTGGCTGGTGAGACGTCAACTGCAGCAGGAACTCCAAGGTGGTCTCGTCGGCCCAGTGCACATCTTCAAGCACCAGCAGGGTGATCCGCAGCTGCGCAAGCAAGTTGGCCAGCGCCGCGAACAACCGGTGTCGGTCCGCGGAGGTGTCTTGAAGCGGTTCTGGCATGGGCGGCAGGTCGTCGCTCCATTCCGGGAAGAGCGGACGCAGCGCGCCCGCCAGCCCGTCAAGCTGTCGGCCGGAGGCTCCCTCACCGTATTGGCGAATGGCCGCGACGATCGGCCCCAGCGTGAACGGTTCGCGAAACGGCGGGCACATACCGAACAAGACGTTCTCGCAGCATGCCGCCGGCGAGTCGAGGTATTCTTGGACCAAGCGGCTCTTCCCGATTCCGGCCTCACCCTCGACCAGCACCAGCGAGCCTGGGTGCATCAGCGCATCGCGCAAGCGGGCGATCGCCCGCTCGCGCCCGACGAACCCGGGCACGTCGTGCGCCAGCCCAACGTTCGGCTCGCCCGCGCGCCCAGTCACCCTTGGCCCCTTGTGATGTGTGCTGCTCCTCGGCATGCGTCACCTGGCCGAGTCGCTTGACCGTAGCACGGGATTCCGTTATCTGCTTGGGGACGACAGCGCAACCACCAACCGCGCCTCGTTGCCCAGTGCTGAGGAGTGCGAACGGGGATCCGCGTGGACGGCGGTCACCACGCCTTCGGACGCGGTTATGATCGCCGCCCGCCCCAAGAGACAGCCCCGAACGAGCAGACCAACAAAGGAGTGGGGCTCCTCAAAGTATGAGTATCACCACCTCGCCCGAGGCTGCACAAAGTCTGACCTGGCTTTTCCCTTCCTGACCTGGTGTTTTGCTTGTTAGCGTAGCCTGACACCCGTAGACTCGTCTAGACATAAATGGACGAAAGTTAGGGCACTGTGAGGGCACTGAGGGTAATATGACCGCTAGACGCCGCACGTTCGGGAGCATCCGCCGGCTGCCCGGCGGCACCTTTCAGGCCCGCTACGTCGGGCCGAACAAGGTCCGCTACACCCGCGGGGAGACGTTCACCAACGTCAAGGACGCCGGACGCTGGCTCGACCAGGTGAAGGCGAACATCTCCCTCGACACGTGGAAACCGCCGACCGAGCGCCCCCAACTCAACACCTTCGGGCTCTACGCCGCCGCCTGGGTCGAGCAGCGAGAGCTCGCTCCGCGGAGCCGAATCCACTACCAGCAGCTGCGCCGCGACCACATCCTGCCCCGGTTCGAGCACGTGCGGCTGAGGGAGACATAGACCCCGACGCGGTTGGCGACTGGTACGCGAAGCACAAGGCCCCGCAGACGGCACGGGCCGGTGCCTACGGCTTGTGCCTACGGCTTGGTGAAGGCGATTCTGGCGACCGCTGCCGGCGACCGGGTGATCCCGTCCAACCCGTGCGTGATCCGCGGCGGGAGCAGCACGGCTCGGGCAGGCGAGAGTAGACCCGCGACCCTGGCCGAGCTGGAGACGATCACCTCGGCGATGCCGGAGAGATACCGGGCGATGGTGGCCGTTGCGGCGTGGTGTGTCGAGTGCGGCATTCACCGCCGGGGAGACCTCGACGATCGTGTTCACGCCGTCCGGCGAGATGCCGCGCACCTCGGCGACGACGTCCTGCTGCTTGTAGTCGATGACGTGGTCGGCGCCGGCACGCGCCGCGAGGTTGGCCTTCTCCGGGCTGCTCACCGTGGTGATGACCGTGGCGTCGCACCACCGGGCCAGCTGGATCGCGGCATTGCCGACAGCGCCACACCTCCAGCCACCAAGACGACACGGCCTTCCATCGTGCCCGGGCCGAGACGGGTCGGACCATCCTCCGTCACGGTCAGGCACCGGTGTGCGGTCAGGAAGGGCACCCCTAGGCTGGCGCCGAGGTCGAACGACGCGACATCCGGCAACAGCACAACGTGACGTGCCGGCACGACGGTGTACTCCTGCGCAGTGCCTCCTGCGCAGTGCCTCCGGCGGGCCCGAGGTGGGCCGCCTCCCAGACCCAAACCCGCAGACCCAGCAGCGCCGCCTCGACGCCCTGTCCGATCGCGGCGACCACACCCGAGCCGTCCTGGTTCGGCACCTGCGGTGGATCGACGACGGCGCCCGCCGCGCTGCCACGGCGCGACTTCCAATCAGTGGGGTTGACGCCGGAGCGTTGGACCCTGACCCGGACCTCTCCAGGCCCGGGATCGGACATCGGCCTATTGACGAGTGTCAGAACGTCTGGGTCACCGGTCGCGGTGTACTCGACTGCACGCATGCTCTGGACGTTATCCCCGAGCTGGGCGGGCAAACGCCGGGCTGTCTGGGTTTGCATTCCCGGTGGTCAGAAAGTCGCGGCAGGGCTTGGATGCTCGGGAGATTTGGAAGGTCCCATCCCGGGTACCGCTGATCCTGCTAACCGCCGCGCCGCTCCTGCGACGATTCCGGACCGGGGGTGGAGGACAATCGGCGGCATGGTCTCCCGAGCCGGGCGCCTGCTGCGTCCGGACGGACTACGGGCTGGACGCCCCGCCGATCGTTTCCGCGTACGCCGCCCTCGGCGTGATTGGTGTCATCCTGATGGTCCTCGCAGAGTGGCGATCAAGCAGTCCGGTGCTGCTCGGCTGGGGCATATGGGCCCTCGTGATCGGCTTCGGCGTCGCCGGCTCGATGGTCTACAGCTCAACGGTCGGCAAGGTCTCGGCTCGGAATCGGCTGCTGGACGATTTGCGGCTGCGCGGAGACGAAGCTGTCCTTGATCTGGGCTGTGGCAGCGGGCTCATGCTGTTGGGTGCGGCTCAGCGGCTGCCTTCCGGTGCGGCGGTCGGCGTCGACTTGTGGCGCTCCCGAGACCAGGCCGGAGCGAGCCGGCAGCGGTGTTTGGCCAACGCCGACGTGCTCGGGGTGGCGGACCGGGTCACGCTCATGGCGACATGACTGACCTGCCGCTCGCCGACGTCTCATTCGACCTCGTGCTTGCTGCGCTTGCGCTGCACAACCTGCATCCACACCGACGTCGGGAGCTGGCGCTGCGCGAAGCGATCCGGGTGCTGCGGCCAGGCGGCCGGCTACGCTCTCGTGGACATCATGGGCACGCGGAGCTATGCGTCCGCGGCAACGGCTGCCGGACTGTTCGACGTACGACGGTCCGGCTACGTCCGCGGCATCTTCCCGCCGGCCGCGTGGTGACGGCGTCCCGACCCTCCGACAAGCAGCCGATGTGAAACGGGCCTGTCGAAGGGTCGGGACATCCAAGCCGACCGAGCGCGAGCTCGATGTTACGGCAGCCGGATCTGCTGTCCGACGTAAATCAGGTTCGGGTCGCTGATCCGGTCCCGGTTGACGTCGTACACCGCGTCCCAACCACCGGTGATCCCTTGCCGGGCGGCGATCATGGACAGGGTGTCACCGGCCTGCACGGTGTAGCTGCGGTAGTCGCCAGACGAGCCGGACGAGCTGTATCCCTGGCTTGACGAGCTGGTGCCGGAGCTGGACCCCTCGTCCGAGGAGCCACTGCCGGAGCTCGAGGAGTCATAGGACCCCGACGACGAGGAGCTGGACGAGGAAGAGCTGCTCGTGCTGGGAGCACTCGGGCTTCCCGAGGCGTCGTACGAGCTAAGGCCGAGCTGTGCCGAGCATGACGGCCAGGCCCCCCAACCCTGCGAAGCCAACACTCTTTCAGCGGTGGCCATCTGCTGGCTCGGCGAGGCGAGGTCGGCGCGCGGGGCGTACTGGGTGCCCCCGAAGCCGGCCCAGGTGGACTGGGAGAACTGCAGCCCGCCGTAGTAGCCGTTTCCGGTGTTGATCTGCCAGTTGCCGCCGGACTCACACTGTGCGAGCCGGTCCCACGTGGTGTTGGTGGCGGCCGACGCTGACCCGGCGAGCCCGATCATCGGCACCGCAGCGGTGACTGCGGCGGTGGCGGTGCCCACGGCGGCGCGGGTGAGGTTGCGGCGCACGAGACTGTGCGCGCGGTGTTTGGGTGTATAAGACATGACTGATTCCCTCTCCGGCGCCGGCGAAATTAGCTGTCGGGTTCGGGCGAGAGAGTTGTGCCCGGCCGCGTGATGTGCGACTTCACCCCAAGACACGCCGTACCGGGTAGGCACGGTGCACCGTCTAGTTGGGTCTTCCGCTCCCACCCCGTCGGATCGTTTAACTCGAAGGGACCTGCGACGACGGGGGTGGGATTAGGCGCTGGCCGTCGCGGGCTCTACCACACAAGCTCGAAAGCATACGCCTGCTCCCCGAGGCCGCCAAACCGGAGGGCGCACCGGCTCGGCCGCCGCGCCCTTGCGTTCGACTCGTCAGCGGTGACGCGGGTCACCTCGGCGGCGTTTCTCCAGACTGAACCGCACAGGGTACGCCGACCGAACGGCTCTCCGGCCGCAGTTGCTTCGTCCTGCGCCGAAGCGTCGTACGCCTAGGCTGAGGTCGTGAGCACGAACTGCGCTCCTGCCGGTGATGCCGACATCGCCCGCGTCGCTGCCCTGATCGGAGACCGGGCCCGGGCCCGGGTGCTGATGACGCTGGCCGACGGCCGCGCGCTTCCCGCCAGCGTGCTCGCCGCCGAGGCCGGGGTCAGCGCGTCAACCATCAGTGAGCACCTGGCCCGGCTGCTCGACGCGAAGCTGCTCACCGCCGAACGCCAAGGCCGCGCCCGCTATTTTCGCTTGGCCGACGCGTCCGTCGCCGAAGCGCTGGAGGCCATCGCCCGAATCTCCCCACCCGAGCCCATCCGCTCGCTTCGCCAAGGCACCCGCGCACATGCTCTGCGGCGCGCCCGCACCTGCTACAACCACCTCGCCGGCCGTTTCGGCGTCACGCTCATGACCGCACTGCTCGACCGCCAAATCCTCATCGGTGGTGACGGACAGCACAACCGAGAGGCCGCCGTGGACGACCGGCTCTCCGCTCCCGGCACCGACCGCACGTACCGGTTGACGTCGACCGGTCACCGGGAACTTGCCGCGTTCGGCCTCGATTTGGACGCCGTCCACCGCCATCGGCCGGCGATTCGCTACTGCCTCGACTGGTCCGAACAGCGCCACCACCTCGCCGGGCCCCTCGGCACCGCACTGACCAGCCGCCTGCTCGAACTCGACTGGATCCACCGCACCAGCCACCGCGCCGTCCTCCTCACCCAAGCCGGGCAGCGCGGCCTGCGCGACACCTTCGGCGTGCCCGAGAGCTGGGATTAGCACTCCCCGACGAGGTGAGCCTCACACGCGGACCATCCAGTCAGTCCAGCTGTCGCAGTAGAGAGGGCGTTTGGCCAGCGGGGCCAGCACGGCCCGTCATCAGGGACCGGCAGTTGTCGAATCGATACCCAGGAAGCCGCTCAGTCGTGATCCACGTGTTTGCCCCGTGGTCCACGATGTTTGTAGGAGGCCTCATGCACGTGGCAACGAAGCAAGTGAAAGCCCTGACGAGTCTTGTCGGCATGGGTTTGGTCCTGTCCGCCTGCGGGTCGGCTGGTCGGTCTCCGGTCGCCGAGCACGCGCAGCTGCTTGTGGCCAACGTGACGACCGTCCATCCTGGGGCAGCGACGCCGATGCCGGCGTTTTCCGCAGAGATGACGCAACTGGGATATGAGATAGGGCAGCGACTGCACAAGACATCGGCGGACGGCAATCTGGTGTACTCACCGGCCAGCCTGGCGATCGCCTGCGCGATGGTGCGTGAAGGCGCAAGGGGCACCGCAGCGCAGCAGATTGATCAGGTGCTGCACCTGCCCGTCAACCGGTCGCAGGCGTTCAACGCGTTGCTCGGGTCCATCAAGAAGCCTGGGTCGGGCAATGTGCTCACCGTCGGTGATGCCCTGTTCGCGAAGCGTGGATATCCCGTTCATGCGACGTTTCTCCACGCGCTGAAGAAGTGGTACGGCGCTGGCGTCTATCAGACGACGTTTCCCAACGAGGGCAAAGCCGCGGTCAACGCGTACGTCGACAAGCAGACCGCCGGGCTGATTCCTCATCTCATCACCGACGAGTTCAACGCCGACACCGTGATGTCACTGGTGGACACGCTCTACCTGAACGCCCGTTGGCAGCACCGCTTCGACAAGAACCTCACATCACCAGGACGGTTCACCACGTCGATGGGACAGGTCGACGTGAAGATGATGGACCTGATGCGCGATGACATGGACTATGCGGCGGGGCCTGGTTGGCAGGCGGTTCGGCTGCCGTATCAAGGTGGCCGGCTCTGGATGGAGGTGCTCCTCCCCGACGCCGTCGCACAATCCCCGATGGGCTTGTTGAACCGGCAGACGCTGGCAGCAGCGGCGACCCGCTTCGACGGGTCGCGCGTTGACCTAGCGCTTCCCCGTTGGTCGTTCGGAACGCATGCCTCACTCAAGCCGATGCTGACGTCAATGGGGATGCGGGCGCCGTTCTCTCCCGGCGGCTTCCCCGGGATAACCGATGACTCCAGGTTCAGGTTGGACTCGGTGGTTCAACAGGCACACATCAGCGTCGGCGAGAAGGGCACGGTGGCGGCTGCCGCGACGCAGATCGAAGGAATCGCTTCCGCCGGAGCGGTCGACCTCAAGGTCGTTAACGTCGACCACCCGTTTGCCTACGCCGTGGTCGACGTCACAGGCGTACCTCTGTTCGAGGGGACGGTCGGTGACCCGTCAGCCCCGTAGCGGAGCTAGGGCATCGGCCAGCGGGGCCGACACGGCGGCGTCATGCGGCACCGGCAGTTGGATGATTGCGAGATCGGCACCCGCCTCGCCAAGTGCTGCGGCGACGTGCGCTGCCGCAGCCGGATCCTGCGGGTCGCTGAGCCGGACATGGCTGGACAGCATGATCTCGCCAGGCTCACGCCCGATGTCGCGGCAGTGGGCGTGCAGCACGTCCCGCTTGTGCGCCCGGCGGCCATCGCGTCGACCTGGACGGTGGCGACGTCGTGTTCGTCGGCGTCGGTCTTGACCAGGTGACCGGGCATCCGGTGACGCCGGAGCTGCCCGGCCGTGGGCGTGGTGAACAGCCGGCTGCTGGTGGCGGTTCTGTCCGTCTCCGCAACGGGCGCCGAGTGGTCCGTTCGTTGAGTTGTGCTGGTCATCGTGTCGCCTTCCTGAGCTGGTGGGCCGAGGAAGGAGTTAGGGCACTGTCGGGGTTTCGAGCCGCTGAGCGACTGTCGGAAACCCGGCTTGATCTGGCATTACGTGAGTGGGGCTCCTCAAAGTATGAGTTTGAGGAGCCCCACGACGACCGAAGCAGTGTGACGTCTTCGGCCTCACGGCCGGCCGTCGAATCCAGCCAGCCTCGTCACCGGCTGACTCGGTGAGCAAAACTCACCGGATGGATCCTCGGTTTCCGCCCGATCCCGCCTTCGGCTTTCGCTTACGGCGTGTAGAGATGTCTACTCTCGTTTGCGGAGCGGCGCAACCCCTTAGTGGCAAGGAATTTGACAAATAGTGTCGCGACGGCGTGTCGCCCACAGAACCGGCTCCCTGGTCCACAGGAAGCACTGACTTCCCCACAGATTCCAGCCTCGGCCTGTGCATGACGAGCCGCAGCCACGGTGGTTGGGAAGGCCGCGTGCACGGGGGGTCGAGGTGCCGCATCGCGGCCGTCTCGAAACCACAGCTGGCTTCCGGGTGGTGGTTTCGAGACGCTCGCTCCTCAACCACGGTGCCGTAGGGCCGCCGCTTGCAGCACCCGTGCGACGTCCGCGGCGCCCCGGTCGCCGGCCAGCTCCTCGACCAAAACAGGCAGCGGCAGGCGCCAGTTGGGTCGGTGAGTTGCGCCCGGCATGTTTGGCCGCCGTACGACGCCTATCGCGTCCTCGAGGGTGGCAAGAACGAGAGTCGAGGGCGCTCGAGTCAGCGCCTTATAGACGCCCTGCACCGCCTCTGGCGCGGCCGCCGATTGCGGCAGGCCCGTGCAGGCCCGCAGCCGTGACAGCAGGCTCTCGCGTGCGTGAACCAGCTGCTCGGATCCAGCGCCGAAGGAGTCCGTGGTATAGGCGATCTGTTCCTTGAGGTCTGTGCCGGTCCATAGCCCGGCCACAGTAGGAAGGTCATGTGTGGTGACTGCCGCCAGCGCGTCCACCGGCCAGTCGGCGGGGTCATCGGTTTCGAACCACAGCAGGCGATACGACAGCACGGCGTGCGCGCGCATCGCCTCGCGGACTCCCCTCTCGACGGTGCCGAGATCCTCACCCACCACGACTGCCTCAGCTCGGTGGCTCTCCAACGCCAGGATGTCGAGCAGGTCCTGGTGCGGATAGCTGACGTAAGCACCCCCGGAGGCAGGCTCCCCGGCTGGCACCCACCACAGGCGAAACAATCCCATCACGTGGTCGATCCGAATCCCGCCTGCGGTCATCGTGGCACGGATCGATTCGATGAACGGTTCATAGTTGCTCTCTCGCAACCGCCAGGGGATCAGCGGTGGTGAGCCCCAGGTCTGGCCGGCCGCGTTGAATATGTCTGGCGGCGCTCCCACCGTGACTTCCGCAGCAAGTGAGCGCTGCCAGATCCAGCCGTCGACGCCGCCGGCGTCGACGCCGATGGGGAGGTCTTGAAGCACCGTCAGACTCCCGGCGGCGCCGCGTAGCTGCACGTGCAGGAGCCATTGGAGCCAGGCGTGGAACGTCACCAGCGGCTGCTGGTTTGCCGCATACTCGGCAACCGCCGGCGCGTTCGGTAGCTGGAAGCGACTGTCCCACTCGCGCCAATCAGGACCATGCCTTTCCGCCAGCGCTGACCAGACGGCGAAGTCCCGCAGCGCCCTACCTTGACCCTTCCTCCAGGCTTCGAAGTCGCCCCCCCGTTCGGCTCGAGCGAGGAAGATCCGCCACAACGCTTCCCGTTTGAGCCACCAGGCGGCGTCGCGATCGATCAAGTCCTTTCCGTTAAGCGCTCGTCCTCGTGCCGCCAACTTGCCGAGATCGGCGCGACCGAAGCCAGGCACATCCTCGACTCGCAGGTACAAAGGGTTGTGGTATCGCCGCGTTGCCGGCAGATACGGGCTGTCTTGTTGTGGCAAGGTGGGCGCGACCGCATTCAGCGGGTTGAGCAACAAGAACCCCGCACCCTGGGAAGCGGCCCATTCGCGCATGGCCCGGAGATCCGCCAGGTCGCCGATCCCCCAGCTCGCAGCCGACCGAGCGGCGTACAGCTGAACTGCCCAGCCCCAGGCTCGCCAACCCTGCGGAAGCCAGCATCGCCCCGGTGAGACGATCAGCCTGCGCGTCTTGCCGTCTGCTGTTGCGAGGTCGTGATAGCCGAGTGGAAAGTCGCCCGGCAGCGCGCCGTCGATCCTTCTGGTCGTGCCGTCCTCGCAGTGGATCTCGACCCGTCCCAGGCCTAGTTCGCGTCCGGGTCGGGTTACGATCGGGGCGCGCGCTTCCAGGTCTGCGGCCGGCTGCCCGATGACGGAGCGGAGCCGCTGCACCGTCCCAGGTGGAACAGTGCGCGCCTGCTTGTTGGCGTCGATCCAGCGACGGTGGATGCCCCAACCGTCCGCCTCGAAACCTCGCTGTCCACTGGTGCTCATATGCCTGATCATGCCGTGGCCGCCTCGTGGCATCCTCCGTGCGCGGATGCGCTGATGGTCGAAGACCGAATGCCGTCGCCGAGCGGCCTTAGGAGTCGGCGTGTCGCATGCCGTGCCCAGCCTTCGCGAACAGCTCCGCTGCAATCGCACGGGCCCCGTTGGCTACCACCGCCGCCCCGGCCGGGTCGCGGCGAGCCAGCGACGTGGCGACACCCTTGGCTTCCTCAAAAGTGATGTGGGCGGGCAGCGGCGGGACGTTCGGGTCGGTCAGCGCGTCCACGATCACCGGCCGGTCGGCGGCGAAGGCGGCATCCCACGCTCCGGCGACATCGTCCTTGGTTTCGACCCGGATCCCTTTTAGGTCCAACAGGTCTGCATAGCCGGCGTAGTTCATATCCTCGACGAGTTGGCTGGTGTCGTAACGCGGATCGCCGACTTCGCGCATCTCCCACGACACCTGCGACAGGTCGTTGTTATGCAACACCAGCACGATGAACCGCGGGTCGCTCCATTCTCGCCAATGCCGCTTCACTGTCAGCATCTCGTTCATGCCGAGCATCTGAAATGCGCCGTCACCGATCGTGCAGATGACTGGGCGCTCCGGGTGAGCGAACTTGGCAGACACGGCGTACGGCATGGCAGCGAGCATGGAAGCCAGGCTGCCGGAGAGGTTGCCCATCATGTTGCGGCCGAGCTTGATGTGGTGGCCGTACCAGTCCGCGGTGCTGCCTGCGTCGGCGGTCACAATGGCGTTGTCGGGCAGCCGCTCGTTCAGAGTGTGGTAGACGTAGCGCGGGTTGATCGGCGTCGCCTTGACCATTGCCTCTCGCTCGGTCACAGCGTCCCAGGACTGCATGCCCTCGATGACGCTGTTCTGCCAGCGGCGGTCCTCGGTGTGCTCCAAGTGTTCCAGCAGCGCCGTCAGGGTGGTCTTGGCATCCCCGATGAGATTAACCTCCATCGGGTAGCGCAGACTCAGGTTGCCCGCAGCCAGGTCGATTTGCACGCCCCGGGCCTGTCCGGTCTTGGGCAGAAACTCGGCGTAGGGATAGTTGCTACCAATCATCAGCAGCGTGTCGCAGTCCTGCATCATGTCGTAGCTGGGCTTGGATCCCAGCAACCCGAGCTGCTGGGTGTGGTAGGGCACGTCACCGGGGACAACACCCTTGCCCAGCAAGGCAGTGACGATCCCCGCCCCTAGCTTGTCCGCGACGGCGAGCACCTCGTCGGTCGCACCGATCGCCCCCTGGCCAACGATCATCGCGACCCTCGTGCCCGCGTTGAGGACCGCGGCGGCACGCCGCAGCTCGTCGGTTGGCGGCAACAGTCGGGTCGACGCATGCCCGGCACCGGTGCGAGACACCCAATGCTCCTGGTCCGGCGTCTTCATCTCCAGGGTCTGCACGTCCGCAGGCAGGATCACCACTGTCGGGCACCGCTGCGCCTGTGCGACCCGGACAGCTCGATCAACCACGAATTGGGCGTGCATCGGCGTGAGGACCGTCTGGACGAAGCCCGCAACGTCGGCGTAAACCCGCTCCAGATTCACCTCTTGCTGAGCGTCGCTGCCTAGGGCGACCCTGCCCTGCTGTCCGACGATGGCCACCACCGGCTGGTGGTCCATCTTCGCGTCGTAGAGCCCGTTGAGCAGGTGAATCGCCCCGGGACCGGACGTCGCGATGCACACTCCGACCTCGCCGGTGAACTTGGCGTGCGCGCATGCCATGAAACTGGCGATCTCTTCGTGGGTGGGCCGGATGTAGCTGAACTCCTTGCCGGCACGCTCGGCGCGTTCCAGCGCACCATCAAAGCCGCCGATCCCGTCACCGGGGAACCCATAAAACCGGTGCAGGTCCCACTCGATGAGCCGATCGATCACGAAGTCGCTGACAGTTGGCATGCGGACCTCTCCCGGTTGATTTTCGTCCGACGTGGGCTGTTCCTCGCGCCATTGTCATGCTAGGACGCGTGCCAGCGCTACCCGAACGCACCCCGAGCCCCCGGGCTCGGTCGCGCTCTGCCTGCTGGGCACAGATCGCGAACACCAGCTGCCCTCTCGCTCGACCGTTCGTCGTCAGGTGAGTGCGACACTGATCACGTGCGGTTCGCGGTGTATGGGGCGAGCGCCCGCGGACGTGAGGCTGGGTGTTAGCTGCAGCCGGAGGTGGAGCCGCAACCTTCGCAGACGTAGCAACTTCCCGCGGGCCGCATCTTCGTTCCGCACGTGAAGCACAGTGGCGCATCCACCTCCTTGCCCTGGATAGCCTCGAGCAGTTCGGTCGACGTATTCACGCTGGCCGGCGCCAGTTTGGCGGTTTCTTCAACCAACGCCGCCTCGTGGGCGGACATATCGGGCGCCACCGAGGCGTCCTCGGCTACGTCGGCCACCACCGCAGCCGAGCCGTGGGTCGATTTCAATGACGCCGCCTCCGGGACTTCGCCGTCGTGCAAGTCGCCAACCGAGGGCTCATATGAACCGGTTTCGAGCTGCCGCTGGCGCTCCTCGGCGGTGTAAATGCCGAGCGCGGCTCGCCGCTCGAACGGCAGGTGGTCGAGCGCCAGCCGGCGGAAGATGTAGTCCATGATTGACTGACTCATCCGCACGTCCGGGTCGTCGGTGTAACCCGCTGGCTCGAACTTCATGTTGGTGAACTTGCTGACATAGGTCTCCAGCGGCACGCCGTACTGCAGCGAGATTGAGATCGCCATCGAGAAGGCATCCATCACCCCAGCCAGCGTCGACCCCTGCTTGCCGAGCTTGAGGAAAACCTCGCCGAGGCCGTCATCGGGGTAGGAACCGGCGGTCAGGTAGCCCTCGGCCCCACCGACGGTGAAGCTTGTCGTTAGAGACGGGCGTGACTTCGGCAGTCGCTTGCGGACCGGTCGCTCGACCACCCTGACAACCTCGGCGTCGGCATCTTCTGCCGAGTAGGCCCTGTCGGCGCCCTTCGCTTTCGCGTCACTGAGCGGCTGACCGACCTTGCAGTTGTCGCGATAAACCGCCAGCGCCTTCAGCCCGAGCTTCCAGCCCTGCCGGTAAACATCGGCGATCTCTTCGACCGTGGCCCGCTCCGGCAGGTTCACGGTCTTGCTGATCGCTCCGGAAATGAACGGCTGAGCAGCCGCCATCATCCGCACGTGCCCCATTGGTGCAATCGCCCGCTCGCCCATCGCACAGTCGAAGACCTCGTAATGCTCGGGCTTCAACCCTGGCGAGTCGATCACATGGCCATGCTCGGCGATGTATTCGACGATCGCCTCGACCGTCTCCTCGGCGTACCCGAGCTTCTTCAAAGCCCGCGGAATCGTCTGGTTGACGATCTGCATCGACCCACCACCGACAAGCTTCTTGAACTTCACAAGCGAAAAGTCGGGCTCGATGCCGGTCGTGTCGCAGTCGAGCATGAACGAAATGGTGCCGGTGGGGGCTAGCACACTGGCTTGAGCGTTGCGGAAGCCGTGCTCGGCCCCGAGCTTGAGCACATCGCTCCAGGCCTTCGTTGCCGACTGCTGCACCTCCTTGTCCCATGGATGCAGCGTGCGGATCGTGTCGTTGGCGGCAGCGTGCTTGCGCATCACCCGCTTGTGCGCGTCCGCGTTGCGAGCATAGCCGGCGTACGGGCCGACCGCCGCGGCGATCTCGGCCGAACGCTTGTACGACGTCCCGGTCATCAGCGAAGTGATCGCGGCCGCCAAGGTGCGCCCACCGTCGGAGTCGTAGCCAAGGCCCATCGCCATCAGCAGAGCTCCGAGGTTGGCATAGCCGATGCCCAGCTGACGATAGTCGCGGGTCGTCTCGGCGATCTTCTCGGTCGGGAAGTCCGCGAAGCAGATCGAGACGTCCATCGCCGTGATCACCAGCTCGACACACCGTGCGAACAGCGGCGCATCGAACGTGTCGTCCTCGCGCAGGAACTTCAACAGGTTGAGGCTCGCCAAGTTGCACGAGCTGTTGTCGAGACTCATGTACTCCGAACAGGGGTTAGACGCGGTGATGCGGCCGGTCTCGGGGTTGGTGTGCCAGTCGTTGATCGTGTCGTCGTACTGGACACCGGGATCGGCGCACTCCCACGCCGCCGTGGCGATCTTCGCAAACAGCTCACGAGCGTCGACCGTGCCGATCACCTCACCGGTCTTGCGGGCACGCAGGCCAAACTCGTTGCCGTCCTCGACGGCTCGCATGAACTCGTCGGTCACCCGCACCGAGTTGTTGGCGTTTTGGTATTGCACCGAGACGATGTCGCGGCCGCCGAGGTCCATGTCGAAGCCAGCGTCACGCAGCGCGCGGATCTTGTCTTCCTCACGTGCCTTGGTCTCGACGAACTCCTCGATGTCGGGATGGTCGACGTCGAGCACCACCATCTTGGCGGCGCGCCGGGTGGCGCCGCCGGATTTGATCGTGCCGGCGGAGGCGTCGGCGCCGCGCATGAACGACACCGGACCACTCGCCGTACCACCGCTGGACAACAGCTCCTTGCTCGAGCGGATGCGTGACAGGTTGAGGCCGGCTCCGGAGCCGCCCTTGAAGATGAAGCCTTCCTCCTTGTACCAGTTGAGGATCGACTCCATCGAGTCGTCCACGCTGAGGATGAAGCAGTTGTGGACGCGGAGGCCGCCGGAGAGGTACTCACCACTGTCCGTCTGGATGTCGTAGACGGCTTGCGGGCCAAGCCGGACAACGTGATCGATAGGCTCATGGGCGGTGTTGCTGCCACCCACGTCCGGATCCACGTGCAGCAACAGATCTCCCGGGTTGAGCCTCCCTGCCTCAACGAATGTGCCATCAAAGAGTCCGACGCCCTCAGCAGAGCCGCGCCACACCAAGTGATCGGCGGTGACGTCGAGGGTGTCTCCGGACTTCAAGTGCAGTCGGAGGACCTCCTTTACGCCGTTGGCCTTGACGGCGAGAATGCTCGTGAGACCGTGGGCGTCGTACACCTTCGTGCCCACAGCGTTGTCCTGCACCAACTTGCCGATGGGCTCCAGACCCTGCGGAGTGCTTACGAGCGCGTCATAGGGTTGGCAGGCGCTCACCTGCTGCGGGGACTGGGTGCCGACGTTGAACCAGACCGGGGAGTTGAAGGCGAAGACCTGGTGCAACAGCATGTGGGTGAGCTCGTGCTCGAAAACCTCGGCGTCCGAGGTGCTAGCGAAGTAGCCCTCTCGCTCCCCCGACGCGCGGTAGGTCTTGACGACTCGGTCGATGAGCTGCTTGAGGCTCCACTCGCGCACATCGGTGCCGACCGCGCCGCGGAAGTACTTGGTGGTGACGATCGTCGACGCGTTAACCGACCAGAAATCGGGGAACTCCACGCCGCGCTGCTCGAAGACTGTCTCCCCGGTCTTCCAGTTCTGTTGGACGACATCGCGTCGCTCCCACTTCACCCCGTCATACGGATGGGTCCCCTCCGTGGTGAAGATCCGCTCGACCTTCAGCCCCTGCGGGTTGCGCTTCGTTGCGCTCTGGCGCCGGCTGTCCGTCTCGGTCATGGCCTCTCCTGCTTGGTGAATGTCATTGGTAGCGCGGCGCTGCCTATAGCGTCGGTGCTCGGGGTGCTGCTGGGGTTAGGCGGTGTCTGGTGGTGCGCTGCCCTCGACGTACGCCGGCTCCTCGCCGGTCGGTTGCCGCTCGGCCCGCAAAATCGCGATCTCGGTCTCGAAGTCGTCGGCCGACTCAAACGACCGATAGACGCTCGCGAACCGGAGATAGGCGACCTCGTCGAGCTCGCGCAGCGGACCGAGGATGGCCAGTCCGACTTCGTTGGCCGGCACCTCGGCCCATCCCGAACCGCGCAACGCGGCCTCCACCTGGGACCCGAGTCGGGCCAGGTCGTCGTCGCTGACCGGGCGGCCCTTACAGGCCTTGCGTACGCCGACGATCGCCTTGTCACGGCTGAAGGGCTCGGTCGCACCCGAGCGCTTGACCACAGTGAGCTGCATCTGCTCAACCGTCGTGAACCGCTTCTCGCACTCGGGGCACGAGCGGCGACGGCGGATCGAGGTGCCGTCCTCAGCGACGCGGGAGTCAAGCACACGCGTGTCGGTGTGGTGGCAATACGGGCAGTGCATGCCGTCCAACACCTCCTCGAGCGGCGGCCGTGTCGGTGCACGATGCCGATGTATCCGCGACTAGATCCGTTGTAGCTCCCAGCACCGACAGTCGCCGACGCCTGGCATTGCCGCCGGCCCGAGACGACCACCACGAAACGGAACGAGGCCGTGAAGCTGGGGATGAGCCGGGGGACAAGCCTGTGTACGAACTGACCTTGCTGTGGACGAGTCACCACAACCTGTGGAGAACTACATCTCTGTAACTACTATATCTTGTGGTAACCGTATGCTCAAGACCTGGGCCAACACAAGCCCCTGCAACCGACGAGTTTGACCGTCTCGTCATAACCCCAGGTCAGGCGCAGTTCCTTCGGCGATTCTGGGTTGGCTCTGGGCGTGTCGTGAAGTGCGGGAGATCTGCGGTGGTTGGAGGGTCTGGATGGCAGCTTCACCGAAACCCCGAGGTGACGCCGGCCGCTGGGAGGCGACGGGTCGAGGGAACCGCTGGGCGAGGCTACCGGCAAGCATCAATCGGAGTGAACGTGAAAAGGCGCTCGGTGAGATCCAGAGGCGCCGAGTTGCCGTGGTAGCACGCGGCGCCGACACTGAACATCGCGTCCACGGGAGCGACGAAGTCGATCTCCTGGAAGCCATGCGCTACGAACGCGCGGCGAATCGTCGGGGTCAGATCCGGGTGGCGGCGAGACCGGGTCCATATCACCACGGCGTCTGGTCGGCACAGCTGCGGCAGGCAGGCCACGGTGTGCAGGACATCCGCATCAGCGATGTTGCCGAAGATGCCGCAGCCGAGCACCAGATCGGCCGGTGCGATTCCGTCGTACGCCGACAGCATCCCCGCGTCGCCTTCCACAACCTCAACTCCATGCAAGCCGGCCTCCACAGCCCGGCTGCTGGCACTGTCGACGTTGGCAGGCTCGAGTTCGACAAGCCGAGCTTCGACCATGGCAGCGTCGGGTCGCGCGGCCAGGACATCGAGCAGGTCTCGCCCCTGACCGGCACACATGCTGATGACCCGATACGGGCGAGAAAGGTTCGCCGGAAGCGCCCTGCGAATGGCGGCTTGCACAACGACCAACCGCCGGCTCAGGCTCGAGCCGGGCGTGTCGTAATCGTGATGCCAGCTCGTCCAGTGTGAATCGTCGCTGCCCATGGTGGCCGATGTTAGAACAATGTTTGAGCGGTTAGGGCGGGCTCGTTAGCCAGCGCAGCCCGTCCTTGTACCGACACGTCGACCGGGTGGTGGCCGGGGTGCCTGCCTGGCCGTGCTGAACCAAGGTGCGATGGCCCCGGTGTCACACAAGTTGAGCGTTCCGGCGCCGCTTCGGACCGCGGTCTTCGCGGTGCGGCCTCACCGTCCACGGAAGCCTCAACCGTCACACGTTATCCACAGATCGACTGCTAGGGCTAGCGGAAGCCCCGCGTGATCGTTACTTTTGACGGCACTCGCGGCAGTCGAGGGACGGGAGGGACACGATGCGCCGCACCCTTACCGCGGTGTTGGCAGGCGGTCTATGGCTTGGCGCCTTAACCGCCTGCGATAAGCAGGCAGACGCCGGGGCGGATGAGCCTTCGCACAGCTCGCGCGGCGCAGCCAGCTCGCCCGTACCGACCCATACGGCGCCGGCGACGTCGACGCCAGTCCAGCCTGCTGCGCCGGTGATGCCAGCGCTGGCCAAGCAGAAGACCCCGGCCGGCGCCAAGGCATTCGCTCGCTATTACATCGACTTGCTCAACTACTCCTGGGCTATCGGTGCCGGCGATCCGTTGCGCCGCGAATCAATCGACTCCTGTTCCGTCTGCCGCCAGTTGGCCAACACGATCGATGGGTACACCGAGCGAGGCGGATGGTTGCGGGGAGGTGTCTGGAAGGTGGAGAGCGTCTTCACCCTACCCGGACAACCGATGGCTGCCCCCAAACTGCTCGTCCAAGTCAAGGTCTCACCCGGCAGCTGGAAGGCGTCAGCTCATGGAGACGTTCACCAGGTTCACGCCGGGAAAGTGACCAATCAATTCAACCTCGCTTGGGTCAGTTCAAACTGGGGTATGAGTGATGTGGTTCCCGCATGAAGCCGCTATGCGTATTCCTCTTGATCGCCGCTTGCTTCATCCTGGTCAATCCCGCAGTAGGGGGTTGCGGAGGAAGCGACCATCCAACTGAGGTAGTGATCCGCTGCCATGCCCAATCTCATGGTGGCGGGCATTCAACGGGACCCTCTCAAACGGTGAGCCATGGGGTCTATGAGTACATGTGGCTTTATCCCTGCCCCGGTGCGGCGCCCGGTGCTGGCTCAGGTATCAGCGACTGTCGTGCGGCGCACACGTGCACCAGTCCCCAGTTCGTCCGGGTAGTGCTGTGGGTGCATCAGGTTAGGAATGCAGCTGGCAACCCGGTCAGCGATGGGTGGTCACTCGACCACACCGAATGCCGAGATCCCTCCGCGGTCAGCCAGGTGAAACGCCGGATGCTGACCTGGCAAGACGTCCTCTCAGCTCTCCGAAAGGTCGGCCTGCCACCTGCGGAGGTGCACTCGCCGCCGTACACACTCGTCAACCTCAAGACCACGTTCTACACCGAGGCTGCCCCATTCACCCGGGATCTGGACATCCTGCACTATCACGTCAACGTTCAGGTTGCGCCAAGCAGTTACACCTGGCATTGGGGAGACGGCTCGACAAGCGTCACGGATACTCCCGGACGTCCCTACCCTGCGACCGACGTGACCCATATGTATGTCCATGCCACCACCCCAACCAGCCCAGCCCCACTCAGCGTGGACGTCTCCTACGTTGCCCGCTACAGCGTCGACGGCGGTCCATGGTTGAACATTCCCGATCCGATCACGATCCCTGGACCAACTCATCCGTTGCCGATCAAGCAAGCCAGCGCTGTCATCGTCGCGGACGAATAGCACACGGCTGAGCTCCGGTCCCTGACGACGAGGAACCGACAGACCGACGCCGCTGGCTGCGAGAGTTGGGTCAGTTCCACCCCGGTGATGGCCAAGTTTCTGGCGTGTCACCACCGTGCCGCCGCAAGACCTTTCGCGACAATCACAAGGCAAGCCTTCCTCTTCGCCGTGGCCATCTCTTGTGGTGTGTCTCCTAAATCGTTTGCCGGCTGCGGATGTCCAGGTGGATGCATCGCCAGGCGGAGGAGAAGGGCATAGCGGTGCCTGTGGCCGACGACGAACTTCGTTCGTGCGACGCTGTGCTTTGCGGGGACACCCCGCACCCCGAAGCGAGGCGCCGCCTGGGCGCCCCAGACGGTGAACAGTCAGTTGGGAGACACCACTAGACTGCCGCGAGTCAATCAACGACTGGCTCGTGAAGTGCGACGCCCGGGGACGGGCATGGCTACTGACTCAAGCCGTCATCTCACAGAAGAGGACGTATGTCTCACGCAAAGCTGAGCTCCAAACGGCGTACGCATGCCATTGTCGCGGCCACGGCCACGCTCGGGCTGCTCGGTGCCATGCCGGCGCTGGCCACCCCAACGGCCCGCGCCAACTCCATGCCCACGACAGCTTCCGCGACGACGCACGGCGACAAGATCCCCGCGAACCTGCGGTTGTACCAAACTCGCACCTCACTTCTTGGCGTGCACCGGTGGTATCAGCAGATCAGCGACGGCCACCCGGTGGTCGGGGGCTGGTATGCCCAGCACACCCTCAAAGCTGCCGGCGGCACGAGCTCCGTCTCCGTCTGGGACGGTCGCCAGCAAGTGCAGCGACTGACGGACACCACGGCAACCGTCTCGGCCGCCGACGCGACCGCCGACGCGTTGAGCGCCGCGAAGGCTCCGACGACTCCTACCGGCAACCCTAGCCTCTGGGTGCTCCCCGGCAATGCGAACGGTTCTCGGCTGGCTGGGCAGTCGATGCCGCCAACGGCCAAGGCGCCACCACCACGTACGTCGATGCCCAGACCGGAGCTGTGCTGAAGACGGTCGTCACGTCCAAGCAGGAGAGTCGGGTCAAGCCGACCTATGTCACCGGAAAGGCGCGGGTCTTCGACCCCAACCCGGTCGTCAAGCTGCAAAACGAAAACCTCAAGGACCACAACGACGCCGACTCGGCGGGGCCGATGTCGGGCTACACCACCGTCAACCTGAATCACCTGGACGGCTCGCACAGCCTGGTGGGCAAATGGGTGCGCGTCACCAACTCCAATCTCGCCAGCTCACCCGACATCCGATACTTCTATCTGCGCGCGAACGACAAGTTCGAGCAGGTCAACGCCTACCAGGCGGTCGATGTCGAGCAGAGCTACCTGCAGTCGCTGGGCTTCACCGACGTCAATGCGGAGGCGCAAAAGGTCAAGGTCGACGCGTTCCCTGACGACAACTCCTACTACAGCCCCAGCACCGACATGATCTCCATGGGCACTGGGGGCGTCGACGATGCCGAAGACCCCGAGGTCACCTGGCACGAGTACGGTCACGCGATACAAGACGACCAGGTGCCCGGCTTCGGCTCGTCAGAGGAGGCTGGCTCGATCGGTGAGGGCTTCGGCGACTTCATGGCGGTGATGATGAGCCAGCAGACGGGGCCGCACACCAGTCTCACCCCGACAACGTGCGTGATGGATTGGGATGCGACGTCCTACACCAGCGGACCCAAGCACTGCCTGCGAACGACCAACACCCACAAGATGTACCCGGGTGATCTGACCGGTGAGGTGCACGCCGACGGAGAGATCTGGTCGAACGCGCTGTGGTCGATGGATCGGCGGCTAGGACGCGACAAGGCCACCAAGATCATCATCGAGGCGCAGTTCTCGTATAACCCGACGATCACGATGCCCGCAGCCGCTCGGGTCACCGTGTCGACCGCGAAGCGCCTGTACGGCGCCCAGGCGGCGGCCCAAACGCATGCCTCGTTCGCAGCCCGAGGCATTCTGTAACGCCCGCCGTTCGGGGCTTCGGCGACTTGAGGTGACGTCCGCCAGCAACCATGCAGCACGTCGTACCGCTGGGGAATCCATCCGAACAACGAGTGGGTCGGTCTGACACCAGGCCGGCCCACTCGTGTCGTCGTACATCTTCGAGGTGGCCACGTCTGGAGGTGTCGTGGCGAGCTCGTCAATCCGTGGGCACGAGCAGCGGCTGCCCCACCCGGATCGAGCCTGCATCGCTCAACGAGTTCAGGTCGACGATCTCGGCGATCACCTGGCGGGGGTCCTGACCGGGGGCAGCCTTCGTGGCGATGTCCCACAGTGTTTGCCCCGGCTGGACCACGACCGTCCTTGACGCGGCGGACTTGACCGAGGCCGCCGACGCGGACCCATCCGTGGAGGCAGCCGGGCTGCCGAACAGGGCGAAGCAACCCAACGCCAGGGCTAGCAGCATGAGCAGCACGACGACCCGGCCTCGCCAGGTCAACCGCAGCAACTTCGATGGGCGATGGGGATGAGCTGGCGCCGTCCGGGGCGCCGTGAGGGTGTCGAACTCATATTCAGCGACTGGCGTGCTCACAACTGACCTCCGAGAAGACGAACCGGCCCACGTTGAGCCGTCGTGTGGTGATGTGCATGTCGATCCCAGGTGTATCGGCCCGCGCCGACAGTTCCGAGCAAGTGGCCAGGCCCTGACCAGGCAGCCAGCACCTGGATGTGCGCAACGCTCGTCGCGGTGACAACCCTGCCTGCGATTGCCGGTGCCACCGCCACCGCTTCCCTTCGCTCGAAAGCGTGTTCGATCGAACATACGTGCGAGCTTAGCAGCTCAGGGCCACAGTGTCGCCCCACCAGTCGAACGGGCGTTCGAGCCGCCGGCCGCCTACTCGGCCGCGATTCCGGGCTTCCGGGCGCAGCGACACGCCGTTCGAACAGGTGTTTGATACTGTCGGTGATCGGGTCTACCGTCTTCGGTAATGACTCGGCACCATTCCTCGAGGTGATGAACGATGGCCAAAACCAAGACCCGACCCGCCGTGCACGAGCTTCCGGACGGGCCGCCAGACGCGACCGGTTTGACGCCGCGCCAACGCCGCGTCCTCGCCGAGATTCGAGACTCAGTTGAGAGCCGGGGTTATCCGCCGAGCATGCGCGAGATCGGCCAGGCCGTGGGCCTTACGAGCACGTCGTCGGTGGCTCACCAGCTGCGCGTGTTGGAGGGCAAGGGCTTCCTCCGCCGCGATCCCAACCGGCCACGCGCCGTCGAGGTGCTGCTGCCCGACCCACACGCCGGCCGACACGGTGGGGCGGCCGGCGACAGCCCGTACGACGACACTGGCGCCGGTGATGCCCGGCCCGAGGCCATCTACGTCCCGGTCGTGGGCCGGATCGCGGCCGGTGGCCCGATTCTCGCCGAGCAGCTGGTCGAGGATGTGTTTCCCCTACCCAAGCAATTGGTCGGTGATGGCACGCTCTTCATGCTTGAGGTCAAGGGTGACTCGATGATCGGCGCGGCCATTTGTGATGGCGACTTCGTGGTCGTCAGGCAGCAGCCGACAGCTGAAAACGGCGAAATCGTCGCGGCGATGATCGACGGCGAGGCGACCGTGAAGACGTTGCAAAAGAGACGCGGGCAAGTCTGGCTGCTACCGCGCAACGACACGTTCGAGCCAATCGATGGCAACAATGCCACCGTCCTTGGCAAAGTCGTCACGGTGATGCGGCGAATCTGAGCTGCTTCAGTTGCCGACGTGCACGGGGATGGGTGCACGCACGAAGGCTCGTGGCCCCAGATCGGCTGGTATCACCGAAGGCTGGGACGTTTTCTCGCCAAGCAACGGGGAACATATGAACCAGCTCCATGAGTCATTGCGATGGCAAGATGAACCGACGGCACCACCATCTGGTGTCTTGACCTAGCCGCCAGGTCGGCGGTCCCGTGTGGTGGGTTCCAGCTCGGGTGGCCCGGCCGAGCGCTCGGGCCACCCGAGCTGGTGTCTTTCAAGGCCATCAGCGGGCCGAGCGAAGGCGTTGAAGCGCGCCCAAGGCCACGTGCCGGTCGAACGTCGACCACATCGGTGGCAGTGACGCACGCAAGAAGGCCCCATAACGTGCGGTGGCCAATCGGGGGTCCAAGATCGCCACCACGCCACGATCCGACATAGTGCGAATCAGCCGGCCAGATCCCTGCGCGAGCAACAAGGCGGCGTGGGTCGCGGAGACGGCCATGAAGCCGTTACCTCCCGCACGCTGCACCGCCCGCGCCCGCGCCGACATCAGCGGGTCATCTGGTCGAGGAAACGGAATCCGGTCGATGATGACCAGCTGACACGTCTCCCCCGGAACGTCGAGGCCCTGCCACAGTGACAAGGTGCCGAAGAGACTCACTGCAGGGTTGTCGATGAACTCGGCCCGCAGGTGTGAGAGCTGCCCATCGCCTTGGCACAGAATCGGCAGATGGGGCAAGCTGACTCGCAGGGACTCTGCGGCCGTCTCGGCTGCGCGCCTCGATGAGAAGAGCCCAAGCGTCCGGCCGTTGGCGGCCTCGAGCAGGTCGTGCAACTCCTCGAGCTGGGCGGGACCGATCCCGTCCCGACCTGGTGACGGCAGGTGGCTGGCGACGTACAAGATGCCCTGCTTGGGATAGTCGAACGGAGATCCGACGTCGATTCCGCGCCAGGGAAGCACCCGCGTCCCCTCGTCGCCAAGCTGATCATCTTCGGCCGGCTCGTCGTCTTGACCGCGCGGAACCGCAGCTTCAGCCGACACGTCAGCCGCGGTATCGATGGAGTGGTCCATCCGTTCGGCTGGCCGCAGCCCGATCGACGACGCAACCGACGTGAAATCACCGCCGAGCTTCAAGGTCGCGGACGTGAACACCACCGTTTTCTCGGCCAACAGCCGGTATCGCAGCGGCCCCCACACCTCCAGCGGCGCGACACAAAGCTGACTGCCACCGCGGGATCGGTCTCGCTCTGCCAGCCAGACGACATCAGAGTCTTCGTTCGCCGCCAGTCGCGCGGCGATCTTGCGAGTCTCCTCAAGCATTCCCCGAGCCTGCTGCCCAGCCGCGTCGACATCGGAATCCCTCGACTCCTTCGCGATCGCGGAAAAGGCCGAACGGGCCGTGCTGGTCACCATGTTCAATGCATCGGCCAGCGCCTCGGGCAACGCGTCGATCCGGCCGGGCGCCAACTCGTCGATGGCAGCTCGCAGCGCGTCACCGGCGTCACCCAGATCGTCGGCCTGAGTCCCGTCGACGAAGTTCCTGGCGCGTCTCGCGGCTCTTTCGACCGCCGGAACCGACAGCTCATCACTGGCCGCCTGGGTCACACGGGACACGAGCTCATGAGCTTCATCAACGATCACGACGTCGTATTCGGGAAGCATCGGAATGCCCTCGATGGCGTCGATTGCCAGCAGCGAATGGTTGGTCACGACCAGCTTGGAGGCCAACGCACGCTCGCGGGCGCGCTCGGCAAAGCACTCGAGCCCGTAAGGGCATTTCGCCGCTCCGAGACACTCACGATGGTTGACCGACACCTGGCGCCAGACCCGATCGGTGTGCGAGGGCGCACCATCACGGTCGCCGATTCCCGCGGCTTTAGACTCCCGCTCAGCCCACTCGCGCAACCTGACCACTTCAGAACCGATAGTGCCGTCGGGGATGTCCACCAATGTCCCCTGATCGTTCGGGACGCCATCGCGAATGCGGTGCAGGCACGCGTAGTTGTTGCGACCCTTCAAGACGGCGTACGCCGGCTGCTCGCCGAGCAGGTGCGACGTTGCCGCGAGCAGAGCCGGAATGTCGCGCTCCACGAGTTGATGCTGCAGCGCAAGGGTCGCCGTGGCGACGACGACGCGCTCGTCGTGCAGCACCGCCGGAACCAGATAGCCCAATGACTTCCCGGTGCCGGTTCCGGCCTGAACGAGCAGATGGTGGCCGGACTCGATGGCGTCACCCACTGCATGGGCCATCTCGATCTGACCGGGCCGGTCTTCGCCCCCCACCTCGTCGACGGCCGCGCGCAGAACTTGATCGGCCGACGGCTCAATGCGAGCCGAACCGGTCCTTCTTGCCGCGTCTGATGCGGACCGCTGGCTACGCCTCACCGGCCGAGGCTACCCGACCACGCCGATACCGAGGCGTTCGTCCACAACCCTTCGCCAGCGCCTGTTCTTGGTGCGCAAGAGCGCGAGCTCAGGCAGGGGCGGGTATGCAGAACGGGGTTAGCTCGCCGGCCAGCCTCGGGTTGACCAGGGCTCGCACCATCGAGCCTTCCACCGTGTGTTCAACCGAGATCACCTCGCCATGCTCATGCACCTTGTTGACCAGGTCGCCACGCGAGTAGGGCAGCAACGCGGCCACCTCGACGCTCGGATGCGGGAGGTCCTGCTCGATCGCGGCGAGCACATCGGCAATGCCCGCGCCACGTCGGGCCGAGACCACGACCGCGTGCGGCTCCCGGTTGAGCAGACGGGTGATCACCAAAGGATCGGCGACGTCAGACTTGTTGATGACGACCAGCTCGGGGACGTGGTCGGCGTGGATCTCGGCGAAGACGTTGCGGACCGCGGCGATCTGGCCTTCCGGATCGGCGTGGGAGCCGTCGACCACATGCAGCACGAGGTCTGCCTCCGCGACCTCCTCGAGCGTGGAGCGGAATGCCTCCACCAGTTGATGTGGCAGATGCCGGACAAAGCCTACGGTGTCGGAGAGGGTATAGACGCGGCCGTCGCTGGTCGTCGTACGACGAGTCGTTGGGTCAAGCGTCGCGAACAGGGCATCTTCGACGAGCACCGCGGCACCGGTCAGCCGATTCAGCAGCGAGGACTTGCCGGCGTTCGTGTATCCCGCAATCGCCACCGACGGGATCTCGCGACGCACCCGTTCGGCCTTCTTGGTGGTTCGTGCGGTCATCATGTGCCCAAGTTCGCGGCGCAGCTTCGCCATCCGGGTGGTGATCCGGCGCCGGTCGGTCTCCAGCTTCGTCTCGCCCGGCCCGCGGCCGCCGATGCCGCCACCTTGCACGCCGACCCGGCCACCGGCCTGACGCGACAGGTTGCCGCCCCAACCACGCAGCCGCTGTTTTAGGTAGTCAAGTTGGGCCAGCTCGACTTGGGCCTTGCCCTCTTTGGACCGCGCATGCTGGGCGAAGATGTCCAAAATCAAGGCGGTGCGATCCACAACCTTGACCTTGACCCGATCTTCGAGGTTTCGCAGCTGGGACGGGCTCAGCTCACCGTCGCAGATCACGGTGTCGGCACCGGTTTCGGCGACCACCATGCGTAGGTGGTCGACCTTGCCCGGGCCGATGTAAGTCGCCGGATCAGGCTTTTGCCGGCGTTGCGACAGCGCGTCGAGCACCACCGATCCTGCCGTCTCGGCAAGCAGCTTGAGCTCCACCAGCGAGTTATCCGCGTCTTCCAGGGTGCCCTCGGTCCACACGCTGACGAGCACAACCCGCTCGAGCCTGAGCTGACGGTATTCGACTTCACCGATGTCTTCGAGCTCGGTCGAAAGTCCTGCCACGCGTCGCAAGGCATTTCGCTCTTCGAGCTCATAATCGCCCTGACCGAAATCTTCGCGAGGGCCGCCGCGCTCCTCGGGTGCCAACTCGGGGCTGATGCTGCCGTTGAGGTCGATTACGCCATCCGACGACTCGTCAATGCCCCCGAGGCCGGGCTCCAGCCCAACGGCGTTGTCTGCAAAGTCCACCGAAAATTGTCGTTTGTTTGCTGTCATGTACCTCAAATTGTACGTCGAAGCGCGCCCGCTCACGACCCCTTTTGAGAGCGCGGGCGCTCGGTCGCTCTGGTCGGCAGGGATTACCCGTGTGGCTGAAGGCGTCCCGCTCGACTCATGCCCTGACGTTCAGCCATAGTCGCAAGGTTGCCGGTAGCGGCGTCGGCTAGCGAGCGGGTTACCCACGCCACACCCCCTCGGCCACCAGGATGGCCGGACCCTTGAGATGGAGCTGCCCGTCCTCGTCCCAAGTCACCGTCAACCTGCCGCCCGCTACGTCGACCCGATGCGCGCCACGCTCGACTCGGCGATCGTCCTCCACGCCGGCCGCGGCCACCACGGCGGCGCAGGCACCTGTGCCGCACGACTTCGTCTCCCCGACGCCTCGTTCGAACACCCGCATCGCGAGGTGGCCGGGAGCGCGGCGTACGACAAACTCGACATTGGCGCCCGCAGGGAAGTCGTCCGCACTAAACGTCGGTGACTCACACGGCGACCCCAGCTCGTCCAGTGTGTCAACGAACACCACCGCGTGCGGGTTGCCCATGTCGACCCCAACGGCGTCGTACGAGCGACCGTCGAGGTCGACTTTCACCCTCCCGCCGATGACCGGCACTCCGATGGCGACGCTGATCTCACCGTCGTCGCAAAACGACACCTGGCTGACACCCCCACGGGTTTCGACGCTCAGCGGTGACTGCGTGTCGACCAAGTGCGTGGCCTCGAGGTAGCGAGCGAACACCCGCAACCCGTTGCCGCACAACTCGCCGACCGAGCCATCGGCGTTGCGATAGTCCATGAACCAGGCAGCGTCGTGCTTGCCTCTCACCACCCGCAGCACTCCGTCGCCGCCGATGCCGGCGCGCCGGTCGCATATCCGCGCGACCACCTCGGGATCTAGGTCCCCATGCACCGAACCACCAAGGTCAGGCAGCACCACGAAGTCGTTGTGGGTGCCGTGACCTTTGACAAAGGGGAAGTTCACTCCACAGATCGTACGGCGTTCAGCGCGCAAGCCAGCAGATCCGAGGCGTCATGAGCGAGCCAGCCGATGCGGGGGTCGCGACGAAACCACGAGTCTTGGCGCCGGGCGAACCTGCGGGTCGCCCGCACGGTCGCCGCCCTGGCTTCGTCCTCGGAGCACTCGCCCGCCAGGAAGCCGAGCACCTGGGCGTAGCCGAGTGCCCGGCTGGCGGTCCGGCCCTGACGCAGCCCGGCACGCTCCAGGCGACGTACCTCGTCCACGAAACCGGCGCGCCACATCAGGTCGACCCGCTGCTCGATGCGCACGTCCAGTGCCTCACGCGGCACGTCGAGCCCGATCTGCACCACCTGGTCCAAGGCATGGGCAAACCCCGGAAGACAGGCTCCATACGGCGATCCGGTGATCTCGATGACCTCCAACGCGCGCACCACTCGCCTGCCGTTGGTTGGCAAGATCGCCGCGGCGGCGGCCGGATCGGCCTCGCGAAGCCGCTCGTGCAGGGCTTCGGCGCCCGTCTCGGCGAGCTCCGTCTCCAGCCGATCTCGTACGGCGGGGTCCGTGCCCGGGAAGTCGAACTCGTCGAGCACGGCCC
This sequence comes from Nocardioidaceae bacterium, assembly GCA_050998615.1. GTDB lineage: Bacteria > Actinomycetota > Actinomycetes > Propionibacteriales > Nocardioidaceae > JBPCQA01. Next base: position 34,792 of record JBPCQA010000050.1, read on the forward strand.
TCAGGTATAGCGCCGAGCCACCCACGAGGATCGGCGTCACACCCAGGGCGCGACAGTCGGCGATCGCCTTGCGCGCCCAGCCCTGAAACTCCGCCACGGTGTCCGGCTCTCGAATGTCCAGGATGTCGAGAAGGTGATGCGGCACCCCGCGGCGTTGCTCGGTGGTCAGTTTGGCAGTGCCGATGTCCATGCCGCGGTAGATCTGCATCGAATCCGCGTTCACCACCTCACCGTCGAGGGCCAAGGCAAGCTCGACGGCAAGATCGCTCTTGCCAGCGGTGGTGGGGCCCATCACCGCGACGACGGGAGATGTGGCTGCAACGCGGTCGGGTTTAGACGACACAGGTCTCATTATGGCGAGTGCGGTTATCGTGGGCGTACGACGCATCCGCGGCCGGCGTGATGGTCCAATCGATTGGAGCAACCCGTGGGATTTCTCGACAAGTTCAAGACGAAGGCGGTCGAAGCCGTCGACCAGCACGGGGACACCGTGAAAGGTGGCCTCAACAAAGCCGGCGAGTTCATCGACAAGAAGACCGGTGGCCAATACACCGACAAGATCAACACCGGCAAGCGCAAAGTCGAAGGCAGTCTCGACAAGCTGGGCAACAAGAAGGACGGCGCGGCCTGACCCCGCCGCTGCCACCAGCAGCGACCGATGACGTCTCGTCTGCGGCGGGGTCCATTCAGGTGGTTGAGCAGGCCGCTTCCGTGGCCGTCTCGATCATCAACACCGGTTGGCACACCTTGGCGCTGATGACCCGCCGTGTCCAGCACTTAGCTCCCCCGCTCTTATGACACACCGGTTCCGGGTGGTGCCGGCCGCCTACGTCGTGTTCCGTCGTGACGATGAGGTCTTGTTGCAGTTGCGCCAGCACACCGGCTACCGGGACGGGTATTGGGCCACGGCGGCCGCCGGCCATGTCGAGGAAGACGAGTCCGTGGTGCAGGCGGCCTGCCGGGAGACCCGCGAGGAAATCGGAGTAACGATCGAGTCAGCGGCCCTGACGCCGCTGTGCGCCATGCACCGCACCCATGGCAATCACCAGCCGGTCGACGAGCGCGTCGACTTCTTCTTCGAGTGCCGCTCGTGGAGCGGCGAGCCGCAGATCATGGAGCGGCCCAAGGCCGCCGCACTCAGCTGGTTCTCACTCGACGCACTGCCGGAGCCCGTCGTACCGCATGAGCTCTTCGTGTTCCAGGCTTTGCACGCCGGCGCGCTTCCCCCCATCGTCACGTTCGGCTTCGCCGCTCTGTGATCCGGCTGCGACTATCCCAAGCATCAGAGGGTGCTAAGACCGGCGCTGCCGCAGACCCAACCGCTCCGACCGGCCCGGTGGCCCTAGCGCGGCTGCGTGCCAGCCCGGATGGTGGGCAGCCCGAGCGGGATCGCTGCTGGCTGGCCCGCCGATTGTGGTGCGGTACGGAGGTCCCAGGCGTCACCTGCCCGCGTACGGCGTACCGATGTCACCGGCAGGTCGGACACCAGATGGTGTGGCGCGGCCCGAGTGATTGTCGCGGTGACCATGTCTCCTGGACGCGGGGCAGAGCCTAGATCCGGCGTGAAGTGCACGAGCCGGTTGTCGCGGGCGCGGCCGGACAGCCGCGCGGTCGCGGCGTCCTTGCGGCCTTCGCCTGCGGCGACCAACACCTCGACCTCGCGCCCCTCGAAGTCCATGTTCTGCTGCCAGGCGATCTCATTGACGAGCTCGACCAGCCGTTCATAACGTCGCTGCGCCACCTCGTGCGGCACGTGCCCGGGCATGCTCTCGGCGGGCGTGCCGGGCCGTTTGGAGTACAAGAAGGTGAAGGCACCCGCGAAGCGCGCCTGCTCGACGAGCGACATGGTGTCCGCGAAGTCGGCGTCCGTTTCACCGGGGAAGCCGACGATAATGTCGGTGGTGATCGCCGCGTCTGGCATCGCCGCACGCACCCGCTGCAGGATGCTCAGGTACCTGTCGCGTCGATACGAGCGCTTCATGGCCTTCAGCATTGCGTTGGAGCCGGACTGCAGCGGCATGTGCAGCTGTGGCATCACAATGGGCGTCTCGGCCATCGCGGCGATCACATCGTCGGTGAAGTCGCGCGGATGCGGAGACGTGAAACGCACCCGCTCCAACCCGTCGATCTCGCCACACGCCCGCAGCAGCTTGCCGAACGCGTAGCGATCGCCGTGCTCGACGCCGTACGAGTTCACGTTCTGCCCGAGCAGCGTCACCTCGATGACACCGTCGGCCACCAGCGCCTCGATCTCGGCCAGCACGTCACCGGGACGGCGGTCCTTCTCGGTCCCTCGCAGCGACGGGACGATACAAAACGTGCAGGTGTTGTTGCAGCCGACGCTGATCGCTACCCATGCCGCGTACGCCGACTCACGGCGAGTGGGCAGCGTGGACGGGAAGACGTCGAGGGACTCCAAGATCTCGACCTGCGCCTCGTCATTCACCCGGGCCCGGGCCAGTAGGACCGGCAGCGAACCGATGTTGTGGGTGCCGAAGACGACGTCGACGTACGGCGCCCGGCGGGTGATCTCGGCCCGGTCCTTTTGCGCCAGGCAGCCGCCTACCGCAATCTGCATGCCGGCCCGCGACGCCTTGACAGGCGCGAGATGGCTGAGGTTGCCGTACAGCCTGTTGTCGGCGTTCTCGCGCACCGCGCAGGTGTTGAACACCACCACATCGGGCTCGGCGCCGGCAGCCGCGCGGGTGTAGCCGGCGCTCTCCAGTAGGCCGGACAGTCGCTCGGAGTCGTGCACGTTCATCTGACAGCCGTACGTCTTGACCTCGTACGTCCGCCCGGCCCCCGATCCCGCCACCCCGGCGACCTGGTAGTCACCTGGAGGCGGGGTGCATGTCTGGTTGGTCGTCATGACCGGTCCAGGGTACGGCCTGCGATTGCACAGAGCGTCGGCTCAAGCAATGATGGGACATTGTGACGGTCCCTCCCAGCGGCGAGCAGTTCGAGATCACGTACGGCGAGCAGAGTGCCACCGTCGTTGAAGTGGGTGGTGGAGTGCGGGCCTACCGAGTCGGGCGCCGAGACGTGCTCCATCCCTACGATGTTGACGCGATGTGTGACGGCGCTCATGGCGCCCCGCTGATCCCGTGGCCAAACCGGCTGGCCGACGGCAAATACAGCTTCGCCGACGCCAACCTTCAAGTGGCACTGACCGAGCCCGACAAGCACAACGCGATCCACGGGTTCCTGCGTTGGCGCCCCTGGACATGCGCGGAGCGGTCGGCAGACCGCGTGGTGATGTCGAGTCGGCTCTACCCGTTGATGGGCTACCCGTTCACGCTCGATGTCTCGGTCGACTACCGGCTCAGCGACGACGGCCTGATCGTCGCAACAACGGCGACCAACATCGGAGCGGAGGCCGCGCCGTACGCCTGTGGACAGCATCCGTACTTGTCGCCGGGGGCGGGCACCATCGATGCATGCACCCTGCAGTTCGCGGCAGACACCCGCATCGACACCGACTCCGGGCGTCAGCTGCCGATCGAGACGGAGTCGGTGAGCGGGACCCGCTTCGACTTCGCGAAGCCAGGTCAGCTCGGCGAGCTGGCCATCGACTATGCGTTCACCGACCTGGCGCGGGACGCCGACGGCCGCTCCTGGTGCCGGCTCACTGGCCAGGACGGGCGCACGGCGGAGATCTGGATCGACGACACGTACCCCTACCTGGAGCTCTACACGGCCGACACGCTGAGCGAGGACCGCCGCCGTCGGGGCCTTGGCGTGGAGCCGATGACCGCCCCGCCCAACGCGTTCGCCAGCGGCACCGACGTGGCGAGCCTGCAGCCTGACGAGTCAGTCAGCAACACCTGGGGCTGCCGCCTCACCTAGCCGGCCAGAGGGCTACTCGCCGCGATAGCTGCCGAAGCTCCACTGATTGCCTTCAGGGTCGCGCAGCACACAGTTGCGGCCGCCGTAGTCCTGGTCGGCGGGCTCGCGCACGACGGTCGCGCCCGCCGCGACGGCCCGGGCGAAGACGGCGTCCACGTCGTCGGTGACGCAGTACGTCGAGCCGTGGCCGGTCGGGTCGACCATGCCTTCGGGACGTCCGCTCGAGCCGAGCATGATGCCGCCGCCGGGTGGCCAGTCGAGCTGGGCGTGCACGACCTTCATGGAGTCGCTTTCGTCGGCGTAGCTCGCCTTCTCGACGAAGCCGAGCGCAAACGTCAAGAACTCGATGGCGGCTCGCGCGTCGCGATAGCTCAGCGTGGGCCAGACGGCCGGACGCGGGGGCTGCTCACCTGGAGATCGGTCGGCCTGGATGTTCTGAGTGTTCTCAGTCTGGTTTTGTTCGGTTGCCATGTGGCCAGCCTGTCACCGCTCGTCGGCGCCGTCTTGAACAAATCGGAGCTCGTCGCGACGCCAGCGGGTCGGGGAGTAGCCGGCCAGCTCCCGCCACTCTCGGGTGAGGTGCGCCTGGTCGGCGAAACCGCATCCGGCGGCCACCTCGGCGAGTCCCGCGCCGCCGGCACGAATCAGCCGGTGCGATGCCTGAAATCGCATGATCCGGGCGGCTTCCTTCGGCGCGATACCGAGCTCCGCGCGAAACTGCTGACTGAAGTGCCGTCGACTCCAACCGACTTGGTCGGCCAAGGTCTGGACGCGGATGTCGCCCTGGCGACGCTGCAGGCACTCCCAGGCCCATGCGATCTCGCGACGTGCAAATCGCGGAGCCGGCTCGTGGTCGCCGACGATCCACAAGAGCGTCTGGTCGAGTGACCTGAAACGCTCTTCCCACGTCTTCGCCCGGGCCACCTCTTCGTACAGCCGCACACCTCGGGCGCCGATCACGACGCCCAACTCCACCATCTCGCCCTGCAGGGCCGCCGCCGGCACGCCGCAGAGCGCTCGGGCACCCAGCGCGGTAAGTTCGAGCTGGATGCCGTGCTGACGACCGTGGTCGTGGATCCCGGCCGGGGTGATGTGTAGCCCGGCTACCGTCGTCCAATACTTGTCACGGCTGCTCGGGTCGTTCAACCAGCCCACGTCGATCGGTTCATCAAACGCGATGACCATGGTGAGCGACGACGACGGGAGCCCGTGGTGAATGCCGGGTGCATCGAGGCGGTGGCGGTAGCCGTGGTAAGACTCGACGTAGTCGGCCAATGCCGGATGCGGCCGTCCTTCGACCGACAGGCTCGCCTCGGACAACTCCATCGCCATAGTCGCCAGGGTACGCCGACGGCGAGTCCCGCGTTCAGTTGTGTGACGCTCCTAGTCGGCTGCCGTGCCGGCGTTCTCGGTCGACCGATCCCATACCAGCAGACCGTCCCGGCGGATCCTTGCCCCCTGCGCCGGGGGGTGCTCGGTCAGAAGCCCACTCGGCATCAGGTGATGCACCGGCGTCTGGTGAGCCACCTCGGCCACATCCGCGATCAGCCGGCGGTGGCAGCGCCACCACACGCTCTCGCTGCACATGAGCGCGACAGTGAGCTCCGGGACAGCTGCTAGCACCTGCTGCAGAGCCGTGATGAATTCGGGGCTCCTGGTGTGCGCCGCGTAGGCGCGAAACGCCGGCACCCTCCACCAGGTGTCTGCTGGCCGCTGGCCAACAGACAGTCGGCGGCGTCCGCCCAGCGCCTCCTCCCACCGATATCCGATTCCGGCAGCTCGCAGCCAGGCCGACATGACGTCCCGGCTGACATCTGGATTGTTGCGGCTGGCGGGGAATCGGCGTACGTCGACAAGCTCCTGAACTCCCGCACCGGTCAGCAGGTCGGCCAATCGACCCCGGTCAAGCTTCCCGTGACCGACAGTGATCAAGCCCGGCACAGCGCCAGGCTAGCCGAACGCAGCACGCTATTCAGCGAGCCGTCAAGTTCTTCCCGCCCAGCCGTCAGGTTCTTCCCGCCCAGCCGCCAAGGATTTCCACCCTGATTTCGCGAGTCATCGACCCAGCCAGTGGCGTACGTCGAAGGTGCAGACGATCTCGGTGTCAGGCCGCTCCCCCGGGTCGCTAAGCCCGTCGATCCAGAGTCCTTGGGTGAAGCCGCACTTCTCCAGCACTCGCAAGGAGCGAGTATTGCGGTGGCTTGGACCGTCTTGCCTCACGTCAAGATGTCCGGGAAAGTTTGACGCTTGCCTCACGTGGAATGTCCGGATGGTGGTCAGGCTGCGGGTCGGGTGCCTTGGGTGCGGGCAGCGGCGAGGTCGATCAGTTGCTT
>JBPCQA010000026.1:0-60355 GCA_050998615.1 Nocardioidaceae bacterium
TCGAGGTTCTCGATCGAGCAGACGATCACCGTGTTGTCGTGGCCGTCTCGCATCACCTCGAGCTCGTACTCCTTCCAGCCGAGGATCGACTCCTCGATGAGGACCTCGGTCGTCGGGCTGGCGTCCAGACCCGCACCGGCGATGCGGTGGAGACCGTCGAGGTCGTAGGCGAGGCCGGATCCGGCTCCTCCCATCGTGAAAGAGGGCCGGACGACCAGGGGCATACCGAGTGCATCCGTCGCATCGAGACAGTCGTCCATCGAGTGGCAGACGACGCTACGGGCCACCTCACCACCAACTGACTGGACGACAGCCTTGAACGACTCGCGGTTCTCACCCGACTCGATCGCAGCGACAGAGGCGCCGATGAGCTCGACGTCGTACTTGTCAAGCGTGCCGTCGCGGGCGAGCGAGACCGCGATGTTGAGGGCGGTCTGTCCGCCGAGGGTCGCCAGCAGCGCGTCGGGGCGCTCCTTCTCTATGACCAACGTGACGAACTCAGGGGTGATCGGCTCGACGTACGTCGCATCTGCCATCTCGGGGTCGGTCATGATCGTCGCGGGGTTGGAGTTGACCAGGATCACCCGCAGCCCCTCCTCCTTGAGCACCCGGCATGCCTGGGTGCCGGAGTAGTCGAACTCGCAGCCCTGTCCGATCACGATGGGTCCCGACCCGATCACGAGCACCGACGAGATGTCTGGACGGCGAGGCATCAGCCTTCACCCTCTCCGGCTTGTCCGGCTCGCTCGGGCGGGCGAACACCGCGCCCGGTCGGACGGGCCGGCGACAGCATCCCCACGAAGCGGTCGAAGAGGTAGCCGGCGTCGTGCGGTCCGGCCGCCGCCTCAGGGTGGTACTGGACGGAGAACGCCGGCCGGTCCACCAGCCGCAGCCCTTCGACGACACCGTCGTTGAGACACACGTGCGTGAGCTCGGCCGGACCGAACTTGGTCGATATCGGCTCGCCCACCCGTGCAGTCACAGCGCTGTGCCCCTGTTCGCGGCCCGGCCAGCCGACCGCGAAGCCATGGTTGTGCGCGGTCACCTCCACCTTGCCGGTGGTGAGGTCCATGACGGGCTGGTTGATGCCGCGGTGGCCGTAGCGAAGCTTGTAGGTCGAGAGGCCGAGGGCCCGGCCGAGGAGCTGGTTGCCGAAACAGATGCCGAAGTAGGGGATCTGCCGACGCAGGACCTCGCGCAGCAGGTCGACCTCACGATCGGCGGTGGCGGGGTCACCGGGTCCGTTGGAGAAGAAGACACCGTCGGGGTCGACTGACACGATGTCGTCGATGGTCGAGGTGGCAGGCAGCACCACGGTCTCGATCCCGCACTCGGCCAGCAGCCGCGGCGTCATCGCCTTGAGCCCGAGGTCGAGCGCCGCGACCCGACCCCGACGCTCACCGGCGGCCGGAACCGTGTATGCGTCAACGGTCGACACCTGCGCGGCGAGGGCAGCGCCAGCCATGGCAGGTGCCGCCCGCACCCGGGAGAGCAGCGCCGCCGGGTCGGTCTCGGTGCTGGAGATCCCGACCCGCATGGCTCCGCGCTCACGCAGATGCCGGGTCAGGGCTCGGGTGTCGATGCCACCGATCCCGACGACACCCTCGCCCCCGAGCCGGTCGTCGAGGCTCCCGGTCGACCGCCAGCTGCTCGGCAGCCTCGCATGGTCGCGCACGACGTACCCCGCCACCCAGATCCGGGCCGACTCGTCGTCGTCGTCGTTGACGCCGGTGTTGCCGATGTGTGGTGCGGTCATGACGACGACCTGCCGGTGGTACGACGGGTCGGTCAGGGTCTCCTGGTAGCCGGTCATGGCGGTGCAGAAGACAGCCTCCCCGATCGTCTCACCGCGGGCGCCGTACGCCTCCCCGGTGAACAGGCGGCCGTCCTCCAGCACGAGCAGGGTCACTGGAGCTTCCCGTCAAGGACCGTGGGTCGGCCGCCCAGGAACGTCGCCACCACCCGCCCCGGCAGGTCCATCCCCCGGAACGGGTTGTTGCGCGAGAGTGACTGCGACTCCGAGGCGTCGACCGTGCGCCTAGCTGCCGGGTCGACAAGCGTCACGTGGGCGGGCGCACCGACCTCGAGCGGCTGCCCCTGGTCGAAGACGCGGCCGATCGCTGCCGGACGCACCGACATCCGGTCAGCCACGTCGGCCCAGTCCAGCAGTCCGGTGTCGACCATCGCGAACTGGACGACGCTGAGTGCAGTCTCGAGCCCCAGCATCCCCATGGCAGCCGATGCCCACTCGCACTCCTTGTCCTCGGTGGGGTGAGGTGCGTGGTCGGTAGCGACGCAGTCGATCGTCCCGTCGGCGAGACCCGCTCGCAGCGCCGCCACGTCGTCGGCGGTGCGCAGCGGCGGGTTGACCTTGTAGATCGGGTCGTACGTCGCCACCAGGTCGTCGGTCAACAGCAGGTGGTGCGGCGTCACCTCCGCGGTGACCGCCCAGCCCTTGGACTTGGCCCACCGGATCAGCTCGACGGATCCGGCCGTGGAGACGTGGCAGATGTGCAGCCGGGAGCCGACGTGGGCCGCCAGCAGGCAGTCGCGGGCGATGATCGCCTCCTCGGCGACCGCCGGCCAACCGCGCATGCCGAGGACCCCAGACATCGTGCCCTCGTTCATCTGGGCGTCCTCGGTGAGGCGCGGCTCTTGGGCGTGCTGGGCAATGACGCCGTCGAACGCCTTGACGTATTCCAGCGCCCGGCGCATCAGCACGGCATCGGACACGCAGGTGCCGTCATCCGAAAAGATCCGCACCGCGGCCGCCGAGTCGGCCATCGCCCCTAGCTCGGCCAGCTGGTGGCCGGCCAGCCCGGCGGTGACCGCACCGACCGGGCGAACGTCGGAGTAGCCCGCCTGTTGGCCCAGATGCCAAACCTGCTCGACGACGCCTGCGGTGTCGGCGACCGGATCGGTGTTCGCCATCGCGTGCACGGCGGTGAAGCCGCCCCTGGCGGCCGCCCTCGACCCGGACATCACAGTCTCGGCGTCCTCGCGGCCGGGCTCTCGCAGGTGGGTGTGCAGGTCGACAAGCCCGGGCAGCGCGACGAGACCGTCAGCGTCGACCGTGGCGAAGCCGAGCCGGGCTTCGGTGGCGTCGAGGATGCGGCCGTCGTGCAGCACCAGATCAGCGGGCTCGCCACCCAAGACCCTGGCGCCCTTGATGAGGTAGCCGGTCATCGGGCAACCTCCGCACCACTCGTCGTACCGTTTGTGTCGGACCCCGTTGCGTCGAACCCAGATGTGCCAGATCCCGTTGCGTCGAACGCCGCTGCGCCAGATGCCGCTGCGTCGAACCGCGCTGAGCCGAATCGGACTTCCGCCTCAGCAGTATCGGAATCGCCGACCGGCCCGGCGAGGAGCAGATAGAGGACAGCCATCCGGACCGCCACCCCGTTCGTCACCTGCTCGACGATCACCGAACGCTCGGAGTCGGCGACGTTTGCGGAGATCTCCATGCCGCGGTTCATCGGCCCGGGGTGCATCACGATCGCATGTTCGGGCAGCCGGGCGAAGCGCCGGTCGTCGAGGCCGTAGCGCCGACTGTATTCGCGGGCGCTGGGGAAGAACGCGGCGTTCATCCGCTCGCGTTGGACCCGCAGCATCATCACCGCATCGGATTTGTCCAGCGCGCTGTCGAAGTCGTACGACGTCTGCACCGGCCAGGTTTCCACGCCGACCGGGAGCAGCGTGGGTGGCGCCACCAGGGTGACCTCGGCGCCAAGCGTGCTGAGCAGCAGCGCGTTGGAGCGGGCCACCCTGCTGTGCAACACGTCGCCGACGATCGTCACGCGCCGGCCGTCGAGCTCACCGAGGTGGCGGCGCATGGTGAACGCGTCGAGCAGCGCCTGAGTCGGGTGCTCGTGAGTGCCGTCGCCGGCGTTGACCACGCTGGAACGCACCCAGCCGCTGGTCGCGAGCCGATGCGGCGCGCCGGACGAGCCGTGCCGGATGACGACCGCATCGGCACCCATCGCCTCCAATGTCAGCGCGGTGTCCTTGAGGCTCTCGCCCTTGGAGACGCTGGACCCCTTGGCCGAGAAGTTGATGACGTCGGCGGACAACCGTTTGGCTGCCGCCTCGAACGAGATGCGGGTGCGGGTCGAGTCCTCGAAAAACAGGTTCACCACCGTCCGGCCCCGCAGCGTGGGCAGCTTCTTGATCGGGCGGTCGGCGAGGCTGCGAAGCTCGGCGGCGGTGTCGAGGATCACGATCGCGTCGTCGCGGCTCAGGTCGGCCGCCGACAGCAGATGGTGTCTCATGATGCGTTGCCCTTCGAAGCAGCGATGGAGACGGCGTCGGTGTCGTCGTACTCACTCACTGACACGTGAACCGTCTCGGTGAGTGAGGTCGGCAGGTTCTTGCCCACGTAGTCGGGGCGGATCGGCAGCTCGCGGTGACCACGGTCGACCAAGACCGCGAGCTGGACGGCTTTGGGGCGGCCGACATCGTTGAGTGCGTCTAGCGCCGCCCGGATCGTGCGGCCGCTGAAGAGGACGTCGTCGACGAGTACGACGATGGCGCCGTCGATGCCCCGCGCCGGGATGTCGGTGCGCGCCAAGACACGGGCCGGGTGCAGGCGCAGATCGTCTCGGTACATTGTGACATCGAGTGCCCCAGCCAGCACCTCGACACCTTCGAACGAGCTCATCGAGGCGGCGATGCGCTTCGCCAGCGGCACGCCGCGAGACGGGATGCCGAGGCAGATGACGTCGCGTGGACCCTTGTTGCGTTCGAGGATCTCGTGGGCGATTCGGGCCAGCGCGCGGGCCACATCTGGAGCGTCGAGCACCGTGCTCGTTTCGGGGACATTTAGAGCCCGCGCTCTTAACTGGCTCGAACTGCTCCGGGCAGACGTGCCCCCGCCAGATGAACGCTGATCCGACGAACGCTGGTCGGATGAATGCTGGTCATGTGAATGCTGCGCAGATGCCACTACGGTGACCTCCTTCTCCGCCTCTCGGGACGGCTCGTTAAAGGATGTCGATCGTCGCTTAGGCTACACCGCGCCCGCACCGCCGTGTCCCTTGACGCGCTCGACCACGACTGCATTCTTCAGATTCTGGTCGAGGTTAAGGGGGCTTGACGGAACCCCGGCACACCAGAAATCGTCGATGCGATCAGGCAGGTCGACCGGCAGTCTCAGCTCAGTCAGAGCTTGCCGAGTGGCGTGGTGCCGGCGTGGTCGATTAGGAAGTAACGGCCGTGCGGCGACCGCCAGATCCACACCCCGGAGCGGGGCTGGCTCACCTTCCACCTGCCGTGTGTCTTGATCCGGTGGTTGTGCCGCCCCATCCGGCCGAGATTGTCGAGTGCCGTCTGGCCGGGTGGACCGCCTTCATCCGGCGGAACATGGGCGGCGTTGTGCTCCACGTCCATGCCGGAGCTTGTGTTGGGGCTGAATGGGAAGAAGTCGGCGGGTTTGAGAAGCCGCAAGGCCTCGGCCATCGAGTCAGGGACCTCGTAGCAGTCAACGGGTGGGATCGTGGCCGGGTCGATGACCGGTTTCGCGGTCACCTCCCGATTCGCCAGCCACCGGCGGACCTGGTCGGCGATCACGGGTCCTAGATCCTCCACCCGGGCGACGCCGGCGCCAGCGTGGCTCTCTCCGGACAGCATCGCCTCGATGGCCCGGAGCGAAAGGTGCACGAAGAGCGTGCTCGAGCCGAACGCACACCTGCGTCGAGCGGCCTTGGCACCCGGCTCAGCGATGGCTCCGGCGCAAGTGCGGACACGATTCGCGTCGGCCACCAGGTCCAGCGCTGCCTGCGGGTCAGCCAGGATGCCGATCGCCGTGGCGCGCCGCTGTTCGGCCGGATCGGTGTCGCCCAAGACCTTCAATGCTCGTGCCACGACATCCAGGGCCTTGTCGAACGCCGCAAGATCGTGAGCGGCAGCCTTCGCGAACAGTGTCCCGTAGCCGTGGCTGGTCTCCGCACCCACCCACACCACACATTCGGCTCGCGCTTCCTCGGCGTCTGACAGCGCCTGCGGTGGGTCGGCCGCCAGGATCGCCGCGTCGAGAACCTTGCTCAGCCGCGCGAATGGCGTGCTGCCTGCAACACGAGACATTTTTGCGTCGACCTTCGCGGCGGCTTCCCGCGTCAGCGGGCGGGTGCGGGAAGCAACCTTGCGGGCCACCCACACCTTCACCACACCCTCCTGGACCTGCCGCCACAACAACGGCAGCCGATGCCGCAGGTCCAACGCCGCTACCGCCCTGGCCGCCGACGAGTCGGAACATCCGAGCCGATGTAGACACCGCGGAAGATCCGCCAGAATCTCGACCCGCGCAACACCGCAGAACTGATCCCGGCGGCCAACGCGTCCGTCTGAGGCATACTCAAGGCGTGACTCACGGCGTGGACAGCGTTGAAACCTACAACGCGGTGTACGTGGCGGCCGACTCCGCAGGGCGCAGCGAGGACTGGCCGACCCTGTGGGGACTTCGAGACCGGCTAAGTGAGACGGACCTCTGGGTGGATGCTTACGGGCCGGCTTGTGCCATCGCTGGCTGGTACGTAGATCGCGAGGCCGGGCGGGCACTGCTGAACGAGTTGATCGACAACGGTTTCCATCAGCCCGAGATGTTCACGAAGGAGTTCGCTACGACGTTCGGCACCGAACCCGGCTGGGCCGAGCGCGAGAGGCAGATGCGAGCGAACGTGCCGCCGTCTGCGATCGAGCTGATGGAGTGGCCTGACTACCCACCCACACTGGAACCGGTCCTCGACCGGGTTGCTCCCGAACGGGAGGCGGTGCTGCGCGATCGACTGCCCAGCGCGGCCGGATCTGCCTGGCAGACGGCGGTGCAGCTCTTGAATTGGGTGACCACGTCTTGGGTGCACGGTAACGGGCATGTCGATCGGCGCGATGCCCTGTCCGTGCTCGACCGGGTTGGCGCCGGTGAGCGGTTTGCGTGCGTCGAGTACACGATCGTGTTGTCCCAAGCTCTCAACGCGATCGGCATCCCAGCGCGCAGCCTCAACCTGTTGATGCGAGACCATCACACGGGCGCTGGCCGGGGTCACGTGGTGTCTGAGGCATGGATTGACGACCTGGGGCGTTGGGTGCTGCTGGACGGACAAAACGGCGCATGGTGGGGGGATGAGAGAAATCCACTGGGGGTTGTCGACCTGCTGAAAAGGTACGCCGCCGGCGACCGGCCGCCGATGAACTCCAGCCATCACAGCCTGGACGATTCTGACCAGACGGTCTGGTTCTGGTATTTCAATGCCGCCACGGCCACCGGACTGACGTGGTCCAATGGCCCGTTCGTGCCGATCTTCCAGACCCACGGCGTGGTGCGGTCTGATCGACTGGTACATGGCTGCGAGCACGTCGCGCCTGATCTCGCCAGGATCGCAACCGGAGTCGTCCAGGCATCGGGACCCGCGCTGACTTTCAGCCCCGTGCACCCATTCGCGACCGGCGTGCTGATCCGTCCCGTTGACACGGGCAGCGACGCGGCCAGGCTTACGCCGGGCGAGCCGTTCGAGCTTGCCGCCCCAGCCGGGACGCACGACTACGAGGTCGCCACCACCACGCCGTACGGGACCCTCGCTGCGGAAAGGCTGCGCTACATCACCCGCTGACCGGGGAGGGCGCCAGATCAACGCAGAGCGTAGTTGCTGCTGCCGGCGGCCCAGTGCCACACGAACGGCGTCTGTGCGTCGTTGTTGCTGTCGCCGCCCGCGGATGCTCAGGTTTGGTGGAGAAAGGCGACTACTGTGCCTGCCGGTCGGCCGTGGGGAGCGCGGCAATCGTGGCGAGTAGGCCGTTGACGAAGGCCGGTGAGTCGTCGGTCGACAGCTCCTTGGCGAGCATCACAGCTTCGCTCAAGGCGACGGCGTTCGGGACCGAGTCGACGTACAGCAGCTCGAAAACGCCAAGGCGCGCGATGTTGCGATCAACGGCCGGCATTCGCTGCAGCGACCAGCCGCTGGAGTGATCGGTGATCGCTGCGTCGATCTCCGCGAGATGCTCGACGACTCCCTCGACGAGGGCGACCGTGTAATCGTTCAACGGCGGGTCCGCGGCAGCGCGTCGATCGACCAGCGTCGCTCCAGCCGGCAACCCACGAAGCTCCGACTCGAAGAGGACGTCAAGCGCTCGTTTGCGCGCCTTGGAACGAGCACCCATCAGCTGGTCACCCGGCCCAGGTAGCTCCCGTCGCGAGTGTCGACCTTGACCCTCTCGCCGGGCGTGATGAACAGCGGGACCGAAATCTCGTACCCCGTCTCCAGCCGTGCGGGCTTGGTGCCACCGGTGGACCGATCGCCTTGCAGCCCGGGCTCGGTGTACTCGATGGTCAGCTCGACCGACGCGGGCAGCTCGATGTAGAGCGGCGTACCGTCGTGGACAGCGACCACCGCGTCTTGGTTCTCGAGGATGAAGTTCGCCGCGTCCCCCACCGTTTCAGCGCTGAGCTGCGTCTGGTCGTACGTCTCGGTGTCCATGAACACGTACGACGACCCGTCGTGGTAGAGGTAGGTCATCGCCCGCTTGTCGACGTTCGCGGTCACGACCTTGACATCGGCGTTGAACGTCTTGTCGACAACCTTGCCGGACATCACGCTCTTGAGCTTGGTGCGCACCACCGCGCCACCCTTGCCGGGCTTGTGATGCTGAAACGAGACCACTGACCACAGTTGCCCGTCCAGGTTGAGGACCATGCCGTTCTTGAGGTCGTTGGTCGTTGCCATGCGTGTGTGTCTTCTCTTCCTGCCGCGGGGTGGATGGCTTTCACCTGTGTAGGTCGATCGAAGCGACGCATCGCTTCATGGGATCCGTCGGTGTCAGCCAGCGAGGGAGTCGCAAGTCTACCGAATCGCCGCCGCGTTCCACCGGCCCCGACAGCTAGGATCCGCACGGCGGGTAGCCATAGGTGCTCCCCGCCGGCGCGACAGGCGGGCACCAAGCTGAGACGTTCAGCTGGCCTCGACAGCACAGCGCGGCGCGAAAAGTCAAGGCCCCCTAACGCCGCCGTCGCCTATTGGTGCGCTCGACGTCAGCTCGGGTGTACTACGGCTCAGCGTTTCTGGCCAGGGTCATGAGCGCCAAGTGATACGACTCCACACCAAATCCGGTGATTGTGCCCGTTGCCACTGCCGAGATCACGTCATGCTGCCGGAACGCCTCGCGCGTTGCGGGGTTCGACAGGTGCACTTCCACCAATGGAGCCGACAGTTGCGCGCACGCATCGCGCAACGAATATGAGTAATGCGTGAACGCGGCCGGGTTCAGCACCACAGGCGTCGCCGAGTCCGCAGCCTCATGGAGCCATCCGACGAGCTCCGCCTCGTCATCGGTCTGCCGAACTTCGACCTCGAGGGACAGCTTCCCTCCCCACTCTCGGCACAAATTGCCGAGCTCGTCATGGCTGACCGAGCCGTAGATTTCCGGTTCACGCGAGCCGAGCCGACCCAGGTTCGGCCCGTTCAACACCAGTACACGCACAACCGCAAGCCTAGGGCCCGTTAGGTACGGCGCTGAACGGGATGCGACCAGCGGCTGCCCTTTGCGCAACGATCCAACGCTGAGCTCGCCCTGACCAGCCGAGCGTCTCATGTTGAGGCCACAAATAGGCCAAGGGCTCAGGTCCGTCGCCACAGCGCCTCCGTCCCGTGGCCAGGAGCGGGCTTCGACTAGTCCGGTGACGAAATCGCCTCGTACGCAGCAATCAACAGCTCCGGATCAGGAGCCGCCAAGATCGCCGGCCGACCAAGCCGTTCGAGGATCACCAGTCGCAACGTGTCGCCGCGGGTCTTCTTGTCGACCCGCATCGCGTCCCGCAGCTCGCTCCAACGATCACCTCGGTACGCCGTTGGCAGCCCGACCGCCGCGAGCACCCGCCGGTGCCTGTCGGCCGTGTCATCGTCTAGGTGCCCGGCGAGCCGAGCCACCTCCGCGACGTACACCATGCCCACCGCAACCGCCTCGCCGTGCCGCCAGGTGTAGCGTTCGACCCGCTCGATGGCGTGCCCCATCGTATGGCCGTAATTGAGCGCCTCTCGACCGACCGATCTGCCACGTGACGTCGTCTCTCGCAGATCGGTGGACACGATGTGGGCCTTGACCTCGATGGCTCGTTCGATCAGCTCTCGGGTGGTCTCGGAGTCGGCCAGCCGGTCGTGACCTGCTTCGACGAGGTCGAGGATGCGTGGATCGGCGATGAAGCCGCACTTGACGACTTCGGCCAGCCCATTGACGACCTCCCGGCGGTCGAGCGTCGCCAGATTCGCCAGATCGCAGAGCACCCCGGCCGGCTCATGAAACGCCCCGACCAGGTTCTTGCCAGCCGCGGTGTTGATACCGGTCTTGCCGCCAACTGCCGCGTCGACCATGCCGAGCAGCGTGGTGGGGATGTGCACGACTGTGATCCCGCGCAGAAACGTCGCGGCGACAAATCCTGCCAGATCCGTGGTGGCTCCCCCACCGACGCCTACCAAAGCGTCGGATCGGCTGAAGCCGGCCCGCCCCAACGCATCCCAGCACTGCGCCGCTACGGTGGATGTCTTGGCTCGCTCCGCGTCGGGCACCAGGATCGGCCACACCGCGAATCCCAGCTCCTCCAGGCTGTCGACCACGGTCGAGCAAAGCTCAGACATCGTGGCGGGATGGATCACCGCGACCCTCGCCACGTCGTGGCCGAGCAGCGAGGGAAGCTCGGCGAGCAGGCCGTGGCCCACCACAACGTCGTACGGCGCGGCGCCGCTCACTCTGATCCGCCGTTGGTCGGTCACGGCGCGAACCGGCTCTGGACGCTCATGGCGACAGTCGACTCTCGACCTGGTCGGCGACGCCGTCGACCGACAACTCGTCGGTGCTCACGGTGAATGTGGCGAGCCCGTGATAAACGGGACGTCGGGCGTCGAGCAGCGCCTTGAGCTGGCCGCGCACGTTGCCCAGCAGCAACGGCCGGGTCACGCCGAGCCCGACCCGAGAAGCCGCCGCGGCTAGACCAACGTCGAGAAACACCACGATCTGGTGGGTGAGTAGGTTGCGGGTCTGCGGGGTGAGCACCGCGCCACCGCCCAAAGCGACGACGCCATGATGTGAGCCCAGAGCCTCGGCGACAGCCACGCACTCCATGCGTCGAAAGGCCTCCTCGCCGTCGTCGATGAAGATGTTCGCGATTGGCTTGCCGGCGCGGGCCTCGACGTCTTGGTCGGTATCGCGGAAATCGACCCTCCATCGTGCCGCCAGCAACGCGCCAACCGTGGTCTTCCCCGCACCCGGTGGCCCGATGAGCACGACCTGAGGCCGTGATGCGCGGACAGTCGACAACCCGATCAGCGCACCTTCAGGTTGGCGAGATAGGCATCCTTGTTGCGTTTGGTCTCAACGGCGGAGTCGCCGCCGAACTTCTCCAAGGCGGCGTCAGCCAGCACGAGCGCGACCATGGCCTCGGCCACAATCGCCGCCGCGGGCACGGCACAGACGTCCGATCGTTGATGGTGAGCCACCGCGTCCTCGCCGGTGGCCACGTCGACAGTGCGCAACGCCTGGGGGACTGTAGAGATCGGTTTCATCGCGGCGCGCACTCGTAGCGTCTCGCCGGTTGACATGCCACCCTCGGTGCCACCGGAGCGATTCGACGTACGCCGAATGCCGGTCGGCCCCGTCTCGATCTCGTCATGGGCCACCGAGCCTCGGCCGCGGGCGACCTCGAATCCATCCCCGATCTCGACGCCCTTGATCGCCGGAATGCCCATCAACGCGCCCGCCAATCGCGAATCGAGGCGGCGGTCCCCATGCACGTGAGAGCCGAGACCCGGGGGCAGCCCGTAGGCAGCGACCTCGACCACACCTCCTAGCGTGTCGCCTTCGGCATGGGCTTGGTCGATCTCAGCCACCATCGCTGAGCTGGCTGCCGGGTCGAGGCACCGGACCGGGTCGGCATCCAGCGCCTCGACCTGATCGGGCCTGGGGACGAGACCGGACGGGGCTGCCGCTGCCCCAATGCTGAGCACGTGCGAGACAAGCCTCGCCCCGAGCGCCTGTGCCAAGAAGGCGGCGGCCACCGCACCTAGCGCCACCCGGGCGGCCGTCTCGCGGGCACTGGCGCGCTCCAGGATCGGCCGTGCCTCGTCGAAACCGTACTTTTGCATGCCGACCAAATCGGCGTGACCGGGGCGCGGCCGAGTCAGTGGGGCGTTGCGCGCCAGGCCCTCCAGCGTCGCAGCTTCGACCGGATCGGCGGCCATCACCTGCTCCCACTTGGGCCACTCGGTGTTGCCGATCATGATCGCGACTGGGCCACCGAGGGTCCGGCCGTGACGTACGCCGCCGAGCACCGTGACCTCGTCTTGTTCGAACGACATCCGGGCGCCGCGTCCATAGCCCAGCCGGCGCCTAGCCAACGCGGCCGACAGGTCGGCAGTAGTGATCGCGACACCCGCCGGCAAGCCCTCCAGGATCCCGACCAGTGCCGGGCCATGAGACTCCCCAGCGGTCAGCCATCGCAGCATGGGAGGAGTCTTGCACGGACCCGCGAAACCTGGCCGAGCCAGCCGAGCGCGGCCGGGTCACCTGCCCGGCCGCCCCACTGACCTAGCCGAAGGGAGTCAACCGCCGCCGTACCACTGGGCGAACGACGATCCCCAGATCAGTCCCACCAAGGCTCCGAGCAGCATGAACGGGCCGAATGGGAAATGCTTGCGGTTCACGATGCGCAGCAGCATCAGCAAGCCGCCTCCCACGCCGCCGAGCAGGAAGCCCGAGTAGAGGCCCGTCACCAGGGCTCCCCAGCCGAGGTAGCCCAGTGCCAATCCGATCAGGCCGGACAGCCGTACGTCGCCGTACCCGAGCCCCTTGGGATAGATGAACCACATCAAGAAGTAGAACCCACCCATCACCGCCCAACCCAGGACAGCTCCGGCAAGCTGATGGGTGCCGCCGTCGAGGCCGGCGGCCAGCAGCAGCAGCGCGATCACCACCGCGTAGCCCGGCGCGATCAATCTGGTGGGCAGCAGCCTGGTCTGCGCATCGACGTACCCCAAGATGACGCCCAGCCACCCCAGGAACACCCACGCCGGCAAGGGAGCCGCCCATCCGAGCCGCCAGCCGATCAGGGCGCCGACGACACCGCCGGTGATGCCCAGCTTGGACGTCAGATGTGGCCGGCGGGCAAGATCCGCATACGGTGTCTTGTCGATCGGCTCCAGCACCCCCCTGTCGCCATCTGCGGCAGCGGGCAGAGCCAGCCCATCCAGCTCGGGCTGGCTTGACGGCCGACGCTCTTGGGGCTCGGGCAGCCGAGCGATCACCTTCGGCCCATACGCGGATGCGACGCCACAGACAGCGGCGGACATCACCGCGACCAGCAGACTCCAGGGCACAAGCGCAGAGCCTAGCGGTCAGCACCCCCTTCCGCGCCTCACTGAAGCGGCCCTGTGGACCGTCCGCTGACCGTCTCGGCACTGCGCCAACCTCCGACGCTGAGCTCGCCCCAGCAGCTCGCCCCGGCCGGCTCAGCGCCGCAAGCTGATGCGGGGTAGGCAGTTGACGAGCCGCTACTGGATTCCGAACGCGAAGTCGAAGAACCCGCTCGGGTCGAACACTCGCTTGACCTGCTGCAGCCGGGCGTAGTTGGCGCCGTAGTAGGAGCTCACCGCTCGACGCGGCTCAAGGTAGTTGACATAGCCACCGGCCGAGGATGCGCGCACGGTCGCGTGACCGGTGCCGATCCAGTCGTACGTCGACTGGAGTTGCCCAGGCGTCGGATGAGCCGGCATGCCGACGTACCACTGCACGCTGGCCAGGTGCCGGCGATAGGGAAATGCGCTGGCTCCGGGCAATGTGTGTTGCACGGCACCGGTGAGCGGGTCGAGGATCACCGCTGCAGACTGATGGCTGGCGGCCCTTCTCGCGACCAGCGCCGGAAGCGACGTCGACAAGCTGTCGGGCATCGAGACCAGCACATCGCTGCCGGCGGCGAAACCGGTCCGTGGGGATGTCGTGCCGCCGCCGAGGAAGGTGATCCCGTCCAGGAATGACTTTGAGAAGGTCGAGACGCTGCTCGGCGCGACGCCGATCGCCGACTCCATGGCCAGCGCCTGGCCGGCTTCGGCACCGGCGCGGCACACGCCGACGATCCGGACTTGCGCGGTGCCGTTCGACGACGCCTCAAGGTGCAGGTTCGCCCATACCGTGTTCGGCATCGCCTTGATGCGAGCCGCCCAACCGCGCACCACGTTCGAGGCGTGACTGTAGGGGAAGTCGATCAGGAAGAAGCCCATCGGGAGCGCCGGTTGGGTGTTGAACCGCATTGACGTCACGACGCCGAAGTTGCCTCCACCGCCGCCCCGATGAGCCCAGAAGAGGTCAGGAAAGGAGTCGCGGTTGACGACCCGGATCTGACCGTCGGCCGTGACCATGGTGATCCCGGTCAACGAGTCGCAGGTGAGCCCGTACTCGCGGCTGGCCACACCAAGCCCGCCGCCCAGCGTCAGCCCGGCCGCGCCGACCGTTGGACACGTGCCGGTCGGGATGGTGCGGCCATGTCCGGCGAGTGTTTGGTGGACCGGGAAGAGCTTCGCGCCGGCGCCCACGGACGCGACCCGGCTTCCCGGGTAATACTGGGCGAACGTGATGCGGCTGACGTCGATCACCAACCCGTTTTGCACTGTGGAGGCGCCGACATACGAGTGACCGCCGGCCTTCCCGCGCGGTTGAAGCGTGAACTTGTGCGCGAAGTTGATGATCTGTTGTACGTCAGAGGCGTTCAACGCCTGTACGACGGCCAGCGGAGCCACGCTGTCGAAGCGCGGGTTGAAGAGCTGCTTGGCGCGAGGATACGCCGGATTGGTGCGCTGCAACACGTCACCCTCGATGGAGTGCGCCAGGGCGATCCAGTCCGCCGAGGTTGGCCCGCTGTCGGGAGACGTGATGAGGGCCGGGGTGCCGGCCCCGCGGGCGCTGCGTGTCGCTCGGCCGGTGATGGCCGCGGCGGCGCCAACCGCGACTCCTTGCAACAGCGTTCGCCGAGTCATGGGAGTGGACGTCATACCCTACGGACGCGACAGCCCCTTCACAGGTTGCCTCCCGCCTTTCTGCCGACCCGTCAGGTTTTTCCTGCCGACGCCCCAAGCAAGTATCACCGCTCCAGCCACGAACCGTTTCACGTCAACCCCTCCGCAACGGCTGAAGGCACCTCGCGTCGACGCCGGCCGAACGTTCAGCCACAGCGTGAGTAGGTGACGGCGACGGCGACGCTACCGGTTTGACAGGACGCGAAGGCCGGCTGCCCTCATCGCGGCCAGCGGGGCCTGCGCCACGCCGGTCATGAGCTCGAGCTGACGGGCCGCCTGATGCAGCAGCAGCTCGAAACCGCCAATCGCCAGGCCGCCGGCGTGCTCGGTGGCAACCAACAAGGGCGAGTACGCCGGGTGGTAGTTGACGTCTAAGACGGTGGGCGCCAAGCCAGCCAGGCGTCCGGCCACCGGAGGTTGCGCCTCGACCGGGATCGTCGAGATCAACACATCGGCGCCAGGCCCCGAGTCGCTTCCGCCCGATGCGCCGGATACGCACCCGTCCGGAGCGATCCCGCCCGGGCCGCCGAAGTCGGTTCCGTATTGACCCAGCGCACCCAGATCGGCGACGGCGAGGTCGAGTTTCAGCCGCGCGGCCAAGTCGGCGAGCGCCAGGCCGCGAGCGGGCGTCCGGGCCAGCACGGTCACCCCGCGTGCGCCAAGCTCCGCCACAGCCGCCAATGCGGAGCGGGCCGTCGCACCTGACCCGACCACGACCGCCGACTTCAGGCGCCGTACACCGGCAGCGGTCAGCGCAGCGACCAGGCCAGCCACGTCGGTGTTGTAACCGCGACGGGATCCAGCTGCCTCGAACACCACGGTGTTGACCACGCCAAGCATTCGGCCTAGGTCGTCCAGCGAGTCGCAGTGCGCGACGATCACTTGCTTCAACGGCATCGTCACCGACAACCCCCGCCACGGCGGCAATGTCCGCGTCAACTCGGGCCACCGCCTATCCGGCAATGCCACCAACGACTCCGGCTCAATAGGCGACCTCAGAGCCTCAACAAACCCGGCAAGCTGTTCGGGCGTCACGTCGTAAGCGGCGTACTCCCAGGAAAGGCCGAGCTCTCGATAGGCGGCTCGATGCACCGCAGGTGACAGCGAGTGCGCGACCGGACTGCCGATAACCGCGCACCTCGCCGCGAACCCAGCCGAGAGGCGCGAAACCATATCACCAGCTTCAGCAGGCATTCGAGGTTTGGCAGTAGGCGTAGTAAAGCGCCTCATTGCGCTGTTGCTGCGCAAAGGTAACCGCAAACCGAGTGTCCCCGGTCCGGAGGTTGACGGTGACGAAGTAGCGCCAATTGCCGGCGGCAGGGTGCAGCGCGGCGTGCAACGCAATCGCGCCCGGCGAGTCGATCGCAGTCGGTGGCAGCCCGGTGCGGGTATAGGTGTTGTACGGCGAGTTGAGCTGACGCAGGTTGTTCGATGTCGCGATCTGACCCCGGCTGTCCACGGCGTAGTGCAACGTGGAGTCGAACTGCAGCGACATGCCGATCTTGAGCCGGTTGTAGACGACCCGCGCGACCTTCGGCATGTCTTGCGGGCGCCGAGCCTCGGCCTGCACCAGGCTGGCCACGATCACCACCGTATGCGGGCTCATGTGCAGAGCGCTCGCTCCGCTAACCAGGTTGTCGCGGGCCGCCTCTTGTTTGAACCGCGCGGTCATCGCGGCCAGCAGCCCGGGCGCCGTCGCGTTCGGCGCGACGTTGTAGGTCGCCGGGAAGAGGTAGCCTTCGGCATCACCGCCGGCGTACGCCGGCAGCTGCAGCGCCGCGGTGTCCCTGAACGCCTGGTTAAGCTCGGCCGATGTGAGCGGAGTCTTGGCGGCGATGGTGGCCAGGATCTCCTTGGCGCGATAGCCCTCGGGGATCGTCAGCAAGTTGGTGACCTTCGACTTCGGGTCGAGCATCAGGTCGAGGGCGTCCTTGGCCGCCATCTGCTTGTGCATCTTGTAGAAGCCGACCTGGATGGTCAGTGACCTGGCATCAGCCCGGGCCGCGTCGACGAACGCCTGCTGGCTCTTCACGACGTGCGCCTTCAGCAGCGTGGTGCCGATGTCAACGGCCGTGTCGCCCTTCTTCACCTGTACGACGGCCGTGCCGTGCCCGTTGCCCGCGTAGTCGGCCGGCCCCGACAGCGCGTCCTTGATCAGCGCGACCCCCTTGACATAGGCGAACGCGCCGATGCCGACGATGATCGCGGACGCCACCAACACCGCCAGGCACCCCCGCACGTGCGTGTGTCGCGGTTTTGGGGCGTGCTCTTGCAGGCCGTCGATTCCTAGGTCACTCACACCCTCGCCCTATCACTGGCTGCCCTGCCGGTTGTCCCGTCGACCGCTCGGAGTCAAGCGCGTGCTGCAAGATCACGACCGCCGCTGCCTGGTCGACAACGGCTCGACGCTGCGCCCCCTTCTTTCCCCGTTCACGCAACACACGTTCCGCGCTCACCGTAGTCAACCTTTCATCAACCAGGCGAACCGACACGGCTAAACCGCGATGCGCGATCTCGAAGACGAGCCGGTCGGCGAACCCCTGCGCCTTGGTCGCGGCCGGGCCGATCCGGCCTGAAAGCGACGTGGGGAGCCCCACCACCACTTCGATGGCGCCAAGCTCCACGGCCAGATCCACGATCCGAGTGACGTCGCCACGGCCGCGGGTCACGGTCTCAACAGGAGTCGCGAGCCGGCTGCCAGGGTCGCAGCCGGCGATGCCTATCCGCACGTCACCGACATCGACACCGAGCCGCACCCCGAGGCGGGCACGGTGAGTTGGGCCTGGTGACGCGGGCAGATCAGGCCCCGACGGCCTGGCGGCCGATGGCGGCCTCGACCTGCTGCAGGGCGTCGTGGGCAGAGCCCGCGTCGGTGCCCCCGCCCTGCGCGACGTCGTCTTTGCCGCCGCCGCTTCCGCCCAACGCGCCAGCCGCTGCTTTGACCAACGCGCCGGCGGCAAGGCCGCGATCTCGGGCGGCATCGTTGACCGCGATGACTACCGACGGCTTGCCGTCGTTGGTGCCCACGATCGTGACCACGGCCGGTTGGTCAACCGGCAACCGGCCACGAATGTCGAGGGCCAGCCTGCGTACGTCGCCGGCACCGGCTCCGTCGGCGATGTGCCCGACGTAGCGCACCCCGACGACATCTCGGGCCATGTCGGCCAACTCGCCGCCGCGGGAGAGCAGCGTCTGCATCCGGACCCTCTCGATCTCCTTCTCCGCGTCTCGCAACCGCTCGACGATGTCGTGCACCCGCTGCGGCAGATCCTCCGGGCGCACCTTGAGTGTCTCGGTGAGCTGCGACACCAGCAGGTGTTCGCGGGCCAGGAACTGGTAGGCGTCGGTGCCGACCAGCGCTTCGACCCGGCGCACGCCGGAGCCGATCGACGACTCCCCCAGCAGCTTGATGACGCCGAGCTGACCGGAGCGTCCTGCATGGGTCCCGCCGCACAGCTCACGCGCCCAGTCGCCGACCGAGATGACGCGCACCTGGTCGCCGTACTTCTCACCGAACAGCGCCATCGCCCCAGAGGATCGGGCTTCGGCCTGGGTCATCAGCTCGGCCCGCACGCCAAGATCGGCCAACACTAGGTCGTTAACTCGCGACTCGACGTCTCGCAGCATGGACGCCGGCACCGCGGAGGTCGCGGAGAAGTCGAACCGGAAGCGGCCCGGCGCGTTCTCGCTGCCTGCCTGGGTGGCTGTCTCGCCGAGCGCCTCGCGGAACGCCTTGTGCACCATGTGGGTGGCGGTGTGGGCACGGCTTATCGACTTGCGGCGCTCGATGTCGACCAGGCAGTGCGCCGCCAACTCCGCGGTCAGCTCACCGCTGGTGACCCTGACCTGGTGCGTGATCACGCCGGGCGTGGGCGACTGCACATCGAGCACGTCGACCCGGGCGCCGTTGGCCAACTCGATCACACCGTGGTCGGCGAGTTGACCACCGCCCTCGGCGTAGAACGGAGTGCGCTCGAGCACGACCTCGACCGTGTCCCCCTCCTCGGCGTGTTTGATTCGGCCGGAGTTGGAGATCAGGCCGGTCACCTTGGAGTCGGAGACGACCTCGTCGTAGCCGGTGAAGACCACCGCGCCGCCCATGGCGTCGGCGACTTCGCGGTAGGCGCGTACGTCGACGTGGTGGCCCTTCTTCGCGACGGAGTCAGCCTTGGCTCGGGTGCGTTGCTCGGTCATCAGCTGCCGGAAGCCGACCTCGTCGACCGAGAGGCCCTGCTCGGCCGCCATCTCCAGGGTCAGGTCGATGGGAAAGCCGAACGTGTCGTGCAGCTGGAAGGCCCGAGCGCCGGGAAGTTCCGTGCCCCCCTGCCGCTTCGTCTCGCTGGCAGCCAGGTCGAACATCGACGTGCCGGACTTGAGCGTCTGCCGGAACGCGTCCTCCTCGGCGTACGCGACCGCCGAGATCCTCGGCCATTCGGTGTCGAGCTCAGGATAGGAAAGCCGCATCTTGTCCAGCGAGACCGGCAGGAGTTCGGGGAGCACTGGATCCTCGATCTCGAGCAGCCGCATGGAGCGGATGGCCCGGCGCAAGATGCGGCGCAGCACGTAGCCCCGCTCCTCGTTGCCCGGAGTGGTGCCGTCACCGATTAGCATGAGGCCGCTACGGACGTGATCAGCGACCACCCGAAGGTGGACGTCGTCGGCGTGGTTCGCGCCGTACGTCTTGCCGGCGAGCTCCGCGGCCTTGTCCAGCACCGGGACGACTTCGTCGATCTCGTAGATGCTGCCCTTCCCCTGCATCAGCATGGCCATCCGCTCGAGCCCCATCCCGGTGTCGATGTTCTTCTCCGGAAGGTCACCGAGAATCTCGAAGTCAGCCTTGCCAATGCCGGCCCCGCGGATGTTCTGCATGAAAACGAGGTTCCAGAACTCGATGTAGCGGTCGCCGGCCTTGACGAGGTCCCCCTCCGGTCCGTACGCCGGGCCGCGGTCGAAGTGGAGCTCCGAATCCGGGCCGCAGGGCCCAGGGATGCCCATCGACCAGTAGTTGTCGCCCTTGCCCTGACGGTGGATCCGCTCCTCTGACAGCCCGGCGATCCGCTTCCACAGGGCGACCGATTCGTCGTCGTCGAGGTACACGGACACGTGCAGCAGCGATTCGTCGATGCCGTACCCGCCGTCAGCCTGAGGTCTGGTGACCAGATCCCAGGCATGCGTTATCGCGCCTTCCTTGAAGTAGTCGCCGAAGGAAAAATTGCCATTCATCTGGAAGAACGTGCCATGTCGGTCGGTCTTGCCGACCTCCTCGATGTCAAGCGTGCGTACACACTTCTGCACGCTGACGGCGCGTTTGTACGGCGGCGTCTCCTGGCCGAGGAAGTACGGCACGAACGGCACCATGCCGGCCCCCACGAACAACAAGTTGGGATCATCGAGCAGCAGGGACGTGCTCGGCACGACCGTGTGATCGCGTTTCTCGAAATGCGACAGGAAGCGGCGTCTGATCTCAGCCGTGTCCATCGGCAATGCTTTCGGGCTCGTCGGTGCGGGTCTCAATGAGTCTTGGCGCCGTCGAGCTCGTCGTCGACAGGTGCAGCTGATCGCGTAGCTCTGCCTCGCGCTCGGCCATCCCCGCCGACACCTCGCCAACGAACATCCGCGCGCCGGCACCAAGTGCCGCTGCCCTCGCTGCCAGCCCGTCGGGGGTGAAGTGACGCGCGGTGCGCTTGGCCTTGACCATGGTGTAGACACTGGTGGCGGCTCCGGCGGCAAACCAGAAGATGCGGCTCACGGCTTCCACCCCTCGGCGCGGGTGTGAGGGCGAAGTGTGCGGCGTCGGCGGAGCTTTTGTTGGCGGCGTAGCTCCTTGCGGAATGCGTAACCCAGGCGCATCCGCTGCTCCTCGTCGAGGGCGCGGCGCAAGCCGTAGCCGAGGGCGGCGAGTTTGATTAGCGGCGTGGCCGCCGACGTCACCGACAGCACTCGTGCGGTCGGCACCACATCAGCGTCAGGGGCCTCGTGATCTAGCGCGGTGATCACCGGGACTGGCGCCTCAACCGGATGGGGAGCGCGGCTGTCGGGTTGGCTTTCCACCGACGCGAGCCGCCGGTCCACCTCGTTGAGTTGGGTCTTCAGCCGCTCCAGACTCAGTCGCAGCCGCAGGATTGACACGGCGAGCACGACAATGACCACCAGTGCCACCAAGAAGGCGACCGTGGCGAACGTCATGACCGACAAGCCTTCCCTGGATGAGATGCGGATGCGCGGGCCGATGCCAAACGGCAACCCTACCGCGGGGCGTCCGACAGAATCGACTTGATTCGCTCAAGTCGAGCTGCCGCGTCAGCCTCGGCGCCGTGGCTGGTCGGCGCGTAGTAGGTCCGGTCGGCCACTGCCTCCGGGGCGTGCCGTTGCGGTGCAACTCCGCGAGCGTCATCGTGTGCGTAGCGGTATGACACACCATGTCCCACCTGCTTCGCGCCCGCGTAATGGGAGTCACGCAGATGCTCGGGCACCGTCCCGAGCCTTCCTTCGTGTACGTCGGCCAGCGCCGCATCCACCGCGGTGATCACCGAGTTCGACTTGGGTGCCAACGCGAGCGCGATGACCGCCTGGCCCAGATTGAGCCGCGCTTCAGGCATCCCGATCAGTTGCACAGCCTGCGCCGCCGCGACCGCGGTGGTGAGCGCGGTGGGGTCGGCCAATCCGATGTCCTCGCTCGCCAAGATCACCAGCCGCCGAGCGATGAATCGGGGGTCTTCTCCAGCAGCGACCATCCGGGCGAAGTAATGCAGGGCGGCGTCGACGTCGCTGCCGCGAATGGATTTGATGAACGCACTGATCACGTCGTAGTGCTGGTCGCCGGCTCGGTCATAGCGCACCGCCGCCCGGTCGACCGCCAGCTCCAAGGTCTCGACGTCGACTCGAGCCTCATCCCTTGCTAACGCGGCGGAGGCTGCGGCTTCCAGATAGGTGAGGGCGCGGCGAGCATCGCCGCCGGACAGTCGCAGGAGTTGGTCCATTGCGTCGTCATCTAGTGCCACCCGGTCCGCCAGGCCGCGCTCATCATGGAGGGCACGCTCCACGACCACCCGGATCGAGTCGTCGGTCAACGGCTCCAAGGTAAGTAGAAGCGACCGGGACAGCAGCGGCGCGATCACCGAGAAGAACGGGTTCTCAGTGGTCGCGGCGATCAGTGTGACCCACCGATTCTCGACTCCGGGCAGCAGGGCGTCTTGCTGCGCCTTGCTGAAGCGGTGCACCTCGTCCACGAACAGCACCGTCTCTTGGCCGCCCCGCGCCAGCTCCCGGCGCGCGAGGTCGATGACCTCGCGAACCTGTTTGACGCCCGCGGACACGGCGGAGAGCTCCACGAAGCGTCGGTTGGTCTGGCTGGAGACGATTGCGGCGATCGTGGTCTTGCCTGTCCCCGGCGGACCCCAGAGCAACAACGCCGTCGGCTCGTCGGCCTCCACCAGACGGCGAAGCGGGGATCCCTCGTGCAGCAGCTGGTCTTGACCTTCCAGCTCATCGATGGTCCGCGGGCGCATCCGCACCGCAAGTGGAGCGGCTCGGTGATCGGATTCCGCCAGGCTGCCGTCCCCCACGTGCGAAGGAGCCGCGAACTCGAACAACCAGTCGTCACTCACCGCGCAAGCTTAGGCCCACCTGTCCGGTCAGTGGTTTCGAGACGCTCGCTTCGCTCGCTCTCAACCACCGTGCCGGGTGACCGCAGCGTCTCACACGATCTTGACGGGGACGTCTTGGGTCTGGGCCTCGATGTCGCCTTCGGTTGCGGCCACCACCTGGAGGGGCTCGGCGAAGTGGCAGGCGACCATGCGGCCGCCGACTTTGAGCAACGGCGGCTCCTCGGCGGCGCAGATATCTTGAGCCTTCCAGCACCGGGTGCGGAAGCGACAGCCTGACGGCGGGTTGATCGGGCTGGGCACGTCGCCCTCGAGGCGGATGCGCTCGCGGCGGCCGCCGATCGCGGCCTGCTTCACATCCGGTGCCGCGGATAGCAACGCCTGGGTGTAGGGGTGATGCGGGGAGTTGTAGATGTGGTCGCGGTCGCCGATTTCGACGATTTTGCCGAGATACATCACCGCGATGTCGGGGCAGAAGTGCCGCACGATCGCGAGATCGTGGGCGATGAACAAGAACGCGATGCTGAACTCTTCTTGCAGATCCCGCAACAGATTGATGACCTGCGCCTGGATCGACACGTCGAGCGCCGACACCGGCTCGTCTGCCACAATCAACTTCGGGTTGAGCGCGAGCGCACGGGCGATGCCGATCCGCTGTCGTTGACCACCGGAGAACTCGCTAGGGTAACGGTTGTAATGCTCCGGATTCAGACCCACCGTCTCGAGCAGGTCCTGCACACGGCCGACGATCTTGTTTTTCGGCACAGCTTTGTGCACCAGCAGAGGGGTGCCGACGATGGTGCCGACGGTGTGGCGGGGGTTCAGCGAGGAGTACGGGTCTTGGAAGATCAGCTGGATCTCCCGCCGGTAGGGCATCATTCGCCTCGACGACAGGTGACCAATCTCGTGGCCTTCGAACTTCATCGAGCCGGCAGTTGGGTCGTAGAGCCGGGTGATCACCCGACCAGTCGTCGTCTTGCCGCAACCGGACTCACCGACCAGCCCGAGTGATTTCCCCTTCTCGACGGTGAAGCTGACCCCATCCACGGCCTGGACATGACCGATGGTGCGCTGGATCACGCCGGACGACTTGACCGGGAAGTACTTTTGCAGGTCCTTGACCTCCAACAGGGGCGGCTCGGCGGCCGCCGCTGGTGTCTGCTCGGTCACCCGATCTCCTCTTTGACGTCGGTTTCATAGATCGCGTCTGGATCGGCGAGGTGACACCGCAACAGGTGGCTCGGCGTCCGACCGATCCGTAGCTCTGGAAGCTCGTTGACGCAACGGCCGGCCTCAACCTTGTCGGTGTGGGTGCAGCGCGGGTGAAATGCGCAACCAGTCGGGGGATTCAGCAAGCTTGGGGGCGTCCCGGGGATCGGCACCAGCGGCTTGGACGCGTCTCCCGACACATCAGCAATACTGGCCAGCAGACCCCACGTGTACGGCATTTCCGGATGGGTGAGGATTTGTTTGCACGAGCCCTTTTCGACGCAGCGTCCGGCATACATCACCAG
This sequence comes from Nocardioidaceae bacterium, assembly GCA_050998615.1. GTDB lineage: Bacteria > Actinomycetota > Actinomycetes > Propionibacteriales > Nocardioidaceae > JBPCQA01. The sequence goes on from JBPCQA010000026.1 coordinate 24,160, forward strand.
CACCTCGTCGGCGATCTCGGCGATCACTCCGAGGTCATGGGTGATCATGATGACCGCAGAGCCGAACTCCTTTTGCATCGCTTGAATAAGGTCCAGGATCTGCGCCTGCACCGTCACGTCCAGCGCAGTGGTCGGCTCGTCGGCGATCAGTAGCTTCGGGTCGTTGACCAACGCCATCGCGATCATCGCCCGCTGTCGCATCCCGCCGGAGAACTGGTGCGAGTAGTCATCAACGCGACGATCTGGCTGCGGGATCCCCACCAGGTCGAGCATCTCGATGGCGCGCTTGCGCGCCACCCTCCTGGACACCTTGTGGTGCAGCCGATACGCCTCGATGATCTGCGAGCCGATCTTGAAGAACGGGTGCAGGGCCGTCAATGGGTCTTGGAAGATCATCGCGACGTCGTTGCCGCGAATCTTCCGCATGTCTGACTGGGATGCCCCGATGATCTCCTTGCCGCCGACCCGGATCGACCCGGTCATCCTGGTGCGTTTGATGTTGTGCAACCCCAGGACCGCCATCGACGACACGCTCTTGCCGGAGCCGGACTCACCGACGATCCCGAGCGTCCTGCCCATCTCCACCGTGTAGGACAAATCCGTGACCGCGTTCACGATCCCGTCATAGGTAGGGAACTTCACGGTGAGATTCTCCACCACCAAGAACGGCTCACCTGTGGGAGCGGCCAACGGCTCGGCTGAGGGCTGCTCGGCGTTGAGCACGTCAGTCACGAAAGTCTCACCCTCGGATCCAGGAAGCTGTAGACGACATCGACAACCAGGTTAGCTATCACGATCAGGGTAGCCGCCAGGAGGACCGTTGCGCTAACGATTGGGAAGTCCTGCCCCTTGAGCGCGGTGAGCGCGAAGTTTCCCACGCCGTCGATACTGAAGATATATTCCGTGAAGACGGTCCCCCCTAGCAAGGTGGCGAAGTCGAGCCCGAAGATCGTCACCACTGGCACGATCGCGGCACGTAGGGCGTGCTTGAATACCGCCTTGTTGGAGCTCACCCCCTTCGCGGTTGCCGAGCGGACGTAGTCCTCGCCGAGCGACTCGACCATGTAGCCCCGGCTGAACCGGGCGTACGACGTCGAGTTGGTGAGCCCAAGCACCAGCCACGGCAACAACAGGCCGGCGAACCACTTGATCGGGGATTGGGTGATTGGGAAGTATCCGGTGGCCGGGAATACTCCCCACGATAGGTAGAGATACAACCACGCGAGCAGACAGACGAGGTAGTAGGGAATGGAGCTCACCAACAGGCTGCCGGTGACCAGGGATCTGTCCGCGACGCTGCCACGCCAGCGCGCCGCCAGGGCGCCCAGCAAAACCCCGAGCCCGAGGTAAACTGCAGAACCCCCGATAGCAAGAGAAAGGGTGGCCGGATACTTGGAGATGATCTGCGGGCGGACCTCCTGCTGGGTGATGTACGAGATTCCCAAACACGGGGCAGCGCACTCGTAGGTTGCGCCCATGTTTATTTTGCGACTCACGAAGAGGCCCTTCACCCAGACGCCGTACTGGTTGAAGATGCTCTGGTCCAGGCCCAGCTCATGCGAAATCAGCGCTTCCTTCTGCGGCGTGCATCTGCCGTTTTGGCTGCAGAAGAACGCAGCAGGGTTCGATGGCCCGAGGAAGAACAACGCGAAGACGAACATCGAGGTGAGCACCACCACGAGAAACGCCGATATCAGCCGGCGCACTATGTAACCAAGCATTCGGACCACTAACTCCTAACTCGCAGCGTGAGATGGGCCCTTTCGGGCCCACCCCACGCTGCATACACGCGTGGTGTGAATCGATTCAGTCCACCGGACCGATCAACCGACCCACATGTCCCGCCACGTCGGCATGGCCAAGGTGGCGTCGTTGTTCATGCCGTGAATCATCGAGCCGTGTGGCATGGCGTCGCCGCCGTAGCCGGTCACGACCACCGGGTAGTACTTGGTCTGGATGTACTTGTCCAGGGCGTTCCATGCAGCTGACTGTTGAGCCAGCGGCATGGACTGGATCTTGCTGATCTGCTTGTCCACGCTCGGCTCCGAGAACGCTGCATAGTTGGACCCAAGACTGCCCTGCTTCGCGATATCCACGGTCTGGAAAACCGGCGGGAACCAGGAGCCACCCGTCGGCCAGTCGGAACACCAACCGACCGAGCGGACGTTGATCGGCGCCTTCGGATCCGAGAGGACCGTGTAGTAGTTCGCGCTGGTGGTGGCATACGGGACAACAGTGAAGCCGGCGGCCGTCAACGCGGTCACAATCTGATCCTTGACCGCCACGCTCGTCGATACATCTTTCTCGTACGGGAAAATGATCTTGTAGCCCAATGCGTTGACCGACTTCAGCAGCGCCTTGGCCTTGGCCGCATCTGTCGACGCCGGAGTGTGACCCGGCAGCGGGTTATAGGCCGAACGCTTTGGGATGCCCGGCGGCATGATGTTGGAGGCTGGGATACGCGTCACGCCCTCGATCGAGCCGCCGCTGTTCCATGCCGACTTGTATGGGTAGGCCCAACCGATCGCTCGGCGCACCGTGATGTTCGTGATCTTCCGGTAGTCGGGGTACCACATGTACGTGCAAGGGCTGGTGCCGAGGGTCAGCTGGTTCGGAGCCTGGTTCTGGAAGTTCAAGTAGTCCGATGACAGCACGTTGTCGTAGCTGACGGTCGTGGCGCCGGCGCCCTGGCTTTTCAGGATGATCGCGTCGGTCTTCGACGAGTCCTGGTTGAAGTTGAAGACCCACTGGTTCACGTATTGGTGACGACCCGGGTCGGTCTTCGCACTCCAGTAGGGGTTCTTGACCAGCGTCAGGGCCTTCGCCGGCGTGTAGCTGCCCGGCTTGAACATGTAGGGCCCGCTAGCCAACGGGTGCAGCTTGTAGGTGGCCGGATCACTCGCCTTGCCCGGAGGGATCGGCCCCATTGCCGGGAAGGAGCCCCAGTAGGGCATATCCGGGAACGGCTTGGCCATCTTGATCGTCAGGTTCTGGCCCTTGATCACCACACCGTTGTAGTTGGTGCCCGACTTGTAGGGGCCGTTGTACTTGTCGCCGTCAAGGAAGTACTGGTTGCTGTAGTTGGCGCCGGTCGGGAACGTGACACGGTCGAAGGAGCGCTCGATGCCGTACTTGATGTCGGCCGGAGTGACCAGCGTGCCGTCCTCGAACTTGACACCCTTGCGGATCGTGAACGTCCACGAGGTGAAGTCCTTGTTGTGGGTGCCGAGGTTCGTGGCCAGGTCCGGGACCAAGACCATGTCGCCGTTCTTATAGATGTACTGAGTCAGCGAACGCGTCACCAGGTTTTCCAGGATCGACGCGGTGTCGACGTAATACGATTCGGTAGGGTCGAACGTCTCGGTGCCGCCGTACCTGTCCACATAGACGGTGCCGCCGGTCTTGGCGCCCGGGATCGGAGCAGCGGGTGGCTGGAGGGTCGGATCTTGACCCGCGCCAGCGCCACCATTTGAGTTTCCAGAAGTGTTCCCAGCACTCGGGGCCCCTGAAGGTGCCCCGGAGTTTGAGCCGCCGCACGCCGCCAGGGCTAAGAGCCCGACGGTGGAGACGGCAATGATCGGTTTCTTCAACAGCATTGTCTTACCACCCTTTCACGGTTGGTTTGTGCAATCTGCCGACGACGTGGTCATCGACGAGTTTGAGGGTCGAAGGCGTCTCGGACTGAGTCGCCGAGCAGGTTGAGCGAGAGCACGAGCAGGGCCACGGCGAGCACGGGCGCCCACAAGAAGAGTGGGTACTGCTGGGCGAACTGGACCGCTATAGCAATCGTCTGGCCTAGGGACGGCATTCCGGTGATCCCGATGCCGAGATATGAGAGGCCAGCCTCGGCAGCGACGAACGCCGGCATGCTCAGCGAGATCGAGACCACCAGCGGTGCAATGAGGTTCGGCAACAGCTCCTTGAACAGGATGCGCCGGGTGGGCACGCCGATCACCTGGGCCGCCTGGATGTATTCGCGCTCGCGCAGCTGGAACACCTGGCCGCGGATCAGCCGGGCCAGCCCCATCCAGCCGAAGAACGTCAGCACGAACACCAACGCTGCGAACGACGCGTAGGACAGTGCGTTCGGCTGGGCTGCGTAGCGAGTGGTGATGATCGGAGCCAGCGCAAGCGCGCCGAGCAGGAACGGGAACGACAAGAACGCGTCGATAGTGAATGAAATGACCCGGTCGACCCACCCACGGGCGAAACCGGCGACCAAGCCGAGCACCAAGCCGATCGCCGTGCTTAGCACTGTTGCCACCACGGAGATCGCAAACGACGTGCGAATGCCGTAGAGCAGCTGGGCGAGGTTGTCGCTTGCCGTGACTGGGTTAATTCCGAGTGGGTGCGACCAGATGAAGCCGTGGAACGGCGGCCCGATGGCCGGGTAGCCGAGATAGATCAGCGTGCCGCTGTCGCCGTCAGCCGGTGTGACGCCGAACGCGGCGCTGATCTGGGCGCAGAACACCCCGAGGATCACCAGGAACAGCACGATCGACGCCGAGAACACCGCCATCTTGTCGTGGCGCAACCGCTGGAACGCGATAGCGGTCGGCGACTTGCCGGTGATCTTGCGCTTTGAGCCCTCGGCTTCCGGTGCGGCGGTAGGATCGTCGCCGCCTACGGTCTCAAGATCCGCGAACGTCGTCATGGTGGCCTTTCGGGGGCGTGATGGCTCTTTCGAAGCCAAGAGGACTGTAAGCCATCGCCGGTTGCCATCCGGGTCACGTAAGGTAACGATCTGAGAACACTCTATCTGCGCTGTGGCTGAACGACACGCCGTACGGAGGTGGTCAACCTTCAGCCACAGCGGGAATGGAGTGGCGCCCACGTCGAGTCTTGGCGCCAGTCGGGAAGGCGTGGAGGAGTTGCCCAAGGCAGAGTCCGTCGCGGCCCTACTCCGGTACGACGTCCACGCCGGCCTCGCGGCGCTGACCAGGGGTTATGGGGCTCGGGGCACCGGTTAGCGGGTCGCCACCCGACGCGGTCTTGGGGAACGCGATCACGTCGCGGATCGACTCCGCCCCGGCCAGCAACGCGCACAGCCGGTCGATGCCGAGCGCGATGCCCCCGTGTGGGGGCGGCCCATAGCCAAACGCGTCAAGCAAGAAGCCGAACTGGCTTCGAGCCTCCTCGCGGCTCAGCCCTATCACGTCGAACACCCGCTGCTGCATCGTCGAGCGGTGGATACGAATCGAGCCGCCACCGATCTCCGACCCGTTCAACACGATGTCGTAGGCCTTCGACAACGCCTCACCCGGCGCCTCGTCGAAGTGTCCCGCCCACTCGTCGGCGGGTGCCGTGAACGGATGGTGAATCGCGGTCCAGCCGCTGGACCCGTCCGGCAGCTCCACCGGCTCGAACATCGGGGCATCCACGACCCAGACGAACTGCCACGCATCATGGTCGACCAGCCCACATCGCTCCCCCACCTCCAGCCGGGTCGCGGCCAGCAGACCCAGCGCGTCGGTGCGCTTACCTGCGGCGAAGAAGACGCAATCGCCAGGGGCAGCGCCGGCATGGGCGGCCAGGCCGGCGCGCTCCTGCTCGGACAGGTTCTTGGCCACCGGGCCACCAAGCTCGCCGTCCGCACCCACGAGCACGTAGGCAAGGCCCTTGGCGCCCCGCGACCGAGCCCAGTCCTGCCAGCCGTCGAGCTCGCGTCGTGCCTGCACCGCACCGCCCGGCATCACCACGGCACCGACGTAGAAGTCACCGCCCGAGCCGGGGTCTCGAAAGATCCGGAACGGGGTGTCGGCGAAGTAGGCGGTGAAGTCGACAAGCTCGCAGCCGAACCGCAGGTCGGGGCGGTCAATGCCGAAGCGGCGCATCGCCTCGTCGTACGTCATCCGCGGCATCGGCAGCGGCACTTCGTAGCCGAGCAGGTCACGCCATAGCCGGGCGAGCAGCTCCTCGATCAGCGCCTGCACGTCTTGCGGTGAGCAGAAGCTCATCTCGACGTCCAGCTGGCTGAACTCCGGCTGCCGGTCGGCGCGGAAGTCCTCGTCTCGAAAGCAGCGGGCGATCTGGAAGTAGCGCTCCAGGCCGGCCACCATCAGCAACTGCTTGAACAGCTGCGGTGATTGTGGAAGCGCGTACCACGAGCCGGGCTGCAGACGCACCGGCACCAGAAAGTCGCGGGCGCCCTCGGGCGTCGACTTCGTCAGGTACGGCGTCTCGATGTCGAGGAAGTCGTGGGCGGCCATCACCTCGCGAATGATGCGAGTCACGTCGGCGCGCAGCCGGATGTTGGCGGCCATGTCTGCCCGGCGCAGGTCGAGATAGCGGTATTTGAGCCGCACCTCCTCGTTCACCGGCGTCGTGTGGTGCTCCTCGACGGGGAACGGCAGTGGCGCCGATTCGCTCAGCACCTCCACGTCGGAGGCGATCACCTCGACCTCTCCGGAAGGGAGATTCGGGTTCGCGTTGCCTGCCGGTCGCGCCGCGACCTCACCCACGATGCGCAAGCAGAACTCCGAGCGCAGCGGTCTGGCCGCCTCCTCGTCCCGGACCACCACCTGGGCGATGCCGCTGCCGTCGCGTAGGTCGATGAACGCCACTCCGCCGTGATCGCGGCGACGTGCCACCCATCCGGCCAGCGTCACTCTGTCGCCGATGTGCTCGCGGCGCAGGCTCCCGGCGTCATGGGTGCGGATCACGAGATGGGCTCCTTGGGCTGTCCTTGAGCACTGTGCGTGTTGGTTGCCGCGGCGATGACCTGCGGACGGAGGTCTTCGATCGGCGGCGCCCAGCTCCCGGCGTCGGCGTCAACCTGCTCGCCGCTGCGAATGTCCTTCACCTGATCTGTCTTGCCATCGGTGGCCGGGAACCACACGAACGGGATGCCGCGGCGTTCGGCGTACCGGATCTGCTTGCCATACTTCTGCGGGCTGGCGGCGACCTCCGTCGCTATCCCCCGCGCCCTGAGCCGATCGGCGACGGCGTCCGATTCACTTCGGGACGTCTCGTCGGGCAGCGCGACGAGCACGGCTGAGGGCACCGGCCGGCTGCTCGTGAGCAGGCCACGCTGGAACAGCGGCACCAGCGAGCGGGAGATGCCGAACGAGATGCCGACACCGGGGTACGTCGTCGAGCCGTCGGTGGCGAGCGCGTCGTATCTGCCTCCCCCGCCGACCGAGCCGAGCGTCTCGAAGCCGGCCATGAAGATCTCGAACACTGTGCCCGTGTAGTAGTCCAGTCCGCGGGCGATGCGCAGGTTGACCTGCACACTAAACGTCTCGCTGTGCAGACCGGCGCAGCCGTCGATCACCGCAGCCAACTCCGCAAGGCCGGTGTCGAGAAGCTCGTGCCGCACTCCCAGCCGTCGCACGTCGTCGACGAAGGAAGCGTCGGGTGTGCGGATCGCGGCGAGCCGCAAGCCGAGCTGCGCCTGCTCGTGGGACAGCCCGGCGTCGGCGACGAGTTTGGCGGCGACCCGCTCCGGCGACAGCTTGTCGAGCTTGTCGACGACCCGGATCGCCACAGCCGGCTCGGTCACCCCGAGACCGCGGTAGAAGCCCTCAATCAGCTTGCGGTTGTTGGCGTGCAGGCCCAGCGGCGGCAGCGGCAACCCGGCCAGCGCCTCGGCCATCACCCGGGCCACCTCAACGTCGAAGTGGAACGGCAGGTCGTCCTTGCCGACCAGATCCACGTCGGCCTGGGTGAATTCCCGATACCGCCCCTCCTGCGGCCGTTCGCCGCGCCACGCCTTCTGGATCTGGTAGCGGCGGAACGGGAACTCGAGCTTGCCGGCGTTTTCCAGCACGTAGCGGGCAAATGGCACGGTGAGGTCGTAGTGCATCGCCAGCCCGGTGTCGGCTGGATCATCTGCGTCGGCCTGCAGCCGACGAAGAACGTAAATCTCCTTGTCGATCTCCCCGCCCTTGGCCAGCCGGTCCAGCGGCTCGACGACCCGAGTCTCGATGTTGGCGAAGCCGTGCAACTCGAACACCCGGCTAAACTGCTCGATCACCACCCGCTCGGCGTTGCGCTGGGCAGGCAGCAGCTCAGGGAAGCCGCTGAGCGGCGAAGGTCTGCTCACCTCAGCTGCTTTCGGACGTGCGGGTGGCGAGATCGAGCAGGTAGGGGTTGGTGGCGCGTTCTCGGCCGATCGTGGTTTGCGGTCCGTGTCCAGGGAGTACGACGATCCGATCGTCCAGCGGCAAAACCTTGTCGGTCAGGCTCCGCAGCATCGTCTGATGGTCGCCCCCGGGCAGATCGGTCCGCCCGATCGAGCCGGCGAACAGCAGGTCGCCGGCGAACATCAGCTCGGGCACCTCCTCAGGGCCGTCGTACGGCGACCGGAAGGTCACCGAGCCAGCGGTATGCCCCGGGGTGTGGTCGACGCCAAACTGCAGGCCGCCCAACGTGAGGCGGTCGCCGTCACCCAGCTCGGTCACCTCATCGGGCTCGGCGAACTCGAAGGTGCCGCCAAGCAGCATCGCCGCGGACTCCGGCGAAATGCCGGCCATCGGATCGGTCAGCAGGTGGCGGTCCTGCGGGTGAATGTAGGCAACCGCGTCATAGGCACCGGCGACCGGCGACACAGACCACATGTGGTCGATGTGACCATGGGTGAGCAGCACCGCGGCCGGGCGCAGCTTGTGTTCCCGGACTACGTCTGCCACCCCCTGCGCGGCATCTTGGCCTGGGTCGATCACGACGCACTCCTCGCCGTCCGACGCGGCCACGACGTAGCAGTTCGTCTGCCACGCCCCGGCAGGGAATGCAGCGATCAGCATGGTTTGGCTAGACCCTCTCAGAATCGCCGGACGGGTCGCAGCCTACCCGGGCATTCGGTGACGCCTCGACGCCGACCGCGAATAGCGGGAAACCTGCTGTTCCGAGGCGCTTGCAGCAACAGATCTCCCGCTATGGCGGGGAAAGCCTGGCGGCAATCGGTGGGTGGCGGTCGACAACGGCGGAAGAACTCCTAAACTGGGCCACCATGTCGGGTCCCCGTGTCGGGTCCCCGTGTTGAGTCCCCGTGTTGGACGACCAATCCCAACGCCAACGCGCGTCGCGGAGGTATGCGTGGTTTCGAACAGACAGCGTCGCCGTCAGCTGGCGCACGCCAAGTGGGAGCGGCAACGCGCCCGCCGGGCGGCACAGTCCAAACGCCGGCGTGCGGTCAGCGTCGTGGGAGGTGCCGTGGTCGGGCTTGCCGTGGTGGCGGTGCTGGGCTGGCTGGGCTTCCAGATCGTGCAGGCGGCCAACTCCAGCAACCCCACACCAGTGGTGCCGAGCACCGGTCCAATTCCCAGCCTCATCCCCAATCCCAACGGCCCGAGCAACCCGCTGGAGACGATCCGCACGTCATATCCCGCAACCAAGGGCACGCCATGACCAATCAGAGCTCGTCCGACTACGGTTGGGTGGACGACGACGGCACCGTCTACGTCAAGACGACCGACGGCGAACGACCTGTGGGTCAGTGGCCGCAGGGTGATCCCGCGGCTGCCTTGGCGTTTTACGGCCGGCGATTCGACGGGCTCGTCATTGAGGTCGGCCTGCTGGAGCAGCGGATCAAGGCAGGTGCCCTGTCTCCCGAAGACGCCACGTCGAGAGTGACGAAGTTGCGGGAGAGTATCAGCGAAGCTCAGGCGGTTGGCGATCTCGCCGGTCTCGCCGGTCGGCTTGACGGTTTTGGGCCGCTCATCGAGCAGCGCCGCGATGCTCGCCGAGCCGAACGCGCCGCAAGAAGCGAAGAGTCCAAGCAGGCCAAGGCAAGGATTGTCCAGGAGGCGGAGCGGCTCGCGACCGGGGAAGACTGGCGCAACGGGGCGGACCGGCTGCGTGACCTCCTCGGGCGTTGGAAGGTGCTGCCCAAAAGCGACAAGACCAACGACGAGGAGCTGTGGCGGCGATTTTCGTCGGCTCGTTCGACGTACACGCGCCGACGTCGACAGCACTTCGCCGAGCTCGACGAGGGGCGCGACAAGGCTCGGGTCACCAAGGAGAAGCTGGCTGCCGAAGCTGATGAGCTGTCCACGTCGACGGACTGGTCGGGCACCTCGCGCACCTACCGCGACCTGATGGCGCGCTGGAAGGCCGCCGGACCTGCGTCAAAGGAAGCGGACGAGGCGCTGTGGAAGCGCTTTCGTGCGGCGCAAGACGTGTTTTTCGGGGCTCGTGACTCGGTGAACGCGGAGCTCGACAAGGAGTACGCCGCCAACGCCAACACCAAACGCCGACTGCTAAGCGAGGCAGAAGCGCTGTTGCCCACCTCCAACCCGAGAGCCGCGCAGGAGGCATTTCGCGACCTTGCCGAGCGCTGGGACGCGACAGGCAAAGTTCCGCGCAGTGACGTGAAAGAGCTCGAGAATCGCTTCAAGAAGGTCGAGCAGGCGGTTCGTGGTGCCGAAGACGACAGCTGGCGTCGGAGCAATCCCGAGGCTCATGCTCGCGCATCGGCAACGATCTCCCAGCTAGAGGCGTCGATCGCGGCGCTACGCGCGGAGCATGACGAGGCGGAGCAGTCCGGAAACGAGCGCAAGGCAAGGAAGGCCAGCGAAGCCATCGAGGCTCGACAGTCCTGGCTCGACGGCGCCCGAAACGCCCTCACCGACTTCACCGCCGACTGACCCACTTCTCCGACTCTCCGCGGGCGATATGCCCCGAAGAGTCGGACAACTCGGCGCTTTGAGTGCTATTGGGTGATGCGGTAGGTGTCGAACACGCCGTTGACCGCGCGCACCGCCTTGAGCACATGCCCAAGATGGGCCGGATCACCCATCTCGAACGTGAACCGACCCCTGGCGACCCGGTCACGCCCGGTGACCATCGAGGCCGACAAGATGTCAACATGCAGGTCTGACAGCACCCGGGTTATATCGCTCAGCAGGCGGGCACGGTCCAGGCCCTCGACCTGGATCGCGACCAAGAACACCGAATGTGCGGTCGGCGCCCACTCGACCTCCACCATCCGTTCGGGCTGGGAAGCCAAGCTCTTCACATTGGTGCAGTCGCTGCGGTGCACGGAGACACCGGCACCCGTGGTCACGAATCCGACGATGTCGTCACCGGGCACCGGAGTGCAACATCGCGCCAACTTCGTCAAGATGTCGGACACGCCCTTGACGATCACGCCGGCATGGCCTCGGCGCGACGCCTTGCGCTGCTCGCGGTCCCTGCTGATCGTGACGGTTTCGGCGGCCTCGTCCGCGGCCGCCTGGTCGCCGCCGAAGAGCTCCAGAATCCGACGTACGACGGTCTGGGCCGTGGTGTTGCCTTCGCCAACCGCCGCATACAGCGAGGTGACGTCGGGGTGGTGAAGCTCGCCAGCCACCACCGCCAGCGTGTCGTGGGTGAGCATTCGCTGCAACGGCAGCCCCTCCCGCCGCATCAGCTTGACCAGCGACTCCTTGCCCTGCTCGATCGCCTCCTCGCGCCGCTCCTTGGTGAAGAACTGGCGGATCTTGTTGCGAGCTCGCGGGCTCTTGACGAACATCAGCCAGTCGCGGCTTGGCCCGGCATTTTCTGCCTTGGAGGTGAATACCTCCACCACGTCACCGTTGTCGAGCTGGGACTCCAACGGGACAAGTCGGCCATTGACCCGGGCGCCAATGCAGTGGTGGCCTACTTCGGTGTGGATCGAGTATGCGAAGTCGACCGGGCTGGAGCCGGCCGGCAGCGCCACCACGTCGCCGCGGGGTGTGAACACGTAGACCTCGCTGGAGTTGATCTCGAATCGCAACGACTCGAGGAACTCGCTCGGATCTTCGGTCTCCTTCTGCCAATCCATCAGCTGACGAACCCACGTCATGTCGCCATTGGGGTCACCCGGATTAGCGAGCGTGCGATCGGTGTCGACTCCGTTACGGCCGTCTTCCTTGTATTTCCAGTGCGCGGCGACGCCGTACTCGGCACGCCGGTGCATCCCGAACGTGCGGATCTGCATCTCCACCGGCTTGCCACCCGGGCCCATCACCGTGGTGTGCAGCGACTGGTACATGTTGAACTTCGGCATCGCCACGAAGTCCTTGAAGCGGCCCGGCACCGGATTCCAGCGCGCATGAAGGACGCCGAGCACGGCGTAGCAGTCGCGCAGCGATTCGGTCAACACCCGGATGCCGACCAGGTCGTAGATGTCGGTGAACTCCCGGCCTCGCACGATCATCTTCTGATAGATCGAGTAGTAGTGCTTGGGGCGGCCGGTGACGGTCGCCTTGATCTTCGACCCGCGAAGGTCGCTTTGCACCTGGTCGATCACGGTGGCCAGGAACTCGTCGCGAGCCGGCGCACGGTCGGCGACCAGCCGGACGATCTCGTCGTACACCTTGGGATGCAACGTCGCGAACGCCAGGTCCTCGAGCTCCCACTTGACGGTGTTCATGCCGAGGCGGTGTGCCAGCGGAGCGTAGATCTCGAGTGTCTCGCTGGCAATTCGCTCCTGCTTGTCCGGCTGGAGGAAGCGCAGCGTTCGCATGTTGTGCAGGCGATCGGCCAGCTTGATGACCAGGACCCGGATGTCCTTGCTCATCGCGACCACCATCTTGCGGATGGTCTCGGCCTGCGCTGAGTCGCCGTACTTGACCTTGTCGAGCTTCGTCACGCCGTCGACAAGCAGCGAGACCTCCGCACCGAAGTCGGTGGTGATTTGCTTGAGCGTGTACGACGTGTCCTCGACCGTGTCATGCAACAGCGCCGCGCAGATTGTGGGCGGCGTCATCCCGAGCTCGGCCAAGATCGAAGCCACCGCAAGGGGATGGGTGATGTAGGGATCACCGCTGCGACGCCGTTGGTCGCCGTGATAATGCTCGGCGATCTTGTAGGCCCTCTCGATCATCGCCAGATCGGCCTTGACGTGGGTTGCCCGAACAACCCGAAACAGCGGCTCCAGGACCGGGTCGCCGGACTGGCTCCGCCCAATCCTGGCTAGGCGCGTCCGGATCCGAGTGGGCGCAGCGCTGCCCTCACTTTGAGCCGCCTCTTCGACGGGCGGGGTGAGAACTTCGTCCGCCACTCACTGCTCCTGTTCTTTTCTCCCCCGCGACTTTGCGCCAACTGCCGGCCTTCGAAGGCTCAGTCCTTACTCCAGTCTAAGGCCACCCCCAACAGCTTCGCCGGGCAATGAGACGCCCCCGCAATAGTAATAGCGGGAGATCTGAGAGCTGCAAGGCAAAGGGTTAGGTCAGACCGTCATCAGCGCGTGCAGGGGGAGGTCGGCAAGCCTGTCGCGACCGGCCAAGAAACCCAGCTCGAGCAGCACCGCTACGCCCACCACGGTGGCGCCTGCCTTGGTGACCAGCGATGCCGTGGCCTCGACGGTGCCACCGGTAGCCAGCACATCGTCGACGATCAGCACGCGGTCTCCGGCGTTGAGGGCGTCTTGCTGCACCTCGATTGTCGCCTCGCCGTACTCCAGCGTGTAGGACTTGGTGTACGTCGCGCCGGGAAGTTTGCCGGCCTTGCGGACCGGCACGAAGCCCGTCCCCAGCGCGAGCGCAACCGGGGCGGCCAAGATGAAGCCGCGGGCCTCGATCCCAATGACCTTGTCGACGCGGGTGATGCCGGTGGCGCTGGTGGTCCGGCCGACTCGATCCACAGTGCCCGAAACGGCCTCGCCGTCGTCGCCGACTGACGGTTCGCCGGCTCGGCCAACCTCGGCAAGCGCTTCGACAACCGCAGTAAAACCGGCATGGTCGGCGAGCAGCGGCGCGATGTCCTTGAAGATCACCCCAGGCTCGGGAAAGTCAGGAACGTCGCGGATCAGCGTGGTCAGCAGCGTATCCAGCTCTGCTTGAGCCGCGGTCACCGTTTCTTGCCTCGCTTGGAACGGGCCTGACGCTGCGGCTGTGCCCGCTTGGCCGCAGCAGCACTCATCGGACGTGGCTCTCGAGTGACCGGGCGTGGTTCACGCTCGACGCGACGTGGCTCGCGGCCAGCCGAGGCCGAGGTGGCGGCTGCTGTCGACCCGGCCGGCGCCGTACTGGGCTGTGTCGGCGCCGTACTGGGCTGTGTCGGCGCCAACTGTGATGCTCCAACCGATGTCGACGCGACCGATGCGGTGACCGCATCCGGAACTGGAGCGGAGCTCTGGGAACGTCCAGCGGGTGTCGCTGCGCCGGCGTCGGTCTCGGCATGGGATCTGCGGTTGGCGACGCGCTTCGCCTGTGCCTGCATGGCGGGCTCCAGCATCTTGAGCTGAGCCAGCAGCGGCGTCGCGATGAAGATCGACGAATAGGTGCCGGCTGCCATCCCGACAAACAGCGCCAGGGCCAGGTCCTTCAACGGCCCGGAGCCTAGCTGGAACACACCGACATACAAAATCGCCCCGACCGGCAGCAACGCGGCGATCGACGTGTTGATCGACCGCACCAGCGTCTGGTTGACCGCCAGGTTCGCGCTGTCGGCGTAGGTAAGGCGAGTCGAGGTGACGATCCCCCGGGTGTTCTCCCGAACCTTGTCGAAGACAACCACGGTGTCGTAGAGCGAATAACCCAAGATTGTCAAGAATCCCGTCACGGTAGCCGGCGTCACCTCGAAACCGGTCAGCGCATAGATGCCCACCGTAATGACCAGGTCATGTGCGAGCGCCACAATTGCGGCGGCAGACATTCGCCACTCCCGGAAATACGCCCAGATGAAAAGCAGCACCAAGACGAGGAAGACGAGCAGGCCGGTGAGCGCCTTCTTCGCGACCGCGGCGCCCCAGGTCGGCCCAATCAGATCGGAACTCACCTCCGTCGCGCCGACCTTTTGTACGGCGTTCTTGACTACGAAGCTTTCGTCGAGCGACAGCGGCTCGGTGTCGATCCTGACGAAGTTGGTCCCAGACGTCACCACCACCGGGTTTGCCGCGGCTTTGATGCCAGTGCCTGCCACGGCGTCGGTGATCGGTTTGACCTCCGCCGAAGGGTTGGCGACCTTAGCGTTGAACTCCACGCCTCCTCGGAATTCGATGCCGAAATTCAGTCCGCGCACGACCAGCGCCGCAACGGCCACAACAACAATGGCGAGCGACATGAGATACCAGAGCTTGCGCCGACCGACGAAGTCGACAGACACGTCACCGCGGTACAGACGTGCGCCAACTTGCCCCAGCTTGGACATCAGGCCTGCCCTCCGACAACGGTTCGAGGCTTACGCTTCAGCGGTGGCATGCCGAGGTGTTGTCGATCAAGGCCCGAGAGCTTGTGGCCTTGACCGAAGAACTTCGTGCGTGCCAGCAGCGTCAACATCGGCTTGGTGAAGAAGAAGACCACGAACACATCCATGAACGTGGTCAGCCCGAGCGCGAACGCAAAGCCCTTGACTACGCCGATGGCGAAGATGAAAAGCACGAGCGCGGCCAGGAACGACACCCCGTCCGCCGCCAGAATCGTGTGCTTGGCACGGTTCCAGCCGGTCTCAACCGAGGTGCGCAACGTCTTCCCGTCACGGACCTCATCGCGAAGCCGTTCGAAATAGACGATGAACGAATCCGCGGTGATGCCGACCGCCACGATCAGGCCGGCGATGCCCGGCAATGTCAGCGTGAAGCCGTAAGCGTGGCCGAGCAGCAAGACGCTGGCGTAGACGAGCAGTCCGGCAATCCCAAGCGACGCGATGACGACGAAGCCAAGCC
The DNA here is from genome assembly GCA_050998615.1 of Nocardioidaceae bacterium. Lineage (GTDB taxonomy): Bacteria > Actinomycetota > Actinomycetes > Propionibacteriales > Nocardioidaceae > JBPCQA01. Next base: position 39,731 of record JBPCQA010000026.1, read on the forward strand.
CTCGGTAGTAGAGCAAGCAGTACATCACCACGAGAATCAAGCCGACGATGCCCGCTACGATCCCCGCGTTGAGCTGGCTACTCGCCAGCTGCGGACCCTCGACGGAGGTGTTCTGGATGCTGAACGAGAGCGGAAGTGCACCGTACTTCAACGAATTGGCCAGGCTCGTGGCGGATTGCTGCGTGAACGGCGGTGTGCCGCCGGAGATCGTCGACGTCCCGTTATTGATTATGTCGTTGACCACTGGAGCCGAGATGACCTGGCCATCCAAGACGATCGCGAACTGCTGGGCTTGACCGGTGACAGGATTGATCTTTTGGGGCCCGCTTGCCTGGTTGATCTTGGTCGTCAGGTCGGTGAACGTCTGCGTCGCAGCGCTGTCGAAGCTGAGGTTGACTACGTAGTTGACGCCCTGCTGTGGCAGCTCGGCCTGGGCATTGGTGACCTGTTGGCCCTCGATGATCGCCGGGCTTAGCAGGTAGCGGTTGCCGGACGCGTCACATGCCAGCAGCGGCTGGCTAGTTATGTCGAACTGTGCTTGCGCCTTTTGACCGGGCTTGGGGCAGTGGAACGCCGCCAGTTTGGCATCCCACGTCGGATCTTGGGTCTGCACCCACTGCAGCGGATCGGAAATGGTCTCCAGATTGGGCGGCACCAGCGCCGTTGGTGGCCCAGTCTGCGGCGTTGGTGCCGGTGTGCTGTTTGAGCCTGTCCCAGGCGTCGGAGCAGCTGTTGGAGTCAGCGTCGCCGGCGCCGGCTTCGGACTAGCGTTGGTCGCAGCTGCCTTACGTGGCTTCCTACCGGCGCGCTCGAGCCAATTCGCGGCCACCCGCTTCTTCGGCGACGCCGCGCCGGCCGTCGAGGCGCCTGGCGAGGGCGTCCCGCTTGAAGCCGAGCCATTCGAGGGGGTGCCGCCGGTCGGTGTGCTTTGGGAAGGCGTCCCGCTCGATGGTGTGCCATTCGACGGTGTGCTGGTTGTCGGAGTAGGTGAGATCGGCGATGTGACGGGGCCGGTCGGGCTCGTCGGCGGCACATTGGTCTGCGCCGCAGCGGGCAACTCCCGCTTGACCAAACGGAACCGCAGCTGGGCTGTCGATCCAATGGTGCGTTCGAGACCCTGCTCGGACTTGCCGGGGATCTCGACGATGATGATGTTGCTGCCCTGGGTCGACACCGTGGACTCTGAGACGCCCGCACCGTTGACCCGGTTGCTGATGATGCCGACTGCCTCGTTGAGTTGATCGCTCGGCACTGCACCGCCGCCGATCGTGTTGGCCTGCAAGGTGATCCGGGTGCCGCCTTGCAAGTCCAGGCCTTCCTTGGGCTTCCAGTTCCCGAGAGCCGCCACCGCGACGTACATCACCGCGATCACCACGATGAAGACGGCCAGCGTGCGCACGGGACGAGACGCTTTGGTCGCCACTCAGATCGCTCCTCGATTGTGGTCGGAGTCACCGTCATCAACGGGATCGGCGGCCGGCGGCGGTGTCTCGGCGGAGCTTGCCCTCGAACCAGGGGTATCGGCGTCGAAGGTAGCAGCCTCGTCGTGGACAATCTTCGAGATCGCGGCGCGGTGCACGGAAATACCGACGCCAGGCGCCACTTCGACTCCCACGCGGTCATCCCCGAGCCAGGTCACTGTCCCAAAGATACCGCTGCCAAGCATCACTTGGTCGCCAGCCGACAACTCGGATTGAAGCTGCGACATCGCACGAGCTCGTCGCCGTGCCGGTCTGATGAGCAGCAGGTAGGCGAAGACAAGCAAGACGACGATTGGCAGCAGAAACTGCGTCAAACCCTGCATCCGATGACTCCTCGCTGTCGACCAAAGCCGGAGTCTAACCAAGAGCTCTGACAAAGAAGGAATCGCTGGGGGACGTGGTCACAGCGCAGCAACTTCGCCCGACCGCCGTACGGTCTTAGGAGCCCGCTCTTGCCTTACGCGTCGTCGAACAGGCCGGCCTGGCCTGTGAACGGCGCATTGGCGGGCGCCGCCAGCCCCAGGTGCTGCCAGGCCCCCGGTGTCGCGACCCGGCCGCGTGGTGTGCGCGCCAGCAGCCCTGATCGAACCAGGAACGGCTCGGCCACCTCTTCGACGGTCTCGCGCTCCTCACCGACGGCGACCGCGAGCGTGCTGAGCCCCACGGGACCGCCACCGAACCGCCGGCACAACGCCGCGAGCACTGCCCGGTCGAGGCGGTCGAGGCCGGTCTCGTCAACCTCGAACAGCGCCAGCGCATCATGGGCGAGTGGCCGAGTCACCACCCCGTCGGCTCGCACTTGGGCGAAGTCTCGGACTCGTCGCAGCAACCGGTTGGCGATTCGCGGCGTTCCGCGAGAGCGCGACGCAATCTCAACCGAGCCGTCTTGGTCGACGGTCACGTCGAGCAGGCGCGCCGACCTGGTCACGATCTGCTGAAGCTCGCTGGTCTCGTAGAACTCCAGGTGACCGGTGAAACCGAACCTGTCACGCAACGGACCTGGCAACAACCCCGCCCTAGTCGTGGCCCCGACCAACGTAAACGGGGGGATTTCCAGCGGGATGGCTGTCGCACCTGCCCCCTTGCCGACTATCACGTCGACGCGGAAGTCCTCCATCGCCATGTAGAGCATCTCTTCGGCCGGTCGTGACATCCGGTGGATCTCGTCGAGGAAGAGCACATCGTTGGCGTTGAGCCCCGACAAGATGGCGGCCAAGTCCCCAGCATGCTGGATCGCCGGGCCGCTGGTGAGTCGTAGCGGCGAACCCATCTCCGCGGCAATGATCATTGCCATCGTGGTCTTGCCCAGCCCCGGCGGCCCGGACAGAAGCACATGGTCAGGCGCACGACCGCGGCGCAGCGCGGCGGCCAGCACAAGCCCCAGCTGCTCCCGGACGCGCTCCTGACCGATCACCTCATCGAGCGTCCTCGGCCGCAACGCCGCCTCGATTATCCGCTCGTCACCGGCGGCCTCCGCCTCCACCAGGGAGCGACCCACCCGGCCCTCGGGTGCGGTCTTTCCGCCAGCGTCGAATACGCCAGCGTCGCCCATGCCCACCGAATCGATCGTGTCAGCCGACTCAGCCGAGGTGTCATCAGGAGACCCATGGTCAGACGACATCTTTGATCACGCCTTCGATAGCGATCGCAGGGCCGCACGTAGCAGATCAGCCACCGGCGGCACGGCGCCGGCCGAGACGGACTCTTCGGCCATCGGCGCCACCGAGTCGAGCGCCGTCTCCGCTTCGCGCGGCGACCAGCCCAACCCGAGCAGACCGGCTCGCACCTGAAGACGCCAACCATCCACGCCGCTCTGGGGCGCGGATGCGCGCTCGCTCGCCGAACCCGTGGGGGCGCCTATGCGGTCTTTGAGCTCCAGCACAATGCGCTGGGCGCCCTTTCGTCCAACGCCAGGCACCTTGCACAGGGTGACCAGATCTTCTGTCGTGATCGCCCGCCGCAGCTCATTGGGCCCGTGCACCGCCAACATCGCCTGAGCCAACTTGGGGCCCACACCGCTGGCTGTTTGCAACATCTCGAAGACGCCTCGCTCGTCGTAGTCACCGAATCCGAACAACGTCAACGAGTCTTCCCTGACCACCAGCGACGTGGCCAAGGTGACCTCGGTCCCGATGCGTAAGCTGGCAAGCGTCGCCGGAGTGCAAAGCGCCTGGATACCAACACCGCCCACCTCGATCACCGCCGAGTCGACGAACACAGCAGCCACCGGCCCCCGAACCGACGCGATCACAGTCTCACCCCTGGACTCTCCCTACTCCTTGACTCGCGGTGACAGCCCGCGCGACGGCTCACGGTGTCCCCCGGCTCGATAAATCCCCGGCTCGATAAATCCCCGGGCTCGATAAATCACAGTGTCACCGGCTCGATCTGGGCGCGAACCGCCGCGTCTGCCCACCGCTGCTGCGCCGCTGCACGCCAGATGTGACAGATCGCCAGCGCCAAGGCGTCCGCGGTGTCCGCGGGTGTGGGTCGCTCGGTCAGCCGAAGCAGCCGGATGACCATGGCGGTGACCTGGGCCTTGTCGGCGCGCCCGTTACCGGACACCGCCGCCTTGACCTCGCTTGGCGTGGGCAACGCGACCGGGATGTCGCGGCGCGCCGCGGTAACGATAGCGATCGCCGCGGCTTGAGCGGTGCCCATCACGGTGCGCACGTTGTGCTGACTGAAGACCCGCTCGACTGCCACGGCGTCGGGCCGGTAGCGATCCAGCCAACTGACAATCTGCGCTTCGATCCCCACCAGCCGCGCACCCAGGTCTGCGTGTGAGGGTGTGCGTACGACGTCGTAGGCCACCGCCGAAAGCCGGCCCCCAGGCGCGCCCTCCACGATGCCCAGGCCGCAGCGCGTCAGGCCCGGGTCAACGCCCAGCACGCGCATGCGGCCTCCTCGAGAGCTTGGCTGATGGCCGTAACGAACACCTGTTCGACGCAACCCACGTTAGCGTGGCGAACCGGCGTACGAGCGCAGCGACGCGCCCGAAGACGCCAGCAACTCCCCCATAGACTCGGGCAGCGCTTACCGGCCGCCCGCCTGGCCGTCAAGATCAGGCGCTCAGCCAGTCGGGCAAGCTGTTGTGTCTCGGCAAGCTCAGCGTCGGAACCTGCCGGCTCGGCCGGGCTCGGCCGGACTAGTCGAGCTCGGCCAGCACGTCGTCGGGGATGTCGAAGTTGCCGAACACGTTCTGCACGTCATCGGAATCCTCCAGCGCGTCGACAAGCCTCAACACCCTCACCGCCCCGGCCTTGTCGACGTCCACGGTGATGCTGGGCACGAACGACGCCTCCGCCGACTCGTAATCGAGTTTGGCGTCTTGCAGCGCCGTACGAACCGACACCAGATCGGTTGGCTCGGAGATCACCTCGAACGCCTCACCGAGGTCGTTGACCTCCTCTGCTCCGGCCTCGAGCACCGCGTCCAACACCGTGTCTTCGTCGGCGGCGGAGTCTTCTTGCTCCTTGGGGACGATCACCACGCCCTTGCGGCTGAACAGGTAGGACACCGACCCCGCGTCGGCCATCGAACCACCGTTGCGGGTCATCGCGGTGCGCACCTCTCCGGCGGCGCGGTTGCGGTTGTCGGTCAGGCACTCGATCAACAAGGCGACACCGCCTGGTGCGTAACCCTCGTACATGATCGTCTGCCAGTCAGCACCACCGGCTTCGAGCCCAGACCCGCGCTTGATGGCGCGGTCGATGTTGTCGTTGGGCACCGATGTCTTCTTGGCTTTCTGGATCGCGTCATAGAGCGTCGGGTTGCCCGCCGGGTCGCCGCCACCCGTTCGCGCGGAGACCTCGATGTTCTTGATCAGCTTGGCGAACAACTTGCCGCGCCGAGCGTCGACAACCGCCTTCTTGTGCTTGGTGGTTGCCCATTTCGAGTGACCAGACATGAAACCCGGGCTCCTTAACTGCTGCGGACGAGATCGACGAAGTAGCGGTGAACGCGGTGATCGCGCGCGATCTCGGGATGAAACGAGGTGGCCAGCACATTGTCCTGGCGTACGGCGACGATCCTACCGATCGCCGGCCCGGTCGACACCGTCGCGAGCACCTCGACGCCGTCGCCGGCCTTGTCGACCCAGGGAGCCCGGATGAAGACGGCGTGCAGTGGCATGTCGAATGGCGCGAAGTCGACATCAGCTTCGAACGAGTCCACCTGGCGACCGAAGGCGTTGCGGCGCACAACCACATCGAGGCCACCCAACGTCTGCTGACCCTCGATGCCGCCCTCGATGCGATCGGCCAGCATAATCATCCCCGCGCACGTGCCGAGGGTAGGCATGCCTGCCTGGATGCGCTCGCGCAGCGGCACAAACAGCTCGAACACGTTGGCGAGCTTGTACATCGTGGTGGACTCACCACCGGGGATGACCATCGCATCGACCGCCGACAGCTCGTCGGGTCGGCGTACCGGAACCGCATCCACGCCGGCATCGCGCAGCATCCGCAGATGTTCGCGTACGTCGCCTTGCAACGCGAAGACCCCGATAGTGGGTCGAGTCGAGGCGGTCACGCTAGTCATTCTACGGACGGCCGCTGCAGCGATCCCGGACGCGACTCGAGGTCGACGCTCGCTCCGTGACGGCAATCGGGCCCGGATTCAGAGAGCGCGTAGTTACCGCCAAATCGGGCGGCGCTGCCAGCGCACGGTGGCCTCGATGCGTCCCTCGTCGAACAGCGACGAGATGCCGTGGGCCGACAACGTGTCGAGCACGAAGCCAAGGAGATCGTCGCCTCCCCCCACGTTGGCGGTGTCATCATGCCACACGTTGAGCTCGAGCATGTCGTTCTCGACGGCGTGCCAGACGTCGGTGTGCGTGAAGTAGGCAAGCCCGTGCGGCGTCTTCCCAGCGGCGGTCAACTCGGTGAGCTTATCGTTGGCGGCCCAATGGTCGTCGACCGCTTCTAGCACGACAACTCCTCCAGCCCGCAAGTCGGCGAACGCGGATTGCAGCCTGTCGAAGTCGGTGACATCCGGCCACCCGGCGGCGGCCTCTCGAAGACTGTGGTGTGCGTCGGCCAGGGCCTCGTCGGTCAGCCGCTGCGCGGTCGCCTCGTCGGGTGCGTCGGCACTCGCAGCGTCGAACACGTCGGCGCGAACCTCTGGGTCGCTGCGATACCCCGACCAGACCTGGACCTTGGCATAGGTGTTCAGCTGTTTCAACCGCGCGGCCTTGTCGGGGCTTCCGATGGCCACCGCGGTCACCAGCCGCGGTCAGCGAGCCTGTGCGGCTGCGGTATCTCGTCGACGTTAATGCCGACCATGGCTTCACCGAGCCCCCGCGAAACCTTGGCGATAACGTCCGGGTCGTCGAAGAACGTCGTGGCCTTGACGATTGCACCAGCTCGCTGCGCTGGATTTCCCGACTTGAAGATGCCCGAGCCGACGAAGACACCCTCAGCACCAAGCTGCATCATCATGGCGGCGTCAGCGGGAGTCGCGATGCCGCCCGCGGTGAAGAGCACCACCGGAAGCTTGCCCGCTGTCGCGACTTCACGGACGAGGTCGTACGGCGCCTGCAGATCCTTCGCGGCGACGTACAACTCGTCGTCGCTCATCGACTGCAACCGGCGAAGCTCCGCGCGAATCGCACGCATATGCGTTGTCGCATTGGACACGTCTCCGGTGCCGGCCTCGCCCTTGGAGCGGATCATCGCCGCACCCTCTGTGATGCGCCGCAGCGCCTCGCCGAGGTTCGTGGCGCCGCACACGAACGGCACGGTGAACTGCCACTTGTCGATGTGGTTGGCGTAGTCGGCGGGGGTCAACACCTCGGACTCGTCGACATAGTCGACGCCGAGGCTCTGCAACACCTGCGCCTCGACGAAGTGTCCGATCCGAGCCTTGGCCATCACTGGTATCGAGACCGAGGAGATGATGCTCTCGATCATGTCCGGGTCGCTCATCCGGGAAACCCCGCCTTGAGCACGGATGTCGGCCGGCACTCGCTCAAGTGCCATCACGGCGACCGCACCGGAGTCCTCGGCGATCTTGGCCTGCTCAGCGGTGACAACGTCCATGATGACGCCGCCCTTAAGCATTTCGGCCATCCCGCGCTTGACCCTCCCGGTGCCGGTCTCTGGGGAGTTCGCTGTCTGGGAGGCAGCGAGCGTTTCGGATGTTTCGTATGTCACGGTATGCCCTGTCTGAAGTGGCTGGAACTCCTCCATGCTACGGCGTAGCCAACGAACGCCTCCAGAACCTCATGCGTGACCGACACCACGTGTTCGGCCGTGGCGAGGTGGATGGCGTCGAGGGATCGCAGATCGCAATCGTCGTAGCCTGCTGCCCGAGCGATGACCGATGGCGAGAGGGTTACCACGCCGATGCCGCGAAGGACCTTAGACGCGCGATCGATCCACTCGGGGAAGCTTCGCCGCGTGGCACGCACGAGTTCACTTCGATGAGAACCGAAGAGATCACCGCCACCGCCGGGCGTTGATTGAACCAACGGGAGAGATCGGCGCTGTGCACCTCCGGTCGAACGAGCTTCATCGCGGCCGACGTATCCAGGTAGATCACCTGCTGTCACCAACGGCGCCCGTCGTATCGGTCGGCAACGACCGCGTCCGAACTGGCCGAATCCGGGGTGCCCGTGTCAGACTCCGAGAACAGCGGGAGCGAGCCGGTGGCCCGGCTCAGCCCACCCGACTCGATGAGGACGCTCAGGGGTCTCGGTCGTCGAACGCCACCATCGCGGGCTCAGGGGCTTCGCCGGCCAGCCTGAACCAGCGCACCCGCCGGCGCTGCCGCAAGGCGATGGTTGTCGCCGCCTGGTCGTTGTGGATGCGCCGCATCAGACTCACCCGCCGACATGCGTCGGCAAGGTCGGCCATCAGCGGCTCTTCTTCTAGGGTTGGCAGCTGTACGGCGCGCAGGGCCGCTGTCAGATCGGAGTGCTCCTGCCATGACCCGTCGTTGGCCGCGCCGTCTCGGGCAGCCGCCGCCGTCTCCAGAAGCAGCAGGGCCGAGGCAGGATCGGTGAGCCCGCCGGTGGCCAACTCGGCGGCCAGCGACGCTCGGCGTACGAGCTGGGTCTGCAACGACGAAACCGACGCCTCGCAGCGCAAGTGCATCCGATCCAGCCGCCCGGCCGTCCACGACAGCCACCCGGTCGCTAGCACGAGCGTCAATACGAGTAGCGCAACCAGCACCCAGCTCCAGAGCGGCCACGCGTCAGGCACGACGGGCGACCTGCGGAGCCGTCGCCCTGGCAGCGTCATAGACCGCTTCGATGTCGACAACCACCCGTGACCAGTCGTAACGGCGAACCGCGGCCGCGGCACGGGCGCACATCGACGCACGGCGTTCGGTGTCGGCAAGCAGGTCGCCGATGACGTTGGCTGCCGATCGCGGATTTCCCACCGCGAACAGCGCTCCCAGCCGGCCGTCCTCGAGCACCGCACGAAACGGCGCCAGGTCGCTAGCTGCCACCGCCGCACCTGCCGACATCGCCTCGACGAGCACGATCCCGAAGCTCTCGCCGCCCGTCTGGGGGGCGACGTACACAGTCGCCGAGGCGAGCAACTGCGCCCGCTCGATGTCGCTGACCTGACCGAGCATCGTCACGTGCGAGCGCGCCGACATGGGCAGCGCCTCGGATGCGTCAGCGTCGCCACGTCCTGCGATAAGCAATCGGGCATCGCGATGCCGGTCGAGCACCTCAGGGAACGCCGCGAGCATGATCGCCAAACCCTTGCGCGGCTCGTCGGTGCGTCCAAGAAAAACCAGCGCCGGGCCCGGTCCGGTCCATTCGGCGCGCGGCAAAACGCCGGCGAAGCCATCGCATGACACGCCGTTGGGGATGACGACCGGCTCCCCGCCGTGATGGTGCACCAACGTGTCGCGAGCGGCCTCCGACACGGCGATGCGAGCGGTGATCTTCTCCAACGCCGGACGCAACACCGCCGCCCCAGACGACATGGCGCGCGAACGCGGAATCGCGGTGTGAAACGTCGCCACAACCGGCACCTCGGCCGCCCACAGCGCCAGCAATGACACGCTCGGGACGGTGGGCTCATGGATATGGAGTACGTCGAAACGACCGTCGGTCAGCCACCGCCTCACCCGGTTGGCTACCCGAGGACCAAACGACAGCCGGGCCACCGAGCCGTTGAAGCGGATCGGCATGGCCCGCCCAACCGTCGCTACGTAATCGGGCAACTCATCAGACGCCTCACCAGGTGCCAGCACACCCACCCCGTGGCCTCGACTCCGCAGCTGCGCTGCCAGGTCCCGAACATGGTTTTGGACCCCGCCCGGCACGTCGAGGGAGTACGGGCACACCAGGCCGATACGCAACGGTGCAGCGCTCACCGCGGCTGGCCCGTCTCAGTATGAAGCGAGGCGGCGTCGCGCGCATCGGCGGCAACCGGCGCGATGCTGACCGAGACTGTGCTTCTGAGACGCGGGCCAGGTAGACCCCGCGCGGATAGGGAGTCGCCTCCGTTCATCACTTCGGCGCGGAAAACGTCCTGGAGCATATGCCAGTCGGCTGGATGTGCCAGGATCCCCGCGCTGAAGTGATCGGCGACGTCTTGAGTCATGGCGGCCAGGCCGCTTCGACCCGGCCGGTTCTGGATCGGCTGACTGAAGTCGAACCGTAGCAACGGGCCGGCGTACGACAGGGTCAACGCGATCAAGGGGGCATCGGTCATCCGCGCCAGCATCGCCGGTCCCCCGGGTAGCCGGGCCGGCTCGCCCAGCAGGTCGACCTCGAGTCCGCCGCCGGTGATGTCTCGATCAGCGAGCAGGCACACCAGTCGTCCCCTCTCCAGAGACCTCCTCATCGCGGTCAGCGGACCGCTGCCGGCTACCAGCGGGACGACCTCCAGCCCGAGCCGCTGGCGATAGCCGACAAAGCGCTCGAACAACGCATCCGGACGCAGCCGCTGCGCGACCGTCGAGACCGGCATCCCGTTCACACACGACCAAGCCCCCGCCAGATCCCAGTTGGCCATGTGCGGCAAGGCCACGACCACACCCGAGCCGGTCTCGAAGGCGGCCCGTAGCGGCTCGATGTTCACCGTCACCCCCATGGCCGCGATCCGCGTGCGACTCCACGACGGCAGCCGGAAGACTTCATGCCAGTAGCGAAAGTACGAGCGCAACGCCCGCCGCGACAACGCTCGCAACTGCCGGTCATCAGAACCCGGGGCGGCTCGGCGCAAATTCGCCTCAAGCCGTACAACGCCGGCGCCGCGGCGTGCCCACACACCGTCTGCCGCGCCTTCCATCAGCCGCTGGCCTACCGACTCCGGCACCCGGCGGGTCACCGCCCACCCAGCCCGAAAGGCGAAATCCAACAGCTGATCACCCATGTCGAGGCTCACACCCGCCTGTGGGAGCAAGGGTTAAGAGCGCGGGCTTGAAGAGCCCGCGGGCTCTCAGCGTCATGACGGCAGCCGTGGATCGGCAAGCGCCTGCTTGCGCACCAAGATCATCCGCTGCACCACCGTGACCGTGCTGGCGACGGCCAACACCCACAGCGCAATCGTCAACAAGAGCGGCAGGTTGAGCACATCGGAGAAAAACGTGATCGCCAGCACCGATACGAGCCGATCGGCGCGCTCCGCGATGCCGCCCTTGGCCTGCATTCCCAGGCTCTCGGCCTTCGCCCTGGTGTACGACGTCACCGACCCCATCACGAGCGCCCACAACGCGACGTACCCGAGCAGCCTGTCGTGTCCACCCCCGAAGAACCAGATCGCCAAACCGGCGAAGATCGCGGCGTCGCCGAAACGGTCGAGCGTGGAGTCCAAGAACGCGCCCCACTTCGACGACGTTCCCAGCGTTCGGGCCATGTAGCCGTCGATCAGGTCGGCAAACACGAAGACGGTGATCACCACCACGCCGAGCCACAGTTGGCCGCGGGGAAAGAACACCAGGGCACCGGCCACCACGCCGAGCGTGCCGATGAACGTGACGACGTCAGGAGAAACCCCCCACCTCATCAGCAGATGTGAGACAGGCTTGAAAAAATCGGTCCAGAACTTGCGAAAGCGTTCGAGCATCGCGGCGTATGGGTGGCTTCCTCGGGTGACGTGGTGAGGGATTTGCAGTGACGATGATGTTACCGGCCAACGGATCCGAAGCTGCCCCTTGTGCCCGCGCCGCCGCGGGTGAAAAGTGGAGGTGTCCGGGAGACCGACCCGCATCGGAGCCGACGAGTCGAAGGAGCAGGTGATGGCCAACAAGGTGACTGGACAAGGCGCAGGTGATGCGGCCGGCAGCCAACCCACCTCACCAGCAGCCATCCGGAACGTGGTGCTGGTGGGGCCGGCAGGTTCGGGCAAGACCACGTTGGTGGAAGCGCTGCTGTTCGCCACCGGCACAACCAACCGGGTGGGCACGATCGAGGACGGCACCACCACGTCGGACTATGACGAGTCCGAAGTCAGGCAGCAGAGGTCCATCGGACTGTCGCTCGCACCTGTGGTGGCCGACGGCATCAAGGTCAACCTGATAGACACCCCTGGATACGCCGATTTCGTCGGCGACCTCCGCGCCGGGCTGCGTGCGGCGGATTGCGCACTGTTCGTGGTGTCCGCGAACGACGGGGTCGATTCCGCCACCAGGGCGCTGTGGCAGGAGTGCGACGTGGTCGCGATGCCACGAGCCGTGGTGATCAGCAAACTCAACCACCCGCGGGCCGACTATCCCGGCGTCCTCACCCAAGTACAGGAGGCGTTCGGTGAGAAGGCATTGCCGTTGTACGTCCCGGTGCCGCACGACGGCTCGGACATCGACGACCTGGTCGCGCTGCTGTCCCAGACGGTCTCGGACTACTCAGAGCTCGGCTCCCGCGGCCGCATCGTCCGCGAGCCGACCGACGACGAGCAACTCCTGCTCGACGAACATCGCGGCACCTTGATCGAGGGCATCATCGAGGAGTCTGAGGACGAGCAGCTGATGGATCGCTACATGAGCGGTGAGGAGATCGACCTGGAGTTGCTGGTCGGTGACCTGGAGAAGGCGGTCGCCCGGGCGTCGTTCTTCCCCGTGCTGCCGGTCTGCGCGATCAGCGGGCTCGGCCTCGACGAGCTGCTCGAGGTGATCACCGAGGCCTTCCCGGCCCCCTCCGAACATCCGTTCCCCCGCGTCTACACAGCGGCCGGCAAGACGGTGAGCGGACTGAGCTGTGATCCAGGCGGTCCGTTGCTCGCCGAAGTCGTGAAGACAACGTCAGATCCGTACGTCGGCAGGATCAGCCTGGCCCGAGTGTTCTCGGGCACGGTCCGACCGGACGCCACCGTGCACGTGTCGGGACATTTCTCGGAGTTCACCCACGAGAACGTCGCACACGAGGATCACGACGAGGACGAGCGCATCGGCGCCTTGTCGTCGCCGCTCGGAAAGACCCAACGGCTGACCACGGTGGCAGTCGCCGGCGACATCTGCGCCATTGCGAAACTGACCAGGGCCGAGACCAGCGACACGCTGAGCGACAAGGACAATCCGCTGGTCATGGAGCCGTGGACGATGCCCGACCCGCTGCTCCCGTTCGCGCTTGTCGCGCATGCCAAGGCCGACGAAGACAAGCTGGGCCAGGCGTTGGCGCGACTGGCGGCAGAGGACCCGACAGTCCGGATCGAACACAATGCCGAGACCAGCCAGCTCGTGTTGTGGTGCATGGGCGAGGCGCACGCCGACGTACTCCTTGATCGGCTGCGCAACCGGTACGGCGTCTCAGTGGATCAGGTCGATGTTCGGGTGCCGCTGCGTGAGACGTTCGCCGCGGCGGCCAAGGGCCACGGCCGGCACGTCAAGCAAAGCGGCGGCCACGGGCAGTACGCCGTCTGCGACGTCGAGGTGGAGCCGCTGCCGCCGGGTGGCGGTTTTGAGTTCGTCGACAAGGTGGTCGGCGGATCAGTCCCCCGCCAGTTCATCCCCAGCGTGGAGAAGGGGGTGCGCACCCAGTTGGAGAGCGGGGTGGCCGCCGGCTACCCGCTCGTCGACCTCCGCGTGACGTTGGTCGACGGCAAGTCGCACAGCGTCGACTCCAGTGACATGGCGTTCCAAACCGCCGGGGCCCTCGCCTTGCGTGAGGCGGCCGATTCTGGCGGCGTCCAACTGCTCGAGCCCATCGACGCGGTCGACGTGCTGATCGGTGACGACTTCCTGGGCGCGGTGATGGGCGACTTGTCCACTCGGCGGGCCCGAGTGCTGGGCACCGAGCCGGTCGGCACCGGCCGGACCCTCGTCAAGGCCGAGGCGCCCCAGCTGGAGCTGACCCGGTATGCCACCGAGTTGCGATCCCTGAGCCACGGCACCGGCACGTTCAGCCGCAGCTTTGCCAGGTACGACGCCCTGCCCTCGCACGTCGCCGCCAAACTCACCAAGTCGGCCTGAGACCAGCGCGGACTCCCCCCGCGGGGACGCAGGTCGACAGTCGGGCGGACCAGTGTCAATCCGGCCAGCAGGCGGCGATCATTTGTCGGGTGTCGCCCAACAGCTGCGGCAAGACCCGCGTGTGGCCGATCACCGGCATGAAGTTCGTGTCACCGCCCCAGCGCGGCACGACGTGCTGATGCAGGTGGCCGGCGATGCCGGCTCCGGCCACCTCGCCTTGGTTCATGCCAATGTTGAAGCCTTGTGCCCCCGATGCGCTGCGGATCGCGGTCATGGACTGCCGAGTCAAGGCGGCCACCTCGGCACATTCCGCCTCGGTCAAGTCGCGGTAGTCGGCCACATGGCGAAACGGGCAGACCATCAGGTGGCCTGGTGAGTAGGGGTAGAGGTTCAGCACCGCGTAGGCCAGCGCGCTGCGTCGTACGATCAGGCCCTCGTCGTCGGGCAGCGACGGGATCGTGCAGAACGGACATTCGTCGGCGCCTGCGGAGTCGGGCTTGTTCTCCCCCTGGATGTAGGCCATCCGATGCGGCGTCCACAGCCGCAGGAAGGCGTCCTGGTCGCCGACGCCGCGCTGCGCCACAGGCCCGGCTGGCTCCGCGGCTTCAGTCGGGTCGGACTCGGTCATACCTGCACTCGTCGCTCCACTGCCTCCACGATGCGACCGATCGCCTCCTCGATAGGCACGCCGTTGTCCTGCTCGCCGTTGCGGTAACGGAATGAGACAGCACCTTCGTCCACGTCCCGGTCACCGGCGATCAGCATGAACGGGACCTTCTGCAGTTGGGCGTTGCGGATCTTCTTCTGCATGCGGTCGTCGGAGCGGTCAACCTCCACCCGAATGCCTTTTGATTTTAGGTCCTCGGCCAGCTTGGACAGGTAGGCTTCGTGGCGTTCGGCGATCGGGATCGCGACGACCTGCACCGGTGCCAACCACGGCGGGAAGGCGCCAGCGTAGTGCTCCGTGAGCACTCCAATGAAGCGCTCGATCGAACCGAACAGCGCGCGGTGGATCATCACAGGCTGTCGCCGAGACCCGTCTGCCGCGGTGTATTCCAGACCGAAGAGTTCCGGCTCGTTGAAGTCGAGCTGGATCGTCGACAGCTGCCAGGTGCGACCGATCGCGTCGCGGGCCTGCACCGAAATCTTCGGCCCATAGAAGGCGGCACCGCCGAGGTCGGGCACCAGGTCGAGGCCCGCCGCGGCACCGACCTGTTCGAGGATCTTGGTGGCCTCCTCCCAAATGTCGTCGCTGCCGACGTACTTGTCGGGGTCCTTGGTGGACAGCTCCAGATAGAAGTCGTCGAGGCCGTAGTCCTTGAGCAGATCGAGCACGAAGCGCAGGAGCCGGCCCAGCTCGTCGGGCAGTTGGTCGCGCGTGCAGAAGATGTGCGCGTCGTCCTGGGTCATGCCTCGCACCCGGGTCAGCCCGTGCACGACTCCCGACTTCTCGTAGCGGTAGACCGAACCGAACTCGAACAACCGAAGCGGCAGCTCGCGGTAGGAGCGCCCGCGGGCCTGGTAGATCAGGCAGTGGAAGGGGCAGTTCATCGGTTTGAGGTAGTAGTCCTGGGCGGCCTTCTTCACCCCACCGTGTTCGTCGAGCTCCTCATCGACGTGCATGGGCGGGTACATACCGTCGGCGTACCAGTCCAAGTGTCCGGAGGTCTGGAACAGCTGCGCCTTGGAGATGTGCGGGGAGTTGACGAACGCGTAGTCCGCCTCCTCGTGCCGGCGGCGGTAGTAGTCCTCCATCACCTTGCGCAGCACCCCGCCCTTGGGGTGGAAGACGGCGAGTCCAGAGCCGATCTCGTCGGGGAAGCTGAACAAGTCGAGCTCCTGACCAAGCCGGCGGTGATCGCGCTTGGCCGCCTCCTCGAGGCGATGCAGGTAGGCGTCCAGCGCCTCCTTGCTCTCCCAGGCCGTCCCATAGATGCGTTGCAACTGCGGGTTGCGCTCGTCGCCTCTCCAGTACGCCGCCGCGGTGCGCATCAGCTTGAACGCAGGGATGCGTTTGGTCGTCGGCAGATGCGGCCCTCGGCACAGGTCCTTCCAGGCCAGCGAGCCGTCACGCCTCAAGTTGTCGTAGATCGTCAGCTCCCCAGCGCCCACTTCCGCATCCGCCCCCTCGGCATGGCTGGCGGCCCAGCTGCCCGTGAAAGCCCGCCCAATCAGCTCGAGCTTGTAGGGCTCGTCCGCGAGCTCCTGGCGCGCTTCGTCGTCGCTGACGTGGCGGCGTGAGAAGCGCTGTCCATCCTTGATGAGCTTGCGCATCCGGGATTCGATTGCCTCAAGGTCTTCGGGCTTGAACGCATCGGCGACGTCGAAGTCGTAGTAGAAGCCATCGGTGATCGGCGGGCCGATCCCGAGCTTGGCGTCCGGATGGAGCTGTTGCACGGCTTGGGCGAGCACGTGGGCTGTCGAATGTCGCAGGATCGAACGGCCCTCGCCTGAATCCATGACGACTGCTTCGACTTCGTCGCCGTCGGCCAACTCGTACGAGAGGTCTCGTGGCCGGCCGGACACCTTGGCCGCGATCACCGACTGATCGTCGGGGAACAACTCCCACGCCTTGGTCCCAGTCGCGACAGCCCGCTCAGCACGCTCGGTTGGGCTGACGACGGTTACCTTGAGCTCAGGCACGGGACGGCTCCTCTACCGGTGGTGGTGGCGCGGATGCGCCTTGTTCGCTCGATCGTATCGACATGCGGCGCGACCGTCGCAGTGCTTTCGGCCATATCCCAATCGGGGGTGGCTAGGTTTTCGGATCGCCGCTCCGCGATTGCCGGCTCGACGGTTGACCCGATTGAATCGCGGAGTCCACGGACCGTCGTGCTCTGGTGATCGTGAAGAAATGCGGGCAGGCTGGACGTCGTACCCAAGTCAGAGGAGCACACATGAGCATCACCACGGTAGCCGTCATCACCGCCAAACCCGGCGCGGGCGAGCAAGTCGAGGACGCCTTGCACACGCTGGCCGAAGCCAGTCACGCCGAGGCGGGCTGCCAGCTGTACAGCCTGCACCGCGGCCTGGACAACCGCGACATCTTCGTGACAGTCGAGAAGTGGGACTCACGAGACAGCCTGCAGGCGCACCTCGAGTCGCCGCATCTAGTCGCGGCGATGAGCACGGCCGGAGAGCTGCTGGCTGCGCCACCGAAGATCATCCCCGCCGAGCTGCTGCCGGTCGGCGACCCGGCCAAGAGCACCTACTGACCTGGCCGCCCGCCCAGCCGCCAGTTTTTCCCGCCCAGCCGCCAGGCTTTTCCGGCCAGCCTGCGATGGTGGACTCGTGCGACGATGGTTGGGACGTGCAGGCGAGGCCGGTCGACAACTGATGAGTCGAACGGACCCCACACCGCAACGAGGTTGCTCCTCGACTGCAGTGTGAGGCTTTATGCACGCATGTTGCACGAGAGGCAGCTTGGCTGACCGGAAATGGCCTCTGACGCGCGGTTATGCTGGTGGGCGATACTGGGTTCGAACCAGTGACCTCTTCGGTGTGAACGAAGCGCGCTACCACTGCGCCAATCGCCCGCGTTTGTCAGCGGGTTGGAGGTGGAGACGGGATTTGAACCCGTGTAAACGGATTTGCAGTCCGTTGCCTCGCCTCTCGGCCACTCCACCGCTGGGATGGGCCTGCCGAGACCCGCTCCGAGCGGACGACGGGATTCGAACCCGCGACCCTCACCTTGGCAAGGTGATGCTCTACCAACTGAGCCACGTCCGCATGCCCACACTCAGGTAATGGTGCGAAAAAGAACAGTAGCGGATTCAGACGCGTCGACAAACTCCGGGTTCTCGCGTTGCGGAGCATTAAGCTGACCCCATGCGTGCCTGGTGCAACGGTCAGCTTGTAGATCCCACCGAACCGGCGGTCTCGCCGCTCGACCACGGAGTGACGGTGGGCGACGGCGTGTTCGAGGCGATCAAGGTCATGCACGACGAACCGTTCGCGCTCACCCGCCACCTGCGCAGGTTGACTCGTTCCGCGCGGGGTCTCGGACTGCCCGACCCCGATCACGACATGATCCGTTCCGCCATCAGGCTGACGCTTGACCAACCGGAGATGTCCCACGGGCTCATTCGCATCACCTTCACTGCCGGCATCTCACCGCTCGGCTCCAGTCGCGACACCAAAGAGCCCACCGTGGTCGTCATCGCCACGCCAGCGCCGAAGCCTGCTAACTCGACCAGCGCGGTCACCGTTCCATGGCCGCGAAACGAACGAGGGGCGCTGCGCGGCCTCAAGACGACGTCGTACGGCGAAAACGTGCTCGCGCTCGCCTACGCTGCCGAACGCAACGCAACCGAGGCGATCTTCACGAACATGCGGGGCGACCTCTGCGAGGGCACCGGCACCAACGTGTTCTGTGTCTTCAACGAAGCAGTTGTCACCCCACCGCTGACGGCCGGCTGCCTGGCCGGCATCACGCGTGAGCTGGTGATCGAGTGGTGCGACGTCCAAGAGCGCGACCTCACGATGGGCGAGTTGCACAACGCCGATGAGGTCTTCTTGACGTCCACGACGCGCGATGTGCAGGCGGTCGGTGAGCTCGACGGCGTGCTGCGACCCGATCGTCGACCGGTGACCGCTGCCATCGCGCAGGCGTGGCGACGGGCAGAGGCGCTCGACATCGACCCCTAAGCCTGAAAGCCCGCGGCGCTTAGCCACTATCAGCGTCGAGCAGCAACCCGTCCACGAGGCGCGCGAACACCCGCTTGCCGGCGATCATTGTCGGTAGGTCGAGCAGCGGCCCGGCGATTTTGACGCGGGCGTCTTCTAGCCACGTGATGCACGCACCATCGTGCCGGGAAGCGACGGTTAAGACCGCCCATCCGGTCACTACACGCCCGCGCTTGACGATGCGGCAAGAACCCGCCTCGTCAGGTGTGGGCGGACGCCAAAACGTCACCTCCATGGGATCGTCAAACTGCAGCAATCCCACTGAGGTGTGCGCCACGAACACCGCGCCGAGGCCGAGCGGGGAGTTCGGCTGCCGCGTCACCGCGGTGAGCGGGATAAACTCACCATGCCGGCCCCAGTCAGTCAGCCGGCTCCAGGCGGCCGGCGCAGACATCGTCGTACGACG
This sequence comes from Nocardioidaceae bacterium, assembly GCA_050998615.1. Lineage (GTDB taxonomy): Bacteria > Actinomycetota > Actinomycetes > Propionibacteriales > Nocardioidaceae > JBPCQA01. The sequence goes on from JBPCQA010000026.1 coordinate 58,676, forward strand.
GGTCACGCAAAACTCCGCCACCGTCTACGCCCGGGTGGCTGCCAAGCCGGAGCGCTTGCGCTCGCGATATGCGGCGACGTGAAGGCGATTGCCACAGCTGCCGGCATCGCAGTAGCGCTTCGACCGGTTGCGGGACAGGTCGACAAGAGCCGCCGTGCATGCCGGAGCGTCGCACTCACGCAGCCGGTCGAGCTCGTCGGCGGTGACGACGTGGGCGAGGGCCATGCCACCGTCCACACCAAGATGCTCGGCCAATGTTGCGCCGGGCGCGAAGTAGTGCACGTGCCACCCGTAGCCGTCATGGTCGGTCAGCCTCGGCCGCACCGGCGTACCCGACAACATCGAGTTGACCAACGCCGCGGAGGCTCGCGCATCGTCGGTGGCGAAGAGTTCCGCGAACCGGCTGCGAACCTCGTGTACGGCGGCGATGTCAGCCTCGCTCAACCGCTCGACTCCGCTGATCCGGTGCGCCGACACGAAACCTTCGAGCTGATCGACGGTCGCCAGCCGCTCACGCTCTCCGCGCGCGGACCCGGAGTTGACGAGGTCGACGACCGTTTCCAGCGCATGCTCGGTGTCGTGGCTGAAGATCACCAGGCCAGCGTAGTGGCAGGTGGTGTGTCGGCCGTGGATTCAGGCGAGCAGCTCGGCAACCGCCGCTGCGACGTCGAGATGGCCCGTCTCGGTTCCGCTTGCCACTAGCTCTTCGGTACGTCGGCAGAACTCGCTCAGCTCGTCACTGCGAACCTGCAACATCGCCGCGCCATCTGGCGAGCATAATTCAAGGATCGTCACCGCCCGGCCCTCATGATCGAGGCAGGGCCATACCTGGACGTCCCCGTGTCCGGTCGGCTGGAATAGGCCATCCGTGAGCAGGTCACGTGCAAAGACCCAACGCTCCCGGGTCTGGCGGAACGTGAAGACAACCGCGACGGCGTAGGGGTCGGAGCTGTCGTACCGCAGCTCGGCCGCTAAGGCTTCGGAGACACCGGCTGCGTCGATCATCTGCAGTGTCATGGTTCGAGCCACGCTGACGGGTTCGGTGTTCATGGAGGTCATGGCTGGTTCGGCCCTTTCGCACGGACGGTTCCATGAAGAGACGGGCTGATCGCCGATTCGTGACGCGGTTTCGAGGCGGAAGATTCGCCGGCCTTCGCAGCCAGCGCCGCACCAACCGGCACAGCGCGAGAGGTAAGCGTCGTGGTTGGCCCCACGGTGCTGATATCGGGGCCGAAGGCTTAGAACCCTGTTGGGGGACAGCCGGCTCGGTGCGCTAGTCTTTGCGGTCCGGCGGCGCACGCGCGGGCGATTGGCGCAGTGGTAGCGCGCTTCCCTGACACGGAAGAGGTCACTGGTTCGAACCCAGTATCGCCCACCAGCAAACGTGCAGGTCAGAGCGGGTTTCAGGTCCGGGCCAACGACACGAAACCCCTACAGTGCCCCAACCCTTCCAAAGGCCGCAACGCTGCGGAAGGCGACACCATGACCAACCACACCCAACCCAAACCGGCTCGCCCGGTCACGCTCATCCCGGTCGGTGCAGACCGGGTAGTCACCGTGCACCTACTCACCGACGAACACGGGGAGCTGGCCGCGTTCCTCGGCATCGCCGACGAACACGGGGTTGCCACCGTGCAGCTTGACGCGATGGCCGCGGGCAAGGCGGGGACGGCGTTGCTG
>JBPCQA010000034.1:0-54820 GCA_050998615.1 Nocardioidaceae bacterium
CTGCTTATGTCGTTCTTCGACGCCTCGCGAAGTTCGGTCAACGTGCTGGCGAAGACCCTCGCCGGCGAGGTTCTGGGCCAGGTCACCGTCGTCGTCGGTTATCTCGACCGAGACCCTGACGCCGCCGAGCGGGTCGGTCAGCCGAAGGGGTCACCGCAAAACACCGCGGCGGTCATCGTTAACGGACAGGTGCGGGCTAGATACGCCAAACATCACCTGCCGAACTACGGCGTGTTCGACGAGTTCCGATATTTTGTGGCCGGACTTGAGTCTTTGGTCGTCGGTGTTCGCGGCGTCGATGTGGCGATCGCGATCTGTGAAGACCTGTGGCAAGACGGCCCCTCGGCGGCGGCGCGAGCCGCCGGCGCCGGGCTGCTGCTAGTGATCAACGGGTCGCCGTACGAAGCCGAGAAGGATGACGTCCGCGGCGCGTTGTGCTCGCGTCGGGCGATCGAGGCGGGCTGTCCGCTCGCCTACGTCAACATGGTCGGCGGCCAAGACGAGCTCGTGTTCGACGGCGACTCGATGGTTGCCTCCGCCACCGGGGAGATCATGGCCCGGGCTCCCCAGTTCGAAGAGGCGCTGATGATCGTCGACCTCGACCTGCCACCGTCGGCCAGCGCAGCGGAGTCGGCGTACGACGGGCTGGCGATCCGGCGTGTCGACCTCGGCTTGGCCGCTGTCGAGCCTTACCGAGCAGCCGTGCCGGCAATCGCCGCATGGTTGACCGACGAAGCCGAGGTGTACGCCGCGTTGGTGCTGGGGCTGCGCGACTACGTCCGTAAGAACGGGTTTTGCACTGTGCTGCTCGGTTTATCCGGCGGTATCGATTCCACGCTGGCCGCCACGATCGCCTGCGACGCGCTCGGCTCCGACAACGTGTTTGGCGTGTCGAACCCGAGTGACTGGTCGTCCGAACACTCCAGGAGCGACGCTGCGGACCTGGCCCGACGTACCGGACTGCATTTCGACACGATCGCGATCGGCACTCTGTTCGAGGCGTTCCAACGGCAGCTGGGGCTGGACAGTCTCGCCGAAGAAAACCTGCAGGCGCGCATTCGCGCGGTGATCTGGATGGCGCTGTCCAATCAGCACGGGCACCTGGTGTTGGCGTGCGGCAACAAGAGCGAGCTTGCGGTCGGCTACTCCACGATCTATGGAGACGCGGTCGGCGGTTACGCGCCGCTGAAGGATGTGTCGAAGACGTTGGTGTGGCGGCTCGCGGAGTGGCGCAACAAGTTGGCGGCCGAGCACGGGGAAACGCCGCCGATACCGGAGAGCGTGATCAGCAAGGCGCCCTCAGCGGAGCTGCGGCCGGGACAACTCGACAGTGACTCGCTGCCCGACTATCAGCTGCTCGATGACATCCTCGACGACTACGTGGAGCAAGACAGCAGCGCCAGCGAGCTCGTGGCACGTGGCTTTGACCAGGCGGTGGTCGAGCGCGTGCTGCGCTTGGTGGACCGGGCCGAATACAAGCGTCGCCAATACCCGCCTGGCCCCAAGATTTCGACCCGCAACTTCGGCCGGGATCGCCGGCTGCCGATCACCAACGCCTGGCGCGAACACCTCACTTGAAGCTGCCGCCAGCCGTCCCGACGGTGGCATTGACGGTGGTTGAGCAGGCCGCCTCGACAGGCGGCATTGACGGTGGTGAGGAGGCCGCTTTTGCGGCCGTCTCGAAACCTTCCCGGTGGTGGCTGCGGAGCGCCTGCTGTCGCGCTCCGCGACCACCAGGACCGACGTTAGCTCCCCCAGCCCATCGAGAACACCTCGAAGGAGGCGGCCATCGCGGTGCCCATGCGGGTGCCGGTACTGCGCGCGATGCCTTCCAGGAACTCCGCCGGATCGAAGTCCTGCCAGCCGAGGCCCTCGATGTAGGCCACATGGGCCGCCAGTGACGCGACCCCTGCCTCGAACGTGTCGGTGGTGTCAACCCCGTGATGGGCGTACGGCGAGCCCGCCGCCCACACCTCGCGCACCCCACCCCACGCCTGCAGCCCGTCAACGAGCTGGTCGGCGAAGACCCACCGATTGCCTGCGTCACGCACCGCGTCGACCACTGCCCGGCCAACCGCGATGTGGTCGGCCTGGTTAAGGTTGACCCCTCCCCAGGTGTCCCGGAAGTTGCCGGTGATCACGATCTCGGGTTGATGGCGGCGCACCACCGCGGCGATCGAGGCTCGCAACACGACGCCGTACTCAAGGATCCCGTCGGGGAAACCGAGGAACTCGACGGTGTCGACGCCGACTAGCCGGGCGGATTCGATCTGCTCAGCTTTACGCACGCGCCGGCTCTCTTCCGGGCTCAACGCGTCGATGCCCGCCTCACCGCTGGTGACCATCACGTAGCCGATCTGCTTGCCTTGACCCGTCCAGCGAGCGATTGCGGCAGCAGCGCCGAACTCCAGATCGTCGGGATGGGCCACGATTGCGAGCCCGCGGCTCCACGACTCGTCAAGCGGTGTCAGAGGTTCGGGCTGGGGCATGTCCCCACTGTCGCAGATCCCGCGCGCGACCGGAGTACGCGCAGTCAACCGGCCCGGCCTGCTGACCTCCGCGAGTCGCGGCAACGTGACGCAGCCGACACCAGGCAAGTGTCGCCGCGACGTACGAAATCATGCGACGCTGAAAGCCGGTCCGGGGACTCCAGCAGGGAGCCTCGAGAGCATAAGACGAGGTCCGAGTCATGAGTGAAGCGGCGCCACCGTACGGGACCGGGCCCGAGCGCCGATCGACCACAGACGCATCGGTGAAGCGTGTCCGCATCCACCACCTGCTGGAGATGAAGCAGCGCGGGCACAAGTGGGCGATGCTCACCGCGTACGAGCAATATGCGGCGCAGACGTTCGACGAGGCCGGAATCCCGGTCCTGCTGGTGGGTGACTCGGCGAGCAACAACGTCTACGCGAACGAGACGTCGCTGCCGGTCACAGTCGACGAGCTGATTCCGCTGGTGCGGGCGGTCAGCCGGTCCGCACACCGGGCACTGGTGGTCGCCGACTTGCCGTTCGGCTCCTACCAGGCGTCGCCGGAACAGGCCTTCGGCACGGCTGTCCGCTTCATGAAGGAAGCCGGGGCTCACGCCGTCAAGCTGGAGGGCGGACAGCCGGTGAGCGCCGCGGTGGCTCTGCTCACCTCCAGCGGCGTGCCGGTAATGGCCCACATCGGTTTCACCCCGCAGTCCGAACACAACCTCGGCGGCTACCGAGTGCAGGGCCGTGGCGACGCCGGCCAGGGGCTCATCGACGACGCGCTCGCGCTCGAGGCCGCCGGCGCGTTTGCGGTGGTGATGGAGATGGTGCCCGGCGACGTGGCGGCCGAGGTCACCAAACGGTTGGCGATCCCGACCATTGGGATTGGCGCCGGCCCCAGCTGCGACGCGCAGGTGCTCGTGTGGCAGGACATGGCGGGTCTGCGCACCGGGCGGATGGCCAAGTTCGTCAAGCAGTACGCCGACCTGCATGCCACGCTGCTACAAGCCGCCCGGGACTACGCGGCCGACGTGGAGTCCGGCGGATTCCCGGGCGAGAACCACACGTTCTGACAGGTTCACGAGCCCGGCGTGCGCAGTGATCATCTCGGTCAGTTCCACAGCTCTGGTGCCCGACCAGCACTCCACCAAGATTGACCCGTGACTCTTCCCATCCAGCTTATCTATTGCAAGAATCCACAGCGCGGGTGGTGAAGAGCACTCGCGCGAGACGCCGTCTACACATGGAGACGGCCATGGCCAAGAGTGCACCAAACAAGACCGATCCCGCCCAGCGGGCCGCGGATCCGGCCGGGAATCCCGACTGGAACCCGTGGGTGCTCCTGTTGATCATCCCGGTCGCGCTGCCCCTCATCCCGCAAGTCTTCAATCGGGTCCAACCCGCACTGTTCGGGATGCCCGCGTTCTATTGGATCCAGCTGGCATACGTGCTCATGAGCGCTTGCCTCACCGGCGTCGTCTACCTCAAGTCTCGAAAGCGGAGGTGACCCGGATGGCAGGCCACACTGTCGAGCTGATCATCTTCGTCTTCCTCTTCGTCGTGATCGCCGTGATGGGTTTCCTTGCGTCGCGGTGGAGGCAGGGCGAGACGATGCAGCACCTCGACGAGTGGGCTGGGTGGCCGCAAGTTCGGCACCTGGATCTCCTGGTTCCTCATCGGCGGCGACCTCTACACGGCGTACACGTTCGTCGCCGTCCCTGCCCTCATGTTCGGCACCGGAGCGACCGGCTTCCTCGCCGTCCCGTACACGGTCGTCCTTTATCCACTGGTGTTCTTGGTGCTGATCAGGCTGTGGTCGGTTTCGCACCGCCACGGGTTCGTGACGTCCGCGGGCTTCGTCAGGTCGCGCTTCGACTCGAGGACTCTTGCACTCATGCTCTACCCGCACTCGACAACCGCGATCTTGGCTGCCAAGAGCCGCGCTGTGGTCAAGCGCAACATGGCCTTGTTGCCGCTCTACTCACTGATGCTCGGGTTCTTGTCACTGCTTGGTTTCATGGCAATCGCCTCAGGCATCACCCCTGTCGGCGGTGATGGGAACACAGTGGTCCCCGCACTGTTTGACCAGCAGTTCCCCGGCTGGTTCGCGGGCGTCGCCTTCGCCGCCATCGGCATCGGCGCGCTTGGCTTCATCTTGTTCCTGAACCCGTCCTTTGCTATCGACCTCCAGCTGATCGGTGGGGTGATCATCCTGCAGAGACCCTCCCGGCGGTCGGTGTCGGCCTGTTCACGCGTTGGTTGCATCGCGGTGGACTGATCGCCGGTTGGGTGGTCGGGATGGCGTCCGCGATGATCATGCTCTACCAGATCCCCAAGGTCGGCTCCGACGGTACGATCGAGAAGGCCCACTTCGGGGGGTCGGGCTATGCGCTTTCCAACCTGGGTCTGGACACCACAGTCGCGATCTGGGCAGGGATACCCGCGATCTTCGCTGACGTCGGAGCTCCCGAGGTGGAAGAAATGGCCCTGGAGCCGGGCGTGGCGGCCGCCGCTCACGACTCCAGCTGAACCTAGCTAGAGATCGTCGTTCCAGGAGGGGTCGTTGTCCCAGTCTTCGTTGCGCTCCTGGACCTTCTCCAGGGCACGCTCGGCTTCCTCGCGAGTCGGATAGGGCCCGAGCCGGTGCGACGCCGTACAGCCGACTTTGCCTTCCACCGCGTGATGGTCAAGGCAGTAGTAATACCGATCGGCCATGAGTACCTCCTCGAAGGCAGCGGTCCGGAGCCTGCTCACCACCGATCTTGCCCGATCGGTCAAGACTCACCGGTTTCCAGCGCATTCGGTGGACGCACCGTCGGCGTACGCACACAATGCTTGGCGACTCGGTAGTGTTCGCACACATGGTCCATTGGATCTCCACCGCGACCGGAGAGCAGGCACGTTGCTGGGAATGTCCGTGAACGTCAAGACGCGGATCGGTCACCTCCTTCTCGCCCGGTCACGCAAGGGCTTCAGCCTTTCGACGATGCCGTTCGTCCCCTCCTCGCTGAAGATGCCGCTGCAACGGGACGCTCTGAATCCCGTCGCGGAGCTCGGCCAGCGCCGCGAGGCCGAACCGGTCAGCAAGTTGGCCCGCCTTTTCGGGAAGAACATCTGGCTGGTCAGCGGATACGAGGCGACGCAGACGGTTCTCGCCGACACCGCTAGCTATAGCAACGACATCCGGCCACTGGTCGGTTGGGACGGAGCGACCGCAGAAGGAGACATTGGCGGGTTGGGCTTCACCGACCCGCCTCAGCACACCCGGCTGCGGAAGATCTTGACCCCCGAGTTCACCATGCGGCGCCTGGAGCGTCTCCAGCCGCGCATCGAAGAGATCGTGGAGCGGCAGCTCGATGCCGTCCAGGCGGCCGGTCCTGTCGCCGATCTGGTCCAGACGTTTGCGTTTCCGATCCCGTTCTCGGTGATCTGCGAACTGCTCGGGTTGCCCGACGATGACCGAGCCGGCTTCCAGCGCCTAGGTCAAGCCCGGTTCGATGTCTCCAATGGCGGCATCGGGGTCTTTGGAGCAGCATCGGAGTCCCGGAGTTTCCTGCTGGCGGCCACCCGCCGGCAGCGCGTAAACCCCGGCGACGGACTGCTTGGCCAGATCATCAAGGAGCACGGGGACGAAGTCGACGACGTCGAGCTCAGCGGGTTGGCCGACGGCGTGTTCACTGGAGGCTTTGAGACTTCCGCAAGCATGCTGGCGTTGGGTGCCGTCGTCTTGCTGCAGAATCCGGACCGATTCGCATCCTTGGCCGACGACCCGGGGGACGTCGATTCCGTCGTCGAAGAGTTGTTGCGCTACCTCACCGTCGTCCAGGTCGCCTTTCCCCGGTTCGCCCGCCATGACCTGGAACTCTTCGGGAAGAAGGTCTCAGCTGGCGATGTCGTCGGCTGCTCGTTGAGCGGCGCCAACCGTGATCCCCGCCTCGGCATCGACCTGGACACCTTCGATCCCGATCGTCGACCTGTTTCGCACCTCGCGTTCGGACATGGCTTTCACCGCTGTATCGGGGCGGAGCTGGCCCGCATGGAGCTACGCGCCGCCTACCCCGCGCTGGCCCGGCGATTCCCCGGTATGACGTTGGCGATCGATCCCGCGGAGCTGAAGTTTCGCGGCCTGTCGATCGTGTACGGCGTCGACGCGGTGCCAGTCCGACTCTAAGCCACCCCAATCCAGCGGACTTTGAGCGGATCGAGAGCCTCACTGTTATCGCAGTTCCCCATCCGGGCCAATCCGCCGCTCCAAAGGAAGCGAGGTCCGAGGCCACTGGGCTGGGCTATTGACGGGAACGCCTTGTGGGCGTAGAACCAGTAGTGGAGATCATGGGGCCACATCACGGCACCCGTCTCGTTTGGGAGGTTTGTGTGGTGTGCCCGGGTTTGGGTCGCGGTCGAATGACGACCGCGACCCGTTGCGTTACGGGCGCCGTGACCCTCCAGTCCATGCAGGTTCGGTCAGCCAACGACAGCAGAAGACGTGCCGCATCCTTCATCTTTTTGGTGAAGGATGCGGCACGGACATCGGCTGCCAGGCCCGGGGGCGCAGTCCTAGGAGTGTTGCATGACGCATAAACATGACTCGCTGAAACGCGAGTCGGCGCAAGTTCGGCGATTAACAAGCAAAGGGTTGGTGGTCGGGGCAGCATTTCTGCTCGGCGGCGCACTGACTACCCTGGCGGTGCCCTCAGGCGCCTCCACCGTCTCGGCGAAGGCCGACGGTGCGTCAGCGGTGTCGCGCAGCACCACGAGCTTGGCGGGAGTGAGCTATCCGACGGCGATCAAGCCGGCTGCGGCGCGCAACCACCAAGCTCGGGTCATTCCGCTGTTGCGCCCGCACGGCGGGACAGCCCAGGCCAAGCTCGCCCCCGTCGTACCCAGTGCACCCGCACCGGCCGGATTGAAGTCGGCAGTCAAGGGACGTGGGGTGATCCACAACTTCGACGGAATCGACGCCATCCAAAACAAGGCGACGGCCGGCTTCGATCTCGAGCCCCCAGACGAAGGCCTCGGCGCGGGCAACGGCTACGTAGTCAACTTCGTGAACGTGACCGGTGCCGTCTATCGCAACGACGGTTCGACGGTAGCCGGACCCTTCTACCTCAACACGTTCTTCAACGAGCCCGCGAACACCAACACGTCGGATCCGCGGGTCTTCTACGACGCATCCAGCCACACCTGGTTCGGCACCATTTTGGAGTACCAGTTCACCAGCGGCGGCACCGTCAGCGAGTCGCACGTTGACATTGCGGTGAGTGCGTCGGCCAATCCCGCTGGAATGTGGCGGGTCTACCGGCTCCCGACCAGCGACACCAATCACGCCGGGTGCCCCTGTCTCGCGGACTACCCGATCATGGGCGTGGACAAGCACAACGTCTACATCTCGACCAACGAGTTCACCGCGAACCTGAACGGCTTCAACGGCACCCAGGTGTACGCCGTGTCGAAGTCCCAGCTAGTAGCTGGGCGGTCGTCAGTCAACGTGGTTCAGTTCCAAAACCTCTCGGTGGCCGGAACGGCGGCCTACCACGTGCAGCCCGCCAACACCTATGGGGCAGCGGCGGCGGAATGGATGATGAGCTCGCTTGACCCCAACGGCACAAACGACCACCGGCTGGCCGTCTGGGCCATCACCAACCAGCGCTCAGTCACGACCGGCCACGGCACCCCGACCTTGTCGGTCAGGGTGGTCCAGTCCAACACCTACTCATTGCCGCCGAACGCGCAGACTCCACCCGGCTTCTGCTCGGGCAGCGCATGCGGTAGCGGCGGAGCTCCCACGACTGGCGTGGTCCAGACCGACTTCGACGCCATGCAAGAGGTCCAGTACATCCAAGGCAAGTTGGTCGGTGCGCTCAACACCGGCGTCACCGTCCCCGGTGACCCGGTCGAGCGGTCCGGTGTGCTGTGGGTCGTCGTACACCCATACGTCCAAGGAGCCAGCGTGAGTGCTCGCACCCACGTCTCCCGACAGGGTTACATCGCCGAGCGGGGCGAATACCTGCTCTACCCGCACATCAACATGACCGGCAACGGTTCGATGGCGATGGTCTTCGGTCTCGGCGGTCCGACGACGTTCCTGTCGACGGCCTACACGACCACCGCTCCTGGAATGGGTTTCCAGCAGGTCTACCTCGCAGGTGCCGGCACCGGCCCCGACAACGGGTTCACCGGCACCCAGCAGTTCGGCGGAGCGGGACGATGGGGCGACTACTCCAACGGACAGATCATTCCGGGCACCCGCAAGGTCTGGCTTGCTTCGCAGTACATCCCCAACAGCGGGGACGGCAACGCCAACTGGGGTAACCGCATCTTCGAGTTGAAGTTGTCGTAGCTCGCAGGGCGCGTCTCGGCGTTCACTGCGGTGTCTCACCGCTAACGAGCACCGGGACGCACCTGTTATAAGCCGCTGCGGCCTTCCCAACCACTCAACCGTGGCTGGGAAGGCCGCATACTTATGCACGGCGGAGAACTACGTGGTTCGCCCGCAGCAGTCCAGAAACTACACTCGGCCTGTGACTGCCCTGACTGCCGGTGCCATCTCGCCTCGGCGTGCCGTTCCTGCATCGATTCCACATCCGGAGTACGTCGACAGGCCGGGGCCGGCACCACACACCACCGGCGACGTGCAAACGCCCGAGACGATCGAGAAGATGCGCGTCGCCAGCCGGATCGCCGCGCGAGCATTGCAGGAGGCCGGCAAGGCGATCGCTCCCGGTGTGACCACCGACGAGGTTGACCGAATGGGTCACGAATACATGTCTGACCACGGAGCCTACCCCTCGACGCTCGGCTATCGCGGCTTCCCCAAGTCACTATGCACCTCGGTCAACGAGTGCATCTGCCACGGCATCCCCGACTCCCGTCGGTTAGAGGACGGCGACATCTGCAACATCGACATCACCGCCTACATCGACGGAGTGCATGGCGACACGAACGCCACATTCCTGGTCGGCGACGTCGACGACGAAAGCCGGCTGCTTGTCCAGCGCACCGAGGAGTCACTGCGCCGCGCGATCAAGGCAGTCAAAACAGGTAGACGGGTCAACGTGCTCGGCCGAGTTATCGAGTCGTATGCCCGGCGCTTCGGCTACGGCGTGGTGACCGACTTCACCGGACACGGCATCAGCACCACGTTCCACTCCGGCTTGATCATCCCGCACTACGACGATCCGCGCTTCGACACCGTGATGCGAGTGGGCATGACGTTCACCATTGAGCCGATGCTCACGCTCGGCGCCACCGAGTGGGAGATGTGGGACGACGGTTGGACGGTTGTCACAAAGGATCGCTCGCGCAGCGCCCAGTTCGAGCACACGCTGGTCGTCACCGAGGCCGGTGCCGAGGTCTTGACCCTCCCCTGACCTGCCCTTGTCCCCGATCCTCTTCTGGCCCTTCGACCGTCCCCTGCCGCGAGCTTCCTTGGGCCCTGCACTCCTTTCCGCGAATTGCGGGATTCCTGTCCTTTCAGCGAATTGGGCGCACAGATCTCCCGCTATTCGCGGAAGGCGGAACCGGCGACGCGCGAGGCTTCGGGCGCCGCTGAGGCCGAGGTGTCGAGCCCGCGCAGGAAGTCGGCGAGGCCGTCATCCGCGCGGCCGTGCATGCGCCCACTGGTGAGCACCGCGATCTCGCAGGTCCTGGCGATCCGGAAACCACCGAGGGCCAGCGTGTCGACAAGCTGCTGATCCTCACCATGCCTGACGTCGGGGAAGCCACCGACGCTCAAGTAGGCGTCTGAGCGGACGGCGAGGTTGGCGCCGTACACGTGATTGTGAGTCCACCCGGCCCTGCCGACTCGGCTGATCTTGCTCGTGACAACGGCGTCGTACGCACGACGGCCGCTTTCGCTGCCGAACCACCTGTCGAGCAGCGCCAACCCGACAACGGCAACCGCCCGCTCGAGCCTGGCCACCGAAATTATCTTGGCCAACCAGTCAACGGGCACCACGGTGTCGGCATCGGTGGAGACGACCCACACGTCAGCGGTTGCGGGCCCCAGCACCTGCAGACCTCGGCGGACTGCCTTGTCGCGGGCCGCCCCGATCGTGATCGAGTGATCGTCGGCGACCACTCGGCCGGTCGGCGTACGCCGTAGCATCGCTCGGGCGTGAGCCGCGGTCTGATCGGAGCACCCATGGGCAGAGACCTCGATGGCGGCGTTGTCGACCATCTCCTGCTTACGGGCGAATCCGACGGCGTCGATGACGCTGGCCAAACACCTGTCGATGCTGTCTTGCTCGTCGCGCGCGGGGATTGCGACCACCACCTGCGTCGGTGGCCTCATTCGCCGAGCAAGTCATAGCCGTGGATGGCGTGCTCGCCGATCCGGCTCAGCTCGATGTCGAGGTGGTGTTGTCGAATGTAGATCGCCAGGTCGGCCAATGCCCTGCCCAACCTGACGTTTCGGCTCAGCCCGCCGGGGCCGACGACGATGGGGACTTGGGCGATGATCTCGTCGCAGGCGGTCACCACCGCGGTGCGGACTCGGGCGATTTGAGCCGAGACAGCCTCGTCCGTCGGTCCGAGCTCCGCAACAGCGTGTTCCAGGAGTGACTGGACGGTCCAGGCCGCCTGCTCGATCAGCCCGACATGGCGCTGCTGATGCGGTGTGGTCGGAAAGGGTCGCAGGCTGGCCGAGACGAGATCAGCGAGTTGGCGGGCCCCTCCTACCCAGACCGCGGCCACGCACAAGCCACCCACGACGAAGCCGGGGCGGTTCAGGTAGAAGTCAGTGCTGCCGACGCTTCGTGCCTCCACCGTGACCGAGGGCAGCCGCACGGTGAAGGACCGGGAGGCGTCCATCGCGGTCGTCTTCCATGAATCCGGAACGGCGGTGACCACAGACGTGGGAATGTCGAGGAGCACGTGGTGTTCCGCGTCGATCCAGGCGGGCACCAGAGCGCGGTCGATTAGATCGACACCCGAGGCGAATCGCAGCTCACCGTCAAGCTGCCAGCCGTCAAGGACCTGGTCCGCGGTGACGCCGGTGCCCAGGGAGCGGGACGCCCAGACGCCGTACACACCGTCGAGCGGAGCGACCTCGGCCTCCTGGAGGATGCGCATGGCGTCGGCGTGGCCCTCGACGAGGCGCGCGAGGCAGAGGTCGACCCGCGCCACCGCGACTAGCGATGCCGTCAGCTCGGCCAGTGGTCCCGTCCAGATGCCGTCGCCACCGACGGCCAAGTCGACAAGGCTGGCGCGCATATTGTCCGGGCTGGCGCGGATCTTCTCGGCCGACAGCCCGGCCACGAGGTCGACCGACAGCGTCATACCGTCGCCTGGTAGACGTCAAGCAGAAAGTCGGCTTCGACATGAGCCACCACGCACCGTGAGCCACGAAGTGACGCGTCGGCCGCGATGTCGGCATGCATGTCCGGGCCGGACCGGTAGGCGTCGTGAGGGTGGTGTGCCCAATGCACGAACAGCAGGTCTGCGCCCGGAGCCGCCGCCGACCACAGCGCATCGAGCGCACTCGCCAGATCCGGCACGTAGTACAGGAATTCGGCAACGAACACCAGATCGAAAGGCCCACCGGCGGGCGCTGCCGGCAGCGCTGACAGCTCGACCCGAACCCGGCTCAGGTCAGCACAGCGATCGGTGGCAAGTTTCACTGCCGCGGCTGAGCCGTCGGTGATCACCAGCCAGTCGGCCCGCGAGGCGAGAGCCCGGGAGACGAAACCGGGACCGCAGCCCGGCTCCCAAGCGCGCGGGTAGTGGGCACGCGGAAGACAGGCCATCGCGATCGCCAGCTTGCGTTGCTCGTACCACGACGACGACACAGACCACGGGTCCGGCGATCCCGCATAGAGCTTGTCGAAGTCTGGCGCCTGCGCTTCGGCCGGTGCGCTGTCGGTCACGGCCTCACCCCGCTCGGTCGGTCGAGTGGCCAGTTGGTGTCATTACGATCTCATGCTGCCAGTCGACCACCGCAGCCGGCAGGATCGGGCGCAGACCGGGAGTCAGCGCTACTGTCTGCGACTGGTAACACCTGATCGCCGCGGCCCGGCGTCGCCGAGACGGCTCGTCGGTGGCCATCAACCGCAGATGCGTGTCGTCGAGCGGTGCGGTTGCGGGGTCAGTCCAATGTGGTGCCCAGATCGCAAAACCGTGAACCGGAAGCCCGGCACGTGTCGCGGCGGCACGGGCGGCCTGTCCTACCGCCTGATGATCCGGATGCGGATCTTCCCACCACACGGTCAGCAGCTGCATCACCGGGGCCGCGAGCAGCCGGCTCTCGATCAGGTCGGTCATTCGCGGGACGTGGCCCCGCAATCCGCCGTCCGGCAGCTCCAAGACGTCGTACGCCGACACACCCAGCTCACGGCAGGCGGCGCCGAGCTCCGCGCGTCGTCGCGCAGCCAGGCCGGCCAGCAGCCCCGCTTGACCATGTTGCCCAACGTCGACGACGTGGGCAACGTGGTCAAGCGCCGCCGCACCCGAGGTCATCGACATGACGTGCACAGTGATGCCGCGGCGGGTCAGCCAGGCGATCGTGGCGCCGAGCCCGACCGTCTCGTCGTCCGGATGCGCCCCGAGCACCAGCACGGTGGCTCCTGCTGCCAGACCCAACGCCGCGTACGGCGACGCCGATTCCACCGTGCTCAACCGGCGCCGCCAGGGTTCGGTGAACCGAGACGAGGGCGTTACCTCGATCGCTCTGGTTGACGCCACCATGTTCCGCTATCCGGCCTTCATGAGCATCTGCAAAACCGCCTTCTCCAGATGTTCTTGGCGGCGATCGGGTTGTCGTGGCGCGCGGTTGCGTGCAGCGGCAATCGTGACGCCGTACACGAACCCTTTCCCCGCTCTGCGCCGAGTCCAGCCAACATCGTGTGGTGAGACGGTCCGCAACCGCATGCGCGCCTCCTCTCGACCACATGTGTGTGTTTCCACTATGACGCTGCGAGCGGTTCCGTACCCACGCCGGGCCGGATGGTACGTGCCGGGCGAGAACCCGCGCGGCTAGCGGCTCCGGCTGAACGTCAAGCCAGTCGCTCGGCGTGTCGTTCAACCACAAGGGAGGGGAGGCAGGTCACCTCGAGCTTCTGGCGTGTGGCTGAACGTTGCGAACGTCTGGCCGGCGTGTCGTTCAGCCACAGCCGGAGGAACGAGGCGGGCGAGCCGACTCATAGGCCGGATTCTGTTGGGGACGACGCCTTGCAGCCACCGTCCTGAGCAGTCATCCATCTAGGCATGCCGTTGCCGGCGCGCTCATGCGACCTACCTGCAGACTCGGGCGGGCCACCCTGTCGGAAACCGTGGCCTCCGTTGTCTGCACAGCCACCTCGACCGAAGTCGCGGCAGCCTCTTGGTCTTGCTCCAGGTGGGGTTTACCCAGCCGCCCCAGTCACCTGGGGCGCTGGTGGTCTCTTACACCACCGTTTCACCCTTACCCGCACCTCGACACGGGGTCGAAGCCGTTGGCGGTCTGTCTCTGTGGCACTGTCCCGCGAGTCATCTCGGGTGGGCGTTACCCACCACCTTGCCCTACGGAGTCCGGACCTTCCTCGACGAGGCGGCATCGTACGACGCCCTCGCCGCGGCCGCCCGGTCGGCTCGCCCGCAACCCCTGAGCCTACCGCCTTGGCCAGACGAGGTCGGCTCAGCGGAGCTCGAAGCGGACGAGACGCTGCACCTTGTCGGCCTGCGCGAGCGTGACCTGGACGTGTTGACCAAGCGGCAGCGGACCACGTGATGACGTCACTCGCGCCTCAACGGCCGGCTCTTGGATCACCACCGATCCCTTCGTGGGGTCGGTGTCGTCAGCCTCCGTGATGACGCCGGCGAACGTGTCGCCGATCAGCGGCTCCAATACGCCGGCCTCGACCAGATCCAACACGGCACTGTCGAACTGGTGGGCCCGCTGGTCGGACTCTTCCATCTCCTTCGGAAGGCCACGAAGTCTGGCCTTCACCCAGTCGGGCACCGGCTTGTCGGCGCACAAGGCAACGGCGATCTCTCCCGCATAGCGGTCGACAAGTCGGCGCAACGGGGCGGTGGTATGGGCATACTCGGCGGCGATCGCGGCGTGTTCGATGTGCTCCGGAACGCCGCCGTCGAACGCGACGTAGCCGGCGCCTCGCAGTAGTGCCGTGCACGCGTTGAGCATCGCCGCACCGGCAGGAGTGTTGGGGTCGATGGAGCGCACGAAGTCGGCGTAATCGATGTCGGGGGGCCACTGCAAGTGCAACGCCGCGGCGGTACGCCGCAGCTTGCCGACCGCCTGGTGGGTCGGAGGTGGCAGCGTGCGGACGATGCCCACCGCGCCGTACAGCATGATCTCGGCGCAACCCATCCCGGTTAGCAATGAGATCTCGGCGTTCCACTGCTCGACCGGCAGCAACTCGCGATACCGCAGCGACCAGCGGTCTGCGCTGACGGCAATCTGCTGCTCCGGCAACGGCAGGCTGACCCCACCGCGTTCGCGCTCGAGGTTGAGGCGGAGCTCGCCAACCTCTTTGAGGAGCACGAAGACCTCGTCGGCGGAGCCGGCCTGCAAGGCCTTATGCACCGCGACGTAGTCGAGCTGCGCCCGGCTTCTTACCTTTGCCCGCCCCACGTCGATCTTCCAGCTCTCCCCGGTTGAGTCCAAGTCGATCATCCACAGCAGCGCCGGCCTGACCCGGTCCGGCAACAGGCTGGCCGCGCCTTCGGACAGCACCGGCGGGTGCAGCGGGATCCGGTGGGTCGGCGCATACAGCGTCTGGCCGCGTTTGTGCGCCTCGACGTCGATCGGGCCGTCGGGTGCTACGAAGGCCGCCACGTCGGCGATCGCGTAGTACACCCGGAAGCCGTTGCCGCAGCGCTCAATGTGCATCGCCTGGTCGAGATCCTTCGAGCCCTTGGGATCGATTGTGAGCAGCGGAATGTCGGTTCGGTCGAGCTCGGGCAGGGTGGGATGCGCGGCCGCCTGCTCGGCTGCGGCCAAGACCTCCGGTGGAAAGTCCCGTGCTATCCCCAGCTGCTGGTCGATGGCGCTGATGCCCGCATTGAACTCCGAGCCATCAGTGCTTTCCAGGTTGACAGTGCGTCGCGGCACAACGATCCCCTTTCGCCTACCAAGCCCCGCTCACCTAACCAGACCATATCGACCCGGCGACCGCGCGGGCCGGCCTTTAGCCGAGCTACGGGAGAGCCGAGAACTGTCTCAGCGAGGTGGCACCGGACTCGTAGAACGAGACGGTAGTCAGTGACGCCGGGGCGAGCAGCATCTTGTTGATCGAGTGCAGCGGGGCGTCTAGGACATACCGCACAGCCAGCTTGATCGGCGTGACATGGCTGACGACGAGCACGGTTTGACCGAGATACGACGCCACCACCTTCGTCAAGGCCTCCTCGACTCGTGCCTGCACTTGGATCGTGGACTCCCCGCCAGGCGGGTGAGCGTCCATCGAGCCCAGCCAGGCGTCCAACTGCTCGGGCCACCGCTCCCCCACCTGCGCCAGCGTCAAACCGTCCCACACACCGAAAGCGCACTCGCGAAACGCGTCGTCCAACGTGACCGATAGTCCGATGGCGTCAGCAACGATGTCAGCTGTCTCGCGGGTACGCCGCAGTGGGGACGCCACGATCGCGGCGACGCGCCCGTCACGTTGCAACCTCTCCGCGGCACGCAAGGCGTGAGCACGGCCCACGTCGATGAGACCCGGGTCTGCTCCACCGGGTCCGGAGAACCGCTTGTCGGCCGTGTAGATCGTCTCCCCATGCCGCAAGAAGACGAGAGTCGTCGGCGTGCCTAACAGATCGCTCCAGCCGAGCATCGGGTTCTTGGCCACCGTGCTCGCGGTTGGCGGCTCCAGGGCGTCCGGGGCAGGCTCGCCCGGCTGGTTGTGACCTCGCGACTCATCGCGACTTTGCTGGGCTCGGGTGCCAGTCCTGAACCCCTCCACGACTTGGTCACAGCCGACGACGTACACCTCACCCCTGCTTTCGGCGTCCATGGCGAGATTGGCCAGCCGGTCCGCATGCTTGTTCAGCTCCCGCGGCACCCACGTCCAGTGCGTCCCAAATGGTGCCAACTGTTGCGCCCGGGTGGCCAGCGGCCGCATGTCGGGATGCTTGATCTTCCAGCGGCCGGCCATTTGCTCGATGACGAGCTTGGAGTCCATGCGCACGTCCAACTGCGCGTCGGGGGCATGTTCGTGGTAGAGCTCGAGGCCAGCAATCAAGCCCCGATATTCGGCCACATTGTTGGTGGCTCGCCCAATACCGGCAGCCGCCTCGGCGATCACGGCGCCAGTGTCAGCGTCCTTCAGCACCGCGCCGTAACCAGCCGGGCCTGGGTTCCCACGGGAGCCGCCGTCGGCCTCGATCACGACGTTCGAGTGGTGGACCACAGCCTGCTCAGATCCCCGACTCGCTGGTGCGGACCAGGATCCGGTTGCACTCCTCGCAGCGCAGCACGTCATCGCGCGGTGCCGCCGCCATTCTGACCAGGTCGGCGGATCCGATGTCCAGCCGGCAACCGGTGCAGCGTCCCTGATAGACCGCGCCGGCGCCAACTCCGCCGAGCTGGGCACGCAACTTCTCGTAGAGCGCCAGCAGATCTGCGGGGATCTCGGCGGCGAGCGCCTCTCGCTCTGCTCGGGAATCAGCTTGCTTGGCGGTGAATTCCCCAGATGCCTCCGCACGCGACAACTCGTTGTCGCGGATGTCGGCGTCGAGCTCGGCCAGCTCGCCGGCCAGGGCTGCACGCTCATGTTGAGCAGACTCCAAACGCTCCATCACCGTGAGCTCTTCATCCTCGAGATCGCCGATGCGCCTGGCCAAGGTCTCGACCTCGTGCTGCATGGCCTGCAATTGCTTCGGATCGCTGATCAGGCCCGCGTCGATACGCTCCTGGTTGCGCGCCCGCCGGGTTTTCACCTGCTCGACATCGGCGTCCGCCTTGCGTTGGTCGCGTCCCAGGTCGTCGACGGCGGTGTGCAGCCGGCCATGGCGAGCTGACACGTCGGCGTGGCGCTCGGCGGGCGCCGCCAAGGTGGCATTTTGCGGCAGCGTCTCGAGCCGGTGGGTCAGCAGGTCAAGCGCGGCGTCGACGGCCTGCAGGTCGAGCAGCCGTAGTTGGGCGATGGGATCGGCTTTCAGCGTGCGCTCCTCGTCAACGTGCACCGTGCGAGGCTTGATGGTTCCACGGATCGGTGCATATCCGCGACACCTGCGAGTCGATCACGAAACCGCGCTCGGCGAGCTCGTCTCTGAGAGCCCGAGAGGCTACCGGCAGCCACGTCCACTCCGCCGCCCAATGGGGTACGTCGACCAGCGCCGGCGCGTCGTCGTACTCGCGGAACTCAGCCGCTGGATGGTGGCGAAGGTCTGAGGTCACGTAGGCGTCGACGCCCGCATGGCCGGCTGCGTCGAGCATGAAGTCGCCGGCGCCTCCCACCAGCGCGACACGGCGGACCCGGCGCTCGAGGTCGCCGGAGACCCGGGCGCCAACCGCCGTGGACGGCAGGGCACGTAGCACTGTGTCGACGAACTCGCGCAGACTCCGCGGTGGCGACAGCTCGCCGATCCGTCCGGTCCCGCGATCGGCTGACCATGCCGCCAACTCGAATACGTCAAAGGCCGGCTCCTCGTAAGGATGAGCGCTGCACAGCGCAGCGATCACCGCTGCCCGGTCGTCACGGGCCAACACCATCTCCACCCGGCACTCGTCGACCACCTCCACTTCGCCGGGCACCCCGATCGTCGGCGACGCCGCAGGGCCGGGCCGGAAAGTCCCCTCGCCGGCGGTGACGAAGGCGCACCGGTCGTAGTCACCAATCGCCCCTGCGCCCGCGCCAGCCAGCGTATCGATCATCTTCTGCGCATGTTCGGTGGGCACGAACGTGACTATCTTGTCCAGCGGGTCAACCGGGTCGGCGCGTAACGGCTTGATGTCGACGAGGCCGAGCGCGCTGGCCATCGCCTCGCAGACACCACGAGCCGGCGAGTCGGCATTCGTGTGAGCGGCGTACAACGCAATGCCGTGCGAGATCAGATCGTGGATCACTCGTCCCTTGGGGGTGTTGGCGGCTACTGAGGAGACCGGCCGGAAGAGCAGCGGGTGATGTGCGACGATCAGGTCGGCGTGGCTGGCGATCGCTTCGTCGACGACGGCTCGCACTGGGTCGACGGCGAACAGCATCCGACGTACGTCGGCGTCGGGCTCACCCACGATCAGCCCAATGGCGTCATCTCCGGGATCGGCCCACCGGGGAGGGTAGAGGCCCTCGATCGCCGAGACGACATCCCTCAGCTTCGCGGCTTCCGTCACTCCTGCACCCTATCCGCCGGCCGGAGGCGCCCGGTCCCACGCACTTTTGGCAGATCGCCGCCGTGCCCTCGCAAACGGCCAGGCGCGAAGAGTCAGTGACGAGTATGCTTGGCTTACCGAGGGTATTCCGGACGCTGGCTTCCACGCCGGCCTCGCCCCTGGCGATCGGCAACCGGCCCGCAAGCGGGTCTGAATCGCACGCGACATGACCATGCTCGCCAGTCCCTCTTACGTCAAGGATGTCTATCCTTCCGGAGCGCCCCCACTTAGCTCTTCAGATCGGTCGCTGTCCCAGCAGGGCGTCCACAACCGACTCCCGGTCGGCTCGGCCTTGGACGAACAAACCCACCCCCAGACACCGGCACCATTCGGCGACGTCGATCCCGTCGATCGACTGGCATCGGCCCGGTGGGAGACCGACGGCGGCCGCGTCTGCACGTCATGAACGACGTTGTTACCAGCGTGATCTCGCTGCTCACCGTGATCGGGGCAATCGCCTCGCTGTATGCGCTGCTCGCTCTGAAAGCCTCCCTGTCCGACCATGCGCGAGCGGCCGGTACGCCGTTCCGCGGGCGTCGCGTCTGTACGGCCGGTGACTCGACCGGGATGAATCCCTCCGAACCCAACCCGCAGCAGTAGGAGCATCAGCATGACCATCTTGATCACCGTCCTTGTCATCGTCGCGGTGCTGCTCCTGCTGGGCGGGGTGCTGTCGGTGCGGATCGTCAAGCAGTATGAGCAAGGCGTCTTGTTCCGGCTTGGTCGGGTGGTCGGTGAGCGCGAGCCCGGGCTGCGCGGCATCGTCCCGTTTGTCGACGTTTTGCATCGGGTATCGCTGCGGATCATCACGATGCCGATCCAGTCTCAGGGCATCATCACCCGTGACAACGTCAGTGTCGATGTTTCCGCGGTCGCCTACTTCCGCGTCGTGGATGCCGTGAAGTCGGTCGTGGCGATCGAAAACGTCCGCGCCGCGATCGACCAGATCGCGCAGACCACGTTGCGCAAGGTGGTCGGTCAACACACCCTGGACGAGACGCTGTCCGAAACCGACCGGATCAACATCGACATCCGCGAAATCCTCGACGTCACCACCGTCGACTGGGGTGTCGAAGTCACCCTCGTGGAGCTCAAAGACATCCAGCTCCCCGACAGCATGAAGCGGGCGATGGCCCGCCAGGCCGAGGCCGAGCGGGAGAAGCGCGCCAAGATCATCAACGCCGAGGGCGAGTCCCTGGCCGCCGCCGCGCTCGGCGACGCGTCAGACACCATGATGGCGCACCCGCTGGCGTTGCAACTGCGCAACCTGCAAAGCCTGGTCGAAATCGGCGTGGACAAGAACACCACCGTCGTGTTCCCCGCCCCATTGATGACCACGATCGCAGAGCTCAGCTCGTTCCTCGCCCGGGAAACCGCCGCCGCCACCCCACCAACCACGCTGCCCATAACCGAGAACGCGCCAACACGCGTGGCAGCGGTGAACGGCACTCCTGAAGCCAACTAGTGTCGCGTGTGGGAAGTTGTTTGACCGATTGCCGTGAAGCGCCGGGAGGGATCCCAAGGCCGAGGAGGAGGGCATAGCTGGGCCTATGGCCGACGACGAGAACGCAGCGAGGCGCCCGGCGAGCGCGGCAAGCGCAAACGCATTTCCCATACACGACACTATTGGTCCTCGGTCGCTAAGGCCTGGCGAACAGAGCGGCGGCTACCTGTCGGCTACGGCGAATCGACGCGCGAGGGCCGCGATGTGAGCCACATCGTCGAACGGGTAGAACTGCACCCATGAGAGTCGCGACCTGGAACGTGAACTCGGTGGTGGCCCGCTTGCCGCGCCTCAACGAGTGGCTTGACCTCGCCGAGCCCGACGTGCTCTGCCTGCAGGAGACCAAGTGTGCCGCCGACGCCTTCCCGAGCGATGGTGCCACTCAGCGTGGTTACCAGGTCGTCGCCAACGGGGATGGCCGCTGGAACGGAGTGGCGATCTTGTCTCGCATCGGGCTTGAAGACGTGTCTTTCGGCTTCGAGGGTCAACCCGGCTACGCTCCGCCGCGCGATGACGGCGAGCTGTCGCTGGTCGACGTACCGCCGGTGCCTGTCAAGGAAGCAAGGGCACTCGGCGTCACCTGTGGGCAATTGCGAGTCTGGTCGCTCTATGTGCCCAACGGCCGCGCGCTGGACAGCCCGCATTTCACCTACAAGCTGACCTGGCTCGCCGCGCTGCGCGACGCACTCGCACCGGAGATCACAGCCGGTGGTTCGACCGTGCTCGCCGGCGATTTCAACATCTCGCCAACCGACGGCGACGTCTGGAACCCCGCCGCCTTCATCGGCTCCACTCACGTAACCGAGCCCGAACGCCGCGCCCTCGCTGACTTGCGGGCGCTGGGCCTCGAGGACGTCAAGCCACGTGCGCTGAAACACGACACTCCCTACACCTATTGGGATTATCGGGCGGGAATGTTCCACAAGAACCAAGGAATGCGAATCGATCTCGTCTATGCGACTCCACCTGTTGCCTCACGGGTCAAGGATGCGTACGTCGATCGCAATGCCCGCAAGGGCAAGGGACCGTCCGACCACGCCCCCGTTGTCATCGACCTCGACCCGTAAGTGACGCCCACGACCCGACATGGGTCGCGCGGGCTCACCGAAACAGCGGCCATGGTTGAGGCGCACGGCTTCCGACCCGGCTGTCAATCCCGATGACGTCTGGACACGTTCGGGCTGAAGGCCCGGTCATTCGCCGGCAGGTTTCACCGGTCCTAGGACGATGCCTCCGGCGTGGGTCTTTGGTAGACCGCACGGAAACACCGGTTACCGGCGCGGCCGGGTATGTCCTCACGCACCTCTAGCTCCTCCAGTCCTGCCGTACGGAAGGCCTGCAGTTCTGCGCGACTGACCGGCCATGGTCGTGAGCCGACCGCTTCGTCATCGTCGCGGGCCAAACAGCGGACGAATACCCGGCCGCCGGGGCGAACCGTCTGGGCGATGGCTGACATCGCCGCCGGTCGCTGCTTAGGCGGCAGGGATTGCAAGGTGTTGATCTCCACCACGAGGTCAGATCGGGCGCACAAGGAGGCGGGAAGACAGAGCAGGTCCGCCACCTGATACTCGACCGTTGATGACGGGAAGCGTCGACCGCACCAGTCGATCGCGGTGGGCGACAGATCGAACGCGCTAACGCGGTAGCCGCGGTCCGCGAGCTCTTCCGCGTCATCGCCCAGGCCGCAGCCGATGACCAGCGCGGATCGGCCAGCCGCTGGAGGTTGCTCGTCCAGCCAGTCCACCAGCACCGGATGGGCCGCCAGCGCCGCCCACGGCACAGCAGCGAAGTCCGCGCCTGCGCGAGCGTAGATCTCCTCGAACTCCGGCAACTCCTCAGAGCCCTCGGTGTTGCGATCACGTCCGAACGACATCGACCTACCGTAAATCGGCCGGCGGCGCGGGCGCGTTCAGGGGCGACGAGCCGCCCAGGCGGTCCGGCTGCCGCTTACCGTCAGGTCGCCGCGGCGCAGGAGAGCGTCAGGATTGTCGTCGGCCAGCAGGTCGTCGAGGGTAGTGAGGTCGTCGGTCGTCAGCTGGCCGTCGAGTGCGGAGCGGATGCGGCGCAGGTAGGCGTGTGCGTAGCGCCCGGTGCTCGGCGGCGCTGGGCTCGCCTCGATGGTGAAGCTGCGCTGCGCGGCGATCTGGAAACCGGCCCGCTCCAGGTGGGCCGCCAGTTGGGGTGCGAGTTCCAGTTCGCCCGTGCCAAGGCCTGGTGGCAGCGCGACTCCAGGCCGGGTCGGCCCTGCCCGATGTCATCGGGCAGGAAGCGCGGCAGGGTATCCATCTCGATGAGTACCAGCAAGCCGCCGGGATTCAGCGCGGCGTAGACGTCGCCGAACACCCGGTCCGGGTCCGCGAGCTCATGCAACGACGAGGCCGCCCACGCGAGGTCCACCGCACCGACGCTGGGCCAGCCGAGGTCCACGTCGGCCTGCACGATGCGCAGCAGATCAGCCACCCCCTGCACGCGCGCCGCCGCTCGGAGGCGCTCGAGCATCACAGCGGACCTGTCAATCGCGACCACCGCTGCCGCCGGGAACCGCCGCGCGAGCGCCAGGCTGCCGGTACCCGTTCCGGCACCCACGTCGACGATCGTGCGCGGCCGCTGCGGAGCGTGCTGCGCGACCCACTCGGTCACTTCGTCCAGGCAGGAGCCGAGCACGTCTGCGTCCAGGTCCAATAGATCCACCAGCCCTGCCTCGTCGTGATTCGGCTGTCCGCCGCCGAGGTGGTGGTGCGAGTGCTGCGCCATGCCTTCACCGTAGCCGGATCCTGTGTGCCAAGCTGATCCCATCGCCCGGCTCTGAACACCGCGCTCGATCAGCTCGTCGAGTCCGCCGATGAGTTTTGCTTCGCGCCCCGGTCCATACTTCCAAGGCACAAGGCATCCCCGCAGATGCGTGCACGATGTATTGAACGGAGAGCGCCACCATGACGAACGAGACGGTCAGCGCCAGCACCACCATCCAGGCTCCACCCAAGACGGTGTTCTCGGTCCTGGCAGACCCAGGCAATCATGCCGCCGTCGATGGCACGGGATGGGTCCGCGAGTCTCTCGACGGTGAGCACCTGACCCAAGCCGGCCAGATCTTCCGGATGGCCATGTATCACGACAATCATCCGGACGGAAGCTATGAGATGGCCAACAGGGTCCAGCTATTCGACCCTCCACGCGCCATCTCGTGGGAGCCGGGCCGAGATGTCGCGGGTAACGGCAATCTGGAGTTCGGCGGCTGGATCTGGCGTTACGACCTTAGCCCGGTCGGCCAGTCTGAGACTTCGGTCAAGCTCTCCTACGACTGGTCGGCGGTGCCGCAGTTCCTGCGAGAACAGATTCGATTCCCACCGTTCAAGTCCGATCACCTCGACAACTCGTTGAGCCATCTGGCCGAGATCGCTGCCCGAGTGGAGCGCCCGGACACGCCGGCTTGCCAAGCTGAGTGAGGGCGCCAGACGCGTCATACCGGTGTTCCCGGCCGCGGTGCCGTCGTGGCACCGTTAGCACCCGGGCGTCAACCGCAACAATTCTGGAACCGATGCACACGAGACGACGGCCAGCTGTGGATGATCTGTTATCGCCACACCGACCGCGCGAGCGGCGGCATCGCCGAGCTGGGAATGCCTCT
Organism: Nocardioidaceae bacterium; assembly: GCA_050998615.1. Lineage (GTDB taxonomy): Bacteria > Actinomycetota > Actinomycetes > Propionibacteriales > Nocardioidaceae > JBPCQA01. Next base: position 23,913 of record JBPCQA010000034.1, read on the forward strand.
CCGGCCTGAGTCCTACGAGAGGGCCGCGTTGGTCTCCGCGACCGGTGCGGGTGCCGGTCTAGTCAGTCGGTCGGGTCGTGCTCGGCGTCGGGGAGGGTGGGCGCGTCGGTGGGGTAGAGGCCGGCGACGAAGCCGTAGGCCTGGTCGGCGGCTCGGGGGATCTGGGCGAACCGGCGGGCGAGCTCCTGGACCTGCGCCCAGAAGCTTCGGACCTCCTCGATCGGGATGCGGGCGTGCACGAGCAGGCACCGCAGCTCGTCGGCTGCGTGGGCCGAAGCGGACTCGGCGGCTGCCTCCGCGAGCCCGTTGATGGCGGCCCCGACCTGCTTGTCTTCGGGGCGGTTGAGTACGCCGATGTAGAGCGTGCGGGCGACCCGGCCGTAGTATCGCTCCTCGATCGCTCGCACCCGCCGGGTGCGCACCACGCGGAGGAGGCCGGCGTCGACGAGAGAGTTCACGTGATAGGCGACGGTGCTCTTGGGGCGGTCGACCGCCTGCGCCATCTCGGTGACCGTGGCGGCCCGTTCGAGGAGCAGCTCCAGGAGGGTGGTGCGCAGCGGGTCGGCTAGCGCGCGTAGCTGCTCGGGGGCGGTGACCACGACCATCTCGTCGAGGTCATAATCCGGTATCTGCCTATTGACCGACATATGTGGACCGTTCTAGAGTTGTGGTTCATTCGATGACCGTCGTCCGATGACAGGAGTGTAGAGATGGCCGAAGTTGTGTTGTTCCACCACGTGCAGGGACTCACCGACGGGATCCGCGCGTTCGCCGACGAGCTGCGCGCCGGCGGGCACACCGTGCACACGCCGGACCTGTTCGACGGCGAGCGACCGGCGAGCGTCGAGGCCGGCGTCGCCCACGAGAACAGCGTCGGCGGGGAGGAGATGAACCGACGCGCGGACCGAGCGGTAGCCGGCCTGCCCGGCGTCCTGGTGTACGCCGGATTCTCCGCCGGCGTCAACCACGCGCAGCGGCTCGCCCAGACTCGGCCCGGCGCGCGCGGCGCGCTGCTCTACGAGGCCTGCATGCCGATCGCCGGCGAGTGGGCCTTCGGGCCGTGGCCGAACGGGGTTCCGGTACAGATCCACGGGATGGACAAGGACCCGTTCTTCGCGCTGGAGGGCGACATCGACGCCGCCCGCGAGCTGGTCGACACGGTCGGGTCCGAGCTGGCCGAGCTGTTCGTCTACCCGGGCGACCAGCACCTATTCACCGACAGCTCGCTGCCGTCGTACGACGCCGACGCGGCCGCGCTAGTGGTGCAGCGATCCCGCGAGTTCCTCGACCGGGTGGGCTGACTCAGCAGAGCGGCTGAACGGCTGTGCTGAACGGCTGTGCTGAACAGTGCCTCGATCGCGTGTCGGTAGTCCGCGGCCACGTTAGGGTCGCCGCCGCGGTCGTAGGGCGCGGCCGCCGTAGGATGAGGCGCTGGCAGTGCGCTGGAGGATGGCCACCTAATGCTCACGGCTGGTCGGCGGCTGAAACGGGCGTGAGGGCAGCAGCTCGGGTGATCGATTTCCGAGCCGGGGGGCTGATCGGCCCGTTGGTGCGCAGGCGAGGGCGATCCGGCCCTATATTTCGGGTTCGCTGATGGTGAGGGTGTGCACCTGTTCGGGGCAGGCGTGGGCGACGGATCGGGGCGCGCCGATATGACCTCATATTTGGGCTCTCAAGTTGCGCAACACGGAATGTCCGGGCACATGCGTTTGGGTCACGGTGAGGCAGCGCTCGAGGAGCCACACGGAAGTCTACGTCCGCAGGACGCTCAGTCGCTCTCCTCGTCCTCGAACCCGATGAGCCAGTGAAGACCGTAACGGTCGACCACCTGCCCGTCGGAGTCGCCCCAGGGCCGCACCTGCAAGTCGTCGACGACACGGCCACCTTCGGAGAGACTGGAGAACCAGCTGCGCAGGGTGGAGGGCGCGGCGGTGCCGAGTAGGGACAGCATCATGCCTTCGCATCGGAACGGCGGCTCGTTGCCTGACACGTCGGCGGCGAAGAGCGCGACCGGTCCCTCGACGAGGTAGCCGTGGGCAATGGCGTCAGCCGGACCATCGGTCCTGTTGAACTCGGCGAAGGTGTGCAGTTGAACTCCGCAACCGAAAACATCACCGTAGAAGGTCAAGGCTTCGCGAGTAGTGCCCGGAAGATGGAGGTAGGGCGTCGGGTCGGTCATGCATCGCATGCTATGCGCCGACCGAAAACCTGCCTAACACGACGCTATCGATCAGCAGTCGACCGGGGCAGCGCGGTCACGAACTTGCCGACGCCCGGAGGCCCACAGATCCACAAGACTGACAGCACGACGCGAGCGTAAGCGGCCACGGGTGGCAACCGCCGACCACTATTGCCAGCCACCCGCAGCCGCCTTCGCCAAACAATCGTGCCGCAGCGCATGCGGCGGAGTGACTCACCGTTCAGAGCCGAACCGCATGGGCGGACCCTCCCCCGCATGGCGACATATGTGATCGGGCGGCGGGTGTCGTGGCAAGATCGGGGATGGACTTTGGAGGAGAGACCGAGAGGCGCCGGCGATCTCGGCGACGAGGTCGGGTCGTTGGTCGATGGCCCAGCGCACCAGGTCGAGAGCCCCGAGCACTAGGAGGTCGAGAAGCATCTGGCGATCGTCGGTGAGGGAGAGGCCAAGTCCCGCAGCGAAGCGTTTCAAGTCTTCTGCGGTCGGTTCGCGGGTGGCGTGATGGGTTCGAAGCAACCGCAGCAGCTCGCCATGAGGGACCGGTCCGGTTGTGGCGGTTCCCCAGTCGAGTAGCACAGGCGGCGCATCGGGCCGCAGGATGAGGTTGCGAGGCGAGAGGTCGCCGTGGAGCAGACCTAGGTTCAGCGGTGTGAGGGCAAGCCGGTGGAGAGCAGATCGCAGCCATCCCTGCCGGGCGAGTGGGTAGACACCCAATCCGATCAGCGGGTAGGAGTCAGCTGTTCCACGTTGTACTCGAGGTGGGCTAACCAGCCAGCGGGCAAGTCCCGGCCGAACCTTGAGAACAGTCCTTCCGGCGCACCGGTGACGTCGATCGTGTGCAGGGCGCGGGCGTAGCGGGCCAGCCACTGCCAGCTGGCCGCCCCGCCAGAGGCCGCCCCCGACGCGCCCGCGACAAAGGTCTGGATCAGGTAGGGAACACCTGACGCTGTGCCGCGTGCCACGACAGCAGGGCTGGGGATCCCGTGAGCGGCTGCCTGCGCCAGGCACCAGGCTTCGATCTGGTACTCGTCCTTCCTTCGGGCATCTTTGGCGAACCGGATCACGAATCGCTCCGTGCCCGATGACGCAACGAAGACGTGGTTGACCGACCCATGGCCTTCCACCCGCGTGATCGCATCCGGACGCAATCCGTGGCGGTCCGCCATCGCCCAAGCGAGGGACTCGTCGCGGGCCGCTGACGTGGCGCGCGGACGGTCAAGGGGCATCTCCCCAAAGTACGGGGGCAGTGGCGGCACATGGCAACTGGCGCGAGGCGTGACCCGCACTCGCCGGCCCCGAACGACGCGGCCCGCCAGAGGGCGCGTCTTCCGAAGGCCGCCTGATCCCGGCGGTATGACGCAGCCTGTGGTGCTGCGAGGGGCCAATTATCCAACCGTCGAGCCAGGGTCTGAGGGTGAGAAGCGATACGTCGTCTGGCCGTGCGCGTCGCCGAACGCGATGACCTTGGCGGCCTCGACCCGGTAGACCCGTGCGCCTCCCGTGGTACTCCCACCTGAGCGGCTGAGCTCTATGAACTCCTGCCCGTGAAACCCCCGACCTCCAGTCCCCACCGCATTTGGCAAACCAGGCGCCCGCCAGCGACCTTAGCGCCACGGCGTGGGTTAACCGCACCGCCATGCCCTCGACGACGACGTCCTTACCGCTGTCCCAGCCGTTCGCACCCGTGCTGCTCGTGGTCACCGCCACCTGCGGGTTGGAGTCGAGGTTGCACTGCTTCTGCTCCTCCCGGCCGGTACAGAATGCGAACGCGCCGTCGTGCCAAACACCGACGAGTGGCACCTCGTGCGGACGCTCGTCCGCGCGGACGGTGATGATCCAGTAGAGCTGCGCCTCGGTGAACCCGCTCGATGTCCGCCCATGGTGGTGCGATTGCGGCTGTTGAGTTGTTGCTCTGTTTCGACCCCAAGGCCACGGCAACCCAATCGGCAGTCGAGGACCTCGCGTCGGTGACTCGCGCCGCGTGCAATAGCGCCCATGCCATGGCCCAAGAGCTCAGATCCTTATTGCACGTATATTGCACGCCGCCCAGTCCGAACGTGAAAAGTGCCTCTGACCTGGCGCTTTATGGTGGGCGCAGCAGGGATCGAACCTGCGACCACCTGCTTGTAAGGCAGGTGCTCTACCGCTGAGCTATACGCCCGAGGAGTCGCCTCAGCCTAACGGCACCTTCCCGGACCATCCAACGACCTCGATGGGGCCGTCGGGGCACCCTGACCGCCGTACGCAGGTCGCTCCAGGCACTCAGCCAGGCATTCGCTGGGCTGCAGCGCGCGGCGTTAGAAAGACGCGACCGCCAACGTCTCGGTTCGCTGGCGATCGCGTCTGCAAGCATTGCAACATCTGGCGACCGGACTTTGCCAGCGTTTCTCAAAACTCTGAGCAGATCCTCAGTAAGCTCACCGCGACGATCGGCGGCAGGACCAGCCGACTGATCAGCGCAACTGGGCAAGAGCCGAGCGATAGTCGTCCAGGCTTCGTGCCTGCGAGATGTCGTTCTCAACCTGCCACCTCAACACGCCGCCACGGTCGACGATGAACGTGGCTCGGCCGGCGCAGCCGAGTTGTTCGTTGAACACGTGATATGCCCGCGAAACCTCACCGTGCGGCCAAAAGTCGCTCAGCAAGGGGAAGTTCAAGCTGTCCTGTTCGGCGAAGGCGCGCAGTGCGAACATGGGGTCACACGAGATCGCCAACACCTGTTTGGAGTCGTCGGCAAGGTCGACCAGATGGTCGCGTATCTCCGAGAGTTCGCCGGTGCAAACCCGGCTGAACGCGAACGGGTAGAACACCAAGACGACGTTCTTCTCGCCAGCGAACTGTGACAGAGCGAGCTTCTCGCCGTGTTGGTTCTGCGAGGCAAAATCTGGGGCGGTCTGGCCAAGGTGCAAGGCCACAGCTGTCTCCCTTTCGGGTTGCCGGGGGTCGGCGATGGTGCCACCACATTAGCCGCGCGGGGTCGGGCCCGGCGGCTGGGATCAGGCCGGGGCCGGGTTCGCGGTTCGCGCGCTCCCGCCAACCGCCGATGCCTCGAGTGGGTCAGCGACGCGCGGACCGTGACGACTTGGGGGCCACCAGCTTGGTGGCTGACCAGTCAGGGCCGGCGGCCAAACTGGTGGTGGTGGAAAGTCCGGCGGTCGGGGCTGCCTCGGTGATGTCACTGGCGTCGACGTAGTTGGGGCGCCCCACCTTAGGCGTCAAGAGCCAGATCATGCCTCCGTCAGCCAGATCGGTCAGGGAGTCGACCAAACCGTCGACCAAGTCTCCGTCATCGTGCCGCCACCACAAGAGCACCGCGTCCACCACGTCGCCGTACTCGTCGTCGACAAGCGCCGCACCGACTGTCGCCTCGATGTCCGCGCGGACGTCTTCGTCGATGTCTTCGTCCCAGCCCAGCTCTTGAACCACCATGCCGGGCTGAAATCCGAACCGGCTGACCAGTCCGTCATCCGCGCCCCCCGCGGTCGCGCTCACGCGATGCCTCCTCGCCTGTCCGTGCACCCGGTGTGCATCCTCGAAGGAGGTTAGTCCACCGTGAACCGCCAATATGCGCAAGTCCTGGTGGAATGCTGCGGGTGACGCTCACGGCAAGTTCCGACGCTTAGAGGCCGCCGCAACCAACGCAGCGCCTGATCTTGGCGCGGCAGGGTATCGGCCCCGCACCGGCAGTCCGCGAACGGGCGCTCAGCGGTTTCGGTCGGCGTACTAATCTGAATGTGTAGACACCTGAAAATGTACGACCTCGCATCGACCAAACCGAGGAGCCGGAACGCACCGACTTGAGGGGATCAACCGCCGCCCCAATCGCCGCCGGCCCCGAATGGACCGGTGTCCACGACCGGCACCTGACCAGCGAAGAGGACACCGTGGCAACTGCAACTGACCGTACTACCGTGATCCACGAGGGGTTGCCGACCCAGCTTCCCGACATCGACCCCGACGAGACGCAGGAGTGGCTTGAGTCGCTCGATGCGCTGATGGACGAGAAGGGCAAGGCGCGGGCCCGCTACATCATGTTGAAGCTGCTCGAGCGGGCGCGCGAGAGCCAGGTGGGTGTCCCCGCGCTGCGCAGCACCGACTACATCAACACGATCTCGCCCGAGCAGGAGCCGTGGTTCCCCGGCGACGAGTACGTCGAGCGACGGATCCGTGCCTTCATCCGGTGGAACGCGGCGGTCATGGTCTCGCGAGCCAACCGCAAGGGCCTCGAAGTCGGCGGCCATATCGCGACGTACCAGTCCGCGGCAAGCCTGTACGAGGTCGGCTTCAACCACTTCTTCCGCGGCAAGGACCACCCCGGCGGTGGTGACCAGATCTACATCCAAGGCCACGGGTCGCCGGGCATCTATGCGCGAGCGTTTCTCGAGGGGCGGCTCAACGAAGACCAGCTCGACGCGTTCCGCCAGGAGGTCTCTCATGGCCCGGGCAAGGGGCTGTCGTCGTACCCGCACCCCCGGCTGATGCCGGAGTTCTGGGAGTTCCCGACCGTCTCGATGGGGCTCACCGCGCTCGCCGCGATCTACCAGGCGCGCTTCAACCACTACCTCACCAACCGCGGCATCAAGGACACCAGTGAGCAGCACGTCTGGGCGTTTCTCGGCGACGGCGAGATGGGCGAGCCGGAGTCGCTCGGGGCAATCGGCGTGGCCGCGCGCGAGGAGCTCGACAACCTGACGTTCGTGATCAACTGCAACCTCCAGCAGCTCGACGGGCCGGTGCGCGGCAACGGAAAGATCATTCAAGAGCTCGAGTCGACCTTCCGCGGCGCCGGCTGGAACGTCATCAAGGTGATCTGGGGTCGCGAGTGGGATGAGCTGCTGGCGCGTGACGTTGACGGCGCTCTGGTCAACCAGATGAACGCGACTCCCGACGGGCAATACCAGACCTACTCGGTCGAAAGCGGCGACTACATCCGCGAGCACTTCTTCGGCCACGATCCCCGCCTACGCAAGATGGTCGAGGACATGAGCGACGACGACCTGCGCAAACTGCCGCGGGGCGGTCACGACTACCGCAAGGTCTACGCCGCCTTAAAGGCGGCGACCGAGCACGTCGGTCAGCCGACCGTGATCTTGGCCAAGACCATCAAGGGCTGGACCATTGACGCCCTGGAAGGCCGAAACGCCACTCACCAGATGAAAAAGCTCACCAAGGGCGACCTGAAGAAGTTCCGCGACCGGCTCTATCTCCCGATCACCGACGAGCAGATTGACGCCGCGGACGTGGCGCCGTTCTACCATCCCGGCAAGGATTCGCCGGAGGTGCAATACATGCTCGAGCGGCGCCGTGCCCTTGGCGGTCCGATCCCGCAGCGCCGGGTGGACCCGACCCCGATCAAGCTGCCCGGTGACGAGATGTACGCCGAGCTGAGGCAGGGCTCCGGCAAGCAGGCGATCGCCACCACGATGGCGTTCGTGCGACTCCTGCGCGACCTCATCAAGGATCCCGAGATCGGGCATCGCATCGTGCCGATCGCTCCTGACGAGTTCCGCACATTCGGGATGGACTCGATGTTCCCGACCGCGAAGATCTACTCACCACACGGCCAGCAATACGAGTCGGTTGACCGCAAGATGCTGCTTACCTACAAGGAGTCCCAGCAAGGTCAGATGCTCCACGAGGGCATCAGCGAGGCCGGCGCGATGGCGTCCACGATCGCCGCCGGCACGTCGTACGCCACTCACGGTGAGCCGATGATCCCGGTCTACATCTTCTACTCGATGTTCGGGTTCCAGCGCACCGGCGACTCGATCTGGTCGTACGCCGACCAGCTCGGGCGCGGCTTCCTGATTGGTGCCACCGCTGGCCGCACCACGTTGACCGGCGAGGGGCTACAGCATGCAGACGGGCAGTCGCCGCTGTTGGCTGCCACCAACCCGGCGTGCGTGCACTACGACCCGGCTTATGCGTACGAGATCAGCCACATCGTGCAAGACGGGTTGCGGCGCATGTACGGCTCGACCGATGACCACCCGCACGGAGAGGACGTCTTCTACTACCTCACCGCCTACAACGAGCCGATCGTGCAGCCCGCCGAGCCCGACGGCATCGACGTCGAGGGGTTGCTCAAGGGCATGTACCTGTTGAAGCCGGGCGTCACGAGCGACGACGACACCTCTGACAGCGCCGATGCGCCGTCGATCCAGCTGCTCGCCTCCGGCGTCGCGATGCCGTGGGCAATCAAGGCGCAGCAGATCCTCGCCGACGAGTGGCAGGTGCGCGCCGACGTCTGGTCGGTGACCTCCTGGAACGAGCTAGCGCGGGAGGCGGTCGGCGTGGACACCGGCAACCTGCTGCATCCGGACGCGGAGCAGCGGACGCCGTACGTCACCGAGGTGCTAGCCGACACCGCGGGGCCGGTGCTGGCGGTCACCGACTACATGCGAGCGGTGCCCGACCAGATCTCGCACTGGGTGCCGTCGCCGTGGCATTCCTTGGGCACGGACGGCTTCGGCTTCGCCGACACTCGGGCGGCCGCCCGGCGGTTTTTCCACGTGGACGCCGAGTCGATAGTGGTAGGGGCGTTGCGGGCGTTGGCTGATCGTAATGAGGTCGACAAGTCGAAGGTGGCTGAGGCGTTCGCGAAGTACCGCATTGACGATCCGACTGCCGTCGCCCACGTCACCCAAGAAGGCGCCGGCGCTTAGAAGCAGCGGCTCGCGGGCTAGCCATTGCCAGCTCAGCGTTTTGCGTGCGTCCACTCCAGCAACCGATCGAGCGGCCAGGTGTTGACGATCCGCTCCATCGGTACGCCGGCGGCTGCTGCCCGCGCGCAACCGTGGTCCAGGAACGCCAACTGACCCGGTGCGTGGGCATCGGTGTCGATACTGAAGAGGCATCCCGCCTCGAGCGCGAGCTTGATGAGTCGAGACGGCGGATCGCGTCGCTCGGGCCGAGAGTTGATCTCGACTGCCACGTCAAACCGCGCACAGGCCGCGAAGACCACGTCAGCATCGAACTTCGACTCAGGACGCAGCCCGCGCGATCCCTCGACCAGCCGGCCCGTGCAGTGACCGAGCACGTTCGCGAAAGAATTGGCGATCCCACCAACCATGCGCTGTGTCATCGTCTCGGCATCGGCACGCAGTTTGGAATGCACACTCGCCGTCACGACATCCAGCCGACTCAACATCTCCGCTGTCTGATCGAGGCCGCCGTCCTCGAGGATGTCCACCTCGATGCCGGGCAGCAACCTGATGTCGTCGTACTGCTCGTCGAGTCGTGCGACGACGCCGAGCTGCTCTTCGAGCCGCTTCGCGGTGAGACCGTTCGCGATCGTGAGCCGTGGGGAGTGGTCGGTCAGCGCCAGATACTCGTGGCCCACCGTGCGGGCCGCCTCGACCATCTCCTCGATCGGCGAGCCGCCATCGGACCAGTTCGAGTGTGTGTGCAAATCGCCGCGCAGCGCCGAGCGGATCGCCTCCCCACCCGTCGCCAGCGGAGCAGCCCCAAGTTCACGCAGCTCCGCGAGATACTCCGGGACCTCTCCGTTAAGGGCTTGGCGCACCACCGTGGCGGTTTTCGGCCCGACATTGGGTACGTCGGTCAGCGAGCCTTCGGCATTGCGCCGTTTCACCTCACCCGCCGGCAGCTCGGCCAATGCCCATGACGCTCGCCGGTACGCCTGCACCCGGTGCGTCTCGGCCCGGCCGCGCTCCAACCAGAACGCGATCTCCGACAATGCCTCGATACCCTCCACGTCGCCATCTTGCCCCACCGGCGCGAACCGTCTTCCCGGAGCCGCCGATGCCACTCGTTCCAGTGGTTCGCGCTCTTCGCTGTGGCTGAACGTTGACCGGCTCCGTGCCGCGTGTCGTTCAGCCTTAAGCCCATAGGGGGAGCCAAAACAGCCTCAGGCGGCACCAGCATGCGGGCGCCGGCCTCACCCGGTAAGCCAGGTGGCCAGGCGTCTCAGCGTTTGTTCAGATACCACAACGGCAGGTCACCAGCCGGGGACGCACCGGCTGAGTAGGCTACGGCCATGACAGGCGGGGCCACGGCGGTCGACGACGGCAGGGCACGCAAACCGGCGCGGGCACGGGCCGCCCGACGGCTGGACGAGTCGGTGGGCTCCTTGACGGCGGCCGCGCTGGACCGCATGCACGATGAGCTGCCGTGGTTTCGCGCCCTGAGCCCGCAAGAGCGGTCGTGGATCGGTCTCACTGCCGCAGCCGGGATCTCCTCGTTCGTCGAGTGGTTCCGCAACCCGACCCCCGACCCCGCCGTGACTGCGGATGTTTTCGGTGCCGCACCGCGAGAGCTGACTGGAGTGGTCACTCTCCAGCAGACGGTAGAGATGGTGCGGACCACGATCGCGGTGACGGAAGCTCATGTCGAAGAGCTGGTCGGTGCCGGTGACTCGCAGGCCGTGCGTGAAGCGGTGATGCTGTTCTCACGGGAGATCGCCTTCGCCGCGGCAGCCATCTACGCACAGGCTGCCGAACAACGCGGCGCCTGGGACGCCCGCCTCGAAGCGTTGATCGTCGACTCCGTGTTGCGTGGCGAGGCCGGTGAGGATGTGCGCTCTCGGGCGACCGCGCTCGGGTGGGCCTCTACCAGTGGGGTCTGCGTCGTGTTGGGGTTCACCCCTGAGGGCAACTCGGCGACGGTTGTCGACTCGATCAAGCGCTCAGCCCATGCCGGTCGGCTGGACGCGCTGTGCGCCGTGCAAGGTGATCGACTCGTCGTCGTGCTTGGCGGGGTCCGTGACGCTGACCATGCCGCCGCCAAGATCGCCCCGCACTTCGGGCCGGGAGCGCTGGTGACCGGACCGGTCGTCGACGATCTCCTCAAAGCGTTCGTCTCAGCCCGTGCCGCGATCGCCGGCCTGCGCGCCGCCATTGCCTGGCCAGAGGCTCCGCGGCCGGTGTCCAGCGACGACCTGCTGCCCGAACGGTCGCTGTCTGGAGACGGACATGCGCGCCGACAGCTCGTCTCCGACGTCTATCAGCCTCTGGTCGACGCCGGCTCCGGGTTGCTGGAAACGCTGACTGCCTACCTCGACTCCAGCGGCTCGATCGAAGCGACCGGTCGGGCACTCTTCGTGCACCCGAACACCGTGCGCTATCGACTTCACAGGATCGCCGATGTGACCGGTTTGTCGGCAAACGCTGCCCGCGACGCGTACACGCTGCGGGTTGCGCTCACCCTGGGGCGACTGCTGGGGCCCGTGTAGGTCCGGCGGTAGGACGCGGGCGCTTGTGGGAAGCATACAAGATCGTCTTTGCAGTTTCGTCTTCGCCCGATTCAACGTACGTGCCGGTAACACGGCATGATGGGCGTGTGCTCGCAATCGTCGCTCCAGGCCAAGGCGCCCAGACTCCGGGATTCTTGCGGCCCTGGCTCGACGACCCCAACTTCGCCGACCGGCTCAACTGGCTGTCGGCCGTTGCCGGCCTCGACCTCGCGCATTACGGCACCAAAGCGGACGCCGAGGAGATTCGCGACACCGCGATCGCGCAACCGCTGCTGGTGGCCTCAGCGCTGCTTGCAGCCCTCGTCTTGTTTCCACACCCAGCAGATGCATTCGACCGGCTCGGCGCGGTCGGCGGTCACAGTGTCGGGGAGATCAGCGCCGCAGTCGGGAGTGGCGTGATCACCGCCGAGCAGGCGATGGTCTTCGTTCGAGAGCGTGGCCGGGCGATGGCGACCGCCTCGGCGACCCTGCCAACCGGCATGACCGCGGTGCTTGGAGGCGACCCTGAGGTGGTGCTCGCGACGCTTGAGCGACACGGCCTCACTGCGGCCAACCACAACGGGCCCGGACAAGTGGTGGCAGCCGGGACGCGCGAGCAGTTGACAGCCCTGTCCGACGACCCGCCGCCCAAGGCCCGGTTGATTCCGTTGAGCGTCGCCGGCGCCTTCCACACCGACCACATGGCCGCCGCGGTCGACGTACTCGCACGACTGGCCCGGGCGATGTCAACCCATGACACCCGCACCCGTCTCATTTCCAACCGCGACGGCCAAGTTGTCCACAGCGGCCGGGAGGTGCTGGCCCGGCTGGTCAACCAGCCAAGCAACCCGGTGCGCTGGGACCTGTGTATGCAGACGATGGCCGACCTCGGGGTCACCGGCATCGTGGAGATGCCCCCCGCCGGAACGCTCACCGCAATCGCCAAACGTCACCTGAAGGGGATTGAGACGTTCGCGCTGAAATCTCCCGACCAGGTGGACGACGCGAAAGCGTTCGCCGACAAACACGGCGACGCTTCGCCGATGGATTCCAGCCCGACCTGGCGCATGCTCGTCTCCCCGTCCAAGGGCACGTTCAAGCAGGCCGTGGACATTCCCCTCGGAACACAGTTGTCGTCCGGTGTGGTCGTGGGCGAGGTCACCAACTTGAGGGGTACGACGCCGGTGGTTGCCCCCCACGGTGGCACGATCGTCGAGTGGATCGTCGAAGACGACGATCTCGTCTCGCCGGGTCAACCGCTGATCCGCCTCCACCCGGAAAGCGAGTGAGATGAGCGCACCCATCGCATGAGCACCCAAATTAGCGCCGGGGACGGCGCCGCACACTCCGGCGTTCTTGGCATCGGGGGCTACCGACCAAGTCGGATTGTCACCAACGCGGAGATCTGCGAGCGGATTGACTCGACCGACGAGTGGATTCGCACCCGTTCCGGCATCGTCGAGCGGCGGTTCGCCGAGCCGCACGAGACGGTCCAGATGATGAGCGTGTCCAGCGCCCGTAAGGCGCTGCAGCGGGCCGGCGTCGATTCGGCGCAGTTGGATTGCGTGATCGTGGCCACGGTGTCGCATCTGATGCAAACGCCGGCGGTCGCTCCACTCGTCTGCGAACAGCTCGGGGCGACCCCGGCAGCAGCGTTCGACATCTCCGCGGCCTGCGCGGGCTTTTGCCACGGCATCGCGTTAGCGTCCGACATGGTCCGCGCCGGCAGCGCCGGCCATGTCCTGGTCGTCGGTGTCGAGCGGCTCTCCGACATCACCGACCCGACAGATCGGGGCACCGCGTTCATCTTCGCCGACGGTGCAGGCGCCGCCGTCATCGGGCCGGCGGACGTCGACGGTATCGGGCCCGTCGTGTGGGGATCCGACGGGGCCAAGTACGACTTCATCCGGCAAAACGAGAGCTGGATGGATGTCGTCGACTCCCAGGAGCCCGCGATGCCGACGCTACGGATGGACGGCAACCCGGTGTTTCGCTGGGCTTCCTTCGAGATGGCGAAGGTGGCCCGGGAGGCACTCGACCGGGCCGGCATCGGCCCCGACGAGCTCGACGTGTTCATCCCCCATCAGGCCAACATGCGCATCGTCGACGCGATGGCGCGCACGCTGAAGCTGCCCGACCGTGTCGTGATCGCCCGAGACATCGCCTACCAAGGCAACACATCGGCTGCCTCGGTCCCGTTGGCTGCCGAGGCGCTGATCGAGTCCGGCCAGGTCAACAGCGGCGACAACGCTCTGCTCATCGCGTTCGGCGCCGGGCTGGCCTACGCAGCCCAGGTGATCAAGCTGCCGTGACCCACCCCCACGTTTTCCGTAGTCCCGCTACGGAGTCCCCAGCTGCCTCGGGGACGATCCGCACGACACTCACTACCTGAAGGAGTCACCACAATGGCCACCACAGAGGAGATCCGCTCCGGACTCGCCGACATCGTCAACGAGGTCGCGGGTATCCCGGCCGAGGACGTCCAGCTCGACAAGTCGTTCACCGACGACCTTGACGTCGACTCGCTGTCGATGGTCGAAGTGGTCGTCGCCGCAGAGGAGAATTTCGGTGTGAAGATTCCCGACGACGAAGTCAAGAACCTCAAGACCGTCGGCGACGCCGTCGCCTATATCGAGAACGCCCAGAACGCCTGATCGCCCACGATCCGTGCCGACGTGACGCCGCCGCCTAGCGTGTCTTATCCAGCCCGGACGTTGACCTACCCGAGGTGACCCCCTGATGAGTTCCTCCCGTGTCGTCGTGACCGGACTCGGTACGACGTCTCCCGTGGGCGGCGACGTGCCGAGCACCTGGTCCGCGCTGTTGGCGGGTACGTCGGGTGCCCGAGCCCTCACTGAAGAGTGGGCCGCCGAGCTGCCCGCCCGGATCGCGGCGACCGTCGCCGTCGAGCCAACCGAGGTCCTCGAGCGGGTCAAAATCCGCCGTCTCGACCGCTCCGGCCAGTTCGCGTTGATCGCCGCCCTCGAAGCGTGGAAGGACTCCGGCCTCGCCGACGGCGGTGTCGACCCCGAGCGGCTCGGGGTCGCTGTCGCGTCGGGAATCGGCGGCGTAACCACCCTGCTGAGCAACTACGACGCGCTGAAGGAAAAAGGCCCTCGCCGCGTCTCGCCGTTCGCGATCCCCATGCTGATGCCGAACAGCCCAGCCGCCAACGTCGGCCTGGCGCTCGGTGCCCAGGCCGGCGTCCACACCCCGGTGTCCGCGTGCGCTTCGGGCAATGAGGCAATCGCGCACGGCATCGACATGATCCGCCTCAACCGCGCCGACGTGGTCGTGGTCGGCGGCACCGAAGCCGCCGTACACCCGCTGCCGCTGGCAGCCTTCGCGCAGATGATGGCGTTGTCACGGCGAAACGACGACCCCGCCCACGCGTCTCGACCATGGGACGTCGAGCGGGACGGCTTCGTGCTCGGCGAGGGAGCCGGAATTCTCGTCATCGAGCGCGCTGAACATGCCGAGGCTCGAGGCGCCCGCGCGTACGCCGAAGTGGCCGGTGCCGGCATCTCCGCCGACTCCCACGACATCGCCCAACCCGATCCGGAGGGGCTCGGCGCCACCCGCGCGATGAGGTCCGCGCTGACGGCGTCGGGCCTGGTCGCACGCGACATCGCGCACATCAACGCGCACGCGACGTCCACTCCACAAGGCGACGTGGCCGAATGTCTGGCGATCACGAACGCGCTCGGGGGTGACGTCAACCACGTCGTCGTGACCTCGACGAAGTCGATGACCGGGCACCTCCTCGGCGCGGCCGGCGCGCTGGAGTCGATTGCCACGGTCTTGGCCCTGCGCGACCGGTTGGTGCCGCCGACGATCAACATCGACAAGCTCGACTCGGCGGTCAATCTGGACATCGCCGTCGAGCGGCGCCAGCTTTCCGATGGGGACATCGCGGCGCTCAACAACTCCTTCGGCTTCGGCGGCCATAACGTCGCCATCGCCTTTCGCTCAGCCTGAGGTGGACAATGACCACGACCGATCACGCCCCGATAACCACCGCAAAGCCACCGAAGCTGCCTCGTGAGGAGGATCCTCGCAACCCCAACACGAGACTTGGGGCACTTTTCGACCGGGGCAGTGTGCGGCTTATCAGCGCGGACGACGACAGCGGCATGCTCGCGGCCGTCGGCACCATCGACGGCGCTCACACCGTCGCGTTTTGCTCCGACGCCACGATCATGGGCGGCGCGATGGGTGATCAGGGCTGCCAGGTTGTGGTCGCTGCCTACGCCCGCGCAATGGCAGACCAGGCGCCAATCGTGGGGCTGTGGCATTCCGGTGGGGCGCGGCTTGCCGAGGGTGTCTTGTCGCTGGACGCCGTTGGGAACATCTTCCACGCCATGACCCAGGCGTCGGGCAAGATCCCGCAGATCTCGGTCGTGTTGGGCCCTGCCGCCGGCGGCGCTGCCTACGGGCCGGCGCTGACCGACGTGGTGATCTTGGGCCCGGAGGGACGCATCTTCGTGACCGGCCCCGACGTCGTGCGCTCGGTGACGGGGGAAGACGTGGACATGTTGCGGTTGGGAGGCCCCGAGCCGCACGGGCGTCGCTCCGGCGTCGTACACCTGCTCGCCGACTCCGAAGCGCAGGCGCTCGACTCGGCTCGGGCCCTGGTGTGCCTGCTGTCTGACCAGGGCCGCCTCGACGTCTCGGCCGTCCACGACAGTGACCTGTCGCAGCAACTGCCGGAGTCGAAGAGGAGGGCCTACGACGTCCACCCGCTCGTCGGTCAGCTGCTCGATGCCGACACGATGCTCGAGCTCCACCAGCGATGGGCGCCCAACATCGTCACCGCGCTGGGCCGGTTCGGTGGTCGCACCGTCGGGGTGATTGCCAACAACCCGTTGCGCCTGGGAGGTTGTCTCGACTCGCCGTCGGCGGAGAAGGCGGCGCGGTTCGTGCGCACCTGTGATGCCTTCGGGGTGCCCCTGATCGTGGTCGTCGACGTGCCCGGCTATCTTCCCGGTGTCGGTCAGGAGTGGGACGGCGTCGTACGCCGGGGTGCCAAGCTGCTCCACGCCTTCAGTGAGGCAGGCGTGCCGCGGGTCACGCTGGTGACGCGCAAGGCTTACGGGGGGGCATACATCGCGATGAACTCACGCTCCCTTGGCGCTACCAGGGTGTTCGCGTGGCCGGGAGCCGAAGTTGCCGTGATGGGTGCGGTAGCCGCCGTCCGGATCCTGCACCGGCGCAAGATCGCGGCAGTGGCGCCGGATCTGCGACCCACGGTGGAGGCGGAGCTGGCGGTGGAGCACGAGAAAATCGCCGGTGGCGTTGACAGAGCAGTCGAGATCGGAGTGGTCGACGAGGTGGTCGAGCCGGCCGCCACCCGGTCGGCGTTGGCCGCCGCACTCGCGCCCGCCGACACGGGCAGTCGCGGCAAACACGGGAACATCCCGCTGTAGCCCACGCCGTCGCTGCCCGCGAGGATCAGGCGCTGTGACCGCCAGGACAAGGCCGCCAGGACAAGCTCAGCGTCGGACCTTGCCGCATTCGCGGCGCTCGCATTAAACCACGTGGTGCAGCCAGCGGACCGGAGCTCCATCGCCCGCATGCCGGAACGGCTCCAAGGCGTCGTCCCACGGTTTGCCGAGCAGCTTATCGATCTCGGCCAGCAGGGGGAGGTCGCCAATCGCGGCCTTCACCACGGCCGCCTTGAGCCGGTCTTCAGGAATCATGAGGTCACCATGCAGCCCGGTCACCGCATGGAAGACTCCCAGGTCGGGCGTGAAGGAGTAGCGCGCCCCCTCACTGGCCGGCGTCGGCTCCTCGGTGACCTCGAAGAGCAGCCGCTGCCAACCTCGCAGCCCCGACGCCAACTTCGCTGCGGTGCCGACCGGCCCGGCCCAGGAATACTCAGCGCGGTAAGAGCCGGTCTTGGCCGGCTGAGGCGTCCACCACAAATCGACCGGCACGCCGAGCACACCGGCCACCGCCCACTCGACGTGCGGGCATACCGCCGAAGGCGCGGCGTGCACGTAGAGCACGCCGCTGGCGAGCGAGTCGGCAGTCTTCGCTTCCAGGTTCACCGTTGTCCTCCAAGGGTTGAGAATCGCCTTCCCCAGCGCTCAACACCCATCGGAGGAGTTGTGTGAACTCACGCCTATTGTGCCTCATCTGTCACAGCGGCACCAGCCCTCCGCGATGTCAGGAGCGAAAGCTTCCAGTGCGCCGTCCGACGCGGCTGTCGAGGTCATGGCCACCGCGAGGCGACGAAAAGACCCGCGGCGGTCGAGATCAGCGACAACAGCACCAGGTAGCCCATGTACTCCGACGTTGCGTCGCCGCGCTCCTCGACGTAGACCAGCGCACCGTGCACGTCCTGGTAGGCGCTCAACAGGTCCGCTGAGTTGGAGGCGACGTACGACTTGCCACCGGAGATCATCGCGACCTGCTGCAACTCGCCAATCTGCACCGGCACCGGCACCGTCTGGTCCTGCGCCTGGATCATTCCGTCGGGGGTGCCGAGCGCCACCGTGTAGACCGGCACGTGCTGCGCCTTCGCCGCCTCCGCGGCGCTGACTTGGGAGCGCCCGACGGTGCGTTTGCCATCACTTATCAGCACGATCATCGCCGGCAGCTTCTCCCCAGGAGTGCGAGTCACACCCGCCAGCGACTGCTTGACGACGTCCAGAGCCGTGAAGATTCCTTCGCCGGTCGCGGTGTACGCCGCTACTCTCAACGCGTTGACCGCGGTGGACACTTCGGCTCGATCGAGTGTCGGCCGAACCACGACACGAGCGTGTTTGGCAAAACTGACGACGGCGACCTGGTAGGTCGACGGCAGCTTGTTCAAGAAGTCGGTGGCTGTCCGCTTGGCGGCCGCCAGCCGGGTGGGTGAAACGTCGGTGGCCTCCATCGACAACGAGACATCAATCGTCAACACCACGGTGACCGGCGTCTGTCGGGGCACGTTCACCAGCCGGGTGGGCTTTGCGAACAGCACCACGGCACCGCTGAGGGTCAGCAGGGCAAGCATCACCGCCACGTGCTGACGCCACCTGACCCGTCGGGGGGCCACCGTGTCGAGCAACGCCATATTGGTGAAGAGCACTGCGTAGCGGCTCTTGCGAAACTGCAGCACGGCGTACACTACGAGCAGCAGCGGCACGACCAATAACAGCCACAAGCGGGTCGGCTCCAGGAAACTCATCGCCTCGCGCCCTTCGGCAAGTGGGGGAGCCGAGCCGCAATCCGACGATGCCGCAACGCGAAACGCGCAATGTCGGCAACCCAGTCCCGATCGGTCCGCAGCACCAGGTGAGCAACGCCGGCACGCCGCAATGCCCGCGCGGTGCGCTCCCGCTGCAGCCGAGCGGCCGCTGAGTAGCGCTGTCGAGTCTTTCGGCTCCCGGTGTCGAGCTCGCGCACCTGTCCCGTCTCCGGGTCCTGCAGCAGAATCGTCCCGACGTTGGGAATGTCCAGCTCACGAGGATCGAGAATTTCGACCGCTATCACCTGGCTGCGTGACCCGAGTTGGCGCATCGCCCGCTCCCACGGCGGAGCAGAGTCTGCGTCTATGGCGGCATCCCGCCAGTCGATGAAGTCCGATACAACGACACGCAGGCCGCGCTTGCGTTGATCGCGGGCCATCGCGACGACTGCCTCCGCAAGGCTTGGCCCCGGCGGAACATGCTCCCGCGGGGATGCTTGCAACAGCGACCGCAACAACCCGAACAGTGCCATCCGCCCCGACCGAGCAGGCCAACGCGTGAACGTGCCGTCGCGCAGAACGTAACCGCCGAACCGGTCACCCGCCCGAAACGTGATCAGCCCGAGGGTCGCCACCGCCGCCACCGCCAAATCGCGCTTCTCCATCGCAGCGGTGCCAAAGTGCATCGATGGTGAGAGGTCGATCAGCGCCCACGTCTCGAGCTCGCTGTCCGGAACGACGTCACGCACGTGTGGCACCGTCGTGCGCGCGGTCACTGCCCAGTCCATCCGGCGTACGTCGTCCTCGCCTACGACATAGAAACGGGCCTCAGCCAGGTCCGTCCCCGGCCCGGGCAGCAGCCCCAGGTGCTTACCGTGCAAGAAGCCATCGAGCCTCCCGACGATCCGGATCTCGAGCCGACGCAACGCCTGCTCGGGCACCAACGCGGACAACGGCATCTGGTCGGCCCGGAAAAATCGTTCTGGCACTAGCGAAACTCCGGCGACGACGCGTTGGCGCCCCAGACGGCCAGCGGAGGAGGTATCGTTTCGACCACCGTGGCCACCACTGCCCGCGGGTCGACGCCATCCGCGATCGCGTCGAACGTCAACACCAGCCGGTGCGCCATCACGTCTTGGGCTACCACCGCGACGTCTTGCGGGAGGACAAAGTCGCGGCCGTGGATCAACGCCACGGCTCGAGCCGCCGCTGCCAGACCCAAGGTCGCACGTGGACTGGCGCCGACCTCGATCACGGCGTCGAGCCCGTGCAGGTGGAACTCGATCGGCGAGCGGGTGGCCAACACGAGTCGGACGATGTACTCCCCGACCAGGTTGTGAAGGAACACCCGGTCGGCGGCGAGCTGAAGGTCGCGAATGAGGTCCGGTCCCAAGATCTGGTTGGCCCTGGGCGGGTCGACGCTCATCCGGCGCAGGATCTCGAACTCCTCTTGGCCACGCGGGTGCGTCACGTCCACCTTGAACAAGAACCTGTCGCGTTGCGCCTCCGGCAGCGGGTAGACGCCTTCGGACTCGAGTGGGTTCTGGGTGGCGATCACGATGAACGGCTCGGGCAAGGCAAACGTATGGCCACCGATCGACACCTGACGCTCACCCATCAACTCGAGCATCGCCGACTGGACCTTCGCGGGCGCACGGTTGACCTCGTCGGCGAGCACGAAGTTGACGAACACCGGTCCCAGCTCGACGTCGAAAGACTCCTTGCTGGGCCGATAGATCCGCGTGCCGACAATGTCAGACGGCACCAGGTCGGGAGTGAACTGGAGTCGGGCGAAGCTGCCTCCCACCACATCGGCGAAGGTGCGCACGGCGAGCGTCTTCGCGATCCCGGGCACGCCTTCGAGCAGGCAGTGTCCGCGGGCGATCAGCGCCACCATGAGCTGCTCGACCATGTGCTCTTGCCCGACGATTACCCTCTTGACCTCGTGCAGGGCTAGCTGGGTCAGCTCCGCCAGCTTGGACAGCTCAACTGCTTGGCCCGTTGGGCTCGAATGAGTCGTGGTCATGCTAGTGGTGTGTCTCCTGCATCGTTTGCCGGTTGCGGATGTCCAGGTGGATGCATGACACCAATCACATCCTTCGCGGGCCCGGGTCGTCGTACGCTGGTCAGTGTTACATGAGGCACCAAGGCGTTGATCGCAAGCGGTGCCCATCACCGACGAATACGAATGGCCGGCGCCGGCGGGCGCGGACGGAGGGTCATGACCGAGTCCGCTGAGTCGGTCAGGCCGATGCCGTTGGGGCGCGGCGACCCACCTGCGCTGGGCAACATCACTCTCACCGGTCGGCTGGAGACCACCGACTCCGGGATTGTGTACGCCGGCCGAATCGCCGCCAGGTCAGTCACGGTGGTGGTGCTGAGCGAGGGCGCCGAGACCGACTCCTACGCGCGAGCCAGGTTCCACGATGCAGTGGCGCGCGCGCTCGACCATGACGACACGATCGTGGCGAGTGAGGACGAGCCGGACATCGCGCCCTGGGTAGCCCTGCGCGCCGACGATTGGGCGACGAGTCTGCGCTTCGCCCGCGGACTGCTCGCGCCCGTCACGCTTGAACACCTGTTACCGGTTGGCCGACCGCGCGGACCGGCGTTTCGCCCGCACTGGTTTCGCCGTCGAAGCACCGGCCGCTGGCGGTTGTGGCCACTGCCGTGGCCGGCCAGCCTGACGATCGGTGCTCGTTGGACGTACTTGACTGCCTTCGCGGTGATCGTGGCTATCGCGGCCATCGCCTTGTGGATCGCGGTCAAGGTCTTCGAGAACCAGCCACCGGCGCCGGTTCGACCGCCGTTCCCGCAGCTGAACCCCACCGTCTCGCCGTCTCCAACCTCGACGCCCACGCCCACGCCGACCTCAACCAGTGCGACGATTCCGCAGGTCTGATCCGAGCCCTGGTGCACCCGTGCCCTTCGGCTACCCGCCACCCGCCGGGGCCCCCGCACCGACCGGTTCTGCGGCGTCCTGCTCGTCGATGTCGGCGATCGCGCCACGGAACTGAGTGGAGTACAGCCGGTAATAGGCGCCACGAGCGGCAAGCAGCTGGTCATGGGTGCCCTGCTCGACGATGCGGCCGGACTCCATGACCAAGATCAGATCGGCTTCGCGGATTGTCGAGAGCCTGTGCGCGATAACAAAACTCGTCCGGTCAGTGCGCAGCGCCGCCATCGCGTGTTGCACCAACACCTCGGTGCGGGTGTCGACCGAGCTCGTCGCCTCGTCCAAGATCAGCAACGACGGATCTGCCAAAAAGGCGCGCGCAATGGTCAACAGCTGCTTCTCGCCCGCGCTGACGTTGCTGCCCTCCTCGTCAATCACGGTGCTGTATCCGTCGGGCAGCGTCCGCACGAAACGGTCGACGTACGTCGCCTGCGCCGCGGCCAGGATGTCCTGCTCGGACGCGTCGGGACGCCCGTAGGCGATGTTGTCGCGGATCGTGCCCCCGAACAGCCAGGTGTCCTGTAACACCATGCCGATCTCGGACCGCAGGTCCTCCCGGCTCAGCGCCGTAATGTCGGCACCATCGAGGGTGATGCGTCCGGCGTCGAGCTCATAGAAGCGCATGATGAGGTTGACCAACGTGGTCTTCCCCGCACCAGTGGGGCCGACGATGGCCACGGTTTGGCCGGGCTCGGCAGCAAGTGAAAGGTCATCGATCAACGGCTCGTCGACGTCGTACCGAAACGACACGTGCTCGAACCGGACTCGGCCGTGCCGGTCCTCGACTCGCCCCTCGTCTGGTGAGTCAGGCACCTGCTCCTGCGCGTCCAGCAGCTCGAAGACCCGCTCCGCGGAGGCGACGCCGGACTGCAAGAGGTTGGCCATCGACGCCACCTGGGTCAAGGGTTGGGTGAACTGTCGGGAGTACTGGATGAACGCTTGTACGTCGCCGAGGCTCATCGAGCCTGACGCCACGCGCAACCCACCCACCACGGCGATCACCACATAGTTGATGTTCCCGATGAACATCATCGCGGGCATGATGATGCCGCTGACGAACTGGGCACCGAAGCTGGCGGCGAAGAGCTCCTCGTTCTTGGTCTCGAAGGACGCTTCCACCTCCCGTTGACGCCCGAACACCTTGACCAACTCGTGACCGGTGAATGCCTCCTCGATCTGGCCGTTCAGCGCGCCGGTGTGCGTCCACTGAGCGATGAACAGCCGCTGCGATCGCTTAGCGATCTGCCGGGTGATCAGGATCGACAACGGGATGGTGACCAGTGCGATCAGCGACAACAGCGGCGAGATCACAAACATCATCGCGACAACGCCGATGACGGTCAGCAGCGACGTGAGCAGCTGACTCATCGTCTGCTGCAGGCTCTGCTGCACGTTGTCGATGTCGTTGGTCACCCGGCTAAGGATCTCCCCGCGCGGTTGGCGATCGAAGTATTCCAACGGCAACCGGTTGAGCTTGGCCTCCACATCGGAGCGCAACCGCAGAACGGTGTGTTGCACAGCGTCGTTGAGCAGGTAACCCTGCAGCCAGCTGAACATCGAGGCCGCCAGGTAGAGCAGCAGCACCAAGAGCAACACCTTGCCCAGCGAGCTGAAGTCGATTCCGACCCCTGGTACGACGTGCATCCGGGCAAGCATGTCGGCGAAGTTGGCCTGGCCCGATGCGCGGGCCTGAGAAACCGCCTCGGCCTTGTCGACGCCGGCGGGCAATCGCTGGCCGATCACCCCCGAGAAGATGATGTCGGTGGCGTGGCCCAAGATCTTCGGGCCCAAAACGCTGAAGGCCACCGAGATAACGGCCAACCCGATCACCAACGTCACGCGGCGGCGCTCGGGTTGCAGCCGGCCGATCAGCCGCTTGGCCGACGGGCCGAAGTTCATCGACTTCTCGGCGGGCATCCCCACGCTGGAAAACGGGCCACGACCCGTGCCCTGGGCTGCCGGCGGCAGCCGTTTCGGGGTGGCCGGATCAGAGCCGTCTTGGCGCTGCGTCATGCCGCCTCCACCACGGACAGCTGTGACTCGACGATCTCGACATAGGTCGGGCAGTCGAGCAGCAACTCGTCATGCGTCCCGGTGCCGACGATCCGGCCATGGTCGAGCACGATGATCTGGTCGGCATTGGTGATCGTCGAGACCCGTTGAGCGACGATCACCACCGCAGCGTCATGGACGTGCGGACGCAGCGCCGCTCGCAACCTGGCGTCGGTGGCTACGTCGAGCGCGGAAAATGAGTCGTCGAAGAGGTAGATCTCCGGTTTGGCGACCAGCGCACGGGCAATGCAGAGCCGTTGGCGTTGGCCACCTGACACGTTGGTTCCTCCTTGCGCGACGTGGGTTTCCAGCCGCGCAGGCATGGCCGCCACGAAGTCCTTGGCTTGTGCCACCTCCAGCGCCTGCCACAGCTCATCGTCGCTGGCGTGCGGGTCGCCGTACCGGAGATTGCTGGCGATCGTGCCGGTGAACAGGTAGGGACGCTGCGGCACCAGCCCGATGCGTCGCCACAGCATTTCCGGGTCGAGCTCACGCACGTTTACGCCGTCGACCAGGACCTCCCCCGTCGTCGCGTCGAACAACCGCGGAATCAGCGAGATCAACGTTGTCTTGCCCGCGCCGGTGCTGCCGATGACTGCGGTGGTCTGCCCCCGAGTCGCCGTCATCGAGATGTCATGGAGCACGGGGTCCGCTGCGCCGGGGTAGCTGAACTCGACGTTTCGGAGCCGGAGCTCTGCGGAGGTGTGGACCGTTGTGACGGGATGGGTGGGCAGCTGCACCGACGAGTTCGTCGCCAGCACCTCACCGATGCGTTCCGCGCAGACGGCGGCGCGCGGGATCATGATCGCCATGAACGTCGCCATCATCACCGACATCAAGATCATCATCAGGTAGGTGAGGAAGGCGGTGAGTGCGCCGATCTGCATCTGACCGTTGCCGACCCGGTGCCCGCCAAACCAGAGCACCGCGACGCTCGAGGCGTTGAGGATCAACATCACGGTGGGGAAGATCAACACCATCAGCCGGCCGACCCGGAGCGCGGTCAACGTCAACTCGGTGTTGGCCTCGCCGAAGCGCTGTGTCTCGTGGCGTTCGCGGACGAAGGCGCGCACCACTCGGATGCCGGTGATCTGCTCGCGCAGTATCTTGTTGACCGCGTCGATGCGTCGCTGCATGGCCCGGAACTGGGGAACCATCCGACGAATGATCAGGCCGATCGAGATGACCAGGATCGGCACCGCGACCACCATCAGCCATGACAACCCGACATCTTCACGCAGGGCCATGATGATGCCACCAACGCACATGATCGGGGCCGCCACGAGCATCGTGCAGGTCATCACGACGAGCATCTGGACCTGCTGTACGTCGTTGGTGTTGCGCGTGATCAGAGACGGCGCACCAAATTGCGCGACCTCGCGAGCAGAGAACTCACCGACTCGGTGGAAGATAGCAGCGCGGACATCGCGGCCGAAGCTCATCGCGGCTCGGGCTCCGAAGTACACTGCGGTGATCGCGCAAACGATCTGGACGAGACTTACCAACAACATCCACCCACCGGTGTGCAAGATGTAGCCGGTGTCACCGGTGATCACGCCGTTGTCGATGATGTCGGCGTTCAAACTCGGCAGGTAGAGCGACGCCATGGTCCCGACGAGCTGCAGAGCCACCACCGCGGCGAGAAGCCGCGCGTACGGCCGCAGGTGAGCGCGCATCAAAGACAGCAGCATGTTTCTCCCCCCGCCTGATGCGTGCGGCCGCAGTCGCCGGGAACCCGGTCTACGGCCAGCTGGTGGCATCGAACTCCATCGAGCAGCACGTCGACAATCTCATGTGCGGTCAACGGGTTTTCGTCGGTGATTCCGGGATGGCTGCCGGCGAACGTCATCAACCTCAGCAGCCGAGCCACTTCGCGCGGCTCGCACCTCAGCTCATCGCGGTCGGACTCGATCAGGGTAGCCAGCGCATCCAGGATGATCACATTGGGGCCATGCCGGAAAGACTCCTGAACAGCATGCTGATCATCGCACGGGTCAAGCCGATCACCGTGATTTCGGTGCCGAGCACCGTGCATCTCGTCTGGCGGACGGCGCATGCCGAGGGCACCGAGCAACTTGAAGACGTCGGCAAGCCGCTGTTGCAGCACCTTGGTCGCCGCGACCATCCGGTCATGCAACGGGGCCGCGGGGTCGAGGGCAGCGAGTTGACGAACCACCGGCGTTGCGTCGAAGGCCGCCGCCAGGGTCGCCGAGATCAACGCGTCCTTGCTCGGGAAGACCCGGAAGATCGTGCCCTCCGCGACACCTGCCGTGGCGGCAATCTGGCGGGTGCTCACATCAAGGCCCTGCTCTCGGATCAACGGCAATGTCGCAGCTACCAGGGCCTCGCGGCGCTCGTCCGGAGGCAGCGGCGCCGCGCGACGAGCCGGCGTACTCAGAGGAACCGGCCGAGCCGGCCGAACAGGATGGTCGAGGTGGTCCGGGTGGTCCGGTGCGGCTACCGGCAGACTCGCCGCGATGGTGGCGGGGCTCGGGTCCGAAGACATCGAAGGATCATAACTGAGTGAGTGCTCACTCACAAGCCCACTCTCAATCCCGGGGGCTGAGCAGCGAGCTCAGCGAGCGTCTCGAACCACCACCACCCAGATGCGCTTTTGAGACGGCCGCGAAGCGGCCTCCTAAACCGCCGTCGATGCGGCTTTTCGGAACCGCTGGCGGCCTAGCCGCCTGATGGCATACCCCATACAGAGCTGTATTGCTGGCGCCATACATCGTGCGTATTGTCGAGACATGCCGCGCGCGTTCCCGTTCGAGAGCCCGATCACCAACGAGGCGCTCATCGACCGCAGAGAGGAGATGCATCGGCTGCACTTGGCAGCCGTCGACGGCGCCCATGTGCGTCTCGCCAGCCCCCGTCGCTACGGGAAGACGTCCTTGTTGCTTGCCCATGAACGCAATCTGGATGCCGTCAATTGGCGCACCCTACACGTCGACTTTTACGGCGTGACGTCGTTGGCCGAGGTTTGCGCCCGAATCGCCACCGCCTACTCCCGGCTCAAGGACGCCAGGGTGCGTTCTCACCTGGAGGGGCTCAGCTCGCGGCTCGGCCTGTTGTTGACCACGTCGGGGGTTGGCGTCACGTTGGGGCCGCGTCAGCAGCAACCATCGCAAGAGGCCACGCTCACCGCGGCAGCGGAGTTGCTTGACCTGCCGTTGCGATTGTTCGAGCGTGACCGCCGCCAGACACTGGTGGTCTTCGACGAGTTCCAGGATCTGCTCAGCGCCGGAGCGACGCTGGACGGGTTGGTGCGCTCGCACGTGCAGTATCACGGTGACGCCGCGACGTACATCTATGCAGGATCTCAACCCTCGTTGATGCGCCGACTCTTCACCGACCGGGAGCGCCCGCTCTACGGTCAGGCTGAGCCGCTCGAGCTGACACCATTGCCGGTCGACGACGTGCTCATCGAGCTCAGCGAACGCTTCGACGCCTTGGGCGAGGACCCAGGTGAGGCGTTGGCTCCGCTGGTCACGGCTGCCGGAGGGCATCCACAACGCACGATGCTGTTTGCCCATCTGCTGCATCGCGAGCTGGGAATGCGCGCAGTTGGAGGTACGACGTTTCCCGACGGCGCCGGTATTGACGGCCTGGCGTTGGCGGAGGCGATAATGGGGCTGGCCTTGGTGCAGACCCGGGAGGGACATCAGGCGATCTGGGATCAGCTCAGCTCCGGCAAGAAGGCGGTGCTTGCTGCGCTTGCCGACGGGATCCGCCCCACCGGATCCCGAGCCACCGAGCGAGCCGGCCTGTCCCGAGCGACCCTGCAGTCAGCGTTGCGTGAGCTCGGCCGCGACGGTCAGCACGTGGCCCGGCCGATGCCGACGAGTGAGTGGCGGTTCGTCGACCCGTTGTTCGCTCGCTGGGTGAGGCTGCGCGGCAACATTGTCCGCGGGTAAATCCGCTTCGATTCACAGCGTGTTCGACGGCGGACGCTCCACTTGGAGCTGCGTTTCGGTGTCGGTGAAACCGACGCAGCGATAGATCCGAATCGCCGGGTAATCCGGATCGGCCACCATCACCAGCGTGTGGGCGCCGAGCCGGTCCAGGCCGTAGCGGCTCACATAGTGCACCAAGGTGCCCGCCAACCCGCGTCCACGTGCCTGCGGATGCGTTTCAACCGACTGAAACCGGGCGAGGCCAGGTCCAGCAGCGAACAGTCCCATCGCCGAGGCAAGCTGACCGTCGAGGAACGCGCCGAACCAGGCGCCGTGCCCTGCCTCGACCAGGGTCCGCGCGGTCGCGGCTCTCTGGGAAGCGAAGTCGCGATATGCCACCGGCTCCAGGGTGTCGTTGCAGGCCAGTCGAAGCGCCACCTGCTGAGCCCAGTCATCGTCGTTCGTCATCTCTCGGTAGGTCGCCTCGCGATTCGGACGCGGCGGTTCGTGCACGGACTGTGCCGTCATCACCGTCTGGGCCTCCGGCTTCAGCCCAGCCGCCTCGAAACCCATCAAGTCACCGACACTGCCGGAGATCCCGTCGAAACCGAGCGCCACATGACCGGCCTTGGGGAACTCCGACGCGAACGCCTCCAGCCAACGGTTCACATCCGCCGCAGGTGGGACGTACGACACCAGCATGAAGTTTCCCCACCAGTGCGTCGGATTGTGCGGCGACCGTACGACGAGATGGTCGCCGCGGTCGGCGATACGGCTACCACCGAGCTGGAGGAGGGCAAGGTCGGTCTGGTAGCCCAGCGAGATCACATCCACGCCCGAAGACTACGTTTGAGAGACCTTCGATCCGAGCTGCTCACGAAGCAGTTGCTGCTCGCCTTTCGCCGGACGACTCCGTCAGGGAGCGGCCTCTGGGCCGGGCGGGGGTCGCCGTCGTGGAGAGCAGTGAGATTATCGGCCCACGGAGCGAGGGGCGGTAGCTCAGCTGGTCAGAGCAGAGGACTCATAATCCTCCGGTCGCGGGTTCGAGCCCCGCCCGCCCCACCGGTCTGCACTGGTCGCGAACCCCAGGCATGGGTTCGCCAGGGGTGCGGGATCGGTTTTCTGGGTGCCGCTGTCAACCCGGGCCGCGGCCCTCGTACCGTGCATGGGTCGCTGAATGTGGGACCGCTGTATCTGCCACCGTTGCTCGTGGGGCAGATTGTTGTGGTGATCGCCGGGCTCGTACTCATCCGCCTCCGGTGGATGTCGACCGTAGGCGCCGTGCTCGCGGTCAGCCTGCTGGTCGGGTCCACAACACTCGGGGCTGACGCCGTGTCCTACCGGCGCACCATCCCGCGCAGGTCCTCGGATTCACCGAGGCGTGGCTCCAGATCCTTGGCGAGGCGATGGCCGCCGCGGCTGGCCTAGCGGCGACCCTGCGGCACGTCCACCATCGAAAGACCCGACAGCAGAAGGCCGCCAGCGGCCGGGGTTGCACGCGCCCGAGCGGCGGTGAGGCTGCACGAGGCGCGGAAGACCCTCCGCGCACTGAGAGGGTCGCCGCATGGCGATCGGCGGGCTCAATCGGTGACCGCGAGTGCCGGTGACCACACTCAACCACGGCTGTTCACCCGCGAGGCAGCCAGTGACGATCCCCTGGGTGCGTCGTATGGGAGCCACAGCCAGCGGTGGGAGACTGGCTGACGTGCGGGACCTGGCGGAGCGGGTGGAGGAGTTCTTGCGTGCTCCTGCGGCCGCGGCGGTGTTCGTTCTGGCCGACCGTGGCGGCTTGGACGCCGATGCCCTGGCCGACTCGGCACTGGTGACCGCGCTGGCGTCCAGCGCGATCGCCGACCTGACCCCCTGGGTCAGCAGCCCCGGATCGGCTCACCTGCGCGCCGCCGTCCTGGAGCAGGTGCTGCCCCTGCGCGGATTCGTCGCCGACGTTCTGGCCGATCCGCGCAACGCCTGGTGGCGGCAACCCGCAGCAGGCTCGCTCCAGGTGCACCTGGTCGACCAGCGCGCCGCCGGGGCTGCTCCGAGGCAGGATCCGATGCGTCTGTCCGCCCCCACTGGAGCGCTGGGCCCGTGGGATGCGTACGCGCAGCGACCCACCAACGCCGTGCTGACCTCGACCCTTTTGCCCGTCGGGGAGGGCGAGGTGATCGCCGGTGGGGGGCATGGCGAGCTGGCCTACGGCTGGGACGCCGACCCGATCTATCCCGTGGCCCAAACCCGCCTGCAGGTCGACCCCCACGCGCGGGTGTACGAAATCACCGCACCGGCCGACTGGCACGCCCTGGCCTTGACCTACGGAGATCGGGCCACTCACCCGGGCCTGGACAGCAACTTGTTGACCTGCGGCGGCATCGACCACGGCCTGGCTCCCACCTGGAGCGCGGTGGCGGCCGACTACGACGGGGTGCACTTGACCTTCGCCGGTCTGCTCAGCGCCTTCACCGCAAGCACGCCGTCGGCGGAACTGACGACCGAACTGGAGGGGTCACAGCTGCCCCGACTGTGGTGATACCACGGCCAGCCACCACCGATCTGTAGGTCAGGCGGGCCGTCGAATGCCACCTGACGTCGCTCGCTCTGCTTGTCAAGCTGGCGACCAGTGGACCCTCGAGCGCGCGGTGGAATGGTGCCCAGAGGCGAGCGTGCGACCTGGCAGGCGGCGTCACGCTACGTCGCCGGTCGGAGTCTCGCCGATCGCCTTGGCGCGACTGTGCAAGCCAACTTGCTGGGCTCGCCCCGCCGATGCCGATTCGCTCGTCGCCGCCGGTGCGCACGTGCGTCTTGTAAGGGCGCGTACTTGGAGAAGTCCGGTGTGCATTCGTACGGGGAAGCAACCGACGTGGCGGATCTGCGCCTCGGATACCGCCTCGCCAAGCAGGACGCCATCTGGTCGATCGCGACCCATGACGGACGGCTTCGCGTGGCGCTCCTCATGGCGCTCGGGCCAGTCCCCGTCGAGCAACTGCTCGGGGTGCGCGCGGAGGATGCCGCGTACCCGCGAACAGCTCCAGCAAGCCGCCGCCGCCGCCGAACGGTGGCTCGACTCGCTCGATCCGGCGGCTATTGCTTCGCCGGACACCGATGCCAGTCGTTTGCGCCGCATCGGCAATGCCGTGCGCGCTGTTGCCAAGAGCCAGGTAGAGTTGGCCGATACCGTGGCCGAGGCCTCCGAGCACGGACACCCGTGAACCCAGATCGCAGCCACGCTCGGCACCAGCCGCCAGGCAGCTCAGGAACGCAACGGCGAACCGGCCGAGCGTCCGTAGAGGGTGGGGCAGATTCTGGCGGTCAGCGCAACAGCAGGTCGCCGATGAGTTCGATCGGCTTCTTGAACGCTAGTCGCTTGCGGGGTCGGTCGTTGAGTTGTTGGGCGACCCAGTCCAGGTCCTCGTTGCTGTGGACGCTGAGGTCGGTGCCCT
>JBPCQA010000035.1:0-59942 GCA_050998615.1 Nocardioidaceae bacterium
TTTGGCTGGTCCCGTGGACTCTAAGGGTTGTGGTCGCCCACGGCTACGGGTTGGCGGCGGCGGGATTGTTGACCGAGGAACATCCGGCCGCGGCCTACGGGTTGCTATCCCGCCTTGAAAATCCGACGGGCTGATCAACCATGGTAAAGGTGACACGCTAAGAGTCCGCGCAGACTCTAAGTCATGCCGGGTGAACCAGGGCGGCTTCCTCGTCATCGGCGGCGCCATCGGTTGCCCGCGACTTCAACGGGATCTCCCGGATGAAGAACGCGACGGCCAAGGCCACCAGCACCACCGGGATTGCCCACAAGAACACGTCATGCAGCGAGAGCGCGAAGGCATCAAGCACCTTGTGGTAGATGCTCGGATCGGGCCCCTTCAGCCGCTTGATCGCCTCGACGTTGCTGGTGACCGCGCCGCCGCCTAAGTGTCCAGCGGTATGCCCGCCGAACTCGGTTGCCAGATGGCTCGCCAGCCTGGTGGTCAAGATCGCGCCGAAGACGGCGGCTCCGAACGTTCCGCCCAGTTGGCGGAAGAACATCACCGAGCTCGTCGCCGAGCCCATGTGCTTGCGGTCGATCGAGTTCTGCACTGCGGTGACGATGGTCTGCATGGTGAGGCCGAGGCCGGCCCCGAAGACGAGCAGGGCCACCGCCGCTTGCCAATAAGGGCTGTCGACGGAGAGACGCGAGAGGAGGTAAAGCGCGGCGGCGACCGTGGTCGCTCCCATGATCGGGAAAACCTTGTAGCGGCCGGTCTTGCTCATCGCGATGCCGGACGATATCGAGGTGCTGAAGATGCCGATGACCATCGGAATCAGCGCCAGGCCCGACTTGGTCGGGCTCATGTCGTCGACCACCTGGAGATACAGCGGCATGAACACGATCACGCCGAACATCGCGAAGCCGATGATGAAGCCGAACACGTTGCTTGTTGAGAATATCGAGTTACGAAAGAGCTCCATCGGGATGATCGGCTCCGCCGCGCGCAGTTCTACGAAGATGAACAACGCGCTGAGCACGATGCCGGTGACGATCAGCGTCAGTGCGAACGCCGAGCCCCAGCCGTTGTCGGGGCCGGCGACCGTGGTGAAGAGCAGGAACGAACTGACCGCGGCGACGATCAGGGCCGCTCCCAGGTAGTCGATCTTGTGGTCTCGCCGGACGTGATGGATGCGCAGCGCCGAAGTGGTGATGACCAGCGCGACGATGCCGATCGGGATGTTGATGTAGAAGATCCAGCGCCAGCCCGGCCCGTCCGCGAAGAATCCACCTAACACTGGGCCTAGCACGCTCGACGTACCGAACACTGCCCCGAAATAGCCGCCGTAGCGGCCGCGCTCTCGGGGCGGCACCACGTCACCCATCGTGGCCATGGCCAACGCGAAGAGACCGCCACCACCGATGCCTTGCACGGCGCGGAACAAGATCAGCTCGGTCATGTTCTGCGAGAGCCCGGACAGCAGTGAGCCGGCCAAGAACGTGACGATCGCCAGCTGGAAGATGAGCTTGCGCCCGTACAGGTCAGAGATCTTTCCCCACAGCGGTGTCACGGCCGTCGCGGTCAGCATGTAGGCGGTGACCACCCACGACAGCTTGCTGAGACCGCCGAGCTCACTGGTGATCGTGGGGAGCGCAGTGCCGACGATCGACTGGTCGAGGGCGCCAAGGAACATGCCGGCCATCAGACCGCCCATCACCACCAGGATCTGGCGGTGGGACAAATAGCCGTGCGCGTCGGGTGTCGGGGTGTCGGGGTGTTGCGTCTGGGTCATCAATGGCTCCGTGACTCGTCGTGGTCGTTGGCGTCGCGCAGATCACTGGCGAGGCGGATGAGAAGTTGCTGCAGTTGCGCGCGGTCGCGCTCGCTCCACGGCGCCAGGACCGCCTTGATGCGGTCGAAACGGCGACGAAAAGCGTCAAGCATCTGGGTGCGGCCGGCGTCGCTCAGCTTCACCAGGCTGGCGCGGCCGTCCGCAGGGTCCGGGGCGCGCTCAACGACGCCCAGCGTTTCGAGTTGTTTGATCTGCCGGCTCACCGTTGAGGCGTCCAGCTCGACCTTCGCGGCCAGGTCGGAAAGCCGCATGGCGTCGTGGCGCATCAGTTGCTTGGCCAGCGGGAAGCAGGACGGGTCGACCTGGTCGTCGGCGTGCCGGGTCCGGAGCTTCCGGCCGGCCTGCATCAGCAGGCCGATCACCGCTTCTTCGGGCGAGCGAGGCTCGTCTGATGAGGGGTCGCAACCGCTCGGTGCGGCGATGGCAGTCGCCCGGTCGGTGAGCCGCCGATGTTCGAATGATTCGGGGACTTCGGTTAGCGTGGCTGCGTCGCCTTGAGCCTGCCGGCTGGCGACTAACCGATCTTGTTGCATGAACCAAGCATATAAGTACTTGCATGCCCCATGCAAGTCGGGGCTGTCCCAGCCGGTGGTGGGTCGCCGATAGGCTCCCGGGATGGGCACCGAGGCTGACAACCGCGTCGAACACCCCGACGGCGTACCGACTGTCACGCTTGCGGAGATCGAGGTGGCTCGAGCGTTCCTGCAGGGGACCGCGTTGGTGACCCCCATGGAGGGGTCCCGCTGGTTGACGGCGTTGACGGGTCAACGGGTCAGCCTGAAATGCGAGAACCTGCAACGCACCGGTTCCTTCAAGATTCGCGGCGCGTACTTGCGGATCGGCAACCTCACGACGCAGGAGCGCCGGCATGGAGTGGTCGCGGCCAGCGCCGGCAACCATGCGCAGGGTGTGGCGCTGGCGGCCCAACTGCTGGGCACCCACTCGACAGTGTTCATGCCCAACGGTGCCGCGATCCCCAAGGAGAAGGCGACCCGCGGGTATGGTGCCGATGTCAAGTTCACCGGCCACAGCATCGACGAGGCGCTGTTAGAAGCGCGCCGGTTCGAGGTCGAGCACGGTGCTGTCTTGATTCATCCGTTCGACCATCCCGACATCATCGCGGGGCAGGGCACCTGCGGTCTGGAGATCTTGGAGCAGACCCCGGACGTGAAGACCGTCGTGGTGCCCACTGGGGGCGGGGGGTTCCTGGCTGGCATCGCCACCGCCGTCAAGGCGTTGCGTCCCGATGTCACGGTGGTCGGAGTGCAGGCCGAGTCGGCTGCCGCCTACCCCGCGTCGCTGAAGGCTGGCCGACCTGTCGCCTTGACCACGATGACCACTATGGCGGACGGCATCGCGGTCGGCCGGCCCGGTGACGTGCCGTTTGCCGCGATCCAGGCCAATGTCGACGAGATCCGGACCGTGTCGGAGGAGTCGTTGTCGACGGCGCTGCTCGCCTTGCTGGAACGCGCCAAGGTCCTCGTCGAGCCGGCCGGCGCCGCAGCGGTGGCGGCACTGATGGACCGGCCGGGCGACTTCGAGGGTCCGGTCGTGGCGGTGTTGTCCGGCGGAAACATCGACCCACTGCTGCTGATGCGGGTGATCAGGCACGGAATGGCGGCGCAGGGACGTTACCTGGCGATCCGGTGTCGCATCCCCGACCGACCCGGTGGCCTCGCCACGCTGCTTGTCGAGCTGAGTCGAGCCGACGCCAACGTGCTGGACGTCGTACACGAGCGAACGCCGGAGTCGCTTCCACTGGATCAAGTCGACGTTGTCTTGCAGGTGGAGACGCGCGGGCCCGAACACCGCGCGCTCGTGCTTGCCACGTTGCGCGAGCACAGCTACGAAGTGGAGGTCTCCTAACCGCTCAGAGCCCGCTCTGAGGCGCCGGCAGCCTTGAGCGGGGTGAGCGGAGTTGAGCAGTGACCGGCGCCATATCAAGCCGGACCAACTCGCGTCGACTTTTGTCGGCGGCTGCGACCATGATGGTGTCCCACCAGACGAAGGTGAGGAACAGCGTTGAGTGAAGCCGCGGTGCAGGCCGACGGCCGTTCGACCTCACCGAAGCGGCTCACCGGGTCACCAAGACATACTCCGGTGGGATGAAGCGCCGCCTCGACTTGGCTGGCGCCCTGGTGGCCGCTCCAGTGGTGCTCTTCCTCGACGAGCCAACCACCGGTCTCGACCCACGCAGCCGGATCGACTTGTGGGGCGTGATCCGCGATCGGGTTCGCTCTGGAACGACGCTGCTGCTGACCACCCAATACCTTGAAGAGGCCGATGTGCTTGCCGACCGGATTGCCGTGATCGACCATGGCCACGTTTTCGCCGAAGGCACGTCGGACGCTCGACGACGTGTTCTTGTCGCTGAACGGTCACGCCGCCGAAGGAGAACCGCACACACCGAGCCGGAGGCCGTTCGGTGACACCGACCGATATTGTCGACGCCATGCGCTCCTCGGGCGCCGCCTCCGGCGCTCGCTCCAACGGGGCGTTCAGCGACGCGATGCTGATGACGTGGCGCAACCTCAAACAGATCCCGCGGGTTCCCGACAAGCTGATGTACGGCACGATCCAGCCGATCATGTTCGTCATTTTGTTTGCCTACGTTTTCGGCGGTGCCATTCCGGTGCCAGGTCACTCAGCATCAGACGCCAGCGTCTACCGGGAGTTCCTGATGGCGGGCATCTTCGCCCAGACGATGGCGTTCGCGGTTGCCTCGGCCTCGGTTGGCCTGGCCGATGACATGCACAAGGGTCTGATCGATCGCTTTCGATCATTCCCGATCGCCCGATCCGCCGTCATCGCCGGCCGAGTGATCGGTGACCTCGTGTTCAACGGCTTCGTGATGGTCGTGATGGTCGTGATGGTGGTGTGTGGCTTTGTCGTCGGCTGGCGCTGGCACCACGGGATCTGGCAGGCGCTCGCCGGGTTCGGGCTGTTGTTGTTCTTTGCGTTTGCGATGCTGTGGATAGGGGCGCTGATTGGCCTGTCGGTGCGCTCCGTCGAGGTCGCCGCTTCAGCCGGCCTGATCTGGCTGTTCCCGGTCACGTTTATCTCCAACATCTTCGTGCCCGGAGACAGGCTGCCGGCGATCTTGAAGCCGCTGGCTGCCTGGAACCCGCTGTCCGCGGTCACATCCGCTTGTCGCAACCTGTTTGGCAATCCCAATCCATTCGTGACCAACGGCTTTCCGTCGCAGCATCCAGTGGCCTTGTCGTTGATCTAGAGCGTGCCGATCATCGCGATCTTCGCCCCGCTGGCGATCCGCAAATACACCAACGCGACATCTCACTAGCCCGCCCCACCAGGAACGCTCGTCTGCAGGGATCCGTCGGTCAGCTGGCCCTGGCGAGCTTACCGGTCCTGGCGAGCTCAGCGTCGGAGCCTGCGCGCTGAGGGCAGCGGTGTGACGAACGGTGTGTCGTCAGCCGACGAACGGTTTGGCTGCCACAATTTCGACAGTGACTTGCTTGCCGTTAGGTGCCGTGTACGTCGCGGAGTCGCCCGGCTTCTTGCCCAAGATGGCAGCCCCTAGCGGCGACTGCGGCGAGTAGACGCTCACGTCGACGCTCGCATCCAAGGCGAGCACCTCACGCGCGCCGAGCAGGAACGTCTCGGTGTCACCGCCGGGGAACTTGACGGTCACCTCCATCCCGGCTTCCACGATGCCGTCGTCCTCGGGCGTCTCGCCGACCCGGGCGCGACTCAACATGTCTTCGAGTTGCAGGATCCGCGACTCGGCCTTGCTCTGCTCCTCGCGCGCGGCATGGTAGCCACCGTTCTCACGCAGGTCACCTTCCTCGCGGGCATCGGCGATGCGTTGGGAGATCTCGGCTCGGCCGGCCCCCTGAAGGTGCTTCAGCTCCGCCGCAAGCCGGTCATACGCCTCTGTGGTAAGCCAGATGACGCTCTCTGTGGTGGGCTGTGTCACGGATGTTGCTCCTTGCTTGTGGCCGCGCCGGTGGGCGGCAAGGCCAAAACGGGAAAGACCGAGGCTACCAACAAAGTGCCCGGATGCCGCTAATTTTACGCCTGCCGCAACGCACGATCAGCCCACTGGCCGGTTTCCGTGCGGCGAAAGGTGCGACGCTGGGCTCATCCTGGCTGGTTGAGCGTCGGATGTGGTGTTTGGTTCTCATTCCGTCGCCGCGGCGGCCGCGACAAGAGGCAAGATGCGATGGTCGACCTGGGTGGCGAGGCTGATCACGGTCGCGGCTCGCTCGATGCCGGGAGCGGACACCACCGTGTCGAGCACTCGCTGCAGGTCGGCGTTGGAGCGGGCGACGACGCGACACCACAGGTCGCCGGCACCGGTGACGGTGTGAGCCTCGAGCACCTCGGGGATCAAGGCTAGGTGGTCACCGACGGGATCGTGGCCGCCGCCTTGGCGGATCTCCAGCGTCACGAACGCAGTCACGGGATAGCCGAACGCATCGGGATCGAGCTCGGGACCCCAACCGCGGATGACTCCGGACCGCTCGAGGCGATCAAGGCGTGCCTGGACGGTGCCTCGGGCGACTGCGAGGCGGCGGGATGCCTCGAGCACTCCGATGCGGGGCTCGTCGGCGAACAACTGCACGATCGAAGCGTCAAGGCGGTCGATGGCCATTTCGTCACTCCTGATCATCATCTCGGTATATCGTCGCGCCGCATCGAGATTGCCTGGTCGGCGGCGGGAAAATGCCGGTGTTTATCCCCGTGCAAGCCCCTGGGCACGCATATCTCATCAGCGTCCCAACCTGTGCACTTCGTACGCCGCGAGGCGGTCACAGCTGAACAATGTGTCCAGCAGGTCAGCTTACCCTTGCACATCTTGCCCGGTCACACCATGATGCGAAGCATGACCGACACCTTGACCCCCGAAGAGCAGCAGGCCAACTTGACCCTCGACCAGCTCAAGCAGCTGGTGGGGCTCGTGGAGTACGACGAAGCCAAGGACCCCTTCCCGGTCACCGGGTGGGATTCCGTCGTGTTCATCGTCGGCAACGCCACCCAGGTCGCCCACTACTATCAGTCCGCCTATGGCATGGAGCTGGTGGCCTACAGCGGCCCCGAAACCGGCAACCGCGACCACAAGGCGTTTGTCCTCAAGAGCGGTTCTTGCCGCTTCGTCATCAAGGGCGGCGTCGCCCCCGACAGCGTGCTGCTCGACTATCACCGCGTGCACGGCGACGGCGTCAGCGACATCTCGCTTGAGGTGCCCGACATCGACAAGTGCATCGAGCACGCCCGCACGGTCGGTGCCACCATCGTGCAGGAGCCCGTGAACATCAGCGACGATCACGGCACCGTGCGGCTCGCGGCTCTCGCGGCGTACGGCGACACCAGGCACACGCTGGTGGACAGGTCGGCGTACGACGGCGTTTATCTGCCCGGGTACGTCGAGCGGAGCTCCAGCTACGTCAATCGCGACGGTGCCCCCAAGCGCCTCTTCCAGGCACTCGACCACGTCGTCGGCAACGTGGAGCTGGGCAAGATGGATGAGTGGGTCGCCTTCTACAACTTGGTCATGGGTTTCGTGAACATGGCCGAGTTCATCGGCGACGACATCGCCACCGACTACTCGGCGCTGATGAGCAAGGTCGTCGCCAACGGCAACCACCGGGTGAAGTTCCCACTCAACGAGCCCGCGATCGGCAAGCGCAAGAGCCAGATCGACGAGTTTTTGGAGTTCTACCAGGGAGCCGGCGCGCAGCACCTTGCGCTGGCCACCAACGACATTCTCACCAGCGTCGATGCGTTGCGGGCCAACGGAGTGGAGTTCCTGGAGACGCCGGACTCCTACTACGACGACCCGGAGCTGCGCGAACGCATCGGCCACGTGCGCGCGCCGATCGGGGAGCTGAAGAAGCGGGCGATCTTGGTAGACCGCGACGAGGACGGCTACCTGTTGCAGATCTTCACCAAGCCGATCGGCGACCGCCCCACCGTGTTCTTCGAGCTGATCGAGCGGCACGGCTCGCTGGGCTTCGGGAAGGGCAACTTCAAGGCGCTGTTCGAGGCGATCGAGCGCGAGCAAGAGGCACGCGGCAACCTCTAGTGGTGTGTCTAACCCCCGAGTTGTCCGACTTTCTGCCGGCTCTGACCCTCTCCGAGTCGGACAAGTGAGTCGTACGCTTGGGTGATGAGACCGTCCCTGACTGAGGTCATCGAGGCACTTTCCGACGGCCTGCCCGACGCAGCGGTTGTGCTCGACGCGGACGTGTTGGCGTCGTACGCCGTCGATCGTGCGATGTATTGCGCGGCGGGCGAGGCGGCGGCGTTGGTGCACGCGCGCAGCACCGTGCAGGTCCAGCACGTCATGCGGGTCGCGAGCCGGTACGCCGTCCCGGTCGTGCCACAGGGAGCGCGCAGCGGGCTGTCGGGTGCCGCCAACGCGGTCGACGGCTGCATCTTGTTGAGCCTGGAGAAGATGAATCGGGTGCTTGAAGTCGACGTACCGAACCGGCTGGTCGTCACCCAACCCGGGATCTACAACGCCGACCTGTCTCGCGCGGTGGGCGAGCAGGGATTGTTCTACCCGCCTGACCCTTCGAGTTGGGAGTTTTGCTCGATTGGCGGCAATGTGTCGACGAACTCGGGTGGTTTGTGTTGTGTGAAGTACGGCGTCACGACCGACTACGTGTTGGGCCTGGAAGTCGTGCTCGCGGGCGGTGACATCCTGCACACCGGGCGACGCACGGTCAAGGGGGTTGCGGGTTACGACCTCACTCGTCTCTTCGTCGGCAGTGAGGGCACCCTCGGCGTGATCACCGAGATCACGTTGGCGCTGCGCCCGGCCACCCAGCAGCCGCTGACTGTGGTGGGCGTCTTCGAGTCGGCGCGTCACGCGGCGGATGCCGTCACTGGTGTGGTGACCTCGGGGGTGGTTCCATCGCTGCTGGAGTTCATGGATCGTGTCAGCGTGCTGGCAGTCAACGACGCGTTCAAGATGGGCATCTCACCGGAGGCGGGCGCGCTTGTGCTCGCACAGTCCGATTCGGGCGGTGAGCGGGGCCGAGACGAGGTACGCCGGATCGCCGAGGTGCTGCAGGCAGCGGGCGCGTTCGAGGTCGTGGTGGCCGATGACCCTGCCGAGGGCGCGCTACTGCTGGCCGCTCGGCGTGAAGTGCTGACGGCATTCGAACGACTCGGCACCACGATGATCGACGACGTGTGCGTCCCACGCACCCGGATCGCCGAGTTGGTGGAGCGGGTAGAGAAGGTGGCCGCCAGCTGTGGGCTCACCATCGGGATCGTCGGTCATGCGGGCGACGGCAACTTCCACCCGACCGTCGTGTTCGACGGCGCCGACCCAGATCAGGTTGCCCGCGCCAAGCAGGCGTTCGACGAGATCATGGTGATCAGTCTCGACCTTGGTGGCACGATTACCGGCGAGCATGGAGTTGGCTTGCTCAAGATCGAGATGCTTGAACGCGAGCTCGGTGAGCTGAGCATCGACGTACACCGTCGGCTCAAGCAGGCGCTCGATCCGCAAGGCATCCTGAACCCCGGCAAAGTCTTCACCCTTCGCGGCTGACTCCTCGACGGGAAAACATGATGGCTCGGCGGGAAGAAGCCGACGGGTCGGCGGCAAAAGCTGGCGGCTCGGCGGAGTTGGTTGGCGGCCAGTTGACGGTTGACGAGCCGCACTCACGGTGGACTGCCAGTTGCCTGTCAGCGAGATCAGCTGAGGGCGATCCCGCCGGAACGCAACTCGTGAAGGGCGGCCTTGGTGGACGCGGGTGCGACTCCGGCGGTGAGATTGGTCAGCACCCGCGTCATGAAGCCCTCATGCAAGGAGTCCAGGGCGGTCTGCCGCACGCAGAAGTCGGTCGCGATCCCGCAGATGTCGACGTGGGTGATGTCGTGGTCGCGCAGCCAGTCGGCGAGCCGGGTGCCGTGTTCGCAGCTGCCTTCGAACCCCGAGTACGCCGCCCCCCGCTCCCCCTTGAGGAAGATCGCGTCGAACGGTTGCGGATCGAGATTCGGGTGGAAGGCGGCCCCCTCGGTGCCGGCGACACAGTGAACGGGCCAGGACTCGACGAAGTCGGGATCGTCAGAGAAGTGGCCACCGGGATCGATGTGGTGGTCGCGGGTGGCGACGATCACGTCGTACTCGCGCTCCTCGGCCTCCGCCTGCTGCCAGTGATGCAAGAGTTCACCGATCCGGAACGCCACCTGGGCGCCCCCGTCCACCGCGAGACGGCCGCCTTCGCAGAAGTCGTTTTGCACGTCGGTGACTATGAGAGCTTTCTTCACGACATCGCTCCTCTCACGTTGTCGGCGGTTCCACGTTAGACCCACTCGGTGCCGGCTCTTGCATGTAGCGGGTCTCGATCACCGGCTCGCCACGCGACAGCTTGCGCGACTCGACCGGGAGCTCAGCGAGCGCGGTAGTGTGGCGCTCGCGTGCTCTTTGCAGTGGCTCGGGACTGACGACCTCGCCGGCTTGAACTAACGGCAGCAACAGCTCACGGTCATTGCCGGCGCTCGTCGGTTGCTGCCCCAGGCCGAGGATCTCCGCCTCTGCGATGCCGTCGGCGTTGCGACGCCGGCGGGCCCACTTGCGGCCGCCGACCGAAACCTTGTCCTGGCTCTTCTTCGCGACCGCGACCAGTGCGGAGCCCGAGTCAGTGGCACGCGCCACCAACTTGTAGACGAAGCCACAGGTGGGATGGCCAGATCCGGTGACCAACGCCGTCCCGACCCCGTAGCCGTCGACGGGGGCACCCGACAAGCCGGCGATCGCGTACTCGTCGAGATCACCGGTCACCACGATGTGGGTGTTGGTGGCGCCGAACTCATCGAGTTGTCGCCGCACTTGACGAGCGAGCAGCGCTAAGTCCCCGGAGTCGATGCGCACCGCGCCCAGCTCGGTGCCCGCCACCTCGACAGCTACCTTGACCGCCTCGGTGATGTCATAGGTGTCGACGAGCAGGGTCGTGCCAGAACCGAGTGAGTCGACCTGGGCGATGAAGGCGTCGCGCTCGCTGTCGTGGAGCAACGTGAAGGAGTGTGCCGACGTGCCGGTGGTGGGGACGCCGTAGTCGAAGCCGGCCCGCAGATTCGAGCTGTTCGCAAAGCCCGCGATGTACGCCGCTCTCGCAGCCGCCACGGCTGCCCACTCGTGAGTGCGCCGAGACCCCATTTCGATACAGGGCCGACCCTCTGCGGCAGCAGTCATCCGGGACGCTGCCGATGCGATCGCCGAGTCGTGGTTGAGCACCGACATCAACAGCGTCTCAAGCACGACCGCCTCGGCGAACGTCGATTCGACAATGAGTAGCGGGCTGCCGGGGAAGTAGGCGTCGCCCTCGCCGTACCCCCAGATGTTGCCAGTGAAGTGGTACGTCGACAGCCACTGGACCGTCGGCTTGTCGACGATCCGGCGGTCGCGCAGAAAAGCCAGGTCGGCGTCGCTGAAGTGGAATGACTCGATCGCGTCCAGGATCCGGCCGGTGCCGCCAACTACGCCGTAACGCCGGCCACCAGGGAGACTGCGGGCGAATAGCTCGAACACGCTCGGCCGCTGCGCCGCACCCGAACGCAACGCGGCTTGCAGCATGGTCAGCTCGTAATGGTCGGTGAGCAAGCCGGTCGATTGCACGCAGACAGAGTAGCGACAGCGATAATGGCCGTGATGACCGCGACACCTGAGTCCATGACCGTTGAACGACCCGACACCGAACAGGTCGTGCTGCCCGACGTGCCTTGGGTGGCCTTGGTCTGGGACGACCCAGTCAACTTGATGTCCTATGTCACGTTCGTGTTCATCGACTACTTTGGCTACTCCAAGACCAAGGCACGGCGGTTGATGATGCAGGTGCACACCGAAGGCAAGGCTGTGGTGTCCACGGGAAGTCGTGAGGAGATGGAGCGTGACGTGCAAGCCATGCATTCCTACGGTCTGTGGGCGACGCTGCAGAAGGCGGATGCGTGAGCCATTTCAAGTCTCGGCGTAAGGGCCGCGTGCTCGTCGACTTGCCGCCGTACGCCGCGGGCCTGCTCGCCAACCTGACCCGGCAACTCATCGAGTTGCTCAGCGATGGTGAGCCGATGACTCATCCGGGCGCCGATCCTCTCGAGGCGATGCTCGAGCTCGACAGCCCACGCGATGAGCCGGAAGATCCGGCGTTGCTCCGGCTGCTGCCGAACGCCCGACCAGATGACGACGAGGCGGCCGCTGAGTTCCGCCGTTTCACCGAGCGCAACCTGCGGGAGTCGAAGATCAGGGACGCTCGGTCAATGTTGAAGTCGCTCGGTGACATCGGGGATGTGGGCGAGTCTGATCTGGAGTTCGAGCTCGACGCCGAGCACGTCCGCTCTTGGCTGCGGTGTCTCACCGATCTGCGGCTGACACTGGCCGAGCGGCTCGGCGTGACCGCCGACGACGATGCCAGGTGGGAGTCATTGCCACCGGACGACGAACGGCTGCCGATCCACGAGATCTACGGCTGGCTCGGCTATTTGCTCGAGTCGCTGCTCGACGCCGTACAGCGCTGAAACCGCCCTGAGCGCCCCCAGGATTTGCCAGTAGAGTTCTAGTAGTGCGACGTCGGGGGCCGACCGATCCCGCTACGCGTCGCAAGAGGGAGGGCTCGTGGATCAAGAGCAGCGGTCCCTAGCGGACGTGATGGCCCACGTAGCGTCTTCCTTGCAGCCCGCCGCAGGCGTCGACGAGACGCTGCTGAAGATCACCGCCGCCGCGCTGGAGCACGTGCCGGGCGTCGACTACGCGAGTATTTCGGTCCTGCACCGAGACGGGCACATCGATACGGTGGCGCCGACCGACGACGTGATTCTGCTAGCGGACAAACTCCAATACGAGCTTCGCCAGGGGCCTTGCTACGAGGCGGTCGAAGAGGAGGCGAACGTTCGCTCTCCGGACGTGGCGAACGACGTCAGGTGGCCGGAGTACGGACCTCGAGTCGCCAGCATCGGAATCGGCGCGCAGTGGGCGTTCACGCTCTACACTCATGCCCGCGCGCGGGCGGCGCTGAACCTCTACGCGCGTCAGCGACACGCCTTCGCGAAGTCTCAGCAGATCGTCGAGCTGTTCTCGTCGCAGGTGGTGGCCGTCTTGGGCTACGCCAACGAACTCTCCACCCTGCACCATGCGCTCGACACTCGTAAGGCGATCGGCGAGGCGGTGGGCATCGTGATGGAGCGGTACGGCGTCGGCGAAGACAGCGCGTTCGCCTTCTTGGTCCGGGTGTCCCAGACGGGCAACGTCAAGTTGCGGGA
Organism: Nocardioidaceae bacterium; assembly: GCA_050998615.1. Taxonomy (GTDB): domain Bacteria; phylum Actinomycetota; class Actinomycetes; order Propionibacteriales; family Nocardioidaceae; genus JBPCQA01. Next base: position 13,067 of record JBPCQA010000035.1, read on the forward strand.
CGTGGCGCTGGAGATTGTCGGTTTGGCCAACCAGCGAGACAATAGTGCGACGAGCCCGCTCTGACTGCCGGGGCGGGTCATATTCGGTCGTCGTGGCAACGTTAGTCCGCGTCGAAATCGGAAACCTTCGGCCTAAGGGCGTCCTCGCCGCCCGGGCGACGGGGGCTCCTAGGCCTCGACGTTGAACAGACAGCGTCGAGGTCGCTTGCGAGCGGCTTGTGTGGCGTGGGTCGCAAAGGCCGCGCGGGCGCGACCACTCGTCGTACGCTCACACGGTGGCAGACGCACCCATCGGGATCTTCGACTCAGGCTTCGGCGGCCTCACGGTCGCCCGCGCTGTTCTCGACCAGGTGCCGCATGAGTCGTTGATCTATCTCGGTGACACGGCGCGGCAGCCGTATGGACCCAAGTCGATCGGCGAGGTTCGCGAATACGCGCTCGAATGTCTGGACCACCTCGTCGGTCTCGGCGTCAAGCTGCTGGTGATCGCCTGCAACTCAGCCAGCGCCGCGATGCTGCGCGATGCCCGCGAACGCTACCCGATGCCGGTCGTCGAGGTGATCTTTCCGGCCACCCGGCGAGCGGTCGCGGCGACCCACAACCAGCGTGTCGGCGTGATATGCACAAGTTCGACCAAGGCGTCGATGGCGTACGACGATGCGTTCGCCGCCGCGCCGCAGGTCGGTCTCACCACCCAGGCGTGCCCCCGGTTTGTCGAGTTCGTCGAGCGGGGCGTCACCAGCGGCCCCGAGCTGATCGCCGTTGCGCACGAATACCTCGATCCGCTGGCCGAGACGGGCGTCGACACGCTGATTTTGGGCTGCACTCACTATCCATTGCTCACCGGGGTGCTGTCTTATGTGCTCGGCGACGGCGTGACCTTGGTGTCGAGCGCAGAGGAGACGGCGAAGGACGTCTACGCGCTGCTCGTCCGACAGGGCCTCGAACGACCGGATGGCCTGCCGGGCCCGAAGCACCGATTCCTCACGACCGGTCGGCCCGACGAGTTCCGCGACATCGGCAGCCGGTTCTTCGGGCCGGAGCTCGACGCGGTCGACCAGTTCGCGTGGGTGAACGCATGCTGTTGACGATCGTGGGTTGCTCGGGATCCTTCCCTGGGCCGGAGTCGCCCGCCTCCTGCTATCTGCTCGAGGCTCCACACGTTGGCGCCACCTTCCGGCTGGTGCTCGACCTGGGCAGCGGTTCGCTCGGCGAGCTGCAAAAGTACGTCGACCTGCAGTCGCTCGACGCGGTCGTGCTTTCGCACTTGCATGCCGATCACTGCCTGGACCTGTGTGGCTTCTACGTCGTACGGAAGTTCCATCCGGACGGCCACCTCGGTCAGATCCCGGTCTACGGGCCGAAGGGCACCGCCGACCGGATGGCTCGTGCTTATGATCTGTCTCCCGACCCCGGGATGTGGCCGGAGTTCGACTTCCGCACGTTCCCGCCCGACTCGTTCGAGCTTGGCCCGTTCGTCGTCACCGTTGCCCAAGTCGATCATCCGGTGGATGCGTTTGCGGTCAAGGTGGCAGACGGCGAACGGTCCTTCGTTTACTCCGGTGACACAGGTCCGTGTGCCGCGTTGGAGGAGCTCGCCGAGGACTGCGACCTGTTGCTGGCCGAAGCTTCGTTCATGGAGGGCGGCGACAACCCGTCCAATCTGCACCTGACCGGCAAACAGGCAGCGCTGGCCGCCAATCGAGCCGGCGCCGGACGCCTCGTGTTGACGCACATCCCGCCCTGGCACGACCGCGAAGCCGTGCTGCGCGAGGCCATTCCGCATTTTCCCGGCGACACCTCGTTGGCGCTGCCCGGTGCAACGTATGTGCTGTGACGCCCGGGTTTTCCCGCGACCCGCCAGCTTTTCCCGCACTCGGGGAGCGGAGAGACCGACTGCGGATGAGGGTGCAGGTCGACGATAGGGTCAAGCAATGACCCGAGCCGATGGCCGCAGGGCTGATGAACTTCGCCCGATCACGATCACTCGCCACTGGCTCGACCACGCCGCGGGTTCGGTGTTGGTCGAGTTCGGACGGACCCGGGTGTTGTGCGCCGCCAGCGCCAGTGTCGGCGTACCCCGCTGGCGCAAAGGCAGCGGGCTCGGTTGGGTGACCGCCGAATACGCAATGCTGCCAAGCTCGACCCACACCCGGTCCGACCGCGAGTCGGTCAAGGGTCGCATCGGAGGGCGCACCCACGAGATTTCTCGGCTGATTGGCCGCTCGCTTCGCGCGGTGATCGATTACGTGGCGTTGGGCGAGAACACGATCGTGCTTGACTGTGACGTGCTCCAAGCCGACGGCGGGACACGTACGGCGGCAATCACGGGCGCGTATGTCGCGTTGGTCGACGCGATAGGTCATCTGCGAGGTGAGGGCGCCCTCGCTGGTGAGCCGCTGAGTGGGTCGGTCGCGGCCGTGTCTGTTGGCATGATCGAGGGCGAGCCGCGTCTCGACCTGCCGTACGAGGAGGACGTTCGAGCCGAGACTGACATGAACGTCGTGATGACAGGCGACGGCCGCTTCGTGGAGGTTCAGGGCACCGCCGAGGCAGAGCCGTTCGACCGTGGACAACTCGACGCGCTCCTGAGCCTGGCCACCGGTGGTTGTGCCGAGCTGGCGCAGCTGCAGCGGGTGGCACTTGACTCGTGAGCCGCGTGTTGCTTGCGTCCCACAACGCCAAGAAGCTCGCAGAGCTTCGCCGCATTCTGGGTGAACTGATCCCCGACCTGGAGGTGCTCGGGCTCGACGACGTCTCGGCGTACGACGAGCCGGCCGAAACCGAGTCGACGTTCGAGGGCAACGCGCTCATCAAGGTCCGCGCTGGGGTGCTGGCTACCGGACTGCCCACGCTGGCCGACGACAGCGGGCTGTGCGTGGACGAGTTGCACGGGATGCCAGGCGTGCTGTCGGCACGCTGGGCCGGGCTGGGCAGGCGCGATGCGGACAACAGCGCGCTGCTACTGGAGCAGCTGAGCGACACACCGGACGAACGAAGGGGAGCGAAGTTTCGGTGCGCCGTCGCGTTTTGCCGCCCCGGGGGCGGTGAGGATCTTGCCGTCGGCGTTATGCCCGGCCGGATCAGCCGCGCTCCGCGCGGGGACGGTGGCTTCGGGTACGACGTAGTGTTCGTCCCCGCTCGTGAAACCCGAACGTCGGCGGAGATGACCGCCGACGAGAAAGACGCGATAAGTCACCGCGGGAAAGCCTTGCGCGCGATTGCCCCGATGGTGGCCGCGGAGCTCGACGTCTAGGGTGCCCGCAGCCGGGTGGTTTCGAGACGGCCGCGGGTCGGCCTCCTCAACCACCGTGAGCAGTCGGGGGCTTGGCGGGGTGCGGCCGATGAGATTCGAACTCACACTGTCACGGACCTAAACCGTGTGCCTCCTGCCGTTGGGCTACGGCCGCTCAGCGCTCATCATACGAGAGACGCGTTCGACCGCCTCGAACGCGCGTGCCGCCAGCCGGCGAAGCCCGCTGAGCCCCAAAGTGGGAAGGTTCAGACGCCGAGGTCTTTGCGGAGCCTGGCGACATGGCCGGTCGCCTTGACGTTATACATCGCCTTCTCGATCACTCCATCGGCGTCGATGACGAACGTCGAGCGGAGCACGCCAACCACCGTCTTGCCGTACAGCTGCTTCTCTCCGAAGGCGCGGACGCCAAGAGCACGGCCTGGTCGGGATCAGCGAGGAGAGGAAACGTCAGTCCCTCGTGTTCGCGAAACTCGGCGAGCTTTTCAGGGGTGTCTGGCGACAGCCCCAACACGGCGTACCCGGCTGACACGAACGGCTCGAGGGAGTCTCGGAAGTCGCAGGCTTGGGTGGTGCATCCGGGTGTCATGGCAGCCGGATACACGTAGAGGATCACCTTCTTGCCACGGAAGTCACTCAGGCTGACCTTGTTGTTCGAGTCATCGCACAGCGTGAACCGGGGAGCCAGCTCGCCGGGTTCGAGTCTGGTCATGGCGCTCTCCTACGGATCCGGGGTGAACAACCTTTGCCGCTGAATCTTCCCATGCGCCGGCTCGGCGGGCCGACGTACCCCTCGGCGAGCCGGCAACGGACGTGCAAGACTAAAGCCCGCGCTCTACCCTCGCCCACCGATTCAGCAGGAGGACCCGTGAGCCCGGCAGTACGCACCCAAAATGAGATCGCGACCGAGATCGCCACGACCCGCAACCAGCTTGCGGCGACGATCGATCAGCTGGTCTATCGGGCACACCCCAAGACGATCGCAAAGCGCCAGCTGGCCGCCACCAGGGCGAAGTTCGTGTTGCCGAACGGTGACCCGGATAAGGAGATGATCATCAAGGTGGCTGGGGGCGCGGTAGGTGTGCTCGCCACGATCGTGACGCTTCGCAAGCTCCTCGGTTAACGCTGCGACCCGGTGGCTCTCGAAACTTCACATATCAAGGACTCTACGTGAGTAAGTCGAGCCTCGTCGACGACAAACTGCCCATCCGGATGCTGCATGACCGCGTGCTCGTATCGGTCGACACCGAGGCCGGCGAGCGGAAGTCGTCGGCCGGCATCGTGATCCCTGCGACCGCGGCAATGGGCCGGCGGCTGGCTTGGGCGCGGGTTGCCGGCGTCGGCGCGAATGTCCGCACCGTTGAAGTTGGCGACCGGGTCCTCTTCGATCCCGAAGACAAGGCCGAGGTCGAGGTACGGCGCGAGACCTACGTGCTGCTGCGGGAGCGTGACCTGCACGCGGTGGCCTCCGAGCGCCTCCAAGGCGGCGGTACCGGCCTCTACCTGTAGTGCGCACGCGGATGGCTTCCACCGGACCACCCTGACGGCTCGACCGGATTAGGGGAGGAGCCGGCCCATCCAGGCCTCGACGTCGTCAGCGCTGCGCGGCAGCGCTCCGGACAGGTTGCGACAGCCGTCGTTGGTGACCAAGACGTCGTCTTCGATGCGGATGCCGATCCCGCGTAACCGCTCGGGCACCAGCAGGTCACTGGACTGGAAGTAGAGCCCAGGCTCAACGGTCAGCACCATGCCTGGCTCGAGCTTGCCCTCGTGATAGGCCTCCTTACGGGCGGCCGAGCAGTCGTGTACGTCGAGACCCAGCATGTGCCCCGTGCCGTGGAGCGTCCAGCGCCGGTAGACGCTGCTCTCCTTCTCCATCGCCTCGGCCGGCGAGCACGGCAGGATGCCGATGTCGGCCAGGCCGTGGGCGAGCACGGTCATCGCCGCCTCGTGGAAGTCCCGGAAGAGCGCGCCGGGCTTGACCGCAGCCATGCCGGCCGTCTGAGCGGCGTGCACCAAGTTGTAGAGGTCTCGTTGCTCTGCACTGAAGGTGCCGGTGACCGGGAGCGTGCGGGTGACGTCTGCCGTGTAGAGAGAACGGTTCTCCACCCCCATGTCGAGCAAGAGCAGTTGGCCAGGCGTGACCGCACCGTCGTTGTCGATCCAGTGCAGGGTCGTCGCGTGCGGGCCGCCTGCCACGATGCACTCGTAACCAACATCGTTGCCATTGGCTCGCGCCCGCCGCCAAAACGTGCCCTCGATCCAGCGCTCGCCATGCCGTCGTACGTCGTCCCACTCGCGCACGGAGTCCTCGAAGCCGAGGATGGTCGAGTCGATGGCATCTTGCAGCTCAGCGACCTCCCAGTCGTCCTTGACGAGCCGCATTTCGGCCAGGTACGTCGCTAGCTCCGCGTCCGCGGCCTGGTCCGGATGTGGCGCTACCAACGCATCGACGTCGGAATCGACGCCACGATAGACGCGCGCCACCGTGGTGGCCGCGAGGAACTTGGGGAGCTCGTAGATGTGACGGCACCTGACGCCGTACATCTCCTCGGCCTCGACGAGCGACCGCCGCCGGCCGGCCCACGCCTCGCCGTATCGGCCATCACGCCAGAAGGCGTCGTCACTCTTCGCGTGTCGAGGACGGAAGAACAGCGTGGCGTCACCGTCGTCGAGCACGAGCACCGCGTCGGACGTCTGGTTACCGCTGAAGTAGACGTGCCCGGTATCGACCCGGAAGCGGTAGTCGGTGTCGTTCGCGCGGGGGGTGAGCGGTCCGGCGGGCAGGATCAAACGCTCGCCGGGGAAGCGCTGGCTCAGTTTGTCTCGGCGTAGCCGTGCCCACCGAGCCACCTCGAGCTGCTCGACCGCGTCTTCGTCGTCGGCCCAACCCTCGCGCATGAACTCCACCAGCGCATCGCTGGCGGGAACCGGGTAGGTGGCGGGATGGAAACGATCAGACATGCGCACTCCTCACAACGTCGATCTCCCCATTATCCACCCGAGCCGGCGCGGCCTGCTGTGCTCTGGCGAGCCGCCAGGCGACCGCCACCGCCAGCACGTTGATGCCGACATGGCCGAGGACGAAGACGTGCGGCAGGTGCATTGCCAGCAGCAGGCCAGCGATCAGCGGTCCTGCGGCGCTGATGCCCGTACGCAGGGCGGCCAACGCGCCAAGCGTCGTACCGACCCTCCCCGGTGGCGCCGTAGCGGCGGCCAGCGAACTGAGCATCGGCGCGTACATCGTCTCGCCGACCGCAAAGACACCGAACGACACCACAAACAGCAGACTCGCCGCGGCTGGCGCGGCGAACAGCGCAAGCTCCAGCAGCAACCAGGTCGCCCCACCCGCAGAGACTGCAAGGCAAAGGCGGGCAGCCCGGTCTCGAACTGCGCGTAGAAGCCGGCCGCAAGCAGCATGGACGCCACGGCCAGCAGCCGAACTTGCCGGATGCCGATCAACCGCCGATAAGTTGCCCACCCGCCGAGCTCGCGGCTTAGCGGTTCGCTCGGTGTCACGCCGGCGGTGGCGTACGACGGCGTGCGGGCCGCCACGCCGATCAGGGCCGCGGCAGCCGTGAAGCCGACGGCGGCGGCACCGAAGGCCGGCCACACCCCCGACGGGGTTCGCAAGTCGATGACCCAGCCGGCGACGAAGGAGCCGACCGCCATGCCCAGGGCCGAGCCGGTGAACTGGTAGGCGAAAGTCTTTCGCCGGTCGGCAGGTAGCACACAGTCGAGCACCAGCACCGACGTGGCGGGCATCGACGCGGTGATCGCCGCACCGAAGAGCAGAATGGCCCCGAGGAACTGCCACGCCGTGCTCGCGAATCCCATCGCGACGCAGGCGGCGGCAGCGAACAGGGAAAACACCACCGCAAGCGAGCCAGCCGAGTATCGGTCGGCGAGTCTCCCGGCGAAGGGCGCCGTGACGACGGCACCGATGCAGAAGAGAGTCCCCGTCAGGACCCGCCGACGATAACCCACTGCCTGGCATCGACGACATAGGCGTACTGGTAGGGGAGGATCGTCCCCCACCCGAGGCTGCCGGCGAACGATGCGGCTGTGATCAGCCGAGCGCGACCCATGGTTGGTTGAGCTGCACCTTTCTCCGAGAGCAGTTGGGTTGTGTCCAGCCCCAGTCCCGTGCGAAAAGAGAGTCGTCAGACCGATAAGCTTCGAGATAGAATAGTCCGATATCAAAGTCTACAATCTGCAAGCGATAAGCTTCGAGATCGAATTGTGTGATGTGGCACACTGCAGGTATGGCGCGCAAGCCGTCTCAGCCGCCCGAGAGTTCGGCTGCCGAGAGCTATCGCAAGGATGTCGCGGTCTTCGTGGCCGCCGGCGGTGACGAGTCTGTGCAGCGGGTCATCACCGCCGTACACGGGCTGGCGCGTCGGCTCAACCAGTGGTATGACCGGCAACTCGCCGACCTCGATGTGACCGCGGGTGAGTGGGCGGTGATTAGCAAGCTGGTTCGCGACGGGGACGTCAAGGGGCTGACGCCCAGTGAGCTGGCCGACGCGGCCAACGTGGCTCCCTCGTCGATGACTCATCGGCTCGATCGGATGGCCGAGCGCGGGCTCATCTATCGGTCGACGGATCCCGAGAATCGGGTTCGGGTGCGGGTGGCATTGGCCGACAACGGTTGGCAGCTCTTTCGTAGCGCGATCCGGGAGTCCAACATGCTCGAGTCCGACATCTTGCGGGCGTTGTCGGTGCCGAAACGCAAGCAGCTTGCCGAACTGTTGGAAGGCGCCATCGAGGGTCTGGACAAGCTCGAGGGTTAGCCCTGCTTACGGTGTGCTTTGAGAGCCTTCGGCTCTGCGACGGCCGATCTGCGGTTACTAGCAGCGACTGGGCGGGTCCACCGGATTAGTCTTCCCGATCATGGCCGCGGAAATCACCTCTCTCGTGCTGCTTGCCACGGTGCTCGCCGCGGCCGTGGTCCGTCCGCACGGGCTTCCGGAGGTCTTCGTGGCGGTGCCGGCCGCCGGCATCGCGCTGATCACTGGGATCGTCAGCGGTGCCGACGTGCACGACGAGACGAGACGACTACTGCCCATCGGGCTCTTTCTCGCCGCCGTCTTGGTGCTTGCCCAGGTTTGTGCCGCCGAGGGGCTTTTCGACGCTGCCGGGCATGCGCTGGCCCGATACAGCAAGGGGTTTCCCCGTCGGCTGCTCACCTCGGTGTTCGTGTTGTCGGCGGCGGTGACCTCTGTGCTGAGCCTCGACGCCACAGTGGTGTTGTTGACCCCGGTCGTCTTCGCCACCGCTGCTCGGGTCCATTCCTCACCGCGGCCACACGTCTACGCCGCCGGCCATCTCGCGAACTCCTCCTCTCTGCTGCTTCCGATGGGCAACCTCACCAACTTATTGGCGCTCGCGGCGAGCGGTCTCACGCTGGCACACTTCGCGTCGCTGATGCTCTTGCCGTGGTTATTGGTGTTGACCGTCGAGTACGCCGTTTTCCGGCTCTACTTTCGCGCTGACCTGGTCGATCCGGCCGAACCCGTGACACCGACCGATGAGGTTGTGGCTCCCCGCTTCGCGATCGGAGTCCTGATTGTTGCGCTGGTGGGCTTCATCGTGGGCTCGTTCTTCCAGGTGCCGCCGTACTGGATCGCGATCGCCGCGGCCCTCGTGCTCGGCGTCCATGCGCTCGTGCACGGGCTCATCCGGCCCGTCGGTTTGGTCAAAGCGATCGATCTGCCGTTCTTGCTGTTCGTGTACGGATTGGCCGTCGTGGTACGCGGCGTGGTCGACCATGGCCTCGGCGCCTGGATCGATCATGTGCTGCCGCCGAGCGAGGGACTGGTCGACCTGCTGCTGTTCGCGGCAATCGCCGCGGTGCTCGCCAACCTGGTCAACAACTTGCCGGCGTTGCTGATCTTGTTGACGCCCGCTGCCGCCGTTGGCCCGGTTGCGGTGCTTGCCGTGCTGATCGGGGTCAACCTTGGGCCTAACCTTAGCTATCCCGGATCACTGGCGACCCTGTTATGGCGCCGGGTGCTTGCCGAGCGGGGCTTGTCACCGGATCTGCGCAGGTTCACCACGCTCGGCGTGCTGACCGTGCCAGCGGGCATCGTGTTGGCGGTGTTGGCGCTGTGGGCGGCATCGTCGCTCTAAGAGCCTCTCGAAACAGTGCCCGGCCCGTGTGGACGGTCGAGACGGCCGCAAAGCCTCCTCACCGGTCGCACCGCTTGGAGTCGCTGAACGTGACGAACATACGACAGTATTAGCTGCCCCTTGGGACTGTCTATTACCAACTTCGTAGTAGAGTGACATCACGAGCGCAGCAGTATGATTCGGTTGGTGCTTTGCCAGGCCATCTCATGTCATGCTTTGCACTGCCAACCAGCCAAGCGCCGGACGACAACGTCGGTCACCTGACGGGTCGACATGGCGCCGTCAACCGAGATGAGGACGCATTCCGTGGCGACCGGTGATCAGGGGCATCGCTTTGGCGGGTTCGTGCGGCTGTCGCGTGACCCTCTCAAGACGACCCTGAATCGTCGTGATGCGACCTCAGGGTGTCGGGCGCACTATCGGGGCCTTCCCCGATAGCCTGAGCCGCCAGTGACAACCAGGCTGGAGCCATGAACCGACCACCACCATCAGCGACCCGCACCCCACACCCGGTGGTGGGCCGAGTCGTGCGGATCTCGTTGTCGCTCGGAGTCGCGGTGGTCTTGTATTTCGGTGTCATCCCCCTGCTCGCGAAGGCTCCGTGGTCGGCGATCGTTGGCGCGCTCGGCAGCCTGTCAGTCAAGCAGATCGCCTTGCTGGCGGTGATCTGGTTCAGTGGCTTGTTCGCACATTCCTACGTGTTGACGGCCGCTATGCCGCCTCTGTCGCATCGACGCGCGCTTGCTCTGAACCTGACCGGCAGCGCCGTCTCGAATCTCTTCCCGTGTGGTGGGGCCGTCGGCGTCAGCCTCAACTACGCGATGAGTCGCACCTGGGGGTTCAGTAGACCGGCATTCACGCTTTACACGTTCGTCACGAATTTGTGGGACGTGATGACGAAGCTGAGTCTTCCGGCGCTGGCGTTGGCCGGGTTACTGCTTACCAATGACGTCGCAAGACTGCAGCTTGCCACGATCGCGGCCGGGGCGCTGGTGGTGCTGGTCGTGCTTGTCCTGCTCGTCGTAGCGGCAATGTGGAGTGAGTGGGTGGCATCGGTGCTGGGCCGCGTGCTGGGGCGGGCCGTCGGCGGCGTACTCAAAGCGGTCCGGTCCAACCGCACCGTCGATCTCGAGCACGTCGTCGTCGAGCTTCGGCGCGAGAGCCTGGCATTGCTCAAGCGCGGCTGGGGCCAGCTCTCGCTCGGCATGCTTGCGTATTCGGCTCTTCAGGCGCTGTTGTTGTGGTCATGCCTGCACATGCTCGGCACCACGTTGACCATGCCGGAGATCTTTGCCGGGTACGCCGTCGAGCGGGTGCTCAGCTTGGCCGTCATCACTCCGGGCGGAACGGGAGTGGTCGAGGTGGGGATGACAGCATTGCTCCTGGCCTTCGGAGGTGATCCGGTTCTCACAGTCGCCGGGGTGTTGATCTATCGAGCCTTCACGTTCGGCCTCGAGATACCCGTCGGCGGGGTCGGCCTGCTGGTCTGGTTATGGCGACAGCGCGGCCGGGCCAAAATGAACGTTCGCTCCGCCGCGCCTTACCCCTCATACCCGCCGGACGTGGCATGATGCGCATCGCCCACGTCACCGACCACTATCACCCCCGCCTTGGCGGGATCGAGATGCAAGTAGACGACCTGGCGGCCCGTCAGCGCGCGGCCGGCCACGACGTCCACATCATCACCTCGCACCCGCCCGCCAAGGCGGCGGACGGCTCGTGGCGGCCCGATCCACCGTGGGTGCACCGGGTGCGTGGCGAGATCGCCAACCAGACGATTCGACCAGTGGTCGCCGGTTTCTCGGCCCCCGAGATCCTCACCCCGAGAAGTTACGACGCCGTACACATGCACGCGTCGGTGCTGTCACCGTTCACCACGATGGCCACCCGCGCTGCCATTCGCAGCCGAATCCCCACCACGGTCACGATCCACTCATTGTGGGCAGGTCTGGGCCCGATCCCGCGGTTAGCGGATCTGTCGATGCGGTTGCGCAGCTGGCCTGTCGTGTGGACCGGTGTGAGCCACAAGGCCGCGGCGCCGTTGCGACGGGCCCTCGGCCCGAACGCCTCGGTGTCAGTGTTGCCGAACGGAGTCGATCCGGCCGACTGGTTCACGGAGCCGGCGAATCGCGACCCCAACACCGTCGTGATCGCCAGCGTGATGCGACTGGCGCGGCGCAAGCGGCCGATGCAGTTGTTGCGGATGCTGAGGCAACTGCGGGCCATTACGCCGGCTGACATCGCCATCGAAGCGGTCATTATCGGAGACGGACCCATGCGTTCGTCTCTCGCGCGCTACCTGAACCGACATGACATGTCGGCGTGGGTGAGCCTGCCCGGGCGGCTCGAACGCAGTGACATACGTGCCGTTTACGGTGCCACCGACATCTATGTCGGGCCGGCGATCCTCGAGTCGTTCGGCATCGCGGTGCTCGAAGCCAGATGCGCCGGTCTGCCGGTCGTCGCCAGCCTGCTCGGCGGCGTGCCGGACTTCATTCACCATGGTCGCGAGGGCCTGCTGACGGCGTCTGATGCAGACATGGTGGACGCGCTCGCCACCTTGGTGACCTCCCCTTCGCTGCGTGACGACATCAGCCACCACAATCGGCTCACGCCACCCGCGGTCAGCTGGCCGGAGGTGCTTCGCAAAGCTGACCTGCTGTACGCCGAGGCGGCTAGCTTGTGTTCACCACGAAGGACGCTTCTGGGGGTGTCCGATGGGGCTGCCTTGGACCGACGTGGTGAGGAGTCGCGGCGAGATCAGTTCGCCTCCGAGGCGCCAATGTGACCACGCCGGGTGACCCGGTTGAGCCCGGCCGGCGGGGTGGTGCCGGCGACGTAAACAAGGCGAACCCGCGGTCGGCAGCGCCGAGTCATACGGGCGATGCGGACGGCTCGAGCGATCCGACGTACACGATCGTGTCGTTTCACGCTCACCCAGACGACGAGGCGCTGCTGACCGCGGGATCGCTTGCGAAGGCGGCCGCTGCGGGTCACCGGGTCGTCATCGTGGTCGCGACCGCAGGGGAGGCGGGGCTTGCCGCCGCCGGCCGCCAGGACACTGGCGATCATTCAGGCGATCCTGGTGTCGAGGGTCGTGATGGTGGCGGAGGCTCGCTTGGCGAGCGACGGATCGGCGAGCTGAATGCGTCGGCCCGAGCGATCGGATGTACGCGGGTGGTGCTGCTCGGGTACGCCGACTCGGGCTATCACGGTGAGCAGAGTGCAGATCCGGTCTCGTTCGCCCGGGCCGACCTGGAGGTCGCGGCCCGGCGACTCGCAGCGGTGCTCGACGAGGAGGCGGCCGACGTCGTGACGATTTACGACCCGGCCGGTGGGTACGGCCATGCGGACCACGTTCAGGTGCACCGGGTCGGCGTTCGTGCGGCGGCGCTCGCCGCAACCCCCGTGGTACTCGAGGCGACAATTGATCGCGAGCTCCTGCGTCGGGTGGCCGCTGTGGTGAAGCGGCTGCAATGGATTGCGCCCGGGTTGGACATTCCCGATCTCGACCAGTCCTACACGGCACGTCGAGATCTCACCCATCGCATCGACGTGCGCGAATTCTTGGTTGCTAAACGGGCGGCGATAGCGGCGCACTCGAGCCAGGCCACGTCGGATTCGGGCACCCGGCTCCTCCAGCTCTTGCTGCGGTTGCCACGGCCGGTCTTTCGGCTGGTGTGCGGGACAGAGTGGTTCGTCGAGCGTGGCCGTCCCCCGGGTGCGCAACCATCGACCGACCTGTTCGCCTCTCTCCCGGAATAGCGGAAAATCGGTTGTTACGAGCGCCTCGGAACAGCAGAACTCCCGCTATTCGCGGCAGCATGCTGCGCCTTGGCGTGATCGAACGTCTGCGCGGTGTCTTGTTGCGCGTCCGCCACACAGCCGACGGTCATCACCAGCAACGCCGCGACCGCAGCCATCAACGCCGGTTGTGGCCGCGGTGTCGGTCTCAGTAACGCCTCGACTCGCTCGACCACGGCGGTTCCGGCTGCATCGAGGGTGGCCGCTTGCCGCAAGGCAGCCGGCGGAATCGATTGCGAGTGCAGGCTAGCCCGCGCCAGAGCACGGGCGACCACAGCCCGGTCTCCCACTGCCGTGGCCGCGACCTCATCGGCCCACCGCTCAGTGGCGAATCGGACCGCCGCCGACAGGGGACGCAGTAGCGGGTTGAGCGTGGCGGCGAGATCAGCGACAAGCCGATAACCGTGATGGTGATGGGCCAGGTGCGCCGCCTCGTGGGCAAGCACTGCCTTGCGCTCCGGTGCGTGGAGGGCGGCGAGCAGCCGGCGCGAGGCGATGATGTGCCCACCGTGTGCGGTGGGCACCGCGAAGACGCCAATGTCCTCGTCGACGATGTGCAGCTGCCTCGGCGTCGTACCGAACTCCAGGCCAAGCGCTCGCGCCGCGAGCAATTCGCGCGAACGGCGTACGATCACGTGGAGCGTGCCAAGCGCGATAAGTCCCAGCACCGCCGCGGCTGCAATCATCACCATGCGCGGCACCGGGGCCGACGCCGCCAACACGCTGGAGGACCAATGTCCCAGCGCGGCGATGGGCGGGAACAGGGCAAGCAGCGTGAAGGCGAGGGTGCCCAACACGTAACAGCTGCAGGCGGCCACGACCACGCCGCTAAAGACGAGCAGCCGGACCGCGGCAACCGGGGGCAACCGGCGCGCCAGCACGGATGCGCCGGCGCCAAGAAGCCCGGAGCCCAGCAACGGAAGATAGACGGGGTAATCGATCGTCATAGCTGGGACGCCTCGCCCAGCAGTCGTTGCAGCACCGGCACATCAGCTGGATCCAGCTCGTCCAGGAAACGGGCAAGCACCACTTCGCGGGATTCGCCGGCGTCCAGCAGCCGACGCATTCGTCGGGCCGCCACGGTCGACCCGTCGGCGATCGCGTAGGCATAGGCCCGACCGCAGCGTTCGCGAGTGATCACGCCCTTGCCATGCAGCCGCGCCAACGTCGTCATCACGGTCGTATAGGCCAGCTCGCCACTGAGCTGGGTGAGGACCTCGGCGGGGGTTAGTGCCCCGTCGGCCGAGGCCAACGCGGCGAGCACCTCATTCTCGAGGGCACCACGCTCGCGTCGATCGTGTTTGGCCGAGGTACGCCGACCTGGCATGTGCACCTCGATTCCAAATGGCTTTGCGTTCCGCGAGGTGGCGCGGCCGCTGCGTGACATGACGTGGTGGGCGGGAGGACTCGTGCCCGAAGCCTGGTTGCCCGAGAGGGGCGCCCAAACCACCTACTACCGCTGTAATCGTAGCAACCGCGCGTCAAGGCCAGCCAAGCTGGCAAGTTCCGACGCTGAGCTCGTCCCGACGCTGAGCTCGTCCTGGCAGGCTGAGCGCCTGAGCTTGCCGCCCGCCAGTGGCGTGGTGCGGACGTCGAAACAGTGACAACGCGCGTGACTAGGAGCAGACTGGCAGTGCTTGGGGGGTTGCGACTCACCGCGTCCACCCCAGGAGGCTGGCATGCAGAACCGTTTATACAGAGCGAGTCTGATGCTGACCGGATTGCTGTTGGCGATCATGGGATGCAGTGCCAACGGCCCGGCCGTTAGCTCCGAGCGCACCAGCCCGCCGGTGCCACCCGCGCAGGCGGGAGATTCCTGGACGACGTACCACCATGACCCCGGCCGGCACGGCTTCGACCCATTGGCGAACCCGGCGAGCGGCCAGCTGGCGAGCGCCTGGACGCGCTCGCTCGATGGAGCCGTCTACGGTGAGCCGCTTGTCGTCGGCGGGAAGGTTCTGGCGGTGACCGAGAACGACTCGGTGTATGCCTTGTCGACGACTGGGCAGGTGCTGTGGCGCCGTCACCTCGGCACGCCAGTAAGCCTTTCCACATTGCCGTGCGGCAATATCGATCCGCTCGGAGTTACGGGTACGCCCGTCTACGACGCTGCGAGCGGGAAGCTCTTGGTCGCCGCCGAGCTCGCGTCACCGGTGCGGCACCGGCTATTCGCCTTGGACCCCGCTACCGGTAGCGTCAGCTGGTCTCGCGACATTGACCCGGCCGCGATGGACCCGGTCGTGCAACAGGAACGGGGGGCGCTGGCGATAGCTGATGGTCGCGCCTGGGTTCCGTTCGGCGGACTGGCGGGAGACTGCGGCGACTACCATGGCTGGCTCGTTGGCGTGCCGCTTAGCGGCACCGGAGCCTTGAGTGTCTACCGAACACCCAGCGCCCGCGAGGCCGGCATCTGGGCGCCGTCCGGGCCGGCCGTCGACGGTGCAGGTCACCAATACGTCGCCGTCGGCAATGGAGCCGCCACCTCCCCGCCGTACGACGACAGCGACAGTGTGCTGAAGCTGCAGGGTAATCAGGTCGTCTCACTGTTCGCGCCGTCGAA
Source organism: Nocardioidaceae bacterium (assembly GCA_050998615.1). Lineage (GTDB taxonomy): Bacteria > Actinomycetota > Actinomycetes > Propionibacteriales > Nocardioidaceae > JBPCQA01. Next base: position 28,816 of record JBPCQA010000035.1, read on the forward strand.
TTGGGCAGCCGAAAACGCCTCCGATCAGGACTTGGGGTCAACCGGGCCGGCGCTGGTCTCGGCGCTCGGAAAGGCGTGGGTCTACGCCGACGGCAAAGCTGGCAACGGATACCTACTCAACCGGAAGAATCTCGGCGGGATCGGCGGTCAAGCGGCGACCCTATCCGGCTGCAAGTCCTTTGGCGGCACAGCCGTGCGCGCTGCGACGATCTACGTGCCGTGCGTCGACGGAATGCGAGCGGTCCAGGTCGTTGCCGGGCCTTCGCTGCACGTCGCTTGGCACAACAGCGATGCCGGATACGGCGCCTCGCCTGTGCTGGGTGGTGGAGCAGTCTGGGCGATTTCCGGCGGCCAGCTGCTACAGATCGATCCGACCAACGGTGTCACGGTGGCGTCGATCACGATCGGCGAGTGCCCGCATTTCGCCACCCCTACGCTGCACGGCTCCCTGGTCTTTGTCGGCACCACCACCGGCGTCACTGCGGTGCGCACGTCGTAGCGCTCGGGGATCCGGCATGACTGACGCTCGACTCTCCAACGCCTACCGGCCTTAGCCGGCACGACGTTTGACATCCGCGACTCGCTGGTCACCAGATCAGTTGCGAGCCTTGCGTGTCTGTTTCTCGTTGGCCTTTTGGATGGCGTCCACGAGCTCGCCTTTGTCCATGCGTGACCGACCCGGTACGTCGAGTCTGCGCGCTACCTCTTGCAGGTGTTTCTTCGACGCGTTCGCATCGACGCCGCCGGCGGTTTCGCGGTTGGTGTTGACTCCACCGGCTGCCTGCGCGTCGGATGGGCCCTTCCCCTCCTTCGGCTCCCAGTGATCGCCAACCTTCTCGTGAGTGTGCTTCAGCGCGGAGTAGGCCACGCGATGGGCGCGCTCGCCTTCGCCGTACTCATCGGCTGCCGAGTCGTGCGCCTTGGCAAACGTGCGTTGCGCCTTGTCATCGGAGCGCTCGATCGTGCTGGGCAACTCACTCCGCTTCGCCTTGCGGCCCTTTGTCGTCTTGGGCATCGCGATCTCCTCGTTATCGGGCCGCCGGGGTCGGAGTTTTCTGGGTCACCCGTCGGTATGTTCCGTACCCAGAGCCTCGGTGGGCGTAACCGGATAATCGGCGGTCACGCTCGGACCACCATGGCCACACCAAACCGCCAGGCTGTGGGCTTCGAATAGAGGTTAGAAGCAGCACCGGTGAATCGAATTGGAGGACGAGATGCGCAGTCTCAACCGACTGCTGGGGCCACTCGCCGTATTGTCGATCCTGCTGACCGGCTGCGCGGCGACCGGTGCCGTCACCCAGTCCGCGCCGAGCAAGTCCTCGTCGTCCGATGGGTCGATGCCGGGCATGACTATGTCACCGGGCATGACTATGTCGCCGGGCGAGACGATGTCCGGCATGTCCAATGCTGCCGGTCCGTCGGCGTCCGCCCGGATGATCTGCGGGCAGGAGATCCGGCAGGCTGTCGCACAGGTGCTGGGGCTGCCCAGCGCACCCGGGGCGAAGTCGACCTGGGCCCGTGAGCGTTACACCTGCACCTACTCGTTGCCGAGCGGGCCGCTGGTGCTGTCGGTGCAGGATTCGCAAATCTTGGCGTCCGGGCAAAGGTACTTCGAAGGGCTGCGCCAACAGCTGGGCAACGCCAAACCCATCCGCGGGCTGCGCGCCCTTGGCTTGCCGTCCTACGAAACCGCCGACGGGACCGTCGTCTTCCTCAAGGATGGCAAGACCTTGGAGGTGGACGCCACCCGCCTGCCTGACCTGGCCGGTGCGTACCACAAGTCACGCACGGACGTGGCCTACGCCGTCGCTGCTCACGTCGTCGCTTGCTGGAGCGAATAGTCAACCGACCCACCGAGCGCTGCTGCGTAAGGATGAGGCGCTCAGCCGGTTCTGGCAGGCTGAGCGTCGGATCGTGGCGCAGTGCCTGCCGGAAGGATGCGGCGCTCAGCCTGGCCTGGCATGATGTCCTGGCAGGCTGAGCGTCGGATCTTGGGGCAGCGGAGGGAGACTCAGAAGCCGTGGTCGACACAACAGAGTCGTCGGTTCCTGACAATAAGTCCCGGACCCTCGCGGGCTCAGCGCTCGGACCAATGCAGGTGCTGGCGATCGCGGTGGCCGCGATCTCGCCGACCACCTCGGTGTTCCTCGTGTACGGCGATGGCGTGAAGCTGGCGGGCACCGGTGTGGTCTGGGCGTTTGTGATCGGCGGAGTCATCGCCTTGTCGATGGCCCTGTGTTATGCCGAGGTCGGGTCGGTATTCCCGTCCGCGGGTGGCGCCTACACGATTGTGCGGCGTGCACTCGGCCCGGTGTTCGGCGGCATGGTCAGCGTCCTGTTCTTGATGCTCGGCGTGGTCATCACAGCATCCATCCTGGTGGCATCCGCGACGTACCTATCCTCACTGGTGCCCGGCGGCCTTCCGGTGAACTGGATCGCGTTCGCCATGATGGTGCTGGTCACCGGGTTGTCGATCGGTCGGATCAACCCGGCGAGCTGGGTTGCCGGCGCCATGCTCGTCCTAGAGCTGCTCGTCATCCTCGCGTTCACCGGCTTCGCCTTCGCCCATCCCGCGTTGCACACCGACCCGTTCTCACACCCGACCATGCCGACCGGGCACGGTGGCGCCTTGGCAGCGGTGGGCATCGGCGCGTTGTTCGCCGCCGTTGTCCCGGCGCTGTTCGCCTTCAACGGCTACGACTGGCCGCTGTACTTCGCTGAGGAGGCTCGCAACGCGCGTCGGGTGCTGCCCCGAGCCGTCTTGCTGGCGGCCGGATTGTCGGTGGTGATCGAGCTGCTAGCGGTCATTGCGGCGACGTACGCCGTACGGAATGTCGGCGTGACCGCTGCGGCAACTTCACCGCTGTCTGATATCGCGCACACCGTGATGGGCTCGGTCGGAGCGAACATCCTGCTTGCCGGTGTGGTAATCGCCATGTTCGACACTGGGCTCGCGGGCAACCTGGCCTACGCGCGCATCTACTACGCCGGCGCCCGCGACAAGATGTGGCCATTCGGATTGAATCGGCTGTTCGGCCATCTTGGCGAGCGAACTCATGTCCCGGTGTACGGCTTCCTCGTATTGTTCGTCGGCAACGGCCTGTTGTGCATCTTCAGTTCGCTCAACACGCTTGTCACGTTCACCGGCGTGGTGATCGTGACGATCTATCTGATGGTTGCGGTGTCCGCATTAGTGTGCAGGGTTCGTGACCGGGGATTGCCGCGGCCGTTCCGGATGCCGTTATGGCCGTTGCCGCCGCTGATCGCCGTCGTCGGAGTCGTGATCGCGCTGTCTCAGCAGACGAGTCGAGATCTCGCTGTTGCGCTGGGCGTTGCGGTTGTTTCCTTGGTCGTGTACGCCGCACTGCGCCACCGACTGCCGGCTCGACTCGAATACGCACCGTCCGACGCCCTGGGCTCGACAGCGGGCCAGTCCGCTGACGGCCCGTCACGCGAGGCAGGCTGACCGAGCGAGCACCCCTCCACGGTGGCTGCCGCTCAACCACCGTCAATTCGGCTCGGCCGCGATGCCGCATCCTGAACCACCAGCGGACGCGGCCCCCTCGACCAACGTCGTTAGCGTTCCAGGTCGATGAGCGCGAGGCCAATATCGGGGCGATCGGTCTTGCGTAGCTCAGCAGGTGTTTCTCTGATGATGACTTCCAACGTCGGCCACACATGGCCTTCGAGCAGGTGGCCCCCCCGGGCTGTGCCGTCGCGTAGTCCCAGCACGGCGTGCAGATGCAGCTGGGGGCCGTCGGGACCGAGGGCCACGTCCCCGAGCAGTGAGAGCACCTCGCACTGCTCGTCCACCTGGATCGGTCGATACTGCTTGGCCTGCCGGTAGAACCACCCGACGGTGGCACGTTCGAAGGCACCGATCGCGGTGACCTGTGCCGCGGTCAACTCCTGTTCGCGCGCAAAGTCGGACAACTGCCCGAACGCCTCGTCGCCGACGTCGAGCACGACGACGTACGTCTGGGTGGCCGAGTCGATAAGTCTCCAACGCATGGTCAGCTCCGTTCCGTGTTGGGTCGATGACCTCTCATGCCGATGCCGGCAGTACGGCGGTGCCGTCAGAGCCGGTCCCGACCAAATCGGTGACGTCGATGACGCCGGCAGGTCCGGCGGCGCACAGCAGCGGCAGCCGGTCGACACCGACATCGCCATCTGGTGCGGTCGTCATCGACGTACCGCCCGAACCGCTGCGGCCGCTCCGGCAGCAACCGCGCCACCAGCAGCGGCCAAGACGGCGTACTCCACTGCCCGTGAGGGAGGTCTCGGGCGCGGCGCAGCGTCGCGTTCGGGACGCTCAGCTGACAGCTCGCCGGCGGCCGCGAGCAGCTCGGCCAGGTGCATCGCCTCGCGTCCGCCGCTGTCGAGCTCGTGGATCTGGGTGCGGCAGCTGAAACCGTCGGCAAGCACTACCGCGTCTGCCGGCGCTTCCCGCAACCGAGGCAGCAAGACACGTTCGGCGCAGGCGTGGCTGACGTCGCCGTGACCGGGCTGGAACCCGAAATTGCCGGCCAAACCACAGCAGCCCGACTCGAGCTGCTCGGCGTCGGCGCCCGCGGCGTCGAGCAGCTTGGACTCCGCCTCCCACCGCAGCACCGCGTGCTGGTGACAGTGGACCTGCGCGAGCACCTGTCGGCGTACCGGTGGCGGCTGCCAGTCGGGAGTGTGCTGGGTCAACAGCTCGGCCAGGGTCACGGTGTGGTCGCGCAACCGCAGCACGTCTTGGTCGTCGGGGAAGAGCTCGGCGGCATCCGCACGGAAGACGGCGGTGCAGCTCGGCTCCAACCCCACCACGAGACCGCCGGCACGGACGTGCCCAGCGAGGCGGGCGACGGTGCGCGAGAGCACCCGCTTGCCGGTGGCCAGTTGCCCGGTGGAGATCCAGGTGAGACCGCAGCACAGCGGCTCCGACGGGATCTCCACGCCCCAGCCGGCGGACTCGAGGACTTGCACCGCGGCTTGCCCGACGTGGGGGTGGAAGTAGTTGGTGAACGTGTCGGGCCAGAGCAGCACCGTGCCACGATGACCGTCCCCGCGCGTGCCTCTGGCGGCGTACCACTGCTGCAGCGTCTGACCGGCAAACAGCGGGACCTCTCGAGGCTCGACCCCCGCGGCGGTGGTGGCGAGGCGGCTCAGCAGCGGGGTGTGGGTGAGAGCGTTGACGCCGCCCGCCAGCCTCAGGGTGGAAACGGCACGGGCCGCCACCGGCAGCCAGCCGAGGGAGAGGTCCGAGCGGGGACGCCTCCATTGCCGGCCCTGCCAGTGGTGGGCGAGGAACTCGGCCTTGTAGGTCGCCATGTCGACGCTGGCGGGGCAGTCGGTCTTGCAGCCCTTGCAGGCTAGACAAAGGTCGAGCGCGTCGCGCACGGCGTCCGAACGCCAACCGTCTTGAACCGTGGAGTCGCCGTGCCCGTCGAGCATCTCGAACAGCAGCCGAGCCCGCCCCCGGGTGGAGTGCTCCTCCTCCATTGTCACCTGGTACGACGGGCACATCACCGCGCCCCGCGTGTTGTCATGCTGCCGGCATTTTCCGACGCCGACGCAGCGATTGGCGGCCTGCGCGAACGAGCCGCCGTCATGCGGATAGCGGAAGAACAGGTCCTGCGGCGTGGCCGGCGCCCAGTCGCCGCCGATCCGCAAGTGCTCGTCGAGGCGCGCCGGGTGCACCACCTTGCCGGGATTCATCCGGTTGCTGGGGTCGAAGACCGCCTTGAGCTCCTCGAACGCGTGCACCAGTTCGTCGCCGAACATGCGACCGAGCAGCTCACCGCGGGACTGGCCGTCGCCGTGCTCTCCGGAGAACGAGCCGCCGTACGACGCCACCAGGTCCGCTGCGCGTTCCATAAAGCGCCGGTATGCCGCAACGCCTTCGCTCGTGTACAGGTCGAACGGGATGCGGGTGTGCACGCACCCTTGACCGAAGTGGCCGTAAAGGCTCGGCATCGTGTCGGAGAGGTAGCCGAACTCGTTGTACAGACGCTGCAGATCGCGCAGGTAGTCGCCGAGCCGGTCCGGTGCCACCGCGGAGTCCTCCCAGCCTTCCCAGGTGTCGGGTTGGTGCGGCACGTGTGCGGTCGCACCGAGGCCGGCTTCACGCACTTGCCACAGCTCGTCCTCGCGACGGGGGTCGTCGAAGAACGCGACGTTCGGGTCGTGTTCGGTGTCATGCAGCGCGTCAAGCATCCGCTTCGCTGCGGCGTCCACCTCCTCGCGGGTGTCGGCGCCGAACTGCACCATCAGGTAGGCGGTGCCTTCGGGAAGTTCGTGCAAGGCCTGCGGATTGAGGTGTTTGATCTGCTCGTCGTGGATCAGCCGGTGATCGACGCCTTCCAGCGCGATCGGCTGGTGTGGCAGGATGGCCGGCACCGCGTCGGCGGCACGGTCGATGCTGGGATAGCCGAGCACGACAAGACTTCGCTCGGTCAGCACCGGCACCAGCTTCAACTCGGCGCGCAGCACGGTGACCAGCGTCGACTCGCTGCCGACGACCAGGCCCGCGATGTCGAAGTCGTGTTCGGGCAGCAACGAGTCCAGGTTGTAGCCGGAGACCCGGCGCGGGATGTCGGGGTAGCGCTCGCGGATCCGGTCGGCGTACGTGTCTCGGAGCCGCCGCAACGCGCGGTAGATGGCCGCCCGCGGATCGCCCCGGCGTTCGATCTCCGCGTATTCGTCGTCGGTCGTTGGCCCGCACCAAAAGCGGGTGCCATCGTAGAGCAACACCTCCAGGGCGGCGATGTTGTCGACGACCTTGCCGGTGCGCTGGGCGGTCGCGCCGCAGGAGTTGTTGCCGATCATGCCGCCGAGAGTGCAGTTCATGTGTGTGGCGGGCTCCGGCCCGAACCGCAAGCCGTGCGGAGACAGCTGATCGTTGAGTGCGTCGAGCACGATTCCTGGCGCTATCACGCACCTGCGTGCCTCGGGGTCTACCGACTCGACCATGTTGCAGTATTTCGACCAATCCAAGACGACGGCGGTGTTCGTGCACTGCCCGGCCAGGCTGGTGCCTCCGCCGCGAGACAACACCGGCACGTCGTGCTCGCGGCACACGCCGACCGCCTCCACAGCCGCGTTGGTCGAGCGCGGCACCACCACGCCGATCGGCACCTGCCGGAAGTTCGAACCGTCGGTGGAGTACGCCGCCCGGCTCCCGGCGTCGAATCTGACCTCCCCGTCGACTCGGTCCCGCAGGCTCTCCTCAAGACGTTCACAATCCGTCATGTGGCAACCTCCTCAAGTTCTTTACCCGGCCGGATGTTCGGCAACAACAACGTGCTGAGACCTTGCAGCACCGCGAACCCACAGCCCACGATCAGCAGCGCGATCGCCCCGTGAGCCGCGATTAGCCCGGTCCACACCCCCGACCCGAGAATCTGTCCTGCGGCAAACATCGCGCCCAACCAGCCCACGGCTGTGCCACGCACGCGGGTCGGGCAGCTCTCGGCCCAGTAGGCGTGGCCGACCCCGGACCAGGTTCCGTTCGAGGCACGATCGTCACCGGGCTCGGTGCCCAGCAGCCGATCCCACCGCGATGGGCCATCGGCCGGCCGATGCGCCGACTCGGTGGCATGCCCGTCGGGCACCATCCCTCCTCCAGGTCCGCGAAACCTCGATGCGCTGCGCGGGACCTCTCGAGGCGCTCGATCGGTCGAACAGATCGCATCACGACTCTGACCTGTTACCCGATCAAACCAGCCACACACATGAGCCATCTTGGGCCCTCGTGTCCGACTGAGAAGCGGCACAGCACGCGAGGAGTCGGGCAACTCGGGTAGTTTGGCTGTCTTACACTGAGGGCCGGGGTTTCTCACGGTGGTTCGGCGGCAGCGAGCGTCTCGAAACCCACGCCAGCGCGAGGCGCCTGGCACGCCACGCTCCAGGGACGCTAGCCGAACGCTCGACGCACCCAGAGCACATGTTTGTCGACGTCGGCTGGTCCGTCGGGGTCGGTTGCGGCCTCGCCGAGCCAGAGCAAAGTGAGCACACAGGTCAACCATCTCAGCCGGTCGGCGTACCCCTTGTCGAGCGACAACCCGTAGCGGTCGATCACCGCGCTCACGAAGCGCAAGTCCCCGACGCCGACCAGCCCGACGAAGTCCAGCACCGGGTCGCCGACGATGACGTCGGTGAAGTCCAGTAGCCCGGTGAGCCGCCCACTCTCTGGGTCGACCAGCACGTGGTCGGCGCACATGTCGTTGTGGATCACCCTGTTGGGTCCGTCGTACGGCGGCCTGGGCAAGGCTGCGGTCAGGTAGGGCTGCGCCGTGGCACGGAGCTCGTCGTCGAGCAGCGGGCGGATCAGGTCTGCGACCGCGGACAGCTCTTTGAGCAGGTCTTGCCGCGACTCAGACTCCCACCCCTCGGGCTGCGGTGGTATGCCGGCTGGGTCGAGACTGTGGAGCCGGCGCAGCGCGTCCGCGAGATCTTCCGCGAGCCGGTCGGGATTTGTCAATGGCCGCGTATCGGCGGCCACTCCGGGCAGCCAGCGGTACCCCACGAAAGGCGCCGGAAACGTGCTGCCAGCTGGCCGAGGTGGTCGAAGCGTGGCACCAGGTCTGCGAGGGTCGGCCCGACGTGGTGCATGATCGCGATCTCCCGGATCAGCCACGGGATCCGAGCCGGACGCTTCGGGAAGCGGAAGACCCACTCGTCATCAACCAGGAAGAGTTCGTGGTCCCAGCCTGCACCGAGCCGGCGCACCTTGGCTGCGTTGGCGTCCGGGAACTGCTCAGCCACCAGCCGCGCCACTCTGTCCTCGTCCAGCGGCCAGCCTAGTGCAGCGCGTTCAGCGGCCATAACTTCGCACATGCTGACTTTGGAACCGCCGCTCGGGGTGATGGTCCAGCACTTGCGGGCCCGCGGCATGGTGGTTGAGTCTCCTTCGCCTCTGCTGCTTCGCCGACCGAGTCGAAGCCCAGCCCGTCCCGGTAGAAGGCGAACGATGTCCGTCTATCGACGATCGGCAGGCTCACGACCACGGGCGTGTCGCGCATCTGAGTGCCTCCTCGGCAGGGTTCGAAGGTGGTCTAGAAGGGTAACCCTCGTTACAGCAGGGGAGCGGGCAGCAGTTGTCGAGCCACTCCCGGCCCTGGACTGAGCACGTCGGTGCTCACGGCAGGGCGGGTTCCCCCGGTGACCGGCAGCGGACCGGGCGAGTCAATCGGCTGGCGCAAAACGCTGCTCGACGGCGGGTGGCCGATCGCGAACACCGAGACGGCGGTGCCACCAAGCACCGAGCAGGAAATGTAATCGCCAACCATGGCTCCGCCGGCCTGGGCCAGCCACCCGAGCTTCATCGGGCCGGTGATGGTCTGCGGCGCACTCCATGTCTGGCCACCGCTGGTGCTTGAGATGTAACCGACCTTGAGCTGGCAGGTGCTGCTGGAGCAGGCGGCGGTTGGGTAGAAGTAGTAGTAGAGCCCAAGCTTCGCGGTGTTTCCTGATGTGGTGGGGTCGACGCCGATCCCTGGTGTGAAGTGGTCGGCACCGCTGGTGGTGGCGTCAATGGGGATTCGGGTCACCGTCGACCAGGTTGTTCCGTTGGTCGACGTGGACATCACGATGTCGTTGGACGAGCAGCCCGACCGGAAACGGCAGTCTTCCCAGACGACGTACACCTTGCCCGCGGCGTCGACCTCCGCACTGGGCAGCGGCTCAGCCCGCATCCCGACCACTGGGTGGTCTTGGCTGGTCGACACCGGCACCGACGCGTTCCAGGACGAGCCCCCATTGGTCGAGGTGAAGGAGCGGATCGCGCTTTCGTTGGCGGAATAGGGCACTACGACCGTGCCGTTGGGCTGCACCAGCGGCTGGCCGCCGAGCCCACTCGGCGTGTCGGCAGGGCTCCTCTCGCTCGACCAGGTTTGGCCGCCGTCGGTGGAGGTGACCATGACGATCTGGTTGCCGCTGCTCGTCACGTCAACCTCGACGTAGCAGTGACCGTAATAGGGGCTGGTCGCGGTGTTGTCGCAGGCGATCCACTCCTTGTCGTAGCTCTTGGAGTTGTTGCCTGCGGCAATCACCGGGCCAGTCCAGTGGATGCCGTCGGTGGACCGGTTGACCGACACACCCCGACCGTTGACAGCGGAGTCGATGACCAGGCCGGACACGAGCCAGGTGCCGTGCTTGGCGTCGTACGCGACGGTCGGATCGCTCACCCTAGCCCATCTGCCCCCGGTGATCGTGGTGATCCCGGGCAGGAAGCCGCGTCGCCAGCTGGCACCGCCGTTGGTGCTCGTCGCCCAGCCGGTGTTGTCGGAGCCGCCGCTGCTGTAACGGCCCACTTGGAACGCCGACACGATCGTGTTCCCGTGCGCGTAGGTGTCTGGCTCGGCCTCTGTGTGATGCTGTGCGCCGGCATTGGTGTACGGATCATTGCTGACCCGGGTCAGCGGTGGGCGCGAGCTTGCGGCGTCGGCTGAGCCAACCGCATTCACGACCAGGAGGGGGGTTGCGGTGGCTAGCGCGACGATCAATGCCCTACGCAGGTCAGGCTTCACGCATGCTCCAATCACGGATTCGGCTGCCCGCTACCAGACGCAGCGCGGGGTTGCGACTTGGGTCAGGATACGCGGGTTGGCGGCGGTCAGGTGCGTGGTATCGCACACGCCGGACGTGTCCGCGTAGTGCCATGGCTCTGAACTCGTGTGTCCCGCACTTGGCGTGTCGGTGCTGGTCATCTGGTCATGTCGGCTGGCGGTGAACGCAAAACCTGTTTGGGCAGGCAACAAAAACACAACAAGCATGGCTGCCGGCTCAACCCGTCAGGCAAAATCCTGTCGGTCTTCGGCTGCCGACGCAAGCTGCCAGGCAACGATTTCGAGCAATCCTCAGACCCGGACGAGGCGGCAGGCGGACAACGATTTCGAGTAACCCACCCAAGATGGGCGAGCTCGCCCTAGTCCGCCATCGCCACCTGGTGCTGCGTCGTCGAGCCTGGGAGCTACGGGACCGCTGCTCGGCGTACGAAGCGTGCTACGTCGCCCTCGCCGAGACGCTCGGTGCCGATCTGCTCACCACGGACGACCGGTTGGGCCGAGCCGCGCACGGCCTGGTCAACGTCGTAGCTACGTCTTGCCGCTGCAGGCCTAGCCGCCTGTTGGTCCCGTGACCTACGGGACCTAGCCCTCTAGTTCTCGCCGTGCAACGGTCCTTGGGTACGGTCGAGAGCGTGGACACAGACGATATCTTCGATCGCGCAACGGCGAATCGGTTGCGCGCGGCGGACATGTTCGCGGGGTTGACGGACGAGCAATGGCGGACACCAAGCCTGTGTAGCGGGTGGACTGTCCGAGACCTCGCCGGTCACCTGATCATGGCACTGGAGATCAGTTTCCCCATCTTCCTGCTCAGGCTGCTACGCGCGCGAGGGTCACTCGACCGAGCGGCGGACAAGGTCAGTCGAGAGCTGGCCCGAAGGCCCGTCGAGCAGATCGTGGCGGCGTTGCGGGACAAGGCCGGCTCGCGGGTAGCGCCGCCGGGCATCGGCGCATTGGGGCCTCTGACGGACGCTTGCGTCCACCTACGTGACGCCGCACGCCCACTCGGTCTCGACACTAGCCCGCCACTTGACGACTGGCGCCTGACCCTCGGGTTCCTCGTCTCCGCCGCCGCGCGACGCGGCTTCGTCCGCAAGGGGCGGCTAAACGGGCTGGCGCTGCGCGCGAACGATCAAGACTGGGCCCGCGGCGCCGGACCAGTCATCACCGGGCCCAGCGAGGCGCTCGCGATGGCAATGTCCGGCCGAACCGTCGCGCTGGCCGACCTCACCGGGGACGGCGTACCTGTGTTGCGCCGACGTCTCGATGGCGGCTGACACCGCCTTTTGATGACACAGCCTGGTCGGGAGCGCGGCGGCCGAGTGCGAGCTCATCCAGCCGTTCGAAACCGGGCCGATTCGCGTCGTGGTTTCCGGAGACACCTCAGAGCCGACACAACTGGCTACTGATGTGCCACAGTTGTTGAGCGGCCGCTTCGTCATGGGAGAGTGGGGATGATTTCGCGGGCGTGCATTTGGCGAAGTAGCCGCCGGTCGACTTGGCCACGGCCGGTGAGCTGGCCAGGAACAGCGACGTTCTCGCGCCGTTGGCCGCCGATGCCGCGAAGAGCCTGGTGATTCGGTCGAACGCCGCACCCTTGCCGTGCTGCTCACGGCCCAGATTGGTCTTGAGCGGCCATCCGGGGTGCAGCGTGTTCGCGGTGATCGTCGTGTCCGCGCATCGCCGAGCCAGCATGCTCGTCCAGCACGATCTGACGCCGCACCACTATGCGGTGCTGTTGACGCTCGACAGCGTCGGCGCGACATCTCAGCAACAGCTAAGCCGACTCGTGGGCGTCGACCCACGCAACGCCGTACCCTTGCTCGATTCCCTCGAAGCTCGGCGGCTGATCGAACGCACACCCGATCCCGTCGACCGCAGACGACACTCTGTCAGCCTCACCGCAACCGGCCGGGCCACGCTCAAGGAGCTTCGCAACACCGCCGACGAGGTCGAACACAACATGCTTAGGACCTCAGCAGCTCCGATCGCGTTCACCTCCACAAGCTGCTCGCCAAGCTCTTCACTGCTTTGACGCAACGGAATGACCCAGCGGGATGGCTCGCCGCTGTGACTCAACCCAATGACGCTGTGCGGCAAGTTGGCGCTCCTCGTGCCCTGTACGACGATCAACCGCGATTACCCATACCACCCGCCGAATCGTCGCTGGAGCGGCCAAGCGCCGCACTCTGGCGCGGCCGTCCGCATATGATCACCGGTATGTCTGTTGTCTCCAGCTCCGGCTATGCCCACGTTCGCCTCACGGTCACCGACATTGCCGCCTCGAAGGCGTTCTACGACGAAGTCTTCGGCTGGCCCGTCGCGATCGACAACTCTGACCGGGTGAGCGAGCCCGGCATCGCCGAGTCGCGGGAGGACTTTTATGGCGGCACGGTCTATCAAACACCGTCAGGCGCATTGTTCGGGTTGCGCCCCGTCGCACCGACTGGTCAACGGTTCGACTCTGAGCACACGGGCCTGGACCACGTCAGTTTTCTGGTCGCGTCGCGTGCCGACTTGGTCGCCGCACAGGACAGCCTCGAGGCGCGAGGCGTACCTCACGGTGAGGTCACTGATCTGGCCGATGCCGGCATTGCCATCCTCTCGTTCTGCGATCCCGACGGCGTGCACCTGGAGTTGGCCGCGCCACTGGAGTGAACCGGAGGAGCCGCCCGCACCTGCGGAGGCCATCCGGGCGCGAGTAACCCGCCCACGCAGACGCAAGCAATGAGGCCGCGCGCGGTCCGCCGGACAAAACTGGGTTACGAGTGGCGGCTCAGCCCAGGTCAGACGCGGGCGGTGTCGCGGCGGAAGCGCCAGATTGCGCCGGCGGTGAAGATCGCCAACCACACAAGAACATTGACCACCGCTACCACGCCCGGGGTGACGCCAATCAGCGGGGCGTGCACGAGCTGGTTGAGACCGTAGAGCGGAGTGAACCTCGCGATGGTCTGGAAGGCGTCGCTCATCTGGCCGAGCGGGATGAACAGTCCGCCGCCGAACGCGAAGAGCACCAGCGCGAAAGACAGGATCTGCATCACGTTTTCAGTCGGCAACAGGTAGCCCATGAACAGACCGAACGCGGCGAACAGCAAGGACCCGATCCAGACACACAGGCCGGTGACGATCCATAGATAGCCGGGCATGGAGGGTTTGCCGACGATGATTCCGACGACGTACACGGCGAGCACGGAGCCCAATCCGAGGACGAGCGCGGTGAGCATTTTGGTGATCACATAGGCGACCGGGGAGAGCGGTGTCAGCCGCAGCTGACGGCTCCATCCGGCCGCACGCTCGATGGAGACCATCGCCCCGCCGCTCGTGGTGGCCAGGATCGCCCCGTAGAGCGCCATGCTGATCATGATGAAGGCCGAGACATTTCCGTGCCCGTCGGGCTTGTTCGCGTACTGCCCGTTCAAGCCGAAAATCAAGAAGAAGACCACGGGCAGCGCGATCGAGAAGATCATCGTGCGCCGATTGCGTAGCAGGCGGCGCACCTCCAGCCCGAGGACTGTCAAGTTGAAACCGCCCAACCCGGGAGCGCGTCGAGATTCCAGATCAGGCAGGGGTCGAGAAACCGTGCTCATTGGGCCGCCTCCGTCGTGGTGGCATTGTCACCCTGGTCTAGGTCGTCGGCGGTGAGCGCGATGAACGCCTCTTCCAGTCCACGGGCGGTGATTTCCAAGTCGCGTGCGCTGGTCGCGGTGAGCAGATGTCGAGCCACAGCGTCGGAGTCACTGGCGTGCAGCAGCACGATGTCGCCGTGCACCTCGACCGTGTCGACACCGGGGATGTCGGTCAACATCGCCTCGTCAGCTGCGGGCAGCGATGCGCGCACGGTCCGCCCGGCTGCCAAGGCCTTGATCTCCGACGCGGTGCCGTCGGCGACGATCTCGCCTTTTCGCACCAAGATGATCCGGTCGGCGTACGAGTCTGCCTCCTCAAGGTAGTGGGTTGCGAACAAAACGGTGCGGCCTTGTGCTGCGTCCTCACGGATGGCGGTCCAGAAGCTTCGGCGGCCTTCCACGTCCATCCCGGTGGTGGGTTCGTCGAGGATCAGCAGCTCCGGGTCGGACAGCAGCGCCATCGCGAACCGCAGCCGCTGCTGCTCCCCGCCGGAGCACTTGCCGACCTTGCGATCGGCGATGCCCGTGATTCCGGCCCGCTCAAGCACCTCAGTCACCGGTCGGGTATGCGTGAACAGGCTGGCCGTGTAGCGTGCGGTCTCGGTGACGGTGTAATCGCTCAACAGCCCTCCGGTCTGCATCACCGCTGAAACAAGCCCGCGAGAGATCGCCGCGTGCGGCGACATCCCGTACACCGAAACCGAGCCGGCAGTGGGCCGCGACAGACCCAGGATCATGTCGATGGTCGAGGTCTTACCGGCCCCATTGGGGCCGAGGAAAGCGACGATCTCACCCGAGGCGACCGTCAAGTCGATGCCCCGCACCGCGTGCACCGACCCGAAACGCTTCTGCACGCTGTCAAGGTGTACGGCGGGTGCTGCAGCGCCGCCTTCTGGGGCTCGCTGATTTCGCACACCACGGGTCACGGTCACGCGCCTCACTATAGGGGGTCGCGCGACGGTGGAGAATGACCATCGGTAGACCGCCGCGGGGCGCCTGGCTTCAGCGGTGTTGGTCGTCGCTTTGGTATTGCTCGGGCCGCCCGATACGAACAGTGACGGCCATCACTGTAGTGGGCCAGCGGATCTTCGGCCTAGGTCCGAGCATTTGTCTCGCAAAACCGCGCTTTCAAGCATTTCGTCACGCGGTTCGTCCTGGACACGTGTGGGAGCGGTCGACGCTGGGCAGACCAGGGAGGGGCGGTCTCCGGGGCGACGAGATGTATCGCCCTAACGAGTGCGCTGCCCAGCACGCGGGTAGCGTGCTAGTCATGGCCCCTTTGCCCACTGCCTCCCTGGTCGCGACTGGCCTCGTGGGTGGCTTCGCCGCCGCCCGCTACACCGGTCACCGCGAGCTCGGGGGTGTGGTGCTCGCCACCGTTGGGGGTGTTTGCGCACGCACGTGGCTGCGCTCATCCGGGCCTGGTGTCACCGGTCTGCTGTTGGGCGTGTACGCCGCGGCGTTCGGCGCCTCCCATCCGCTAGCCAAAAAGATCGGGCCGTGGCCATCGGTGCTGGCGGTCACCGCGGTGGCCTCGGGAGCGGCGTACGGCCTCGCCGATTGCTCCAGCGTCCGGTTCTGAGCGGCACACGTCAGCACCGGCCCGTCACGCTCACCGCTGCCGCGTCAAATTATGGCAGCTGGAAGTGCGGATTGAATATCAAACCGAGCACCACGCCCTGCGGCGTACGCACGGTTGCCGTGACGATGCCGTCCCCGACCTCGCTGACCGGGGTGTGCTCTGTTGCTGCGCCGGCCAGTGCCTCTCGCACCGACCCGGCGACGTCGTCGACAGCCCAATAAGTCAGCGCACCGTCGATAGGGTCGGCGTCGGGCATCAGCCCGAGCTCGCAGCCGGCGACGGAAAACCCGACGTAGAACGGTTGGTCGAAGTACGGCGCTGCGCCCAAGGTCGCCGTCCAACATGCCTTGGCGGCGTCCAGATCCGGCGCCGGGTAGATGACCGTCCGCAAACCCTTAAGGTCAGGTGTCATTTTCACAGTCAAGCAGCCCGATCTGACACGCACGCTGACTGGCCCGCCGTCCCGACGAGCCCGCGGTCACGAGGACGCGCGGTCAGGTCCTCGAGGTCTTACGGCCGGTTGCCCCGAGACCGGCAGGTTGTCCATCGATTCCAGGGAGCTCCGACAAGAAGACGTTGGGGTCCAGCGCGTCAGGACTTTCGCTTCTGCGGGTAGGGGGTCTGTCCGCGTTCGAGCATCGCGATGAACGTCTCGATCTTCCCGGCGCGGGTTTCGGCGCGCTTGACGCTGTTGATGCGAAACAGGATCGCGAAACGATTCTGGGCGGTTAGTTCGGCGAAGAGCGCGTTGGCTTTCGGGCTGGCAATGAGGGCCGCTTGGAGGTCGTTGGGTATTGGCGCGTCCTTTTGACGGTATGCGGCATCCCAGCGACCATCCGCCTTGGCCCGCTCGACTTCGGCGAGACCAGCAGCGCGCATTCGACCGGGGGCGATCAGCCGTGTGACATGGTCACGGTTGCGCTGTGACCACACGCTCCTGGGCCGCCGTGGCGTGAAAAGCTGCAAGTGGTAGTCCTCATCGAGAGCCCCGGCCTGCCCGTCGATCCAGCCGAAACAAAGTGCGCTCTCCAAGGCCTGCGGGTAGGTGATCCCCGGGCACTGCGACGCCTTCTTACGCAACCTAAGCCGTACACCGTCGCGACCGGGATTGGCGGCCAGCCAGGCCTCCCACTCCTCGACGGTCTCGATCTCGAGCACGGGCTGGTCGGAGACCGCTGCCATGCATCCCACGGTAACGCGGCGCTCAGCGTCCCCGCCGCACGCTCACCGAGAGTGCCTTGCCGAACTATGCCAGGGACTGCCAGGCGTCGTCGATGCTTCGGTGCACGCTATCGACTGGTTCGCCGAGCCGATGGGGGAACCTCTGCCTGCCGGAGGCTGCGATGAGCCGGTTCGCCGCGATCGATGATGGCGGTGAACCGGCGCTGACCACCTCGAAGCCCTGGCGCGGGCAGCCGGCAGTCGCGCAAGCTCAAGAATCCCTATCCGGTCGGTAGGCGTTCGAGTCCGAGGATCAGTGTCAGTGCCATGAGCCAGACTTCTCCGCGGCGGCGTCGTCCACGAGATGGCTGGGGAGGGTTAGCCAGCTCAGCTGTAGGCCGCATCCGAGGCTCCGACTGGCGGTCCCAGCCTAGACACCGTGTTCGGTTGCGAGGGCCTTGCATAGCTCCGATCGGCTGCCGGTCGTAGCGGAACTCCCCGTCGTAATCGTCTTCGATGATGAGCCCATCGGTTTGGGTGACCTACTGGATTGCTTGGGTCCGTCGCCCAGGGGCAAGGGCCATGGGGGAACTGGTGCGCTGGTGTCAACAGCGCTGCGTCGGCATTGCCGAGCTCGCTGAGCGTGGCGCCGTGGGAGTCGACGGGCAGCATCTTCAGACGCAGGCCACGGTGGGTGGCCATTTCGTGGCGGTGGGGCAGGCTGCGGCTTGTCGGTGGCCAGGGTGCTCGCGCCGCGGCCACGCAGAACCTGGCACAGCAGCCCGAGCGGCTAGGCAAGGCAAAGATCGGTCCTAGCCGCCTCGTCGGGGCGACGACAGGGCGCCCACCGGGCATGAGATTTCGGTCGATTCCCCGCCGCTGATATGCTGCCAAGGCTTCGGCGCCATTAGCTCAATTGGCAGAGCAGCTGACTCTTAATCAGCGGGTTCGGGGTTCGAGTCCCTGATGGCGCACAAACCCCCAGGTCAGGAAGCCGTCATGTTCGGCGTCTTGACCCTTGCTTGGACGGGCGCTCGTCCTCACCCCGCCGGCGCTCCGCGCCGTCCGGGCCACGCTGCGTGAGACCGTGGCCCCTTCTTCGTCGTACCACCCACGCTCAACCTCCTCCCCGTAGCCTGGACCACGCACTTCGTCCAGTACCTGCCCTCTACGGCTGGCGCGATGATGATTGACGGCAGCACCTACGGCGTCGCCAACCCCTTGGCGCCATGGACCGGCCTCGCAGTGATGTGCGTGCCAGCCCTACTCTTGACCGCACTCGCCGCCTGGCGATTGCGCGCCACCCCTGAACCACTCAACTGCCCGGCCGATGTCGCGGGACGCGAGGCTGAACGGGGGATACCCGTCCGTGACCAGCACTAAAGCGTACGCACTCACCCGGGTTATGCCAGCGGATGACGCCACTTGCTCTTCGGGACCACGTCCTTCGCGGCTTCGAGGAGTGTCATGGCCGCAGTAGCTCCAGGGCGGCCATCGCGGCGTTGTGACCGCCGAGACCGCTGACCGCGCCTCCACGCCGGGCCCCGCTTCCGCACACCATCACGTTATCGACGCCCGTGCCCACGCCCCATCGCTCGGCGGGAGTCACCGGGTCCACTTCCATCGGCAACCATGGCCACTGCAGATCGCCGTGGAAGATGTGGCCACCGGGCATGTTCAGCGCCTGCTCGATGTCGGCGGGAGACTTGGCCTCCAGACACGGCTGCCCGTCAACATCGACGGCCAGACAGTCACGGATCGGCTCGGCCAGGTGGAGGTCCAGAGCGTCCAGTGCCCGCTCGACCACGGTGTCGACGGCTGATCGGCCGCCCGCTTCGAAAAGCCGAGCCGGGGTGTGTACGCCGAAGTAGGTCAGCGTATGGAACCCCTTGCCGGCAAGGTCACGGCTCAAGATCGAGCGGTCGGTGAGCGAGTGACAGTAAAACTCACCGGGCTGCGGCTGCGGCAACTGCCCGGCTGTCGCAGCGTCGTACGCCGACTCCAGCTCGCTGAAATCCTCGGCCACGTGCAGGGTGCCGGCGAAGGCCGTAGCCGGGTCGATGCCGGCCTTCCAACCGGGAAGCCGCTTCAAGATCAGGTTGACCTTCAGCTGCGACCCCTCCGGCCTCGCCGCGCTGGCCGCGCGATCGAGCAGGCCGTCGAGCACGGCCGGGGCAACGCCGGACAGCACCAACCGAGAGGCCACCACCTGCTCGTCACCGTGGCGCTGGTACGTCGTCGTGGCCTCGCGCCCGTCGGTCTCGACGCGCGTCACGACAGCGTTGGTAAGGATGTCGGCGCCAGCCGATCGGGCCGCTTTCAACAGGGCGTCGGTCACGACACCCATGCCGCCAACCGGAACCCGCCATTCGCCGGTGCCGTTGCCGATCAGGTGATACAGGAAGCAGCGGTTCTGCACCAGGCTGTCGTCGTACAACGACGCGAATGTGCCGATCAGCGCGTCGGTGCCGACCACACCCTTGACCGTGTCATCGCTGAATCGCTCGTCGAGCTCGGCTCCGATGGGGGTGTCCACCAGCCAGCGCCAGGTTGCCGGCACGAGCCGCGCCGCCACGTCTCCCGCCGGGCTGAGCGGCTCGGTCAGCGTGGGAGCGAGGGTCTTGGCGACCGTCTCGACCTCGGCATAGAACTCACACCAAGCACGGAACTCGGTGCCGCCGCCGGTCAACCTGCGGAAGGAGTCAGCGGTGGCGGTGCTTTGGCGCCGCTCCACCAGCAGTCCTGTCGAGCGGCCGTCCCGACGTGTGGGTGTGTACGACGCGACGGGGCGACTCCGCAGCTCGAGATCGAGCGCGAGCTCGTTGATGATTGAGGCGGGAAGCAGGCTGACCAGGTAGGAGTATCGCGACAACCGCGCCTCGACGCCGGCGAACGACTGGACACTGACGGCGGCGCCGCCGGTGTGGGGAAGTCGTTCCAGAAGCAGGGTGCGCAGTCCGGCCCGGGCGAGATAACCTGCCGCGACGAGCCCGTTGTGACCCCCGCCGACGATCGTCACGTCGTACGCGCGCGTCATCCATCGCCTCCCGCTACGTCGACACAGACTCGTGCACTATGGGTCTGGATTGACCTCGATGTGCACAACGCTGTGCAAACCGAGGCCAATCTAGGCCCTGACCTGGGGTGAGTGACGGGACTTGAACCCGCGACCACCTGGACCACAACCAGGAGCTCTACCAGCTGAGCTACACCCACCGTGGCGCATTCGCACGAGCCCAAGCCCGTGCATGGGCTGCAAAGTCTAACGGCTCCCGCGTCCTCGTCATGCCTGGGGCTGGACCGGGGAGGTGAGCGATCCGCCGTACTCTACCGCCAGGGCGCGGGCGGTCTCGGAGTCGGGCCCCGGCTGGGGCACGAAGACGCCGGCTCGGTAGTAGCGCAGCTCTTCGATGCTTTCGCGGATGTCGGCCAAAGCGCGGTGGTGGCCCGCCTTCGCGGGAGCCGCGAAATAAGCGCGCGGATACCAGCGGCGGGTGAGCTCCTTGATCGACGACACGTCGACGATCCGATAGTGCAGGTAGGTCTCGAGCTGCGGCATGTCGCGGGTCAAGAACAGCCGGTCGGTGCCCACCGAGTTGCCCGCGAGCGGCGCTTTGCCCGCTTCTGGCACGAACTCGCGGATGTAGGCCAACACGGATTGCTCGGCCGAGTGCAGGTCGACGCCTTCATCGAGCTTGTCGAGCAGTCCGGACTTGGTGTGCATCTCGCGTACGACGTCGCTCATCTGCTCGACGGCGCCAGGAGAGGGTTTGATCACGATGTCAACACCCTCGCCAAGCACCTCGAGCTCGAAATTGGTGACCAGGGCGGCGACTTCGATCAACGCATCCGCCCTGAGGTCAAGCCCAGTCATCTCGCAGTCGATCCACACCAACGTGTCGCTCACGCTCGACACCCTACGGCGTCTCGGGGCCGGCCCGCAGCTGACAACGTCACCAGACCACCATGGAATGAAGGATGACGGTGGGGGCCAGTTGTCTCCGCGACAGGAGCCACCCGGCGAAGCCGGCACCGGGAACTCGTGGGCTGTTCACGTCGTTGGCTACGATCAGTACGCCCGCCGTCCCCCGAGAGGTTGCGTGTGATCGCCGTCCTGCGTGCTCAGTGGTTCTGGATCCAGCTGCTGGCGCGGCTGGTGGTCGGGGGAGTATGGATCGCCGCCGGACTGCTCAAGCTCGGAAGCCCCGATGAGAGCGTGCGTGCGGTACGGGCTTACCAGATCCTGCCGGAATCGGTCGTGCCTGCGGTCGGCTACGCGCTGCCCGCGTTCGAGATCGTGGTGGGGGTCCTCCTCATCGTCGGTCTCGGGCTGCGGCTCGTCTCGATCCTGTCCGGTCTGCTCCTGGTTGCCTTCGTCATCGGGATCTCATCGGTCTGGGCGAGGGGAATTGAGATCGAATGTGGTTGCTTTGGCGGCGGGGGCGCGAACGCGAACGCCACCGGGACATACCCCTGGGAGATAGCCCGCGACGTAGGCCTTCTAATCTTGTCCGTCGCCGTAGCGGTTTGGCCGAGGGGCAAGGCGTCCCTTGATCACGTGTTCCTGCCGTCTGTCATCTCCGAGAATCGAGGCGTGGACGCCCATGGCTAAGACCAACAAGCGGCGTGACGAGGAGCGGCGCAGCGCCGCGGCGGCCCGGGTCGCGGAGTTGCGTCGTGCGCAGCAGGCTGCGGAACGGCGCAAACGCGCAGCGGTCATCGCAGGGGTTGTCGTTGCAGTGATAGTGGTGGTTGTGGCGGCCGCTCTGTTGATCCAGAACAACCGCTCCACCAAGCACGTTGCGGCATCCGTCGTGAATGGTGCCAACAGCAACTTTGGCTTCGTGGTGGGCCGATCGACCGCACCCGTTCACGTCGTCGCGTACGAGGACTTTCAGTGTCCGATCTGCAACGAGTTCGAGAAGGCCGAAGGCTCGACACTGACAAAGCTCATCGACAACGGCACCATCAGCCTCGAGTATCGGCCGATCGCGTTTCTCGACAGGATGTCGTCGACGAACTACTCCACCCGCGCACTCAACGCGGCTGCGTGCGTGATGAACAGCGCCAACACCGACACGTTCAAGAAGTTTCACGATCTCCTTTACGCCAACCAGCCGGCCGAGAATGGCAGCGGGCTGCCCGACAGCCAGCTGATCGCCTTCGCGAAGCAGGCGGGCGCGACGAGTCCACAGGTCGCCTCATGCATCACCAACCAGACGTTCAAGGCCTGGACGGTGAATGCAACGAACGCGGCCCAGGCCGCGCCGGCCATGAGCAAGGGGCTTGGCACCCCGACAATCTTGGTCAACGGCAATACCGTGGCGCTGCCCACTGCCTTCAACACCTCTCAATTCACCAAGGTCATCCAAGACGCCGCCAAGAACAAGGGCTGATTCGCTCCGGCAGCAGCGATCGTCGCCCGGCCATTGTGGTTTCGAGACGGCTGCAAAAGCGGCCTCCTCACCCTGAAGTCGGGTCAACTAGACCTAAACCACCGCACGGCATCGTGGGAGCCGGTCAGGTTGCGCGAGCCCTGAGCATGCGGCACAGCCGATCGGTGCTCTCGATGACGGTCCGCGTGACCATTGGGCTCACCCCGTCGGCTTTCGCCGCAGCGACGGCGCGATCCGCAAACGTCGCGTCAACTCCGGCCCGTGGGTACATCGCGCTCGACACGGAAAGCGCCGGGATCATCCCCGCCTTGTGCAGCTCCGGCAACACGGCGAGATACTTGTCGGCGTACGGTGCCAGTAGCGACCCCTGTGACCGCCGCCAGAACGCCCGGTGGACCTCGCCGAGTGAGCCGATCGGCACCTTGTGCTCTTCCACAATCGCTCGCCATGTCGTCTCCTTGCTCTGCTGATCCGGCCGCGCCGAGTCGACCGCTAACGCACGCACCCAGGAGTCCGGGTCCGGGTCGTCATTCTTCAGCGCATCGATGTCCGCCTCGTCGACGTTACCGAGTTCGGCCAGCCGGATGAGCGTCCGCCAGCGCATGTCCACGTGGTCACCGGCCTGGGCGCGTAGCGCGTCGAGCTGCCGGTCAGTGACCGCCGTGCGGGCCAACGCGCGCAGCGCGACTTGTCGGCGTGCGGGATCGTCCGCCAGCGTCAGGCAGGTGTCGGCCACCTGCGACAGCAGATCGTCACGGGCGCTGTCCGGCGACCACTCGTCGGCCGCCTCGACGGCCAAAGACAGATACGGCTCGACCACGCTGTCGACGGTTTCGGTCGGCAGGACACCGTTGACGCAGCGCACGAAGTCCGCGGTGGGCAACTCGCCGTTGACCAGCATGTCCCAGGCGGTTGTCACGGCGACCGCCCGGGCAACCGCAGTTGGCAGCTCGGCCGCCGAACCGAGCAGCACCGGCAGCGACGCCGGGTCGGGTCGCGCGGACGCGAATGTTAGGTCCTCGTCGTTGACCAGCAGCAGGTCGGCAGTTGCCACGTCGGGCACCGGGGTTTCGTCGCCGGTCGTCTCGAGTGAGACGAGCCTGCGGCGTACGAGCTCATCGCCCTGTCGGTCGTAGACGCCAATGTCGAGCCGGTGCGATCGTGGCGAGCTCCCGTTGGGCCCGCTGACGCGTAGCATGCTGCCTTGCTCGCCGGTCTCGAGCGCCAGCTTGTCGGTGCCAGCGGTGTCCAACCATCCGTGGGTCCAAGCGGCGAGGTCTCGGCCGCTGGCCTGTGCGAGCTCGGCCATCAGGTCCTCGAGCATCGTGTTGCCCCACGCATGCTTGGTGAAATACCCGCACAGGCCGGCGACAAAGCTCTCCTCTCCTACGTAGGCGAACAGCTGCTTGAGCACACTGGCGCCCTTGGGATAGGTGATTCCGTCGAAGCTGGCAGCCGCGGCCGCGACGTCGTCGACGGGTTGTCGGATCGGGTGGGTCGTGGGCGCCATGTCCGCGGCGTACCCCCACAGCTTCTCCCCAGCAAGGAAGCCCGACCAGGCGTCGCTAAACTCCGTTGCGGCCTCGGCCGCCCAGTGACAGGCCCACTCGGCGAACGCCTCGTTGAGCCACAAATCCTCCCACCACGTCATCGTGACCATGTCGCCGAACCACATGTGCGCCATCTCGTGCAACAACACGAGCGCTCGCTGCTCCCGCTCGACGTACGTCGGATCGCTGCGGTAGACGAACGAGTCGGACCATGTCACGCATCCGAAGTTCTCCATCGCCCCACCCATGTCGGGCAAGAACACTTGGTCGTACTTGTGTTGCGGGAACGCCAGGCTGAAACGGTCACCGAAGAACGCCAGGCCCTGCGCGGTGACCTCGAACAGCTCTTCGGCGTCTCGATCCAGGAAGTCCGCCAACGACCGACGCGCGAACAAGCCAAGGTCGAAACCGGCCCGCTGTGCCCGCACCTCGTGGAATGGTCCGGCGTTGACCACCGGCAGGTACGTCGACAACGGCGGCGTGGCGGGGAATGTCCACCGCCTCGCCGCACCGATCTCTTCGACCGCTGGATCCCCGCTGTTGCTGACCACCCGCCACCGGCTCGGTGCTGTCACGGTGATGGCATGCGGCGCCTTGAGGTCGGGCTGGTCGAAGCAGGCCCAGGCCCTTCGAGCGTCGTCGGGCTCGAAGGACGTCCAGACGTAGACCTCCTCATCCGACGGGTCAACAGAGCGGTGCACCCACTCACCGTGCGCGGTCGAACGCTGCACCGACTCGACGACGAGGACGTTCTGCGCGGCCAGGTCGCTCAGTTGGATTCGGGCCTGACCGATGCGGTCGCGGTCGATGTCGACGCCGTTGAGAGTGGCGGAGACCACTTCGACTGCGGCGTCGGCGAACGTCGATGCGCCGGGCGCACGACACGTGAACCGTACGGTCGAGACCGCCCGAAACTCT
Organism: Nocardioidaceae bacterium; assembly: GCA_050998615.1. Taxonomy (GTDB): domain Bacteria; phylum Actinomycetota; class Actinomycetes; order Propionibacteriales; family Nocardioidaceae; genus JBPCQA01. The sequence goes on from JBPCQA010000035.1 coordinate 53,599, forward strand.
TCGCCGTCAACCATCCCGGTCACGTCCACGTCGATGTCATAACGGTCGACCGTTATCAGGCCGGCGCGTTGTTCGGCTTCCACCCGCGTCAGGCTGGGCAACGAATCCATGCTGGTTCCTTTCTTAGAGCTTGCGCAGACGGGGAGTCACCGGACTCGCGGCCCCAGCTGCGCGGGCTCTTGGCTTTAGCTCGAACCTTGTCACGCCGTCACACCGTTGCACCGTGCTGGTCTTGCCACAGCTGCGCTGGCTCTGAGCAATCCGATGGCGCCGCCGTGAGACGGCGTCTTGGTTGACTCTCAGGTGGAGCGGCTAGGTTGCTCCCAGAGCGTGGCTCGGTCCTCGAGGTGATGCTCCTAGGCGTTTCGGCGTCCGTTGCTCCAGGGTGTCGGCGGGAGGTGATCGATGAACGGCGCGTCGCGTTGGCGTTGCCCGCTGGTCGCGGTGGTCGGCCTGGTGCTGATGGTGACCACAGGTTGTTCGCAAGGCGCCGACCCGTCCGTGGCAGACAATACCCGTAGCTCCACCGCGACACCCAGCCAGACGGCAGCACATCCGAAGCCACCCACGACCACGGCACTCGTTGGTCACGGCCCGATGGTCGCTCCCCAGTTTCGTCATCTGCTGCCGGGGATGCCGCCGGTGCTCGGCAACAACGTGTACGCCGCGGCTGCGGCCGGCAAGGTCTCCTCAAAGCTCGCCCACGAGCCGGCGTACCTCTATGTGCCGAACTCCTACGGAGCTCCCTACACGACGGTGATCGATCAGCGCACCCACAAGATCGTCCGTGTCCTGCACACCGGGACACTGTCACAACACGTGACACCCTCCTGGGATTTGACGACCTTGTACGTCGAAGCAAGCGCGTCGAATCAGCTAGTCGCGATCGACCCGCACACCGGTCGGATCGAACGGCGGATCCCGATAGCCCGCCCCTACAACCTCTACTTCACCCCCGACGGCAAGCAAGCCGTGGTCATGGCCGAGCAGGACAACGCAGTGGTGTTCACCAACCCGCACACCTTCAAACGGATCGCGGTCGTCAAAGACCACAGTTGTCAGGGCCCGAACCACGCGGACTTCTCCGCGAATGGCCGCTTCTTCGTGGTGACGTGCGAGTTCTCGGGTTCGCTGTTGAAGATTTCCACCCTGAATCACACGGTGCTCGGCCGGCTCAGCTTGGGCGCGGGAAGCCAACCGCAGGACATCCGGCTGTCACCGGACGGCCGCACGTTCTACGTCGCCGACATGGGACGCAGCCGGCTGGTCCGGATCAACTGGCGGACGTTCACGCCGCAGGGTTACACCGCAATGCCGGCCATGCCGCACGGCATTTACCCCAGCCGCGACGGCAAGCACCTCTACGTCTCGGACCGCGGGGCCGGTGAGGTCAGCGTTGTTTCCCTGGCCACCAACAAGATCGTCGACACCTGGAAAATCCCCGGCGGTGGCACTCCCGACATGGGCGGGGTCTCCGCTGACGGGAAGGTGCTCTGGCTGTCCGGCCGCAACGACGGCTACGTCTACGGGTGGAACACCGCCACCGGCAAGTTGATTGCGCGCATCAAGGTCGGTGGCAGCCCCCACGGCCTGGCGGTCTGGCCCCAGCCTGGACGCTATTCCCTCGGCCACACCGGAAACATGCGTTGACAGGTACGCCGGCGGAGGGCGGCGCGGCTGGCGCCGCGTGCATCGGGCGCAGACGCTCGATCCCGATCGTGGCCGCTGTGCTGCTGACGTTGGCGCTGGTCGGCTGCGGCGGCTCCACACCGTCGGTGACGAACGGGTTGGTGTCGCCGTCGGACTCGTCACCGTTGACTGCCTCACCATCACCGCGCTCAACATCGACGGCCTCCGGCTCGGCCACTTCGTCAGCCCCGACGTCCGCACCCACGCACCTGTCCCACGTGATGGTGGCTGCGTTGCCTTGGCGGCTGCCGCAGCCGCTTGGACGTGAGGCGGCGCTCGCCGGCACCGGCGGAGTGGTGGTCGCCGGTGGTCTGGTTGCCGGCGACCAGTCCAGCGCTGCGACGTACCGGCTCGATCTGCGCACCGGTCGCGTGACGAGCCTGCCCGACTTGCCAGTGGCTGTGCACGACGTCGGCGCAGCGCTCCAGAACGGTCACCGGCTGGTGCTCGGTGGGGGCAACGCCAGCGAGCAGGACGTCGTCCAAGGATGGCGCAATGGTGCCTGGCGGGTCATCGGTCATCTGCCGGCCGCGCGCTCGGACCTGGTGGCGGTCACTGTCGGTAATCGGACCTTCGTGATTGGCGGGTACGACGGGAGCACGCCGGCAGTAGCCGACGTGCTGGTCAGCACCGGTGGCCGCCGGTGGGCCGTGTTCGGTCGGCTGGCCGTGCCGGTGCGCTACCCGGCGGTCGCCGTCGCCGCCGGAGCGATCTGGGTGTTTGGTGGCGAGCGGAGCGGTGCGATGGTGGGCACGGTTCAACGCATCGACCTGCGCACCGGGCAGGTGCGGCGGGCAGCTGGCCTACCCGGCCCCGTTGGGCATGCCTCGGCGGTGACACTTGGTGGCCGCATCCTGCTCGTGGGCGGGCGCACCGACCAGAGCACCCTCACCCGTGCCATGTGGTGGTTCGACCCGGCTAACGGGGATGTCCGTCGAGCCGGCCTGCTCCCCACACCGTTGGCGGATTCCGCGGTAGTGGCGACCGGAAATTCGGCGTATCTCGTCGGCGGCGAAACTCCCCGGTTGAGCGACAAGGTGCTGCAAGTCACGCTGCGCTGACGCCGGACAGTCTCTCACCGTGACTGCGGTGCGCCAGAGCGCCCATCGGATCCCAGGCCGGCAGCACGATCGGGTCGGCGGCGAGCGCCTTCTGGAGCTTCTTGGGCAGCAGCTCTCGGCGTACGGCGATCTCGAAGACGTGTTCACCGAACCAGCCGTCGTTCATCGTCCACAGCCCCTTGTCGCCACGTTCGTCACCCCAGCTGTTCTCCACCCGCCACTTGCGCGGGGTGCCATCGACGACGTCGACGCCAATGAAGAGCATCGCGTGGGTCATCAGCGTGTCATGGTGGACGAGTCGGTCGGCCTTCGGCATCGACAAGTCGGTGGAATAGACCGAGCCATAGTCGTACAGCGCGGCGTCCCACACGCCGAGGTCCGTGTTGCTCATCTTGCCGGTGTCGCAGCCGAACCAGACCGGCTCAGCCGTGTCGAGGATGGTGCGCATCGCCAGTTCACGCAGTTGGTCGATCTCGACGTTGAGGTAGGTCACCGGCGGCGCGCCGACGACGTTTCCGAGATACTCGACCGTGTAAGTCCGCCCAGGCTCGCTGGTCGCCCTGGGGTCGTGGACGAGGCACACATAGTCGTCCAGGGGGATGGTCACGTAGCGCTCGGCGAACTCCAGTGGGGTCAGTGTGCCGTCGCGGTGGAAGCCCTTGTCTTCATCGGTCCACTGCCAAAAGAACGTCTCAGGTGGTGTGCCCAGGTGGATCGACAGCATGCGGTGGGCCGCCTGCAATATGGTCTCCTTTGACTCGCGCAGCCCGTCAGGCTTGACACCGGAGGCCGCCTCGTCGCGCAGGTCGCGCGCTGCCTTGCGCAACAGTTGGGTCAACGACCGGTTCATCGCGTGGGTGTTCGACGACGAGTGGGTCTCCGGCATCGCGGACTTCGGCACCAGCCCGTGCTTGCGGACCAGCGCAACAAACATGTTCCACTGGCCGCCGTCGCCGATCGGATCGGCCAACAGGTGCGCAACGGTGCGGTCGTCGACGTCACGGCCGGCGGTCTCGATGATAGCTTCGAGGAAGTGATTGGCCTTCTCCATCTTGTCCCAGAACAGCAAGTAATTCTGGGAGAACTCGAAGTCCTTCACGTTGAGCTTGCCGGCCGCCCCGGTGCGCAGCAGGTTGACGCCCGCGAACAGCCAGCAACGCCCGCTCTTCTCCTGGTTGGTGACCTTGCGATCGGTAAGCAGGTTGGACACCGTGTGGTCGATCGACGTGACGACGTCGCGATCCAAAGCCACGTCGTCGATCGTGGTCTTGGCCACCGCGTTCTGCATCAGCCGATTGCTCGGGTTGGCGGCGAACTCCTTGGAGAGCCGTTCAAGATCGGCCGCCGTCAAGGCGCCGGTGGGGTCGCTGTTCGCCCGCTGTTGTGTCATCCGCTCGACTTCCTAGTGGCGTAGAACCCGTGCGGGTTCTTGACTGCTGATGAGTCTTCCACGATACGCCGCCCCTTCGCGCTGACGATTGCCGCCGCATGCGTGTTCCTATTGACAAGGGGTTCTGCTGGTGGAACTGTCCAAACTGGGGACGGTTCTATTCTTTCGAAAGGTGCGTTATGCGCAGAGCTTCAAAGAGAGCGGTAACGGCAGCTGGGGCCTGTGCCCTCGTGCTGCCGATGTTCGCGTTGACGGCCAACGCAACCGGTTCGGCCGGCGATCACAGCAGGTCGGCGCTGCCCGGCAGTACGCCGACTTGGGCTACGTCGGCGAACGGGGTAGGCGCAGCGAAGGCTGCAACGCCAATCCAGGCTCGCGTCTATCTGGCGGCACGCGGTGGTGAGGCTCGGCTGAACGCGGCGGTGGCTGCCGTGTCGACGCCGGGCAGCCCGCAGTATCGGCATTTCCTCACCCCGGCGCAGTATCGCGCCCAATACGAGCCCACCTCGACGACGGTCGCCGCGGTGAAGTCGTGGCTGTCCGGCGCCGGCATGACGGTGACCGGAGTGGGACCAGACAACCGTTATGTTGCCGCGTCCGGTCAAGTCGCCGACGCGCAGGCGGCGTTTGGCGTGTCCATCAGGCTCTACCGGCACAACGGCAAAGTCGAGCAGGCTCCGACGGCCAATGTCACCGTGCCGAGCGGCCTGTCCGCACAGGTGCTCGGCGTGACAGGACTGGACACACCGCAAGCCATCCGGCCGGTCTCCACGAACAACGCGCCGCCGCCGGCCGGGTTCCGCAACGCCCGCCCCTGCTCGGCGTACTTCGGACAACTTGTCGCGACGCGGCAGGCCAACAACCGCACGCCGCTGCCGAAGTTCCATGGCGTGCACCGTTTCTACGCCGTCTGCGGTTACACCCCTAGCCAGTTCCGCGGGGCCTACGGCGTGACCGGCAGCGGTCTCTCCGGGGCCGGCGCCACGGTCGCGATCGTCGACGCGTACGCCGCGCCCACGATCCGCCGCGACGCGAACCAATATGCCAGGACACACGGTGATCCAGGCTTCGCGCCAGGACAGTTCACCCAGTCGATGCCCGGCCAGCACTTCCGGCTCGGCGGCCAGTGCGGTCCCAGTGGCTGGTACGGCGAAGAGACTCTCGACGTAGAGGCAACTCACGCCATCGCCACCGGGGCGAACGTGCGCTACTACGCGTCACGCAGCTGCTTCGACACCGACTTCCTTGACACGCTGGGCCGTGTCGTGGACGAAAACCAGGCGTCGATTGTCAGCAACTCCTGGGGTGAGCCGAGCGCTGACGAGACGAGCAACCTGATCCGCGCTTACGAGCAGGTGTTCAAGCAGGGCGCGATGCAGGGGATCGGATTCATGTTCTCCTCCGGCGACAGTGGAGACGACGTGAAGTCCACCGGCCTGAAGCAGACCGACTACCCGACGTCTGACCCGTACGTCACGTCGGTGGGTGGCACCAGCGCTGCCATCAACAAGGACAACTCGATGTACTTCCAGACGGGCTGGGGCACCAACAAGTACTCGCTGTCAGCAGACGGCAAGTCCTGGGTCCCGATCGCCAGCAACCCGTTCCTGTACGGCGCCGGCGGTGGCTTCTCCAACCTGTTCAACCGGCCGGTGTATCAGCATGGTGTCGTGCCGGACAGCAGCCCGGCTGGACGGGCCGTGCCGGACATCGCGATGGATGCCGACCCCACCACAGGGATGCTGGTCGGGGAGACGCAGACCTTCCCTGAAGGCAGGCACTATGGCGAGTACCGGATCGGCGGCACCAGCCTGGCCTCGCCGCTGATGGCCGGCATGCAGGCATTGGCCGCACAGAAGGCAGGGGGGCGGCTCGGGTTCGCCAACCCCCGGATCTACGCGCTCGCACGTCACGGCAGCGCCGGGTTCACCGACATCAATCGCACCAACGATGTGAGGGCAAACGTCCGGCCCGACTACGTCAACGGGCTTGACCCAAGTGCCGGCATCGTCTACAGCATCCGCACGTTCAGTGACGACGCCAGCCTCCAGACTGTCGCCGGCTGGGACGATGTTACGGGTGTCGGAACGCCGAACGCCCGTTACTTCAAGGCGGTGAGCCGGTAAGAACCGCGGGTCCCCGGCAGCGCGCCGGAACAGGATGGGGGAAAAAATCGGTGCCCCTCCCTCCCCCCAAGCCCCCCT
>JBPCQA010000020.1:0-33866 GCA_050998615.1 Nocardioidaceae bacterium
CCGACATCGATGTCGTGCATGCCCTCTTCTCGAGCAGCGGACACACGATCGGCGACGGACCGGTCAGCGAATCGGCGCTGACCCTGGTGTGGCTGGAGCGACGAAAGCGACTCCACGAAGAGAACGGCCTCGCCTGGTACGGACTCTGGGATCGCGACGAGAACTTCGTGGGCACTTGCGGCACCTTCCTCGGACGCTGCGGCGAGGAGCCCGAAATCGGCTACGAGATCGCCTTGTCCCGGCGAGGGCATGGTTTCGCGTCCGAGGCCGCTGGCCTCGTCACTCATGCTTGCCATGCGGCTGGCCATGCGCAGATCTGGGCCACGATCCGGCCGGCGAACATCGCATCGGTTCGCACCGTGCAGGCCAACGGATACGTCTTGATCCGCAGCGAACCTGACGCCAAAGGCGTCCTCGACTACTACCGCCACGCCACTGGCGACACGCTCTGATGCAGACGCTCAGGACCCGGCTAGTGGGCGGGTAGGGGCCTGAGCTTGAAGATCAGGATGCCGAGGTACTTGTTCATCCACTCCTGCTTGTGCGGATAGCGACGTCGAGCGTCCTCGGACAATTGCGGCTCGATCGCGGTCTCGATCCAGAGCCCTGCCGCGCTGAACTCGTTGACCAGATCGGAGATGGTGTAGGTGCGTTTCGTCAGCGCGATCTGCTCGTTCCAGCCCGTTCGGTAGGTGTACGAGTCCTTGGAGTAGTACTCCTCGCCCAACGAAGTGCCGTTCTGCTCGGCCCGTTCGACGGCATATCGGATCGGGTGGGTCCTGGTCAGCAGGATGAACCCGTCGTCGGCCAACATCGCCCGCGCCGCTTGCAGGGTTCGGACCGGATGCTTCGCGTAGCCGAAAGACTGCAGGAACAAGATGCGGTCGAACGTGCGCCCGGCAAGCCCAGCCACCGAATCCAGCTCATTCAGATCGCCTTGAATGAGCTCCAAGCCAGGCGGCGGCGCACCGAGGAAGTTGCCGCTGACATCGACACCGACGGCGGCGGTCGCCCCCTCGCGAACCAGCTCAGCGAGCTTGCCTCCGTTGCCGCAACCGAGATCGAGCACCGATCGACCGGTGACGTCGCCCAGAAGGTCCCTCTGCGCAGGCCACTCGACAAGCCGATCTAACGAGTCCTCCCGGCTTCGCGCCCGCTCGTAGTCCGGCGCAAGGTCTGCCCACGCTTGGCTCGCATCCCCAGGACTTGTTCAGAGAGCTCGTCGCCTTACGCGAGTCGTCAGCCACCGCCACGACACAGAACATAGCCGTCCCTTGAGGGCTATGCTCTCCTCAGAGCGATCGCGGTCCTGGCAGCCTCTTCGCCTCTAAGCCCGACGAATACGACCGGTCTTGATACGCAGGCTGTCCAGTAGAGCTCTTGCTACCGTCATGGCGGCAGGCGTGAGTAGTCACCCCTTCGCCGGTCAGCGAGGCTTGTAGACGTTCGATCGGTGCCCATGCGGGTGACCATGATCTGCTCTTGGTCCTCAAGGAGCCGGTAAAGCACCCGGTAGACGCCGCGGCGGGCGGACCATTCATCCTCGAAGTCGTTCCGTAGCGGCTTGCTGATCCGGCGGGGATCCCCGGCCAGTGGCCCGTAGATGAACTCGATGACTGCCGGCGCCACTCGTGGTGGCAACTTGTCCAAGTCGCGGATCGCGCTGCTGGACAGCCCGACCTGCCAGATCACGCGCTGCCGACGCCGTAGCGGCGACGTACCGCAGCCTCGTCCCACAGCTGCCCGGTCGCGGCCTCGTCCTGCGACCGAGCGATGTCGTCGTGCACGCCGGCTTGCGACTGCCAGTACAGAGTCTCCTCCATCGACTCCAGATCGTCGACAGAGATCAGCACCGCGGCCGGCCTGCCGTGCCGAGTGATCGTCACCCGCTCATGCGTGGTAGCCGCGCTGTCGATCAGTTCGTTGAGCTTCGCCTTCACCTCAGTCAACGGCAACGTACTCATGGTCAAAGAATACCATACAGGTCTGAAAGCAAGTCTGGACAGACCTGAAGAAAGCTCTGAAGCTATATCTGCCGCCGCCAACTAAACACCGTGTATGACTGTCAGCGGTAGTGACGTAGTTCTGCCACCGTTATCTGGCGCGATGGCCGGTCGTCCCGGACCCGATCCTTGGGGGCTTGACTATGAAAACGTCGCCTTCCCTTCGATAGACGGCGTGTCGCTGGAGGGTTGGTTCTTCCCTGCGGACTCAGACAAGTCGTCATCCACAACCATTTCCTCCCGGGAAACCGCTACGGCTACCCCGGGCACCTGCCGCAGTCCGGTGGACTGGGTGGTTTCGAGGTCAACTTCCTGCCCGAGTACATGGCGCTCCACGAAGCCGGTTACAACGTCCTCGCCTACGACATCCGGCTGGGTGATCGCGTTCCAGATCGGTCGGTCGCCTGACAAGAGATTGACAGACCTGCGCCGTCTGGTTCTGGACTGCCGGTGTCGTGGTCATTTGGGCCCCTTCAACTGCCCCTACAGCATACCCGGGTGTCCGCGCGCTTTGGGGTGAGCCAAGCGTGGACTGCTACATCGACACGGCCAGTTGCGTACGCCGATCCAAGAGACGGCCCGTTCCGCTCTTCGATGGACCCGAACAGCGCATCTCCTTGGTGTGCTGGCAGTTCGGCGAGCAGACGCTGCTGCACTGCCGGACCAAGCCCCTGACCCCGCACCCGGCCGCAAAGCAGCATCTCCTGGACCCAAAATCCCCTCACTCCGTAAGCACGCTTGCGCGGTGTCGCCACTAGGCCGGCCCACTGTCCGTCAACGAGCACCTCGAACAACTGGCCGGCCTGCAGCGCTCCTGCCAAGTCCCCGCGGTCTTCCACGCGAGTAACCTCTGCGTAGATTGGAGCGCGCACGAAGAGATGCTCTAACTCCCCCACATACTGCGGGTAGAACGTCGTGTCCGTGGGTTGTCGCAGTGCCACCCGCTCGAGCCCCAGACGTTCCGGGCGCGCCCGCAGTTGCTCGACGAGGCCGGCAACGATGCGCATATCGGGCCGGGACCGCGGCCCGAACGCGGCGAAGTCGAAGCCGTCGACGCTAGGCACCAGCAACCGGATCGCCAGCGGCCGGAAGGCGCCCCACTCGTCACGGACCTGCTGAACAACGTGAACGAGGCGACCCGCGTCGAGATCGCCCTCCAGCGCGATAACGTCGACAAACGGGCGCGAGAGGTCCCTCGCCCGGAAACGGACCCGGTCAGCGCGAGGCTGCCGTCGGCAAGCGTGACTGCACGGTTGCTGTATGCACGAGCGTCCGTGACGCCTACTACGGGGCAGTGAGCCACGCAGCTTCGCGCGAAAACCTCGTCCGTAATCCGTGAAAGCTCCGGGGTTAAGTCGGCCGCGAGTCCGGCGCGCAATTCGGAGTCGTCATACCACTGTCGCAGCACAGCGGAAACCGAGGTCATCCGGGCGGCTAGCGCGCGCGACATGACGTCGCGGTCACTGGCATGGATCATCCACGTAGTGTCGCGGCCCGCGTGCGGCAGCGCGACCTGTTTTCGATTCCGTTTGGGCGGTGACAGCTTCGCGGTCGACGACCGGGCACTTCCAGTGACTGCCGATTCGGACCCTGAGGGCCCGTGGTGGCAACTGTCAGCAGATCGAAACCACGGCAAGGGCGCCGTGAATGTCGCGAAAGTCGCCCGGATTACGGGTGAGCAGCGGCGTTCCGATGGCCACGGCCACCGCAGCGATGAGCAAATCGAACCGGCGGGGCTTCGGGTCTCGACCCGCGGCTCGCACGCTGGCGCACAAGTCGCCGTACGTGCGCGCCGCCTGCGTCCCGAACGGGATCGGGTCAAACGTACTCACGATCCATTGGTATCGCTGTTCTCGTGCGGCGTTGACGAGCGGGTCGGCGGTGTGCAGGCCATAGACCAGCTCGGCAAGGGTGATGTCGCTGACCGCGGCGGCTTCAGCGTGGCGCGCTATCTCCGCAGCCGGATAATCGATGACGACGGACGAGACACTGACGCAGGGTCAGCAGCGGCCGCACCGCCGGCTCATCCGTCAACTTGCCGGTCGGAGCTGCAGGTGCCTGGCGCAACAGCCGCGCGGGACCGACTCGGACTCGTCAGGCGTCGAGCATGACGGCTACTCTGGCGTCACGGCTGGCTGTTGCAGGATGCATGTCGACGGTGGCCAGCGGCGTGCCCAGTCGCTCGGCCAGTGCGAGGCAAGCCGGGTCGTAAGCGCTCAAGCGGTCTTGCCGACCAAGAGCCAGCTGCACTGCCTTTTTGGTCGGCAACTGGTCTGCCGAGCTATTTCCTTCGAAGTCGGGTCAACCGCACCTGGTCCATGCTGATGGAGCGTAGCTAAGGCGCAGTACCGGGCGCGCTCCGAAATGCCAGTTGGTTGATCGGCGGAAGCGGGACGCCGAAGTCATCGACTCTAAGCGTGTGAGCATCCACGACGAGCAGCTTGCCGTTGGCGGTCGTGGCGAACAGCCATCGGCTGTCTGGGGACCACACCGCACTTCCGCCGCCGAACGGCCTTTCGGCGATGGTCATGGGGACCGAGCGCTCGGCTCCCGTCGCCAGATCGAGCAGTTGCAGCGTGCCCCTACCGGACGTGTACGCGCGAAACACCGCATCGGTCGACCCGTCCGGCGATATCACCCCGGTGTCCGCGCTGAGGTCGTTCATTGGACCGGCTAGCGCCCGCCGAGCTCCGGTGGCTCTGTCGACGACGACGTTCGAGCAACGGTCCCGATTGTCACACTCCAACGTCAACCAGCGGGTCGGGCCAACCGCGAGCACAGCTCCGGTGGTGATCCGACGAATCGCGTTAGGCCGGGCGTCGTAGACCCCGCCAGTGCCGATGAACATCAGATACCCCTGGCCGTCAGAGCTCACTGAGAAGGAATTGCTGGTGCCGACCGCAACAGAAATCCCCGTCTTGCTGCCATCCATCCCGACCAGCTCCATCACCAGATGTGAGCCACTCCCCGCCTCGACCCACACATGCCCTGGGTCAGGCCCCGGGATCACCGGGCCGGCGCGTCTGAAGGCGGATGGCAGCCGGTGGGCAGGACGACCGTCCGGTACGACGTACCCAGGCACCAGGTCGTACGGGCGGATGATCGCCCGATCCGATCCGGCCACAAACGACACCGGACCGCTGCTCTCCAGCCCCGGAAACGACGTCCGGGTGATCCGACCGGCGGCGGGCTGAATGCGGACCACCGCATTCGGGCCGAGGCCGAAAAGTTCCCACCCGGACATCACGCCAAGCAGTGAATGGCCCAGCTGTCGGACGGCCACCGGCGGTGCCACCGAGCCAGCGTGGGCGGGCGGCACCGCAATGGGCCCCGCCACCGTCGGGATGGTTACGGTCGGCAAGGTTGCCGTCGGCGTGACTGGTGTGGGTGACGCGGTCGTCGTATCGTCGTGCTGGGTCGTCACCACCACGATCACCGCCGCCGCGATCACCGCGACGAGCGCTACTCCGGCAATTGTCACCCAGCTGGGCAACCGGTGCCGCCCAGGCGCCGAGCCGAACTCCACCTGCTCGCGGCGTTCTCCATCACCGGAGCCCTCGTCGTCGCGAGTCACTCCCGCATCATCCACCATCGCCAAGGAGTCGCTCGAATCGCCGGTCAGTCAGTTGTGCCAGCCAAGTGGTTGAGGAGCCAGACGGCCGGGAAGCGGGCGGGCTGAGCTGGTCCGGGCGCGGCTCAACGAACGGCTGATCAGTGACCCTACTGTCGATCTTCGCCGGGTGTTGACAAGTCGACGACGGTACGCCGACTGGCGGCCGCGCCCGAGCTCTGAGCCGCGACCCCGTCACTGCGCGGCGGCGGCGCGACCGGTTCGGGAGCTATGAGATCCGCCGAGGGCGCCACAATCAGCCGATGCGACCTGAACGGCACCGCCGCGTCGATCGCTACCGTCGCAACGAAGACGGCGCCGCCGATGAGATAGCCAGCGACCAGGTCGGTGAACCAGTGCCAGCGTAGCACCAACGAGGTGATGAACATCACCACACTGAGGACCCCGACGGCCACCCGCAGCAACCGGCGCCATCGCATGTTCGCTCGGCCGTAGTGCGTAATCAAATACGCACACAGGCCGTAGACGACGATGATGTTGGCGGTGTGCCCGCTCGGATACATTCCGTTGCCGACAAAGAAGTTTGGGTCACCTTCCAACGGTGCGCCACGAGCCAACCACAGCTTGCAGATCAGCACGATGAGGTTGATGCCGAAGACAGAAACCGCGGCAAGCAGCACCGGTCGGAAGGTCCGGTGCCGCCACGAGATGACGGCCACGACAAGCCCCAACAGCGGAAGACACACCGCCCGTTGCCCGATCCGGTCTACGCCATGCAGCAGCCACCACAGGCCTTGCACGTGGTAGTTGCGGTTGAGTAGCTGATCGAAGTCGCGCACCGTCGAAGAATCAGCCACCAGCACAGTCACGAATAAGAAGCCGAGAGCGAGAATTCCCGCCAACGCCAGGGCCGGCCCGAGGGAACGGGTCGGGACCACGCCGGGGTCGGGCCGATGGTCTACTGGCCCGGGTCGCAAATCGTCACTCATCGAAGTCATAAACCTATCGCGTGTGTCGCGCACGCCGGACTGCCCCGCAGATAAGCCTAACCCCGCTGCCCGCCAGACCGAGGCCGGTGACCCCACTTTCTGCTGGAATGAAGGCATGCTCTTGCACAGAGCACGGCCAAGGAGAGCGACGGAGAACGCTGCGCGACGAGTCAGCTCACGCGATCGGCGGCACAATGACATCGACAGCTGCTCCCGGATGCGAGTTTCAGTAGGGGCAGCGCTGACCTGCCTGGCGTTTGTCCTCGCCAGCATCGGGCTGTCGGCGCGGGCAGCCCACTACTGTGACACGCCTATGTCCCGCCCCACGTAGGCGGCGAAAGCTGCCGGCATCCACCAGCGAGGGCAAACGGCCCCTACAGCGGGTTGGCCACCACGCTCGGCTAACAGCCCGCACGGATGCGGCGTCGCCGAACTCGCCGCCGGGCTCGCCGCGCTATGTGCGCGGACTAACCTGCCAGGGTGAGGCGAGTTAAGCGACCCGGCACCACCGCCAGGTGGACGGTTCGGGAGGTGGTTGACGGTGCCGCGCGGTCTCGCCCCGACACCGTGGTGTGTGAGGAGCCACTCGAGATCAGACTGGGCTGGCCCGGACACCCTGCGGATCGGGTTGCGATCACGATGCGCACCCCGGGAGCGGATTTCGAGTTGGCGGTGGGCTTTTTGCTATCCGAAGGGGTCATTGATCGCCATCAGCGACCACGCCGCGTCGCCTACTGCCTCGACACCGCGCAGCCCCCCGAGCAGGCCTACAACGTGGTGACCGTCGAGCTCGAGGATGCGCCGCAACGGCCACCGGCCGCGCGCTCAACGGCGGTGTCGTCAGCTTGCGGGGTCTGCGGGACGCAGAGCCTGGATGCGATCTTTCAGTCGGACGCGCCGGCTCTCCCCGTCGCCGCCACAGTCAATGGCGAACGCATCAACTCGCTGCCACGTGCGCTGATGGACGTCCAGCCGTTGTTCTCGCGCACCGGCGCCATCCACGCGGCCGGGGTCTTCACATTCGGTGGCGACCTGGTGGTGGCCCGCGAGGACATCGGCCGTCACAACGCGGTCGACAAGGTGCTGGGCGCTCGGCTGCTGGGCACCGCGACGTACGGCGACGACTCAATCCTCTGCGTAAGCGGACGCATCGGTTTCGACATCATCAGCAAAGCTGTGATCGGACGCGTCAGTGTGGTGGTTGCCGTCGGGGGCCCCTCGAGCCTCGCATTGGAGCTGGCCGACCGGGCCGGGGTCACGGTGTGCGGATTCACCAGAGATCACCGCTACGTCGTTTATACACACCCGGGAAGGGTGGACGACGGGTAGGGCAGCGCGGGGCCTTGAGCGGCGTCCGAGCCTCGACGGGTTGCGGTTCGTGGGCCGATCTAGGCTGTAGGGAGTGGGTGGAGTTGTTGTGATCTGCTCTCGGACGGCCCTCAAGGCGCCTTGATTGGCCACATCCTTATAACAACCACGCCCGATTTCCACAGTTGTCCGACTTGGACCCGATCCAGAGGCAGACTAAGAGAGTGATCAGCACCTTCCGCGGGGCGACCTGCCCCCACCACCCTCGATGCCCGGCCGCGGACGCCCCGGATCGCGAAGCGGCGCACACCATTGCTACCCATCCCGAGCAGGGCTGGAGCCTGCTGTGCAATGGTGTCTTGCTCTTCGACGACACCGGCGAAGTCCTACCCAACGGCGTCGTGATCGCCCCGCATCGGCCAACCGACACCCATCCCGAGGCGTTCGGCCACATCGCGGTCTGAGGGGTTCGTGCGCTGATGATAGGCGCCCCACCCCTCTCCCTCGGTTGTAGGCTGCCGATCATGCCCGCAAGCGACCGGATCGACCCCGAGTTCCAAGCCCTTCCCCTGCAGCGGCTGGCCAAGACAGCGCTGAATCGAGCCGTCGATTTCAACGCTGCACACGCTGATTTCCGGCTGGAACGGCTGCGCAACCAGGACGTCCACCTGCGCGACGGCGCGCTCGTGGACGCCTCGGTGTCGACCGATCTCGGCTTCGGAGTGCGCGTCGTCGTCGACGACACGTGGGGCTTCGCGGCCGGTGTCGCGCTGACCGTCGACGAGGTCAACCGGGTCACCGAGCAAGCGGTTCGCATGGCGATGGTCGCCAAGGACATGTCGACCGAGGCTATCGAGTTGGCCGATGAGCCCGTCTATTCCGACGCGGGCTGGTCTTCGGCGTACGACGTCGACCCGTTCCAGGTGTCGACTCAAGACAAGGTCGCGCTGCTGCGAGACTGGAGCGAGCCACTTCGCAACGCCCCGGTTGTCGACCATGTCAGCGCTCACGTCCACCAGGTCGCCGAAAACAAGTTCTACGCCGACTCGCACGGAACCACCACGATCCAGCAGCGCATCCGACTCCATCCGGAGGTGGAAGTCCACGGGGTTGACCGGCGACGTGGCATCTTCGATTCGATGCGGACGATCGCGCCGCCGGTCGGCCGTGGCTGGGAATACCTCAGCGGCGATGGCTACGACTGGCAGGCTGAGCTGGCGGCCCTCCCCGACCACCTGGCCGGCAAGCTCGCGGCACCGTCAGTAGAGGCCGGCGTCTACGACCTGGTGATCGATCCGTCCAACCTGTGGCTCACGATTCACGAGAGCATCGGCCACGCAACCGAGCTCGACCGGGCGCTCGGTTACGAAGCGAACTTTGCCGGCACCAGCTTCGCCACGCCTGACAAGCTCGGCACGCTGCGATACGGCTCGCCGTGCATGCACGTCACCGGGGACCGGACCATCGAGCACGGGCTTGCCACCATCGGTTATGACGACGACGGCGTCGAAACCCAACGCTGGGACCTGATCAAGGACGGTCTGCTGGTCGGCTACCAGACTGATAGACGGATGGCGCAGTTGATGGGCTGGGGCCGCTCCAACGGATGCGCCTTCGCCGACTCACCCAGCCACATGCCGATCCAGCGGATGGCGAATGTGTCACTGCAACCTGCGGCCGACGACACCTCTACGGCCGATCTGATCTCACGCGTCGAGCGCGGCATCCTCGTCGTCGGCGACAACTCGTGGAGCATCGACATGCAACGCTACAACTTCCAGTTCACCGCCCAACGATTCTTCGAGATCCGTGACGGAGACATCAGGGGTCACCTGCGTGACGCCGCCTACCAAGCGACCACCACCGACTTCTGGGGCTCGATGGAGGCGGTCGGCGGTCCCGCCACGTGGCGGCTGCACGGCGCCTTCAACTGTGGCAAGGCCCAGCCCGGTCAGGTCGCCCCGGTCAGTCATGGCTGCCCAGCCGCGCTGTTTCGGGGCGTAAGAATCTTGAACACGACGTCGGAAGCAGGTCACTGAGATGCCCACTCCACAGGCACTCGTCGACCACGCCTTGGAGGTGTCGAGCGCCGACTCTTGCGTTGTCCTTCTGCAGCATTCGTCATCGGCAAACCTGCGCTGGGCCAACAACACACTCACCACCAACGGCATGATGACCACCGCTCAGCTCACGGTGATCTCGATCGTGGACGGCGCGCGCGGGCAATCTTCCGGAGTGGTGACCGAATCCGCCAGCACGTTGGCTCAGGTTGCCGAGCTGGTCGGGCGCGCCGACGATGCCGCTCGGCAGGCGGCGCCCGCCGACGACGCCGCTGAGCTCACAGCCGGCGCCGAATCCGGTGACTGGGATCAGCCCGAGGCATTGACCAGCACCGACGTTTTCGGCGACTTCGCGAAGGATCTGGGCGCCGCCTTCGGACGCGCCGCAAGCGCTCACCAACTGCTGTACGGCTACGTCGAGCACGACCTCGCCACCACCTACCTCGCCACGTCCACCGGCTTACGGCTGCGCCATGAACAACCAACCGGACACGTCGGCATCACCGCCAAGCCCACCGACTTGTCGGCGTCCGCCTGGGTCGGCCAGGCGACCGACGATTTTTCCGATGTCGACGTTGGTGCTTTGGATGCCGAGCTCGTACGCCGGCTCGGCTGGGGCCGCAACCGGTTCGAGCTGCCGGCCCGCCGGTATCAGACCTTGCTGCCACCAGCCGCCGTTGCCGACCTCGTCCTGTACGCCTATTTCGTTGCCAGTGGGCGAGACGCGCATGAGGGTCAGACCGTCTTCAGCCGCCCCGGGGGCGGCACCCGGATCGGTGAGCAGATCGCCAAGTCCAGCGTCCGACTGTATTCGGATCCGGGCGCCGGCGGCGTCGCAGCGATCCCGTTCGTCACGGCCGCCGAGTCCAGCTCGACGACGAGCGTGTTCGACAACGGACTGCGCCTCCCGGCGGCGGACTGGATCGACGGCGGCACGTTGGCTGCGTTGGCCACGTCGCGGCACACCGCCGAAATCACCGGATTGCCGTTCACACCGCTTGTGGACAATCTGATGCTGAACATCAAGGACGGCAGCGGCGTCATCGACGACCTCGTCGCGCGATCAACGGAGCCCACCTTGCTGCTGACGTGCTTGTGGTACATCCGTCAGGTGGACCCGCAAACGTTGCTGCTGACCGGGCTGACCCGAGACGGTGTCTATCTCGTCGAGGGTGGAGAGGTCGTCGGCGCAGTCAACAACTTCCGCTTCAACGAGAGCCCGATCGACCTGCTCAACCGATTCACCGACGCCGGGGGGGCCGTGCGGTCGTTCTCGCGTGAGTGGGGCGACTGGTTCCCCCGCACGATCACACCTGCGCTGCGCGTACCTGACTTCAACATGTCCAGCGTCAGCCAGGCCAGCTGACCGGCGTCGCTCCCTTACCTTTCCCTCCCGGCTCCCCTTACGGGAACCCCCAATTGCGGGGGGAAGGTTGTCTGAAGTTTTCGGTCAGAGGGGCTTGACCTTGACCTAGCGTCAATCTTGGACGATGGGGCAATGGAACACCTGGACCCTCTGCACAGCGAGCGGCCGGTGGCTGCGCCCGCCAATGTCGACCCACTGAGCCCTGATCTCGGGGAGGCGGGCAGCCGTTGCCTCAGACCGCAACCAGCGGCTCCGGCGACCGGCGGCGGCACCGCCTTGGCCGTCGAGACCCGCGGTGTTCGCAAGTCCTTCGGGGAGCATCTGGTGCTCGACGGCATCAACCTGGAGGTCATGGCGGGCACCGTGTTCGCGTTGTTGGGTCCCAATGGTTCGGGCAAGACCACGGCAGTGCGGATCCTGTCCACCCTGCTGGCGGCGGATGCCGGTCTGGTGCGGGTCGCCGGCCACGACGTGGCAAGCAACCCAGAGGGGGTGCGAGCGGCGATCGGGGTCACCGGGCAGTTCTCCGCGGTGGACAAACTGCTCACCGGCACGGAGAACCTGCAATTGATGGCGGACCTGGCCCATTTGAGCAGAGCCGCTGGCCGCCGGCGGGCCGCCGAGTTGCTCGACCGGTTCGATCTGCTCGAGGTGGCCGACAAGACGGCAGCTACCTACTCGGGCGGGATGCGCCGCCGCCTCGACCTGGCGATGACCCTGGTCGGCGACCCCCGAATCGTGTTCCTCGACGAACCCACCACCGGGCTCGACCCCCGTGGCCGCCATGCCGTATGGCAGCTGGTCCGCAGCCTGGTCGCCGACGACGGTGTCACGATCTTCTTGACCACCCAGTATCTCGACGAGGCCGACCAGCTCGCCGGCCGCCTCGCCGTGTTAGACCACGGAGCCGTCGTCGCCGAAGGCACGCCCGACCAGCTCAAGGGTCGTATCCCCGGTGGCCAGATCCGACTTCAGTTCTCCGACCCTAAGCACCTAGATTCGGCCGCCCGCCTGCTCCCGACAGGCAGGCGCGACGATGAGACGCTCAGCTTGCAGATCCCTAGCGACGGCACCGTCCCCGCTGTGCGGTCCGTGCTCGTCGAACTCGACGAGCACATGATCGACGTCGAGAGCTTCTCAATCCACACCCCCGACCTCGACGACGTCTTCTTCGCCGTCACCGGCCACCCCACCACGGGCCACTCCATCGAGAGCCAGGAGAGCCGGCGATGACAACAGCCCACGCCGTACGCGACACCGCAACGATGGTGCGCCGCAACCTGTGCCACATGCGCCGCTACCCATCCCTGACCTTCATGCTGATCTTGTTGCCTGTCGTGTTCCTGCTGCTCTTCGTGGACGTCTTCGGTACCACCTTGGGTAACGGGCTGGGCAGGATGTCCGGAGGTCGCGCCGCGTACGCCAACTACGTCACCCCGGCCATCATCCTGCTCACCGTGGCCTCTGCCTCGACGGCTACCGCCATCTCGGTCGCCACCGACATGACCGAAGGCATTATCGACCGGTTCCGCACCATGGCCATCTGGCGTCCGGCCGTACTCGCGGGCCACGTGCTGGGCAGCACGATCCAGACCACTCTGGCCGTGGTCGTCGTCATCGCCGTCGCCTTGGCCGTCGGGTTCCGCCCCGCTGCGGGCGCGCTCGAATGGTTGGCGGCCATTGGTGTCCTGGCCATGATCACCTTGGCTCTCACCTGGCTGGCGGTCGCCCTCGGGCTCGTCGCCAAGAGCGTCGAGACCGCCAGCAACTCCCCGATGTTCTTGATGCTGCTGCCATTCCTCGGCAGCGGGTTCGTCCCCACCGGTTCCATGCCCGCCGGCTTGCGCCAGTTCGCCACTTATCAGCCCTTCACGTCCTTCACCGACACCCTGCGCGGTCTCCTCACCGGTGGCGCCATCGGAAATCACGCGGCGATCACCGTCGCCTGGTGCGCCGCCATCGCCATCGCTGGCTACGTTTGGGCGGTGGCACGATACAACCGAGGCGCAGTGGTGGCAGCCCGGTGAAGGAGAAGCCCACGCCCCTGGGGATCCAAGCCGAGGCCGCCGCCGTGCTGACCATCGGCCAGCTCGCCGCTCACGTCGGTGTCACGGTCCGCGCCATCCGCCACTATCACCAGCTTGGTCTGCTCGGCGAACCGGTGCGTGACCGGTCGGGCTACCGCCGCTACGACGCTCAAGCCGTGGCCCACCTGATCCGGATCAAAGCGCTCGCCAACGCCGGCGTCCCCCTTGGTCGCATCCGCGAGCTTCTCGACTCCAACCCCGCCGAATTCGCCGACGCCGTGACCGAGATCGACCAGGCGATCCAGCAGCGGATCAGCGGCCTCGAAGCCGTCCGCCACGAACTCGCTGGCCTGATGGCGGGCGAACGGCTGGTCCTGCCAGCCGAGGTAGCCGACCTTCTCGGCCAGATGCGTTCCCTCGGTGTCAGCGAGCGCACCATGACGGTCGAACGCGATGGCTGGACACTGCTCATGGCGCTCTCACCCGAGCCGGTTCCAACGTGGGCGGCGGACAAGGTGGCCGCCCTGGCCGACCCCGACTTCCGCCGGTTGTACCTGGCATGGGAACAGGCCTACGACTGGGAGGCTGACGATCCCCGCCTCGTCGAGTTGGCCGCCCAAGCCGCTGCCTGGCTGTCCAAGCAACCCGCCAGCGTGCCGCCACCACAAGACGATGCCGGCATCTTGGCTGTCTACGACTTGCTGTCGGCGCAGGTAGCTACGGAATCGCCTGCCTGGCGCCGCCTCGACGAGTTGTGCCGAGCCAATCTCATGCCGTCTGGGCAATCGCCGACTGAGCACGACTGGCGGGCTCAGCCGTCGCCGGGGATCGGCGCGTCCGGGTCGTACGGCGGGCGGGTGTAGACGAACGTGGCACACTCCAGATGGCTCACCGGCCCTTCAGGGCGGCGGACAACCCGCAACGTCTCCCCGGTGTGATAGCCGCTGATTCCGACGAACGTGTCAGCGGCCGTGCGCCGATAGCGGTACGCCGGACTAGCATCTCCCGGCCGCGACAACGCCAGCTCGCGCCCTACTCCAGACCTGCCCGGCCGGCGCCATCGCCATCGCGTCGTGGGTCAGCTCTGGGGTGAGCGTGTCGGCGAAGGTGTGCACGCTGAAGCCGGCCGCCGCGGGCGGCCTGGGGAGATAGGTGGTGCGGCTCATGCCCAGCGGTGCGAGCAGGGCGGCCTGCAGCGCCTCCCACCAGCTGATGCGCCGCTTGCAGGCCACGACCTCACCGAGCAGCCCGAACGCGAGGTGGGTGTGTAGTGGTAGCGGCTTCCCCGCGGCAGCACCGCGTCCGTGGCGTCGAGGCCGGCAGCCAGCTGGGCGAACGGCACCCCGGGGTTGCGTTCCCACCAGCCGGGCGTCGTGCTGCTCGGCGGCTACCAGCCCATCCAGGTGGATCGCGGTCGAGGCCAGCACGGCGGCAGGCGTCATTGGCTGAACGCCTCGGGTGGCGGACAGGCGCAAACGAGATTCCGGTCGCCGTACGCCTGGTCGACGCGGGCCACCGGTGACCAGTACTTGTCGACCAGCCCGTGTCCTGGAAACGCCGCGGTCTCGCGAGAGTACGCCCGGTCCCACTCGCCGATGAGCGCGCTCGCCGGGTGTGGAGCGTGCCCGAGTGGGCTGTCTGCGAGCTTGACTTCACCCCGCTCCACGGCGGCGATCTCGCTGCGGATGCCGATCATCGCGTCGCAGAACCTGTCGAGCTCGCCGAGGCTCTCGGACTCGGTCGGCTCGACCATGAACGTGCCGGGCACCGGGAAGCTCATGGTCGGCGCGTGAAAGCCGTAGTCGATGAGTCGTTTAGCCACATCGTCGACGCTGACCCCGCTCGACTTCGTAAGCCCCCGAAGGTCGAGGATGCATTCGTGGGCCACGAGATCGCCATGGCCCTTGTAGAGAACGGGATAGTGGTCCTTGAGCCGGTGCGCGATGTAGTTCGCGGACAGGATTGCGACGCTCGTCGCCTCCTCGAGCCCCGCGGCCCCCATCATGGCGATGTACGCCCAGGAGACGGGGAGGATGCCGGCCGAACCGAACGGTGCCGAGCTGATCGGCCCGATCCCGTCGCGCCGGGTCGGATCGGGGTGCATCGGGTGACTTGGCAGATACTCCGTTAAGTGCTCCGCAACGGCAATCGGCCCGACCCCAGGGCCACCGCCGCCGTGCGGGATGCAGAACGTCTTGTGGAGGTTGAGGTGTGAGACGTCGCCGCCGAACTCTCCCGGCTTGGCCAACCCAAGCAGCGCGTTGAGGTTGGCGCCGTCGACGTACACCTGGCCACCGTGCTTGTGTACCAGCTCGCACAGCTCGGTAACGGTGTCTTCGAAGGCCCCATGGGTGGACGGATAGGTGACCATGATCGCGGCCAGTTCACCGGAATGCGCGTCACACTTGGCCCGCAGGTCATCCAGGTCGACGGCGCCGTCGGCTGCGGCGTTCACGACGACGACCCGCATGCCGGCCATGACCGCTGAGGCCGCGTTGGTGCCGTGGGCACTCGACGGGATCAAGCACACGTCTCGCTCGCCCTGCCCCTGGGCACGGTGGAAGGCGCGGATCGCTAGCAGTCCGGCAAGCTCACCTTGCGAGCCGGCGTTTGGTTGGATCGACACCTTGGCGTAGCCGGTGACATTGGCCAGCCACGTCTCCAGCTCACCGATGAGGTGCAGATACCCCCCGGCGTCTTGGATCGGGGCGAACGGATGCAGATCGGCGAATCCACCGAAGCTGATCGGCTCCATCTCTGCGGTGGCGTTGAGCTTCATGGTGCACGAACCGAGGGGGATCATGCCGCGGTCGAGTCCATAGTCGCGGTCGGCTAACCGCTTGACGTAGCGCAGCAGCTCTGTCTCGGAGTGGTGGGTGTTGAAGACCGGGTGGGTCAAGAAGTCCGTCGTACGACGCAGTGGCGCGGGCAACGCGTCCGGTGTCGTCAGGTCCAGCGCGTCGAGGTCGGCCGACGCGATGTCGAATGCCGCCAACACCGCCGCGAGGTGGTCTCGGGTGGTCAGCTCCGACACCGCGACCCGCACTCGGTCATCATCGGCGTACAGGTGGATGCCGCGATCCCGCGCCTGTGCTTGGATCGCGGCGGCTCGGCCCGGCACCTGCACCGACACGGTGTCGAAGAACGACTCGTGGTCGAGTTCATGGCCGGCATCGCGCAGCGCCTGCGCGAGCAGCGCCGCGTAGCGGTGGGTGCGGGTAGCTATCCGGGTGAGGCCGGCCGGCCCGTGGTAGACGGCGTACATCGAGGCGACCACGGCGAGCAGCACCTGCGCGGTGCAGATGTTCGACGTCGCCTTGTCTCGGCGGATGTGCTGTTCACGGGTCTGCAGTGCCAGCCGGTAGGCCCGACGGCCTTCGACGTCCACCGAAACGCCCACCAGCCGGCCCGGCAGGTTTCGCTCCAGCCCCTCGGACACGGCCATGAAGCCGGCGTGCGGGCCACCGTAGAACAGCGGGACACCAAACCGCTGACTCGAGCCCAAGACCACATCCGCACCAAGTTGACCAGGTGCCTCCAACACCGTGAGGGCCAGCAGATCCGCCGCGACCACGGCCAACGCACCTGCAGCGTGAGCGGCTTGGATCACCGGCCGCGGGTCCGCGACCCGTCCGCTAGCCCCGGGGTATTGGATCAACACGCCGGCGAAGTCGTCGTGGGGCAGGTTGTCGTAGACGTCGGTGACCACGAGCTCGATCCCCATCGCCTGAGCCCGGGTCTGGACAACCGCGATGGTCTGCGGCAAGCAGTCACGATCGACGATAAACCGCCGGGACGCGTTCATGCGGTTGGTCCGTCTTACCAGCGTCATCGCCTCCGCTGCAGCCGTACCTTCGTCGAGCAGTGAGGCGTTGGCGGTTGGCAGCCCGGTGAGGTCGGCCACCATGGTTTGGAAGTTCAGCAGCGCCTCCAGCCGACCTTGGGAAATCTCTGGTTGGTACGGCGTGTAGGCGGTGTACCAGGAGGGGTTCTCGAGCACATTGCGCCTGATCACTGCGGGGGTGATGGTGCCGGCGTAGCCGAGCCCGATCATCGGCACCCGTGGCCGGTTTCGCGCTGCCATCTCTCCTAACGCATCCAGGGCAGCCACTTCGCTCAGCGGCGGTGGGAGTGACGGCCGGCGTGCCGATCGAATCGCGTCTGGAATGGCGGCATACACGAGTTCGTCGAGCCCGGCGAAGTCGAGGCTCGTCAGCATGGCAGCCTGCTCGTCGGCATCGGGGCCGATGTGGCGGCGAGAAAACGTGCCGGCGGACTCCAGGGTGGTCAACGCAAGACGGTCAATCATGAGAGGCTCCTCTTCGAGATGAAGCGGTCAGCCTCCCCTCTGTCGTGCCGAGCACTTCAGAACTGCCGAGTGCATATGGTCCGGTTGCCTGAGAGGTTCCGGGGAGGAGTTGCCCCTTCGGCGCCGACCGTGAGTCGGACTCTCCCACACGACTGTTGCGGCATCGGCAACCCTACCAGCGACACCGCACGAAGGATCCCCTCGAGGCCAAAGGGATCCGCGGCTCAACCAGAAAGACGAGCGTGCCGGCGAGCGGCCAGCTCGTCGTCGGGGTCGACCGATTCGGCCCGAGCGGCGCGCTCACTGGGCAGTTCCGACAACGAGCCCTCGATCTCCCGCCAGACCCCACCGATCGCGATGCCGAACACGCCTTGGCCACCTTGAAGCAGGTCGATGACCTCATCGGCGGACCGGCACTCGTAGACGCTGGCGCCGTCGCTCATCAAGGTGACCTGTGTCAGGTCATCTGTCCCCCGCTGACGCAGGTGGTGAACGGCGGTTCGGATCTGCTGAAGCGAGACCCCAGCGTCCAGCAGGCGCTTGATGACTTTGAGCAACAAGACGTCGCGGAACGAGTAGAGCCGCTGGGTGCCCGAGCCGCCGGCGGTGCGGACTGTCGGCTCGACCAGACCTGTGCGCGCCCAGTAGTCGAGCTGGCGGTAGGTGATGCCGGCCGCATGGCACGCGGTAGGGCCGCGGTAACCGACGTCTGCAGGCATCGGAGCCACGTCGTCGTCGAACAACAACCCCTGCGCGCTTGCGGCCTGGTGAGCCCGGTTGGTCGCACCGCTTGCCGGCATGCTGTCCTCTTCACGTGTCACTGCGACCTCCGTTGGTCTGTTCGCTCGCTGGCCGCCTCGCCTACCGATCACGACTCCACTAGTTACAGCGAGGATGTTTCGCTCTGACGTTACGGCCACCGTCGGTGCTGGGTCAACGAACACACCGATTCATGGGCGCGTGTCGAAACCCTAAACCCAAACCTTAGGTAGAGTTTAGGCGAGGCCGGGGCGCGCGAACCCTCTCAGCCGTGGCCCTTCATGAAGTCGTCGGGATTGATTTGTTCGAGGAACTCGCGGAACTTTTCGACCTCTTCTTCCTGGTCGTCTGGCGCGGCCAGGCCTGCCTCGTCGAGAACTTCTTCGCTGCACACGATTCGGCTGCCGGTGCGCAAGGCAAGGGCAATCGAGTCCGAGGGGCGAGCGTCCACCGTGATCCCCTTGCCGAGCACCAGGGTTGCATAGAAGACATTGTCGCGAACTTCGGTGATCTGGACTTCGGTGAGCTCATGGCCAGTTGCCGCCAGGAGGTCCTTCATGAGGTCATGAGTCAGCGGACGCGGCGGCACGACACCTTGCTGAGCGAACGCAATGGCGGTCGCCTCTACAGCGCCTACCCATATCGGCAGGTAGCGTTCACCGCCGGATTCACGCAGCAGCACGATCGGCTGGTTAGACGGCATCTCAACCCGGACTCCTATGACATCGACCTCGCGCACATCCCTACCCTACTCGCAGTTCGCTCCCCCGCTGCGGGCCAACGAGGATGAGCGCAGGCCGATCTGGAGCAGGGCACCATGCAGCCGAGTGGCCAGTGTGGACAGCTCGGCGATCGCCTCGTCGGCGCGCACGCGGGCGGCCTCGCCGCGGTGGCGCTTCAGTGGCGTGACCACTTGTTCGATCAGGCTGACCTCACGGTCGGCGGCGGTCTTGAGCGATCGCAGGTGACGCGGTTCGAGGCCGTACGTCGCCAACTGGCCGACGACCGTAGCCACCACAAGGGCGTCCGCGTCAAAGAAGCTGGTCTTTGGCGTGGCGGTGACCAGTCCGTAGTTTTCAAGCTGACTCAGCTGTTCCTCCGAGAGCCGGGCATTCGCCAGCAACTCCTGCCGAGTGATCCGCAGAGCAGGCGCTGCGGCGGTATCGGGCTGGTCACGCGGGGCCGGCACGCGCGGCGCACCGCCGGCCTGCGACGGCGGTTCAAGCCCCCGTGACATCACCTCAAGGTGTTCGCGGATGACCTTGAGCGGTAGATACCGGTCTCGCTGCGCCGTCAAAATGTAGCGCAGCCGATCGAGGTCGGCGAACGAGAACTTCCGGTAACCCGAGGACGTGCGCTCGGGCTCAACCAGGCCAGCGGACTCCAGGAACCGGATCTTCGAGATGCTGACGTCGGGGAAATCCGTGCGTAAGGCGGCGAGCACCTCGCCGATGCCCATCCGGCCGCCCCGACGCCCGGAAACCGCCGGCGTCACCGCTGGCTGTCTCGCGAGCCGCTGAAGTAAACGAGCCGGAACTTGCCGATCTGCACCTCGTCTCCACCGGACAGCAAGATCTCGTCGATCCGGTCCCGGTTGACATAGGTGCCGTTGAGGCTGCCCACATCGGCCACCAGGTAACCGTCCGACGTACGACGAAACACCGCGTGCCGGCGGCTCACCGTGACGTCATCGAGGAAGATCTCACTCTCGGGATGCCGCCCCGCCGTCACCTCTTCGGTGTCCAGCAAGAACCTGCTCCCGGCGCTGGGTCCCCGCTGGACAACTAGCAGGGCGCTGCCAGGTGGGAGCGCTTCGACCGCGGCCTCGCTCTCGGCCACCATCTCCTTGTCTGGCTCGGCATCGGTACGGTCCGGGCCAGACAGGCTCAACGTCGACGTCGAGTCTGCCCGAGGCTCGGCCGTAACCAGGCGGTGACCACACTGGGCACAAAAGCGCGCGCCCTCAGGATTCTGGTGTCCGCATTCGGTGCAGAACGGCATCGGTTCCTCCTCGCACGCGAGCGCGCGCCTGGCAGTTGCGCTGATGTCTCGACCGCAGCTCAATGGTTAGGGCCCGGTCAGTGTGGCCTCGTAGTCGTCGGAACTCAAGAGCTCATCGAGTTGGTCGGGCTCGGACGGCGTGAGCTCGACAATCCAGCCCTCGCCATAGGGATCGCTGTTGCACAGCTCGGGCCGGTCCTCGAGTGCGTCGTTGCGGGCCGAGACTGTGCCGCTGATCGGCGCGAAAAGGTCGCTGACACTCTTGGTCGACTCCAACTCCCCCATCGCCGCACCCGCTTCCACCTGGTCGCCGACCTCTGGCAGGCGCACGTAGACAATGTCGCCGAGGGCGGCTTGGGCGAAGTCGGTGATCCCCATCCGCACGCCGTCTTGCGGACCGCCGAGTTGACGCACCCACTCATGCTCGGCGGTGTACTTCACGTCGTCGGGATGCACGCAGACTCCTTCACGGGGCTATCTGTTCACAGAGCTAGTTGGTGACCGGGTGAGAGTACTCAGGGGGGGTGACCTTATGCAATGCCGTCACGTCGACGTCGGCGGCCTCGTGAACCGTCACCGTGCCACCGAGTGACTTGACTTCATCTGCCAACCCGCCAGGGAAGACGACCGCCTCGCTGAGCGTGTGGGACGAGCCGATGGCCTCGACGACGTACGGCGGGCTCAGCTTCACCCCGCCTGCCACAATCGGTCCTCCAGCGTCGGTCACGGCGGTGGAGGCCACCACGCGGACCGAGCCGTTGATCTGGATAGCCTCGGCACCGGCGTCGCGCAACTCCTCGATCCCGTTGAGCAATACGGCGGCGGTGATTGTCCCGTCCGGATCGGTGATCGAGATCGTGACGCCGGGCCCGGCCGCAGGCAGCGTGCCAGCGAGGATCTGCAGCACCTGGATGTGTTTGCGCTCCTCGGCGATGGCCGCCGTGCGGCTCGCCGAGCTCGACTGCAGTTGCCGGCGGGTCTGCTCCAGGTCGCTTAGCTGTGACTGAGCCCGATCGGTAGCACTGGACAGGGAGTCGAGCAATACCACGAGATCTTCACGTCGCTGACCGGCGAAGTCATTGTTGCTGTGGGTAAGGCGAATCTGCACAGCCGCGGCGAATCCGAGCGCCGCCAGCAGCAGGGCCACCAGCACCTGCGCCCTGCCTGGCTTGGCCGCCATCGCCGCCGCCAAACGCGACCTGCCGGCTTCGCCGGGCCGCCCACCGTCCGGCGACTCAGGCGTGGAAGACATGGCGCCGGATGGCTGCGACGTTGGAGAAGATGCGGATCCCGAGCACCACGATGACACCCGTCGACAATTGGCCGCCCACACCCAGCTGGTCGCCGAGATACACGATAAGCGCAGCGATCAGCACGTTGGACACGAACGAGATCACAAACACCTTGTCATCGAAGATGCCGTCCAAAAATGCGCGGAGGCCGCCGAAGACGGCATCCAGCGCCGCCACCACCGCTATCGGGAGATAGGGCTGCAGCGCGATCGGCACCGACGGCTCGAAGAACAGCCCGGCGGCGATGCCGATCAGCAGACCAAGTGCGGCGATCATCGGCCGGTCGCCGGCTTGGCATACCGAAGCAGGTTGTGTGGATCAGCAGGCACCGACACGTCCTTGTTGGTCACGGTATGATACTTCACGCCGAAGTTGGCTTCCAGCCCGAGCCAGAGCTGTCCACCCTGTGTTTGCGAGAACTGCGCCGGCAGCGTATCTGGATCTCCGACGACGTCGAACACGTATGGCGGTATCAACGACCGATAGTCCACCGTGATCGCGCGGCCAGCGTAACGAATGGCAGTCAAGGACGTCAGCCGGTGGCCGTTGATCGAGATGGCCTCGGCCCCCGAGAGCCACAACCCGTTGACGAGGGCCTGCAGGTCTGAGTCTAAGATGATGCCGCCGCCGCCCGATCCCACCGCCTGCGGAGCGTTGTCGACGGTGATGACGATCCCAGGCCCGTGAACCCCGATGTCCCCGGTGACCATGCCGAGCTCGCTCGTGACCGACGCAAGGCTCTGTTCTGTCGTGTTTTGGATCGACAGGCTCTGCTGCACCCGCGAGATGTCGGTTTGGACCTGCGCCAACTGCTTGTGCACAAGGTCGAGTCGGGCTTGCCGTTGATTGGCCTGGGCGGCCAATTCCTGGCGCTCCGCATTGAGCAGCGGCCGATTCTGTTCGGTCAGGAGCGCTGAGACTCCGAGTAGCAATCCAAACACCGCCAGCACCGCCGCAACGATGACGCGGTTACTGTGCTTGCCAGCCGCCACGACGCCCGACCGTCGCTCGCTCACCGTTTGGTAGTCCGCGTCGAGAGTGTTGTCGGTGATCTGGGTGAGCAGTCCGACGTACGACGCGTGCGTGGTGGCCTCGGGCCGTGAGCGAGCAGCAGGCATCACGATGACGGCAAGGCGGTTCTCGGTGGGAGCTTCAACAAGCGGCTCACCTGGTAGGCGTAGAGGAAGCCAGCCCACCAGTACATTCCGACGCCCCAGATCGCGAAGGCCCACCCGAAGACGTCCGCCAGGGTCGCGAGGGTCCCCGAGCCCACGCCGAGCAGCAGCAAGGGAAAGGCGTAAAGCAAGCTCGCGGTGGCCGCCTTGCCCAGGAAATGCACGGGCAGCGCGCTATAGCCCCGGGTGCGCAGAAACGGCACCAGCGAGAACAGGAACACGTCCCGCAGGGGCAACATCACCGCCAGCCACCAGGGGATGACGTCGCGGATGGCGAGGCCGATCACGACGGCCAGGATGTACAGCCGGTCGGCCACCGGATCGAGCACTGCGCCAAGTCTCGACGTCTGGTTGAGCGTGCGAGCCAGCTTGCCGTCCAGCCAGTCGGTCACCCCTGACACCATCAACACGACAAGCGCCCAGCCATCCGCTTGTGGCCCCAGCACGAGCCATAAGAACAGCGGCACGCCGAGAAGTCGAGCAATGCTCAGCAGATTCGGCAGCGTCCAAACGCGGTTGGTGACGACCACCGTCGGCTCAGCCACCCAAATCTCCGCTCGCCTCATCATCGACGCGACGGGCCATCGGCCCACCACCACTATAAGCCGAACTTTAGTACGCCGCGGCGGCAATCCCGGCGGGCCGCGCGAGGCAACAGCGCGAGCTCTTCGAACCGGTTAGCCGCTTGCGTCTGGGGGCGCGCCCGTCGGCCGCGCCCACGAGAGTGCGTACGCCCCGTCGTCGCTGGCTCGGCCCCCTTCACCGAGCTCGAGCGGTCGGAACGTGTCGACCATGACGGCAAGCTCGTCGAAGTAATGGACGCCTATCGATTTCTCGTACGCACCCGGCTGCGGCCCATGCGCATGGCCTCCCGGGTGGACGCTGATCGAGCCCTTCTCGATGCCTGAGCCCTTGCGTGCTTCGTAGTCGCCGTCGACGTAGAACATGATTTCGTCGCTGTCGACGTTCGAATGGTAATAGGGCACCGGGATCGACAGCGGATGGTAGTCGACCTGGCGTGGCACGAAATTGCAGACAACGAAGTTGTGGCCCTCGAAGACCTGATGCACGGGTGGCGGCTGGTGCACGCGTCCGGTGATCGGCTCGAAGTCGGCGACGTTGAAGACATACGGGTAGAGGCAACCGTCCCAGCCGACGACATCGAACGGATGGAACGGGTAGGTGTAGACGGTGCCGGCCACTCCGCTCGGCCCGTTGCCCCGATGCTTGATGTAGACGTCGTGCTCGGCGCCGGCGTCTTCACCCAGGTCCTCGGCCAACACCGGCCCGGCCGGGCCGCGCAGATCCCGTTCGCAGTATGGCGCGTGTTCGAGCAATTGCCCGAACTTGGACAGATAGCGCTTAGGGGGTGCCAGATGGGAGTTGGCTTCGATGCAATAGACCCGCAACGGATCTTCGTCCATGAGCGGGCACCAACGATGCGTCGTACCTCGCGGGATTATGACGTAGTCACCCGAGCCGACTTCGAAGGACCCGAACATTGTCTCGACGCGGGCGCTTCCCCGCTCCACGAACAGGCACTCATCGCCGATGCCGTTGCGATACAGCGGTGAAGCTGCGCCGGCCACCACATAGGAGATGCGCACGTCGGCGTTGCCCAACACCAGCCGTCGACCACGCACGACATCAATGTCGCCGACATCGTCGGGCTTGAACAACTCATGCAGCTTCAAATGACGCGGCTTGAGGGGGTGGTTGGCCGCGGTGCTGAGATCACCCACCTGCCAGTCTCGAGCGTCGCTGATGCGCGACGGGATGTTGCGGTGGTAGAGCAACGAGGAGTCGGACGTGAAGCCCTCCTCACCCATCAGCTCTTCGTAAGCCAGCTCGCCATTGGCCAGCCGATGCTGGGTGTGCCGTTTCGGGGGAACGAATCCAACCGACATGTAATGCGCCACCAACGCCTCCCTGGTCCGCTTTGGTTGCCGGTCACCATTGTCCACCCTCGGCCACGATGGCAGTACGGTGCACACGTGTCAACGACCCCTGACCATGCCCTGTTCGCTCCTATGTTCGCTGGCCTGTTCGCAGGCCTGCTCGACGACGCCGCGATGTTCCCTCCTGGCAATGCGGGCGCTGAACAGGCATTGCGGGCCCATCTGCGTTATCGCTCGGCCTGGTTCGCGCCACTTGTCGGCCCGCTGCTTGTCGCCACCGACCGCTGGACCGAGTTGGTGGCGGCGCATGGGCTTGCCGGCTCGCCGCAGCTGGATGTTGTCGTGATCGGTTCGGCTCAGCGCCCGGAGCCGTTGCCCGAGCGGCTCGGGCTGGTTGGTTTCGAGCTCGCCGTACGCCGACCACCACTGCCCGACAGCGAAGTTCCCGTCGCCTGTGAGATCACCGCCACCGCGGCAGGTTGGGAGGTGCTCGACCAGATCGCTCGTCAGCACGCGCTCGGCAGGGCTGTGATCGCCAAGTACCGCACCGGCGGCACCTCCGCCAACGCCTTCCCGGGCGAACAACAGGTGGCCACCGTGATTAGGTTCGCGGTCGACGCCGGAGCACCCCTGAAGTTCACGGCTGGTCTGCACCGCGCGGCACGTTTCACCGACCCCGTCACCGGCTTTGAGCACCACGGCTTCCTCAACCTGATGGCGGCCGTCTCCCGAGCCCAGCACGGCGCCGAGCTGGACGACGTCACGAGCGTGCTGGCTGAGCGGGACCCTCAGCGGGTGGCCACCGAGGTTGGCTCATGGTCGGTTGACCAGGTCGCCGCCGTGCGCCGTACGTTCGTCTCGTTCGGCTGCTGCGGCGTCCAGGAGCCCATCGCCGACCTCGTGGCGCTTGGCCTGCTGAGAAGGGAGGCATGATGACGTGGGTTGACCTGCCCGACAACTGCACGTTCGGTGTGGATGCGCTGCCCTACGGCGTGTTCAGCCGCGACGGCGAAGCACCGCGCGTAGGCGTTCGGATCGGTGACTCGGTCATGGATCTCGCCGGTGTGGCAAGCGAGCAGCACCACCCTGACCTGGACGCTTTCGCGGCCGCGTCCCTCAACGAGCTGATGAGTCTGGGGCCAGCGAAGTGGCAAGAGGTACGCCACTGGGTTGCTTCGCTGCTGACCGACGAGACCAACCGAGACGTCGTCTCGGCGCACCTCGTCGACCTCGATACCGTCACCATGCACTTGCCGGTCGACATCGCCGACTACGTCGATTTCTACGCCAGCGAGTCTCACGCTAGCAACGTGGGCCGGCTCTTCCGTCCCGGCAGCGACCCGCTCACGCCGAACTGGAAGCACCTACCGATCGGTTATCACGGCCGCTCTAGCTCTGTCGTGGTGACCGGCACCGACGTGGTGCGACCGCGTGGCCAGCGACGTCCCGGAGACGACGGAGTGCCACCTTTCGGCCCGTCAACCACCCTCGACATCGAGTGTGAGATCGGCTTCGTGGTAGGACAGCCAAGCGTGTTGTCGCAACCGGTGCCGCTGCGCGCCGCCCGCGACTACATTTTCGGGGTCGTGATCCTCAATGACTGGAGCGCAAGAGACATCCAGGCTTGGGAATACGTCCCCCTCGGCCCCTTCCTCGGAAAGTCATTCGCCACGAGCATCTCCGCTTGGGTACTTCCGCTGTCAGCTCTCGCGGCCGCCGAGGTGCCACTGCCCGGTCAACACCCCGCCGTGCTGCAGTATCTGCGCGGTGAGGACGCGGCCGACGCATTTGCCCTGGACCTTCACCTTCAAGTGGACATCAATGGCTCGATCGTGTCTCGGCCCGAGTATCGCTCGATGTACTGGTCGCCGGCACAGATGCTGGCGCATCTGACCGTGAACGGCGCCAACGTCCGCGTCGGTGATCTGTTCGCATCGGGGACGGTCAGCGGCGACATTCCCGGCACGTACGGTTCTCTGCTCGAATTGACCTGGAACGGCGCCCGGCCGCTTGCGCTCGACGACGGGTCGCAGCGGCGGTTCCTGGAGGACGACGACACCGTAACGATCACGGGCTGGGCCGCCGGTAGCAACGGCGCCAGGATCGGACTCGGAGACGTCACCGGCACGGTGCGGGCTGCATCAACTCAGGTGCAGCCGCCCGTGCACTGAGGACTGACGGCTACGCGATTCAGGCAGGAGGCACGGGGGGCACGTCGTCTGACTGGCTGGCTTCGGGAGATTGCCCACCGCTTCCAGAGTCATCGCTAGCGCCGCCGGTCAGCGGGTCACCGATGCCCAGACCTGCTTTGGCATTGTCGACGCCGCTGTCGACCTGGTCGGAGTGGGAGCCGCCGATCTTCTCGTCGACAAGGTCACCTGCCTTGTCCAATCCTTCAGACGCCTGGTCGGGGTGATCCTTGGCGAGGTCGGTGGCCTTGTCTTTGAAGCTGTCGAAAGTGCTCATGGTCCCTTCCTACCCCGCATAGATCGAAATGGGAACGAGATGCAGGAGGCTGGCACGTGCGTTCGTGGGTTCGACCCGCGGCCATTGTCGCGATGCCTTAGCCTCGTGCCTATGACAGCAGCAGAGGTGGCAGCGATTTTCTCGGGCGTGAGCGCCTTGGCCGCTATCTTGACGGGCCTGGTCGCGCTGTGGGCGCTGCAGGGGACCCGTTACGACAGTCGCGAGCGCACTCGACCTGTGATCGTCGCGGAGCTTAGCGACGGTCCGCTGGCCGACGGCACGCAGATGCTGTTGATCCGCAACTTCGGGCAGTCCGTCGCCACTGACGTGGACGTGGCTTTCGATCCCCCGTTGACAGCGGCGGGTGACACGAATCCACCGACGAATGCGTCGATCATCACCGCGCGCTACCGACGCCCTATTCCCATATTTGCTCCGGGGATGATGCTCAGCAACGTCTATCGCGCCGTCACCGGACCGGAAGCGGCCGAGCCGGCTCCCGACCGCGTCAGGGTGCATGTCGCCTACCTCGGCCCGGGCAAGCGCCGCTACGAAGACACGTTCGACCTCGACGTTTCCTTGCTGCGTCAAGTCGCCGTTCCCGCCGGGTCAGACGAGGACAACCGCCGCCAACGACAAATCAAGGCGCTCGAAGCGGTGGCCGGAGCGCTGTGGAAGCGCTGATTTCTTCCAGACTGCAAACGGCCGGAGACACACCACTAGGTGGGGTCGTCGTCGACTTCGGGCAGCAACCGCGCCAGCTGCCGTTGCTCGCTGCGTGGGATCGTGGTGGTCGTCATCGCAGGCCCGCTGACAGGTTGTTGGGTGAAGTCGAATGCGTCTGCGTAGTCGTAGGCGTTGTCCACGTTGCTGGTGAGCGGCGCGAGCCCGAACGCATGCTGAACAAAGGCCAGCATCGAATACGGCTGGACGGCGACCGTCGAATCGGTATAGCCCGGCTTGGCCCAGGGGCTGACGATGACCATCGGGTTTCGCATGCCCAGCCCCGACGGTGGCGTGACGTGGTCGTAGAAGCAGCCACAGTCGTCGTACGTGATGAAGATCGCGGTGCTGTCCCACTCCGGGCCGTTTTCAGCGGCGGACACCATCTGACCGATATAATTGTCCCCGCTGACCATGCTGGTCCCGTTGTGCTGGGAGACTCCGCCGGCGGGGATGAGCATCGACAGGTTCGGCAGCGTCCCGCCTTGCGCCGCGGTCAGAAAGTCGTTGCTGGACGAGTCGTAGTTCAGGTTGAAACGATTTCTAAGACACCACGCGAAGTAGGTGCAAACCGCGAACGTGCCGTTTGACGGAGACACGGTCGACGTTCCCTGGTAGATGTGCCAGCTCAGCCCCTTGTTCTCCATGTGTTGCATGATCGTCGGCGCGTTGGGGACCGGGCTTGACCGGTACGGACCCCGACCTCGGGCATCTGGGATGCAGGAGGGGACGTATGTCTGGCTACCGGGCGGCCCCCACAACGCGTCCCGGTGGCTGGGGCAGCCCCAACCCGGCCCGGGCTTGACGCCGGTCGTGGACTTTACCGGGTTGTTTCCGGCGAACCCGTTGATTGTTCCGGCCGCCAAGGTGACGTGAGCCCCGAACGATGCGGTCGGGTTCGAGGCGAACGTGGCGTCCGACACCGTGAACGTGTTGGTGAGGCTGGCCAGGTTAGGGATGTTCGCGGGGTCGATGTGGGTGATGCAGTTGTACGGCGGGCTCTGGCAGCCGACGATCCCGTCCCAGTTGTCCGACATCCCCAGCGCCTGCGAGTGCGGATCGTGAACGATGTTCGGGATCACGTCTGGTTCTACGACATTGTCGGCGGCGATGCCGTCGGCGAAGGTGACCGGCCCGGTGTAGCCATTACATGGCGTGGCCCGGGTTTGGCAGAGCTGACCTAGCACGTCGTCGAAGCTGTGGTTTTCCTGGTAGATGATCACCACGTGCTTGATCGGCGAGTCGGCGGTGATCGGCGAGTCGGCGGCAATCGTTGCCGAGTGTCCGGCCGTTGCCCGTGCCGGGGCTGATGCGACGGCCGAGCCCAAGGCGAGCAGGGCCAATGAGAGCACACCCAGTGCAGCGGTGATCTTGCGCGGCATACCGAGACCCCAGACTCGCGAGCGGGACGTGATGGGATGACCGTACTCTAACTTGTCGAATCGCGTGCGCATATCTCGGTGCTTAGTGCCAGCGCCAAACCAGGAATCAGTGGCCTGACCCGCCACGCGGGGAGCCAAGCTGGTTACTGTCACACAAGACAGGTGCGGACAAGACGGAGGACACAATGCCATTTGGACGATCGGCCGAGGAGAAGGCCGCAGACCACGCCAGGAAGCTCGAAGAGGAGGCCGCCCAGCAACGCGAGCAGCAAGCGCGCGCGCAGGCCGCGGCGACCGAGCGGCAGCGGCAGGCTTTCCTGATGAATCCGGTCGGTCAGGCCACCACGGCGAAGGAACAGAAGCAGGGCTTTTTCGAGACTCAGTTGGAAGTGGGACTTTCGCAGCGGGATGTGCAATTCGGCGGTCCCGACTACGACCGGGACAGCCGCACGACATCGCACGCTGGCACCTTGAGCGCGATCGAAGCCGTCGGATGGCGACTCGAGCACGCGAGCTACGTCTTTATGGTCACCGGTGAAACCAGTCGCGAGCATGTCTTTATGTCCGGCGACTCCACCGCCGTGAGCGGCAAGACCGTGGGAATCTACCTGTTCCGCAACACGGACTAGCAGCCGACCGACCTCTGAGCCGACCGGAAGCTCGACCGCTCTCCTACGATGTAGACGCCACCGACCAGCCGAGAGCGTGGACGGCGCCTGAGCCAGAACGAGCTCAACGTCAGGTTTCTGACGCGCAGACTGCGATCAGACTCACCCGTGCCCTGCCTACTATGCGGGCGTGACACCCACCCAGCTC
This sequence comes from Nocardioidaceae bacterium, assembly GCA_050998615.1. Classification (GTDB taxonomy): domain Bacteria; phylum Actinomycetota; class Actinomycetes; order Propionibacteriales; family Nocardioidaceae; genus JBPCQA01. The sequence goes on from JBPCQA010000020.1 coordinate 30,146, forward strand.
CGGGCTTTCGCCAGCGTGGTGCGGTTGGGCTCGGCGAAGGCGGCCGCGAACGAGCTCCAGGTCAGCGAGGCGGCGATCTCCATGCATGTCGCCCAACTTCGCAAGGAGCTGGACGACAAGCTCTTCACACGCACAGCGGTCGGCATTCACGCCTGGCGGTCTGCGTCTCGCGAGCCGGGCGGTCGAAATCCTTGGACTGCAGGACCGCACGATCCGCGAGGTCAGCCAGGCCGGTCGCGGTCGTCGGCTTCTGCGCGGAGCGGGAGTCGCCGGGCTCGCGGCCCCTCGCATCCCGGCTGGCTGCGTTCTCGTCGGTCAGCGCACCCCCCGGTGCGCCTCCCTCCTCGGCCTTGCCATCCGGGCGCGAATGACCCGCTCCCCCTCCGGCGCCCCTACCCGCGCGGGCTCTAAGGAAGAACTCGACAGATCGCCTCCAACACAGCAGGATCGTTCATGTCTCGTCCACAACGTCCGAAACAGAGCGCCATGGGCAACGATGATTTGGGTTCGCCCGAGCACGGACGCAGTGGGCTCACCATCGACGAGGCGGTGGAAACAGCCGAAGAGGACAGTCAGGTAGCAGGAATGCACACCCCGTCCGGGCAGGCTGCGTCGGGCGAGTCCCGTGTTGAACAGATGCCTGAGGTTCACGGCGCCGACGAGCCGCGGGTGGATGGTGACCCAGGCGAGTCTGGTGAATCTGCTCCCCCAGGACCGGGCCCAAGCGACATCGGCTCCGGCGGCGCCCAGCGGATCGAAGGAGCGCGGATCTCCGATCGAGAAGCCGCCGGTGAAGCGACACCCGACGGGCCGCCCTTCCATGACCCCGATGACGACAACCCACCTTCGGGCGCCGGTGCTGGCTCGCCCGAACAGCACTGATCGGCCTTACGCGTCTGTGCGACAACCGCGTTCCGCCGCTCTGGCTTGACGCCCAAGCTGTCGGCAAGCGGATATATCTGTCCGCTTTCGGCGCGAACCACCTCGACGAGGGCTGCGTCGGAAGTTGCCAGCCGAGAATCCAGCTCCAGTGCAGCTGCCGCCGTCACGCAGTCGGCAAGACTGACTGCGCAACGCTGTCGGCGGTAGTGCCCGGCCCCGAGCCGACCCGCCACCAAGCCCAGGCTCGCCTGCTCGCTCGCGTTCCTCCACCAATTCACCGACGCGAGCCTTGAGTACTCCATCGGGTTCCCACGCGCCGTTGGGAACCCCGCCGGCCGCGCCTGCGGATCCTTGGTTATGGCCGGCCGCATCATCCGCACCGGCCGTAGACGACTCCGGCTACCCCCCGACTGGCCGTGGCACAGGCTCATCGCCACCGGTTGGACCCGCCTACGAGGTCCTGGCTGGTATTTCGACTATTCAGTGATACTATGTACCGGTAGTTGATAACACCGAGTAGCTGAGGCAGGAGGTGTTCCATGGGCAAGCAGGTGACGGAGATGCTCAAGGGGACGCTGGAGGGCATCGTTCTCGCGATCCTGTCCGGCCGGCCCGCGTACGGCTACGAGATCACGGCATGGCTGCGGGAGAAGGGCTTCTCCGACATCGCCGAAGGGACCGTCTACGCGCTGCTCATCAGGATCGAGCAGCGCGGCCTCGTCGACGTGAAGAAGGTCCCCTCCGAGAAGGGGCCGCCGCGCAAGGTGTACTCCCTCAACGCTCAGGGACAGGAACATCTCCAAGAATTCTGGATGACCTGGAGTTTCCTCACAGAACGCCTCGAACAGCTTCGCGAAGGAGGCAGCTAGACATGGCCACAGGGTGGACCGAGCAGAAGAGGCGCTACCGGCAGTACAAGGCGCGCACGAAACGGCTTCCCGAGAACTATCACTCGGCGATCGATGCGCTGGAGCGGTACATGGAGTTTTTCGGGCCTGGGAAGGGAGACAGCCTGCTGTCGATGCTGGAGGACCTTGTCGATCTCTTCGAGCAGAGCGCGCGAACGGAACCCCGATCCGCGAGATCGTCGGGGAGGACCCGGTGGAATTCGCCGAGGCGTTTCTTCGGAACTACCCGAAGGGTCAGTGGATAAGCCGGGAGCGGGAACGGCTGACCAGCGCCATCGAGCGCGCCGCCGGAGAAGACACCGGAAACGAAGGGATACCCCGATGACAACACAGCCGGTCCAGGCGATCCACGTGCAGGGTCTTGAGAAGTCGTACAAGAAGCTGCGGGTGCTGCGCGGCGTGGACTTCGACGTGGCGCGGGGCAGCATCTTCGCCCTGCTCGGCTCCAACGGCGCAGGCAAGACCACGATCGTGAAATTCCTGTCCACGCTGCTCAAGCCCGACGCGGGGACGGCCACCGTCGATGGCTTCGACGTCGCCACCCAACCGGCGAACGTGCGGGAGTCCATCAGCCTCACCGGGCAGTTCGCGGCCGTGGACGAAAGCCTCACCGGGCGAGAGAACCTGGTGCTGGTGGCCCGATTGCGGCACCTGAAACACGCTGGTCAGATCGGGGATGACCTGCTGGCCCGCTTTCAGCTCACCGACGCGGCGGAGCGAAGACATGAGGTTGTCTCCATCGGCGAGCAGGCCAACCAGCAAGCCGGACCGCGGGTTACTGCAGTTCGATCAGGCTCCTGCCCGCTTGGGAATCGGCGGCCAAGGGCGCGTCTACGGCGCTAGCTACGCCAGCTGAGCCGACCAGTTGCGGCCTGGAGTGACCTCGTAACGACACGTCTTATGGCCCGTTAATGGCCCACGCCGTCCACGACCCCTTCGTCCCGAACGCTGCCCGGCACCGTGGACGGGTGCCGGCTTATCGTCTCTGCGCCGGTCAAGGGCGTGGCGGGCTTGTCGAGCGTTGCGACCCGCCGGCCCTCGATCATGATGCGCTGCTGACTTCCCTCTAACGACTTCTTGCCGACGATTGGCGCCCCACCGATAGGGTCGGACTCAGCGCTCGGGTCTGACGCCGGCATAGGCTGCGCAAACGCTGTCTGCTTGGCAACGCAGCGGGCATCCGGCTCGACCGACTGCTGCTGACCGCGCAGGTAGCAGACCTGGACCCGAGCCCCTTGACGAGCTCGCGGCGGACTTGGATCACCGTTACGTCCGCGCGGCTTACGAAATTTCCTCGAAGAGACCTCGGCAGAGGGGTCGGATCGGGCCGGAGGCGTTCGTAGCAGGGGTGAGAGCGGGCCGGACGGGCCCACGAAACCGAAGGAGACAGAGATGACGCAGTACCTGATGTCGGTCTACGGGCCGGCCGAGCACACCGAGTACGGCAACTACCCCTCCGAGGAGGCGATGGAGGAGGCGATGGCAGCCACAGGCGTCTTCAACGAGCGCCTGCGGGAGGAGGGCTACTGGGTCTTCGCCGACGGCCTGGCTCCAGCCACGACCGCAACCGTCGTCGACGGGCAGGGTGCGGAGCCGGTGGTCACCGACGGGCCCTACCTGGAGTCGAAGGAGTGCCTCGGCGGCTTCTGGATCATCGAGGCTCCCAACCTCGACGTGGCGCTGAAGCTGGCCGCCGAGGGGTCGAAGGCCTGCCGGGGCAAGGTCGAGGTGCGTCCCTTCGCGGGCTCGTGACGGTCGTCGTCGAGGCGATCACCCGGGTCCACCGTGAGGAGTGGGCCCGGGTAGTTGCCGCGCTGACCAGGCGCTTCGGCGACCTGGACATCGCCGAGGAGATGGCAGCCGAGGCGTTCGCGGTCGCCGTCGAGCGCTGGCCCACCGACGGCGTACCCCCCAATCCCGGCGCCTGGATC
>JBPCQA010000047.1:0-11910 GCA_050998615.1 Nocardioidaceae bacterium
GAACAGCGAGGTCCGCTGCGGCTAGCGCCAGGGAGCGGCCAGATAAAGGCACGTCGCTGGATTCCGAAGACCGCCCCTGGGGCAGCTGGCACGTCATCGACGTGGGCCCGGGGTACAAGATCAAGAGGATCCACGTGAGTCCCGGTAGCCGGCTCTCCCTGCAGACCCACCAGTACCGCAGCGAGCACTGGGTCGTCGTGTTCGGCATCGCCACCGCGATCATCGACGACGTGAAGAGCACAGCCGGTCCGGGCGACTCCGTTGACGTACCACGAGGAGCGCAGCACCGGCTCGCCAACGAAGGCGTCGAGGACCTGGTGATCGTCGAGGTGCAGCACGGCGCCTACACGGGTGAGGACGACATCGTCCGCCTCGACGACGACTTCGGGCGCCACCACTAACGTGGCGTCGCCCCTGGTCGAGCCTGTCGAGGACCAGTCGGTGACACCCCGCCGCCCGAAGCGATGCAAACTAGTCGACTAGGTAGCATGGCGGCTGCTCCCGAGGAGCCTCTTCCCGGATCCAGAACCGAAAGGCCCCACCCCACTGATGTCATCCACCCACGCGGACTACCGCCTGAGCCAGCTCGACGAGCTGGAGGCGGAGTCGATCCACATCTTCCGTGAGGTCGCGGCGGAGTTCGAGAAGCCGGTGTTGATGTTCTCCGGCGGCAAGGACTCGATTGTGATGCTGCGGCTTGCCGAGAAGGCGTTCTTCCCCGCGAAGATCCCGTTTCCGGTGCTGCAGGTCGATACGGGTTTCGACTTCCCCGAGGTATTGACCTGCCGGGACAGTTGGATCAGCCGGCTTGGTGTCAAGATGGTGATCGCGTCGGTGGATGAGGCGATCGCCAAGGGCGTGGTGGTCGACGACGGCAAGACGAGCCGTAACCGGCTCCAGATCGGCACCTTGCTCAACGCAATCGAGGAAGAAGGTTTCACCGCATTGTTCGGTGGTGGACGTCGCGACGAGGAGAAGGCCAGGGCGAAGGAACGCGTCTACTCCCACCGCGACGAATTCGGCCAGTGGGATCCTAAGAATCAGCGTCCCGAGCTTTGGTCGCTCTATAACGGCCGGATCCATGCCGGTGAGCACATGCGCATCTTCCCGCTCTCGAACTGGACCGAGCTCGACATCTGGCACTACATCGGCCAAGAGGCGATCGAGATCCCGTCGATCTATTTCTCACACCAGCGCCGGGTGATTTCGCGCGACGGGATGTTCTTGACCGAAGGCGACTTCAATCCGATCCGCAAGGGTGAGATCGTCGAGGAGCGCACAGTGCGCTTCCGCACCGTTGGTGACATGACATTGACAGGTTGCGTCGAGTCGACAGCATCCACGGTTCCCGAGATCATCGAAGAGATCGCAGTCGCCCGTGTGACAGAGCGCGGCGCAACCCGTGGCGATGATCGCTTCAGTGAGGCTGCCATGGAGGATCGCAAGCGAGAGGGCTATTTCTGATGGATCTGCTTCGGTTCGCCACCGCAGGCTCGGTTGATGACGGCAAGTCGACATTGATCGGCCGCCTGCTGCTCGATTCCAAGTCGATTTTCGAGGACCAGCTCGAGGCCGTTGAAGCCACCTCGACCGCCCGGGGCTATGACTACACCGACCTGGCGTTGCTGACAGACGGTTTGCGCTCCGAGCGTGAGCAAGGCATCACGATCGACGTCGCCTACCGCTACTTCGCGACCCCTAACCGCAAGTTCATCATCGCCGACACTCCAGGCCACGTGCAGTACACGAGAAACATGGTCACCGGGGCGTCGACGGCAGACCTTGGTCTGGTGCTCGTGGATGCCCGACAAGGTCTCACCGAGCAATCCCGCCGACATGCGGTGATCTTGTCGCTGCTGCGGGTGCCACACCTCGTGCTCGCGATCAACAAGATGGACCTGGTCGGCTTCTCAGAAAGCACGTACAACGACATCCAGGCCGAGTTCACCTCGTTTGCCACCAAGCTGAGCATTCCGGACTTGACGGTGATCCCGATCTCCGCACTGGAAGGTGACAACGTGGTGACCCGTTCGCACAACACCCCTTGGTACGAAGGCTCCTCGCTGCTTCACCACCTCGAGAACGTCCACGTGGCCTCCGACCGAGACATGGTCGACACCCGGTTCCCGGTGCAGTACGTCGTACGACCCAAGTCGGACTTCTACCACGATTACCGCGGCTACGCGGGGCGCGTCTCTGGCGGCGTGCTCAAGCCTGGTGACGACGTGCTGGTGCTGCCCTCGGGGATGACCTCGAAGATTGCCTCCGTCGATTTGTTCGACAAGGAACTGGCTGAGGCGTTCCCGCCGATGTCGGTGACCGTGCGCCTTGACGATGATGTCGACGTGTCGCGTGGTGACATGATCTGCCGCCCGCAGAATGCGCCAACGCCGTGTCAGGACATCGACGCGATGATCTGCTGGATGTCCAACGCGCCGTTGCATCCCCGCCAGAAACTGGCGATCAAGCACACCACACGGACCGCTCGCGCGCTCGTGAAAGATGTCCAGTACCGGCTCGACGTCAACTCCTTGCACCGCGACCTGGAGACCAAGGAGCTGACGCTGAACGAGATCGGCCGGGTCCAGCTCCGCACCACCGTGCCACTGTTGTGCGACCCATATGAAAAGAACCGCACTACCGGATCGTTCATCTTGATCGACGAGGCAACCGGAGTCACGGTCGGCGCCGGCATGATCAACACCGCCAGCTAGCACCGTTCCCGCGAGCGCTGGCGAGCGCAAGTCACGGTGGCTGGGTGGCAGATGTCAAAGCCGCGCTCGAACGTGCAGTCCCACCTCGGGGTCGACAACGGGCTCTTGCGACGCGGCGACTCCGTCGGCGAGCAGCTCGGCCGACATCGTGACGTTGCGTTTGACCAGGGCCAGCGCAATCGGCCCGAGCTCGTAGTGGCGGGCCGCCGACCCCACAAACCCGACCTGCTTGTCTTCCAGCGTCACCGCGTCACCGTGCAGCGGGAGGCGGTCGACGGAGCCGTCGAGATGCAACAACACCAGCCTGCGCGGCGGCCGGCCCAGCGTGTGGACCCGGGCGACCGTCTCCTGACCTCGGTAGCAGCCCTTGTCCAAGTGCACGGCGCTGCCGATCCAGCCCACCTCGTTCGGGATCGTCAGCTCATCGGTGTCAAGGCCTAGCCGCGGCTCGCCGCGCGCGATACGCAGCGCCTCGAATGCCCAGCTGCCACAGGGCTCACCGTGAACCGACTCGGCGAGCTCGGACCGGCGTACCAGCTCGACAGTCGTCTCGTCACGCGCGACCGCAGCCCACTCGGGGCTCACGTCGGCAACGTCGACGCGAGTCATGAAGCGCATCGAGTCGAGCCAGCTGACCAACGCGGGCGCCTCTCCGGGCTCGACGTGGGCCCAAAACGACTCACCATCGTCGAAGCCGGCCATCGCATGCTCAACCCGCCCCTGCGGTGACAAGATCAGGGTCGTGGTGGCCACATGCGGCGCCAGACCCTCGAGCGCCTGGGTGGTCAAGGAGTGCAGCCATGTCAGCCGATCAGGGCCGGCGATCCGTACGACGCCGCGATTCGAGAGGTCGACGAAGCCATCACCGGCAAGCAACACCCGCTGCTCACGCAGCGGATTGCCGTAGTGGGCAGCGACTCCCCGATCCACACCATCGGCCTCCACCGCGCCCGGCCACGACAGGATCGGACTGGACAGGATCGGAGTGGAAGGGGGCTGGGGTAGTGCGCTCACCGGTGACACTCCTTGCATAGTCCGAATACGGTCAGATGCCCCACGTCGGCCGAAAATCCCTGGCTTTCCAGCAACATATCCACCAGTGGCGCCACCCCAGCCGGCTCCACCTCGTGGACGTTGCCGCAATCCCGGCAGATCAAGTGCACGTGCTCGGGAGTCGTCGCGGCGTGATAGGTCGGGGCACCGTGGCTCAGGTGCGCATGTTTGACGAGCCCGAGACTTTCGAGCAGTTCAAGGGCGCGGTAGACGGTCGAGACGTTGACCCCCGACGCCCGCTCACGGACCCAAGCGAAGATGTCATCTGGCGTCGCGTGGCCCAACTCCGTGACGGCGTCGAGCACCAACTGCCGCTGCGGAGTCAACCGGTAGCCGCGAGCCCGAAGCTGCTCGGGAAGGTCCACCCGGCAAGCCTACTGTCGCTTGATGCGAAGAAGAGGCGGACGGCCGGCCAGCTAGAATCAGGCTCGCTGCAGCCGGGCCCAGACATGCGGCTGAACAGTCTCTCCCATCGCCGCCATGTCGAACGCCAACAGCAGGTCACCCTCGACTAGCCCATAGAGTCGGTGGCCTCCGACGTACTCCTTGGCGGACTTGGTGCGCGCCACCGCGTCTGTGACGAGCTCGATCTTCGCTCCGTCGACGGTGCCGTAATAGATCTCCACGATGCCACTGTGATGGCTGAGTACCGCCTCGACCTCCCCGTCTGGTTGTGGGCGGAAGAAGCCGGTCTCCAACGCTAACGGCCGGCCCTCGGCGCCGTTGTCGTCGAGCAACCAGGTGCGGCTGAAGTAATGCAAGAACGGCCGGCCGTCATGGGTGAAGCCGAGTTCCTGACCGAACTCGAACTTGTCGATGGGGGGGTAGTCACCATGCCCGTTGCCGTGCCACTGTCCGAGCAGGAATGCCAGCGGCATCAGGTCTGGGTGCAGGTGCGGCGGGATCTCGAACGGCATCTGGGAGTCCTCGCGTACGCCGGTCAGGCGGGGCCACGGTAGAGCCTGTACACCACATACCCGGCAAACCAGCCGAGCACCACCGCGATGAAGACCAACAGGCTGACGAAGAAGGCTTCCACGGCAGTGAGTCTATCGGCGCGAGGCGGCTCCGCGAGCATCACGCGGTGGTCGGCATGGCACCACTGTTGGCGACCCGTCAGCATCGTTTCACCTGCAAGAGGTCTCGCGCCTCGTCAGGGGTCATCGGCGGTCGTTGTGCCAGCGTGGCGAGCCGGGCAGCCCGGTCGACCAGCTCGGCGTTGTGCGTGACCGGCCGGCGCCGAGCCAGCGTCAACGTGTCCTCCATTCCGACCCTTAGGTGGCCGCCCTTGGCCAAGGCGGCGAACGCGACAGCCAGCGTCGTACGGCCGATGCCGGTTGCCGACCACGAGGTGACTGCGTCCGGCATGGCCTGTACGGCGGCCACCAGCGCATCCGCGGTGCCGGGCATCCCGCCGGGAACCCCCATCACCAAGTCACAGTGGACCCGTTCGCCGAAGGGCAGCCCGTGTTGGTCGAGCAGCCGGTGCAAGGCCGCCACGTGACCGAGGTCGAAGAGCTCGAACTCCGGCACGACTTCGCACTCTTGGGACAGCCGGTATAGATCGCGCACGAACGGCCATGGGTTGAGGAAGACGTCGTCTCCGAAGTTCACCGTGCCCATGGTGAGCGAGCAGGAGTCCGGCTGCGCTTCGAGGACCTTGAGCCGAGCCTCGAGCGGGTCGTGCACCGAGCCGCCGGTGGACAGCTGCACCACGAGCGCCGTGTTGTCACGGATCGCGGTGACCGCAGCTGTCAACAGATCAAGCTCGAGCGTTGGCTGGTGGGCGTCGTCGCGGATGTGCAGGTGAATCATTGCCGCGCCTGCCGCCTCACAGCGCACCGCCGTCTCCACCAGCTCGGCTACCGTTGTCGGCAACACCGGGAAGTCGTCCTTGGTGGTCTCGGCGCCGGTTGGCGCCACCGTGATCAGCGTCTTTGGATGCACCGCGTTGGTCATGGCTGACATCGTGCCAGACCGAGGATTCTGCGAACTTCTCAGGCTCAAGCGGGCATAATTTTCATTTGACTCCACCTTATTGGCACACTGGGACCTTCCCCACGCAGTCTGTCACCAGTTAAGAGACCACCCATGAGCAACAACGACACGCCTGACGACGGCCATCTCGACCGGCCGTCAGACGATGCCGACAAGCCGTTTTTCAGCTCCTCCCAAGACGATTCGTCGGTCGGCGCCGGTCAACCGGTCAAGCGCAAGGGCTTCTTTCGTCGGCATCCGGTCGTTCTGGCGCTGACGGCTCTCGCCGTCGTGCTGCTCATCGGGGCTGGCGGTGCCGGTGTTTACCTATGGTGGCTCGACAGCCAACTCGGCAACATCAAGCGCGTTGACGTGGGCCTAGGCCTGACCAAAACCGGCCAGCAGGCACAGGACAAGCCCAACCAGCCGCTCAACATCTTGCTGCTCGGCACCGACGACGGGAACAGCAAGAACACGGTGGCCGACGAGTTGAACTCCGGCCACTGGGTCCCCGGCTCACATCGCAGCGACACGATCATCATCATGCATGTGCCGGCCAACCGGCAGTCCGTGCAACTCGTCTCGATCCCCCGTGACAGCTGGGTCAAGGTCAACGGCTACCCGGGTGACGTCAACGGATACTCCAAGATCAACGCCGCCTTCTCGTGGGGCGGCCCGAAGTTAGCCATCACAACGGTCGAGCAACTCACGCACATCACGATCAATCATCTGGCGATCATCGACTGGAACGGCTTCAAGGACCTGAGTACGGCGCTCGGCGGTGTCCGCGTCTACGTCCCGGCGACCGTTTACGACAGCTCCCAACATGTCACCTGGACCAAGGGTTGGCATACGCTGCAAGGCGACCAGGCACTGCAATACGTGCGACAGCGGCACGGCCTCGCCAACGGGGATTTCGACCGCATCAACCGGCAGCAGAACTTCATGCGCGCCACGATGAGCAAACTGCTGTCGTCGGCGAAGAATCCCTTCGAGCTGACCAAGGTGGTCGGGGTCATCACCCAATACCTGATCGTGGACTCCTCGTGGGACAACAGCGAGATCCGCAGCCTGGCGCTTTCCATGCGCAATCTCAGTAGCAGCAATGTGACGTTCCTGACCGCCCCATTCGGCTCCTACGACACCGTCGCAGGCCAGTCGATCGTGCGACTGGACCCGACCAAGAGCCAACTGCTCTTCCGTGACCTCAACGCCGGCAAACTTTCGCAGTACCTGAGCCGCTACCCGGGCTCCACGCTGCCGAACACGACGTCGGTCAACTAGCGTTCAGGCCCGACGTCCCGCTCGCCGCCGCTGTCGCGGCGGTTGGGCGTCAGGCCGGCATTCGTCCGTAGTCGTCGTCGAGCCGTTCGATGTCGTCCTCGCCGAGGTACGTGCCCGACTGCACCTCGATGAACACGAGGTCGTCATCGGCGGAGTTCGCGACCCGATGCGCGGTGCCGACGGGGATATCGAGCACGCTACGCAGTTTGAGGCCGTGCTCCACCCCATCGAGGGTGGCCACGCCAGCACCGGCAACGACGTACCAGTGCTCGGTCCGGCAAGCGTGACGCTGATAGCTCAGCCGCTGTCCCGGCAGCACGCAGATCCGCTTGACGCAGAAGCCAGCGCCCTCGTCGACGACCTCGAACGACCCCCATGGACGCTCCTCGCGTTCAGCCAGCATCGGTGTTCCCCTCTCCGTACGACGTCGTCGTCATGACGCGGTCACCCACCGGCGAAGGGCGGCAGGACTTCGAGCACGTCACCGTCGGTGACCTGCACGGTTGATGGGTCCTTCAACCCAACCGGCTGCTCGCCAACCAGATACGAGCAGACGTCCAGCACCTGCCCGAAGCGAGGCGTCTTGCTGTGGGCGGCGCGGGCGGCAGCCAGCACCTCGCCCGCCGTCGTACCCGAAAACGACTCTTCGGCGACTCCGGCTGCTGACTTGGCCGCCGCCCAATAACGAACCGTGACGCTTGGCCGCGCCGAGTCGGGCTCGGTCGGTGATGTCGACGATGCGGTCATGCCCGACATTGTCGCAAGCGCAGAGACAGTAAGGCGAATCGCGGAGGTGGCATGGTTGAATGAACGATCCAGCCCGGCAGGAGGTGTCCGATGAGCAGGCTGCTCTTGTTGACCGACTCGCGTCAACACCCTGCGGCGCTGCTGCCCGCGCTTGCCCTGTTGCCCCACCAGGTGTCGGTGTTTCCGGCCGAGACCACTGTGCTGCTCGACGCTCCTACGTGTGACGCGGTCTTGGTCGATGCCCGCAATGACTTGGCCGGCGCCCGGAGCCTCTGCCGGCTGATTCGGGCCACCGGGGCAGGCGTCCCGGTGATCGTGCTCGTGACCGAAGGTGGACTGGCCGTGGTAGCCGCCGACTGGGGGCTCGACGAGGTGATAATCACGACCGCTGGCCCCGCGGAGGTGGAGGCAAGGCTGCGGCTGGCGGCCGGGAGGCTGGCGATCTCCGTGGCAGACGAACCGGGGAGCGCGGTGATCTGCTCCGGCGGCCTGGAGATCAACGACACCACATACGTCGCGAAGGTCGGTGAGCGGAGCCTGGACCTGACGTTCAAGGAGTTCGAGCTGCTGAAGCAGCTGGCTCAACATCCCGGCCGGGTTTTCAGCCGCCAACAGCTGCTGCACGAGGTCTGGGGTTATGACTACTTCGGTGGCACCCGCACAGTCGACGTTCACGTACGCCGACTGCGCGCCAAACTGGGCCCCGAACATGAAACACTGATCGGCACCGTACGCAACGTCGGCTACCGCTTCCAGTTGCCCCACCGTGAAGCCGCTCGCAACGATGGCGACTCACCGGCGGACCGGACCCCGGCCGGCAGGCCGAGAGATCAGGCCGTCCGCAAGTGATGGTCGCCCCCGCGCAGATCACTGCGAGTGCCGCAGTGAGCGAGTCCGAATGCTTGGCAATCCTGGCCATCGAACGCGCGGCCGCCCGGGCCGACGGTGTCTCCCCGCTCGACGACCAGGTGCGACTGGATCTGCAGTTCGCGAGCAGCGGTCCGGCTCGGCTCGACGGCGTCGAGAACCGGCAACCTCAGCATCTGGTCGCTCGTGAATCCGGCTCGAACACGATAGTGGGTTACGCCCACCTAACAAGCACCGAGGGCATCGTGAGTGCGCACGTCATGGTGGCGCCCGCACACCAACGTCACGGCGTCGGCACCGCCTTGATTCGGCGGCTTCAGCGGGAGGCGGGTTCGCAGCCGTTGCGCGTGTGGGCGCACGGGGACGAGGAGGCCGCCCAGTTTTTGTCGGGCCGGCTCGGCTTCGCCCGAGTCCGCGACCTGTGGCAGATGCGTCGAGACCTCAACCGGCCGCTGCCTGATCCGACGTACCCGGTCGATGTCATCGTGCGCACGTTCGAGCCCGGCCGCGACGACGACGCGTGGGTGCGGCTGAACGCGGCAGCCTTCCGCGACCACCCGGAGCAGGGCCAGGTGGGTCTGCCGGAGCTCAGGCAACGGATGCGGCAACCGTGGCTCGACCCGGCGGGTTTCTTCCTTGCCGAGCGCGGCGAGCAACTCGTCGGCTTTCACTGGACCAAGGTGCATCCAGACGTTGGCGACGCGGCGGCGTTCGGAGAGGTGTACGCCGTCGGTGTGCATCCGTGCGCTCAAGGGCTCGGGCTGGGTAAGGCCTTGACGCTGACGGGTTTGCACCACCTGCAACGCCTCGGGTTGGCATCGGTGATGCTCTATGTCGATGCCGACAATGCCGCTGCGGTGGCGGTCTATCGCAAGCTCGGCTTCGAGGTCGCGGTGATCGACGTGATGTATGAGTGGAGACGCTGAACGGCCGCGCGTTCACCGGGTCGATGTCATGGCAAAAACATGTGGGCGACCAAGTACACGGCCGCGGAGACCGCGCCAGCTGCGGGGAGCGTGAGGATCCAGGCTCCGACGATCGTCTTCGCCACGCCCCAACGGACCGCCGACAGGCGCTTGGTCGCTCCCGCGCCCATCACCGCGGACGTCATAACGTGCGTGGTCGAGATCGGCGCCTGGTAGACGTACGCCGTCACGTACAGGATCGAGGCCGCGGTCATCTCGGCCGCGAAGCCGCGCGGCGGGTCGAGGTGGATTATGCGTCGACCCAAGGTGCGCATGATGCGCCACCCGCCGGAGTAGGTGCCGAGCGAGATCGCGGTCGCGGCAAGTGCGATCACCCACCACGGCAGCCCGTCCGAAGCTTTCGCGTAGCCGGCCGTCACCAGCGCCAAGAAGATGACACCCATCGTCTTTTGGGCGTCCTGCAACCCGTGACCGAGTGAGATCGCGGCGGCGGAGACGGTCTGCGAAAGCCGAAACCCCCGATTGACCCGGCCCGGGTTGCGGCGCCGGAATATCCACATGATCGCCAACATGATCGCGAACGCGACGCCGAATCCCACCAGTGGGGAGACGATCATCGGGATGATTACCTTGTCCTCGATGGCCGACCAGGCGACGAAGCTGCCGGAGGCGAGTCCGGCTCCCACTAGCCCGCCGATGAGCGCATGCGACGACGACGACGGCAGGCCGAATGCCCAGGTGAGCAAGTTCCACACGATCGCGCCCACCAGAGCGGCGATGACCACGACCAGGCCAGACGCCCCGGCCGGCGGCCTGATCACGTCACTGACAGTGGTGGCGACCTCTTGACCGAGGAAGGCGCCAGTGAAGTTCATCAGGGCAGCCAACAGCAAGGCCAGCCGCGGAGTCAGGGCACGCGTCGACACCGAGGTGGCGATGGCGTTGGCGGCATCGTGAAAACCGTTGGTGTAGTCGAAGACGAGTGCGATGAGGATCACCGCGACGACGAGCCAGAACTCCACGCTAGGGCCTGTCCCGGGCATCCCACCGGTGGCGGGGCTGGCGCCGTCGGACGACCGAAGTGTCGAACATACCTTAGGACTCCTTGACGGCGATCTGCTCGACCGTGTTGGCGACCGACTCGAACGCGTCAATGGCCGCCTCGAGCGAGTCGACCACGTCCTTCAGCTTGAGGACCGTGAGGGCGTCGTACGAGCCGCTGAACAGTTTGGCCAGAATGCGCCGGTAGGACTTGTCACCTGCGTTCTCCAGTCGGTTGATCTCGATCCAGTACTCCTCGAGGTCGCGCATGGTGCGCAGCCGCGGCATCGCCTCGGCGGTCACCTCGGCCGACCGCTGCAACACCTCGACCTGGTTGGCGAGCTCGGCAGGCAGCTCGTGGATCTCGTACAGGTTGACCAGGTCAACGGCTTCTTCCATGAAGTCCATGACGTCGTCGAGACCGGCCGCCAGCCGGTAAATGTCCTCCCGGTCAAACGGGGTCACGAATGTGGTGTTGACGCGGCGCACGATCGCATGGGTGGTCTCGTCGGCCTGATGCTCGGCCGCGCGCATCCTGCTCGCGATTTCCGCCCGATCCGACGTGGTCGGAAGCATCTCCGCCAGCAGCTTCGTGCCGTCAACCAGATGGTGCGCCGACTCCGTGAACATGTCGTAGAACGTCGTGTCGACCGGTCGGAAACGCAGGGGCACGGCAAACTCCCGTCGAGCGCGGAAAGATCACGGTAATGCTAGGGGGTTGGCCGCGAGATCGCCCAACTGCGGGTACGGCGACGCGCGGGCGGCGCAGCGGCGTACTCTCCGCGCTCGCGTAGCTACGACCGGCGGTTGCCGACCATGGCCGCGACCGGTGGGATCACCATCGCGAGCGCGCTCATCACGATCGCGGCCGTGGTGGAATAGAACCGGACGACGAACCAGGCCAAGATAATGAGCGTCAAACACGTGCCCATCAGCGCGAAGTACCTGCCCTTGCGGTCCACCTGATCGATCGTAGGCACTCGCTGGGTGCCGGCATCCTGGGCGGTTGTATGCCCGGCGGGAGGGGGATGACCCGGGTTGCATCGGTCTTGGTTCACATGCGGCAGACTGACCGGGCAGGGCTCCGCCCTGGGCCTCTAGCTCAATTGGCAGAGCAGCGGACTTTTAATCCGCGGGTTGTGGGTTCGAGTCCCACGGGGCCCACCTATATAACCGCAGGTCAGCAACCTGGCGCCTTCGCGAAGGCGCACCGTGGTGCGCGAAGATTTCGTTGTCGGGTGCGGCCGGGTTTGTGGTCTGGTGGTGGGGGCTGGTCGGGCGGACAATGGTTGGTGTTCGTC
>JBPCQA010000016.1:0-26495 GCA_050998615.1 Nocardioidaceae bacterium
CGGTGTCGCCATGGCGTTCAAGCTCATCGAGTCCGCACAAGCCAGGTGGCGTGCCGTGAACGCACCCCACCTCGTCGCCCTGGTCCGCGCCGGCGCAACGCTCAAGAACGGCAAACTCATCGAACGACCCGACGAATCAGGAGGCAATCAGCAAGTCGCGTAACACGCCAATCCACAGGTCTTGACTATTCCTCCCCGATCGAGCAACGCAACAGTGCCCCCGTAACCTCCCGCACACTCGATCATGGTGATATAGCTCAGCAGCGCGGAGAAGACATCCAGCGTCCTAATGGTCAAGTGCTCACCGACAACAGCACCCGGGGCACGACATCCCAGCAGCGGTGATCGCCTCCTCACGACCAGCGGGCGCACGGCCTGTTGCAAGACCTCCACCGAGGATCAGAGCCCATGAGTGCTGACCCGCCAGCCGCCACCAGAACCGAGCCTGCCAAACAGCCCCGGCAAAAGCCATTAGATCCCAGCATCCAGCGTACGACGCCTTGGCTCCGCTCTCTCTTCTTGCGGCTGAACGCCAGACCTATTTCCCCTCCAGCCACCTTCAGCCACGGCGAAGGTGGCTGGCTCTGGGCTCAATAGAACTCGGTGGTGTCGACGAGGTTCCGCAACGGCTGGCGGTCAAGGTATCGGCGGAGGTTGTCACAGAACAGGTCGACGAGCCGGGCATTCTCCTGGCTCGACAATGCCGCGGTGTGGGGGCTGATGATCACGTTCTCCAGCTCCCACAGCGGACTTTCGGGAGGAAGCGGCTCGGTGGCGAAAACGTCGAGCGCGGCCCCGCCGATCCGCCCGTCCCGAAGGGCTGCGATCAACGCGGGCTCATCGATGGTGCTGCCGCGGCCGACGTTGACGACCACCGCGTGAGACGGCAAAGCTTCGATGAGCCCGGCATTGAGCAGTCCGGCCGTCGCATCGGTGGCCGGAAGGGACAGCACCACCGAGTCCGCCGCTGGTGCCAGCACCGGCAGGTCGGCGTTAGCGCAGACCCTCTCGACCACGAGATCGGTGTCGTCGGCGCGGCCTGGCGTGCGACGTACGCCTATCACGCGCATCCCCAGTGCGCTCGCCAACCGCGCCACCTCTCGTCCGATGTGCCCGAGCCCGATGACCAACAACGTCTGGCCCCGCAGCTCCCGCACCGGGTAGTGCTCCCACGCCCGAGATTCCTGGTCGGCCCTAAGTCGTGGCAGGCCCTTGGTGAGCGCCAGTAGGCCGAAGATTGCCCACTCGGCGAGCTGGTGGGCATGAACTCCCACCGCGCTGGTGAACCGCACGCGCTTCAGCTCGGCGGGGCTTAGTTGGGCTCGCCGCACCTGCTCGCCGGCTCCCGCAGCGGTTCCCTGGATCCAGCGTAGATTCGGATAGGCACGCACCACCTCGGCCAGCGACGTGGGCGTTTCACCCGGCACCCCGAACAGCACGTCGGACTGCCCCAGCCATGCCTTCCACTGCTGCTCGGCTGCTGCCGAGCGGGTGAAGTCGGCGCTGCCGCGATGGTCGTTGGGAAAGCGCGGCGGCGGAAGCAGGCGCTCGTCGTACAACACAGCGATCGCGGGATCAACGGCGCGAATCTGCTCGACCAGCGCAGCCTCAAGAGGCGTGGCGATCAACACGGTGATCACCGGTCTCGTCCACCTCTCGCATAACCGCACTCAGTCGGGGTACGGCGAGATCGCGAGGCTGCCACACACCTTGGGGCAATACCATGTCGACTCACACCTCGCAGTATGTCGCGTGGTGAGCGGGCTTCGACGACGGGAGGCTTGGGATGACCAGATTGGACGCGACCGGTTCCGCGCCGGCAGGACCCGAGGCCGGCGTGCTGTCCAGCCAGCGTTGGCGCCGGCTGATCCCTATCGCGTTCGTAACCTACAGCCTCGCCTACCTGGACCGCTCGAACTACTCCATCGGCGCTGCCGGCGGTCTCGAGCAAGACCTCCACATCAACTCGGCGCAGTCGGGGTTTCTCGCCGGCTTGTTCTTCGCCGGTTACTTCCTCTTCCAGATCCCGGCCGCCCAGTACGCCGAGAACAAGAGCGTCAAGCGGTTGGTCTTTTGGTGCCTGCTCCTATGGGGTGTGTTCGCTGCCGCCCAGGGCGTGATCCCATGGCTATGGCTGTTGATGCTCGACCGTTTCGCGCTCGGCGTCGTCGAGGCAGCGATCTTGCCGGCGATGTTGATCTTCTTGGCTCACTGGTTCACCAGCTCCGAACGAGGCCGTGCCGACTCGTTCCTGATCCTCGGCAACCCGGTCACGGTGATGTGGCTGTCGGTCGTCTCCGGCTACATCATCAGCTGGACGAGCTGGCGGTGGATGTTCATCATCGAGGGGCTGCCGGCCATCGCGTGGGCGTTCGCGTTCCGGGCGCTGACGGCAGACCGACCCGCCGATGCCACCTGGCTGAACGAGTCGGAGCGCAAGGCGGTCAGCGACCGCATCGCCGCGGAGCAGCAGCACCTTCCCGAGGTGACGAGCTACTGGCATGCCCTGAAGTCGCGGGACGTGATCGTGCTCTCGGTGCAGTATCTGCTGTGGAGCCTGGGCGTCTACGGGTTCGTGTTCTGGCTGCCGTCGATCATCTCGGCCGCCTCCTCCAACGGCATCGGCCGGGTCGGCGTGCTGTCCGCGGTTCCGTATGCGCTGGCGGTCATCTTGATGGTGGTCAACTCGCGCCTCTCGGACCGAACGGGCCCGACTCGTCGTCGTCTGCATGTGTGGCCGTGGCTCTTGCTCGGCGCGGTCACGTTCTACGCGTCGTACCAGCTGGGCACCAAGAATTTCCTGCCGTCGTTCCTGCTGCTGCTGCTCGCCGGCGGCTGCCTGTATGCGCCGTACGGCCCTTACTTCGCCGCGATCCCCGAGTTCTTGCCGCAAAACGTCGCCGGAGTGGCGATGGCGCTGATCAACTCCGCCGGCGCCGTCGGCGGCTTCCTCGGCACCTATCTGGTGGGCTGGTTGGACGGCGCCACTGGTGGCCCTGGTGCCTCGTTCCTCGTCATGGGCGCCTCGTTGTTGCTTGCCGGGCTGCTCATGTTCGCCGTCCGTGGGGCGCCGTCCGCGATCCGGCGTACGCCGGCTCGGGTATAGGCAAGCGCCAGCCGAGTCCAGGCGATGGCGCCGAGACTGAACCAGGGCAGATAGCAGAACATGAACCATCGCGCGAGGTGCAGGTAGTTGTCGTGCTGGCTCGCGGGCACGCGCTCGATGCCGGTCAGGCCGAGGTTGAACTCGACGTAGATGTCGACGCTGCGGGCGGCCAGTAGCACAGCGCCAAACCAGACAAGGCCGACGAGTACACGGCGTGCGGCCTGGCGCCATCGCGCTGGCCAAGCTCGCAGCGTCGAGAGCGCGGTGAGAGCGCCGCACAGAAGGAAGGCGGCGATCGCGGCGTTGAGCAGCTGCATGCCGGTGCCGGCATTGGCCACGATGTCACCGCTGAGCGCAGTGCCAAGCCCTGCCTTCTGCCCGGTCGCCCAGTAAATGTGGGGGGCCGCGAATGTCACTGCCCAGCCAGCCGCCAGGAAAGCCCGGTTGCGATCTCTCATCGGTGGCTCCTCTCTCGTGAACTCCTCGTCCGTGAAATGGCGGCGGGCACGGCCATCGCCAACACTCCGACGGCCATCAACGCCGGCCCGTAGCCGGCGAAGACCCAAGGATCGAAGGTGAATACGCCCCACACCACCACGGCAATGCCGGCCATGGTGACCGCGGCTCCGCCGCGTCGCCATGCCGACCTCGACTGCGGCGGAGCCGGAGCCCGAGCCGGAGCCGGTGCCGCCGCGTTGGTTTTGTCGCGCCGCCTCGCGTGCCGGGAGCAGGCAATGAGCAGCACGCCCATCACCGCGAACCAGGGTTCGAAGTAGAGCAGGTTCGCCCAGTCGAAACGCTGGAGCTGGGCCACGGTGGATTCCCTGCTGTCGGGATAGTCGACGAGTCCGGCCAGGCGCAGCGCGCACACCGCTGAGAACACGGCCCAGTGGGCGATTCCGAGTACGCCGCCCACCCAGGCAACGCCGTGCCGCAGAGCGGCCGGCAGTACGTCGCCCCAGCGCCGTACCAATGCAAGACAGGTCAGCCCAGCACCTGCGATGACCACACAGGCGCCCCAGTTCGCGGCCCGCCAGCCGGGTCCGGACTCGGTGACCCCTAGCCAGGCGGTGGACCTGCCAAGCGCCCAGTAGACATGGATGGGGAGGTAGGACAATGCCCAACCGGCGCCGAGGTAGCCAAGCCGGCGACCGTTGACGGTGCCCGGACCCGCCTTTCCGTATGGGGACAATGCTGTCGACGTTGTTGCCGTAGACACGCTGACTCCTTAGACCGCTTGGATGAGGAGTCCAGCCTGCGCGAGCTACCCCCTCCGCACATCGGAGCGTGGTATCGACCTCATCCGCCGACGGGATGACGTCTCACCGCCCCCGGGCTCGACCAGAAAGCCTGGAGCGGCGCGGCGGTCTATTATCAGCGTCCCGGGCGGATGACGCCGATTTCGTAGGCGAGGATCACGATCTGGACCCGGTCGCGTAGCGAGAGCTTGGCCAGGATGCGGCCCACGTGGGTCTTGACGGTTGCCTCGGCCAGGTAAAGACGCCGGCAGATCTCGGCGTTGGTGGCGCCGCGGGCCACTTCGACGAAGACTTCGCGTTCGCGCTCGGTGAGGCTGCCGAGCGGATCCTTGCCGCCCGACTGCTGAGGTGATGGCAGGTCGGCGGCCACGTGCTCGAGGAGCCGGCGGGTGGTGGACGGGGCGATCACCGCGTTGCCGGCGTACACGGCGCGGATCGCGGCGAGCACGTCCTCGGCGGGGGCGTCCTTGAGCAGGAAGCCGCTGGCGCCGGCACGGAGCGCTGCAAACGCGTGCTCGTCGAGGTCGAACGTAGTCAGCACCACAACCCGAGGGTGATTGCCGGGACGCGCCAGCAACCGACGGGTTGCTTCCACGCCGTCCATCCGCGGCATCCGCACATCCATGAGTACGACGTCGCAGGCGGTGCTGGCCAGGAGCTCCAAGGCCTGCGCCCCGTCGTGCGCCTGGCCGACGACGCGCAGGTCGGGTTGCGAATCGATCAGCATCGCCAGAGCGGTGCGCACGAGTTCCTGGTCGTCGACCAGCACCAGTCGGATCGTCACGCGACTCCGCCTCCGGAATCGGGCCCGGCGCGAGCAGGCACCCGGCCGCGGACGAGGAAGCCGTCGCCAGAGCGCGGCCCGGCGACCAAGTGACCTCCGGCAAGTCGCAACCGTTCGCTCATCCCGACCAGCCCCGACCCCACCGGACCGCGATCACCCGCAGACCGGGCCGCCCCGCCGGTGTCGGTGACCGTCACAGTCAGTCCTCGGTCATCCCAGCTAAGCGTGACCTCGGCATTGGCGGCACCGGCATGCTTGACCACGTTGGTCAGCGCCTCCTGGACAAGGCGGTAGGCAGCGAGCTCTCCGGCCCGTTCAAGGGGAACGGGCGGGCCCTGGTCGACAAGTGCGACGGTCAGCCCAGCGGCACGCAGGCGGGCGAGCAGTTCGGGTAGATCAGACAGCGTGGGCTGCGGTCCGCTCCCATCCGAGAGGGCGTTGTGGGTGTCGTCGCGACGCAACACCCCGAGCAGGCTACGCATGTCAGTCAGGGCCTCGCGCCCTATGCCGGCAACGGTGGTCAGGAACTGCTCGGCAGCGGCCGGGTCGCCGCCGACGGCGTACCGACCGGCGTCTGCCTGCCGCACGATGACCGCCAACGAGTGTGCCACTATGTCGTGCATCTCCCGGGCGATGCGGGCTCGTTCCTCCCGCGCTGCTGCCTTGGCGCGTTCCTCGCGTTGCTCCTCCGCCCGCTTGGCTTGGTCTTCCAAGGCCTCGACATAGGTGGCCCGCATCCGTCGGAACAGTCCCAGACTCCAGGCCGCCACCACCGCGGCGAGCAGTGCCGCGAGCCCGAAGCTGATTTGCCATGGGCCGCTCAACATCGCGCCGGGCGCGCGAGCTGACGACTCTGTGCCAGTCGGCCTGTGGCCACGCCGGCGCCGATTACGCCAACCGCAAGCGCGACACCGGGTGCTGGGCTCCGGCCGTAGGCAGCGACGGCGTACAGCGCGAACAAGAACACGACGCTGGAGGGCAGCAGAATAGGGGCGTACGCCGTCGCGGCGGCGGCTCCGCCAACACCTGCAGGCGCGACCATGTCCGGGGCCAGCGCAAGCACCAGTTCCACGACCGCGACCACGACGAACGTAGCCCGCGGCCACGTGCGCCGCCCCGCCAACGCAACGTGCAGCACCACGACGGCCGCCCACACCACCCCAGCCCAGTATCTCGGCGCGCGGCTGTCGAGCAGCAAGCCGACCGACGACGCGGCCGCTGGTGCGGCCACCAGCAACGCGAGCACGATGTCGCCAACCCAGGCACGCGGCTCGGCCCAAGATTCCAGCCGGCGGAAGATGGCCCACCGTCCCGACGCCGAGCTTGCTGCCTCCGTTGTCACCGTGCCCATGCTGGTGATGTGTCTCCCAAATGACTGCTCACCGGCTGCGGCGCCCAGGCGGCGCGCCGCTTCGGGGTGCGGTTGTAGATCTCGTTTCGAGCGTACTTGCCGTGAAAGACCTGGCCAGACAATGGCAGCGCGTCCCACACCACCGCCGCCGTACGCGGTGCTTCCTCGTTCAACAATCGGGCCACGCACCGGACAGCGCGGGT
Source organism: Nocardioidaceae bacterium (assembly GCA_050998615.1). Taxonomy (GTDB): domain Bacteria; phylum Actinomycetota; class Actinomycetes; order Propionibacteriales; family Nocardioidaceae; genus JBPCQA01. The sequence continues at coordinate 6,704 of JBPCQA010000016.1, forward strand.
TTCGAGTGTCACACTGACGAGTCGCGCCACGGTTCCTCCAAGTGATCAGGCTGCGCTTGCAAGCGTGGTACGGCGACCGCCCAGTCGGTCAGCGCCTGATACGCCTGCCCCACGCGAAGCACCAGGCTATCGGCGTGTCGCGCACCCACGATCTGCATGCCGACCGGCAAGCCCTGGCTGGTGAATCCACAAGGCACGCTCAGCGCAGGCTGCTGGGTGAGGTTGAAGGGATAGGTGTACGGCGTCCAGCTGCCCCAGTCGCGGGAGCGCCACCCGTCGGGTGCATCCTGCCCTGCTGCGAACGCCGGGATCGGCATGGTGGGCGTCACCAAGACGTCGTACGTCTGATGGAAGCTGCCCATCCGCGACCCGAGCTCCATCCGCACGGCGGTGGCGTTCAGGAACGCTGCCGCCGACACCCCTGAACCTCGCTCCACCGCCCGGCGCAGGCCGGGGTCCACCCTCTCCAGCGCCTCGCCACCATACGGTTGCAGCACCTTGGCGGCTCCGGCGAACCAGAGCACCAAGAACGCGTCGAGCGGGTCACCGAACCCGGGGTCGACCTCCTCGACCTCGGCGCCCGCGTCGGCAAGCACTGAGGCAGCCGCGCGGACGGCCGTATCGACTTCAGGGTCGTTGGTGATGTAGCCGAGCCGAGGCGAGAAACCGATCTTGAGTCCGCGGACCCCGTCATCCAGTGCGTCGCAGAACGACGCGGTGGGCGTCGGCAGCGCCGACCAGTCGCGCGGATCAAACCCGACGAGAACGTCGAGCAGCCGGGCCGCATCCCGCACCGACCGAGTCATCGGGCCGCCGTGTGAAAGCGTGCCGAACGGGCTCGGCGGATGCAGCGGGACCAGGCCGTACGTTGGCTTCAACCCCACGGTGCCGGTGAACGACGCGGGGATCCGAACCGATCCTCCCCCGTCGGTGCCCACCGACCAGGTGCACATGCCGAGACCTACGGCGGTAGCGCTGCCCCCACTCGAACCGCCGGGTGTCAGACCCGCATCCCACGGGTTGCCCGTCACCCCGTGCCGACGCGAGTCGGTCACCGCCTTCCAGCCAAACTCCGGCGTGGCGGTCTTGCCGAGCAACACCGCACCGCCTTCTCGCAGTCGAGCCACCGCGGGCGCATCTTCGGGCCAGGGGCCGTCCTCGTCGATCAGGTTCGTTCCGCGTAGCGTTGGCCAGCCTCTGGTGAGCAGGAGGTCCTTGATCGCGACGGGGATACCGTCGGCCGGGCCGAACGGTGCCCCGGCTCTCCACCGAGCCTGCGACTCCGCGGCCATCGCCAATGCCTGCTCGGGCGCTACGAACACGAAGGCGTTGACGAGCGGGTTATATGTTTCGATCGCGTCCAGCGCGCCCCGGGTGACCTCGACCGGCGAGAAGTCCCCACTGGCATACCCGGCCGCCAGCTCACCAGCTGACATCCTGATCAGATCCGTCATGCCGTCCTCCCTATGAGAGTAAGAGCCCGCGCGGATAGGGGCGCTGGAAAGGGAGCGGGACATTCGCGCCTGGATGAGAAGGCCGAGGAGGGAAACGCACCGGGGGGTGCGCAGACCGACGAGACGCAGCCAGCCGGGATGCGAGGGCCCGCGAGCCCGGCGACTCCCTATCTGCGCGGGCTCTAGGAGCGGCCGCGCGGATCACGTCGCCGTACCCGGCACGAATCCGAGCCTCTTGTCGACGACGTTGAGAAGCTCGTCACCGTTCAGCCACCGTGTCGCGTTGTCGGCGAACTGGCGAGCAAGTCTGTCGCGCCAGCCCACCGTGTCGCCGGCCAGGTGCGATGGCACCGCCAATCCCGGCGTTGCCCACAAGGGGCTGTCGGCGGCTAGCGGCTCGGTCGAAAAGACATCCAACGACGCGGCGGCCAGCTGACCACTACCCAACGCGAGCATCAGATCGCGCTCGTTGACGATGTCTCCGCGGCCGATGTTGACCAGATGCCCGCTGGGACGCATCGCCGTGAAGATCTCGGCATCGAACAATCCTCGTGTCTGCTCGGTGAGCGGAGCCGCGATCAGCTCCTCGAAGAGCAGCTTGTCGACTCCCGCCGCGGCGACATGGATCCAGGACAGCGATCGCGCCTGCGGCCACGCGTCGTGGAGCGCCTGGGAGAAGTAATCCCAAAAGAACAGGGCGTCCGTATCCTTGAGCGCGGCGGCTAGCCCGGCGGCGTCGGAGTAGCGCACTTCGGCTCGCTGCTCGATCGGCTCCAGATGAGGCGGCCACTGGTCCGTCGATTCGCACAAGACGGTGATCACGGCTCGAGCGTCGGCGCTGGTCACTCGATGAGGGTAGGAATGTGCAGTAGGAGTGTCAACAATCAAGCCGTTCCAGCAGTTGCCAGTCACCGTCGAGATGGCCAAGCTGGTCGGCGACGACGTGGTGATTGCCAGCTGCACACAGGCGTTAACGGCCATCGCCCCGGCCGTGTGTGTCTACGCGTGCACTTCCGGCAGCTTCGTACACGGCGTGCGTGGCGAACACCTGCTGGTCGACGCGATGCGGGCGGCGGGTGCGCCGTGCGCACTCACCTGCCCCGCGCAGGCCCTGGAGGAGGCATTCCGTGACCGCCGAGCCAGCGGCTGCAGTGGCCAGCAAGGAATCAGGTCGAGCCGGCCAGGGCAGCACTGGCTGATCCGGCAGGCCACCGCCGACATCCGGGTGCAGACGTTGTTGATGGCGTAAGCATTCGGTGCGCTGATGGAAGGCCTTGTCGGGTTCGGCTTCCCGTGGGCGGTGGTCGCACCAAGCCTGATCAGCCTAGGGGTAGTCGATCTCGCGGCGATCCGGGTGGCCGCGATCGCCGACAACGCACCAGTTTCCTTCGGTGCGCTCGGTGCGCCGGTCCCCGGCTTGGCCGCGGTGACCGGGCTGCCGGTGATGGCCTTGTCGTCGTCGATCGGGCACATCGTGGCAATCCTGGCGCTGCTGCCGCTATGGATACTAATTTTGCTGGTTACCGGTTGGCGCGGGATCCGCGACGGCTGGCCGCTGGCTATCGTCGGCTCCATCTTGTGCTTCGCCGCACTGCTCCTGCTGGTCAAGGTGTGGCGGCCAAGCGGGTGCTCGGCTTTGGCGGCAAGGAACTCGAAAAGGAGGAGATCGCCGCGATTCAGGAGCGGGTGAGCGCCAGTGTCGGAGACGAAGGGCAGAAGCTGTCCCCGGTGCGTGGACTGCTGCCGTTCCTCATCCTGGTCGTGGTGGTCGTCGCGTGGACCGGTCCATGGTCGCCGCTGCCGAAGTACGTCCCCTTCGAGCCGACCGTCACCGCCGCAGCCTCGCTCGGTTCGGAGACGGTGTCGGCCTCCTGGTCGTTCGCCCCCGCATCGCCGGTACGGCGATCTTGGCTTCCTGGCTGCTGATTTTGCTGTATCTGCGGCCCGGCCTCGGGCAGCTGCGAGAGGTGTTCGTGCAAAGCTACGAACAGCTGTGGGCAGCCTTTCTGGTCGCGCCGATCATCTTCGGCCTCGCCTATGTCTTCAACTTCACCGGAATGGCCAGCACGATGGCGAACGGGTTCTCCAAGGTCGGCACCGTCTATATCGTGCTGGCCCCGATCCTTGGCTGGATTGGTGTCGCATTGTCTGGCAGCAACACGTCAACCAACGCGGTGTTCGGCGCGTTCCAGAACCAGGTCGGGAAACTGCTCGGCGCGCCGCCCCTGCTGTTCCCGTCCCTGAACTCGATCGGCGCCGAGGTGGGCAAGCCGGTCGCGCCGCAGACCGCGAGCGTGGGTGTTGCCACCACGAAGATGGTGCGGCGTGAGGGCGATGTGATCCGCTACAACATGGGCTGGACCCTGGTCATCCTGGTCTACCTGATCGGCGTGGGAGCGTTGTACCTCTTCGTGATCCCCAGTCCCATGAGGTTGTGATCGCCCCGCACCATCGCGGGTGCGCCCAAGCTGCCTCACCCCCAGTTCGGGTGGCTCAAACGTCAGCGGCTCAGTCGGGCAGGTCGGCGGGGATAATGGTCACATCGAACGGGTCCGTCGCGGTAAGCGGCCGATCGCCGGTCACGCGCGCGATCTCGACGTACGCACCGTCTCGCAGCTCCCATGCGACCGACTCCGGCCCGTCCGGGCGGTCGGGTCGACAATCCAGTACGCCGGGCAGCCGGCCACTTCGAAGCGGGCCCGCTTCAATGCCAGATCGATGTGACGCGTGCGCGGCGACAACACCTCCACCACAGGCACCGGCGCCGTCGGCGGGTCATGCTCGGTCAGGTCGCTCCTTCTCGCCACCAGCACATCGGGCTGCACGACCGTGTCATCGGCAAGGGCGACGTCGAACGGCACCACCAAGACCTTCAGGTCTGCCGGGCATGCCCAGATTCGACCCAGCGCTGCATCGGGCGTCCACAGGCACAGCGCAAGACGCCGCACGTGAGGTCGGGCCAGTGGGCAGCGGCTTGCGGGCCAAGGCTTTCAAAAGCATTCCACTGCGGTTCGGGCGATGCGGGGACGGCACCACCGCGATCGCCGGGAAACTACCCGACATGCACGCCGACATGTTGCGCACCAGACTGGAGGCGCTGAGCTCACCGCGTCGTGCCAGCGTCGCCGACCGGGCCCACACCGGCCGGGTCGGGGTCGCCGCCGGCGGTGCTGTTGGTGGGGGCGGGTGTTCCCAGGTCGACATCGACGGCGACCACGCCGACACCGAGATCGGCAGGCTCACCTCGCAGCAACGACTCGGCCGGGCGATGTGTGGACTGATCGAATACCTCCCCGCCGAGGCCGCCGGACACGGCGACATCACCGCCACGCTCGTCGTCACCATGGACCTGCACCAGCTACAGTCCGGGACCGGACAGGCGGTCTTGGACACCGGCACGGCGATCTCACCGGGCCAGGCCCGCCGGTTAGCGTGTAGCGCCGGGTTGGTGCCGATGGTGCTGGACGGGCCATCACGGATCCTCGACGTCGGGGCCGGTCGGCGGTTGTTCGACAAACACCAACGCCTCGCGCTCACCGTGCGCGACCAGGGCTGCGTGTGGCCCGGCTGCGACAGGCCACCGGCCCGTTGCGAATCGCATCATGTTCGTGAATGGTCCCGCGGCGCCAAACCGACCTGACCAACGGCTGCCTGCTGTGCACCTGGCACCACCACCTTCTCCACAAGGGCGAATGGGCAGTAGTCATCGCCGCCGACGGTGTACCCGAAATCATCCCACCAACCCGAATCGACCCACACCAACAACCCCTACGCAACCAACGCTTCCGGCGTCGTCGAGAACCCGGCTAGCGGCACATGTGCCGAGACGACCCGCCGGGTTGGCACACCTGGCCGGCTGGTGGTTTCGAGACGCTCGCTGCCGCTTCCCTGCTCAACCACCGCGGCTGGGCGCCGGCTGGCTCAGGCTTTTGGCCCCAGGTCCGAGTCAAGGCGGCCGGCGAGGACTTCGGCGAGGTGTCGCGCGCGGCGAGGGGTTTCCTGGGCGATCTGGGTCCGACAACTGAAGCCGTCCGCGATCACGATCGTGCCGGGAAGAGCCTCGCGAACCGCCGGGAGGAGCACCCGCTCGCCGACTGCCCGGGAGATCTCAATGTGACCCTCTTCGAAGCCGAAGTTGCCGGCCACCCCACAGCAGCCGGAGTCGGGAAGCTCCGCGGCGATTCCGGCGGCCGACATCAGCGCCGCGTCCGGCGCGAAGCCCATCACCGAATGCTGATGGCAGTGCACCTGGACCAGTGCCGCGGCATCGACTTGCGGAGGCTGCCAATCGGGTGCGTGTCTGTTCAACAGCTCCGCCAACGTGTACGTCGAGTCCCTTGCCAGCCGAGCCAACGGATCGCCGGTGAGTAGCTGCACCGCGTCGTGGCGAAACACGGCTGTGCAGCTGGGTTCGAGCCCGACGATGGGGACTCCACCATCGAGGTACGGCCGCAAGGCGCTCAGCGACTTGCGAAGCACCCTGCGCGCCACCCCGAGCTGGCCCGTGGACAACCAAGTCAGCCCGCAACACACCGGCTGTGCTGGCACGTGAACCCGGAAGCCGGCCGCTTCCAACACGCGCACGGCACCTTGGGCCACCGCCGGCTCGAGGTAGTTCGTGAACGTGTCGGGCCACAACACCACTCGTCCGCGAGAGCTTGAGCCAACCGGAGCAGGCCGACCGTGGAACCACCGCACGAACGACTGGTCGGCGAACGCCGGCAAGTCCCGTTGCGCGGCAATGCCGCCGACCCGTTTCAGCAACCGTTGCGCGCCAGAGCCGGCGGCACGGTTGGCGACACTCGGCTGGTACGACGCAAGCCGCGCCCATACCGGCAGCCACCCCATCGACCAATGAGAGCGCGGTCGGGCCCAGGGCCGATGCTGGTAGTGGTGATAGGTGAACTCGGCCTTGTAGGTGGCCATGTCCACGTTGACCGGGCAGTCGGAGAGGCAGCCTTTGCATGACAAACAGAGGTCGAGCGCGTCTCTCACCTCGGCCGATCGCCAGCCGTCGGTGATCAGGTCTCCTTCCAACATCTCCCACAACAGATGGGCGCGGCCGCGAGTGGAGTGTTGTTCTTCCAGAGTCACCTGATAGCTGGGACACATCACGCCACCCGACGTCTGCCGGCACACTTGCCCACACCCACACAGCGACGCTGCGCCTGCACGAAGCTGCCGGCGTCCCCGGAGTAACCGAACACGGTGAGCAGCTTGCGGTCCTTGGCCTGACCTGCGAGTCTCAGGTCGGCGTCAATGCGAGCAGGGTCGACGATGACGTGCGGGTTCATCAGCTGCTGCGGGTCCCAAATGCGTTTGACCGCGGCGAAGAGGTCGACCGCCTAGTCGCCGTACATCCGGCCCAACATCTCCGACCGGGCCCGGCCGTCCCCGTGCTCGCCAGACACGGATCCGCCGAGCGAGACGACAAGCTCGGTCGCCTCCTCGACGAACGAGCGATAGCGTCGCACGCCCGAGTCGGTGAGGAAGTCGAAGTCGATGCGCAGGTGCAGGCACCCGTCGCCGAAATGGCCGTACGACGCCCCGGACAGCTGGTAGCGCCCGAGCAGCTCATCAAGGCTGTTCAGGTAGCCAGCAAGCTTGGCGGCCGGCACCGCGGCGTCTTCCCATCCGCCCCAGGCCTCCGCGCCGTCGACTCGTCTGGTCGCCAGCCCGGTGCCGTCGCGGCGACACCTCCACAGCACAGCTTGGGCGGCGGCCTTGGACACGACCGACGCGGCAACCGGCAAGCCGGTGTCCATCGCCGCCACCGACACGACACTCGCCGCTGCGGCGGCCTCGTCCTGGCTGGACCCGCCCACTTCGACTAGCAACCAGGCTTGGCCGGCCGGCATGCCAGCGGCGATCGCCTCGGCCCGCACCTGGTCGGGCAGCCGGTCGACCAGGGTGGCATTGATCGACTCCACCGTCAGCGGCCGGTGCGGCAGCAGGGCCGGGACGCAGTCGGCTGCCCGCGACGAGGTAGGAAAGCCCAAGACCAGCAGCACCTTCGCGGCTGGCAACGGGGTCAGAGCCACGGTGGCCCGCAGGGTGGTCGCCAGAGTCCCCTCACTGCCACACAACAGCCGCGCCACGTCATGGCCGCGCTCGGGGAGCAGCCGATCCAGGGCATAGCCGGAGATCCTGCGGCTGTACGGCGGGAAGCGGTGCCGGATAAGCAGGTCGTTCTCGTCAACCAATGCCACCAGCCGACGACAGAGCTCGCCTTCCCTGCCAGGCCGGTCAGAGAGCGCGTCCCGTCGAAGTCCGGCGTCCATACCGGGCTCGGGGACCCGCAGAGTCAGCCGCTCGCCATCGGCCAGCATCGCATCGAGTGCCACGACGTTGTCCGCGGTGGTGCCCCAGGCTACCGAATGGGCACCACAGGCGTTGTTGGCGATCATCCCGCCGAGAGTGGCGCGGCTGCCAGATGACGGGTCGACACCGAACGTCAGGCCGTGCTTGGCGGCCGCCGTCGCCAGATCTGTCGGTACGACGCCGGGTTCGACCGTCGCGGTGCGCGACACCGGGTCGACGTCGATGATCTGGTTGACATGCCGAGAAACGTCGATGACAACCCCACCAATGGCGTTACCGGCCATCGACGTACCCCCTCCGCGCAGCGTGACCGGCGCACCCGCGGCGCCCGTCAACGTCACGGCAGCTGCCAGGTCCTCGACGTCGGCCGGCAACACGACCAGATCTGGGACTCGGCGATAATTGGACGCGTCGGTCGCGTAGAGCGCGCGTTCCTTGACTCCAGAGAAGACGGAACCCCTCAGCTCGACGCGCAACTGCGCGGCAAGGGCGTCGCGATCAAATGCATCGCCGCCGGCGCCAGATTGCGGGCCGGGCGACGGTTCGGTGCCGGTCAAGGCCGGCTACCACTTCGGAAGGGCACGGCTGTCATCTCGGCTCCGATCGGGAGGTGGTCGAGCCCGAGGCAAGGCAGATCACCGAAAGCTCCTATAGGATTGTCAACAATTTACCTCCGCCAAAGACCCTCAGCCGAAAGATTCTGCATGCCCGCCGCAGTATCGCCGCCCGTCGTGGGATTGTTGTATCCCGGGTTCGGAGCGGAGGCCGACTTCCCCGACCTCGTGCATCGACCCCAGGGCCTGGTGTGGCTCCCGCTCGTCCACACGTCGGTAGGTTCCTGCGACGCGGGGGGGACAACCATGACCACCCGTGACAGCCACCCCGACCGTTAGCGAGATGGAGCCCTGTGATGGTCTCCCGCCCGGTCGTCGAACCGTTGGTTCGCGAGTCGACCCCTAGCATCATCGCCGACAAGTTGCGTGCCGCGATCAGCCAAGGCAAGTTCCCCGCCGGTGCGCAGCTTGGCGAGGCCGAGCTGGCCCGTGAGCTCGGCGTGAGCCGCGGCCCGCTTCGGGAGGGCATGCAGCGGCTGACCCAAGAGGGGCTCTTGGTGTCCATTCCCAATCGCGGGCTGTTCGTGGTGGAGATGACCGACGATGACGTGCGTGACATGTACGTCGCGCGGACCGCCGTCGAAAGGGCCGCCGCCGCCCAGATTCTTCAGGGAGACGACGTCCGGCAGGCAGCCGGCCGGCTGCTGGCCATTTGCAAGAAGATGGAGCGCGCTTCCGCCCGACTTGACCCAGTTGGCATAGGCGCCTGCGACATCGAGTTCCACGAGTGCGTGGTCGCGATGGCGCATAGCCCTCGGCTGTCCCGCATGCACAACACGCTGTTGACAGAAGCCCGGATGTGTATCAATGCGCTTGGTGGCACCTATCCTGACCCAGATGTCCGGGTGCCCGAGCACCGCAGCATCGCCGAGGCGTTCGGGCTGGGCGACCCGGCTTTGGTGGACCGGCTGCTGATGGCTCACATGGACGACGCGGTGCAGCGACTGTCCATGGTCGTGCTTCCGGCATGCAAAGGCGGCTAGCTCATCGCGATCCCGATGTACTTGGTCTCGAGGAACTCGTCGATGCCGATGAATCCGCCTTCTCGACCCAGGCCGGACTGCTTCATCCCCCCGAACGGTGCGGCCGGGTTGGACACGACGCCCTGGTTGAGCCCGACCATCCCTGACTCGATGCGCTCGGCGACTCGGAGGGCACGGCGCAGATCGTTGGTGTAGACGAAGGCGACCAGCCCGAACTCCGTGTCGTTCGCCGCCGCAACCGCCTCGTCCTCGTCGGCGAACGGCGTCAACGGCGCGACCGGTCCGAAGATCTCCTCCGACTGCATCCGCGCCGAGTTGGGGACTCCGGACAGCACCGTCGGCGCGTAGAAGAATCCACGCCCCTCCAAACGTGCGCCTCCGGTGAGCACGGTGGCTCCCCGCTCCACCGCGTCGCCAACTAGCTCGGTGAGCTTGTCCTGAGCGGCGTCGTCGATGAGCGGGCCGACCTTCACCCCGTCGTCGACTCCTCGCCCCACCTTCAGCTGGCTCATCTTGGCGGCCAGCTCACGGCCGAAGTCGTCGATGATGCTCTCGTGGACGTAGAACCGGTTGGCGGCGGTGCACGCTTCGCCCATGTTGCGCATCTTGGCGGCCATCGCGCCGGCGACCGCCTCGTCGAGATCGGCGTCCTCGAACACGATGAACGGTGCGTTGCCACCGAGCTCCATCGACGTGCGCAGCACCTTGTCGGCGCACTGCTCAAGCAGGATCTTGCCAACCTTGGTGGAGCCGGTGAACGATAGTTTGCGCGCCAGACCCGACCGGATCAGCGGCTCCATCACGCCGTGCGCGTCCGTGGTAGTCACTAGGTTGACGGCGCCATCGGGTACGCCGGCCTCCCGCAGGATGTCGACGAAGGCAAGCATGGACAGTGGTGTCTGGTGGGCGGGCTTTACCACGCTGGTGCAGCCTGCCGCGATTGCCGGCCCGAGTTTGCGGGTTCCCATCGCCATCGGGAAGTTCCACGGGGTGATCAGCAGGCACGGGCCCACCGGCTGCTTGGCAACCAAGAACCGGGCGTCGCCGGCCGGGGAGGTCTGATATCCGCCGTTGATCCGCACTGCTTCACCGGCGAAGTGCCGGAGGAACTCGGCGGCATAGGCGATCTCCGCCTTGGCTTCCGCGACCGGCTTGCCCATCTCCAGCGTCATCAGCAGCGCCAGCTCGTCGATGCGCTGATGCAACAAGTCGAAGGCGCTCATCAACATGTCGGCGCGTTCGCGCGGCGACATACCGGCGAACGACTTCTGGGCGGCCACTGCCGCGTCCAGCGCGCGGCGTCCGTCGGCCGGCGAGGCATCGGCGACGGCACACAGCACGTCGCCGGTTGACGGGTCGAACACGTCGAACGTCTTCGCGCCCTCGGCGTCCACCCACCGGCCCCCGACGTACAGCTGCTTGGGCGCAGCCGAAACCGCGCTGTGCTCCGCGGAAGTCGGCGCCGGGGAACTCGTGCCGACCGAGGTTTGCCGTTCACTCACGCTGCTGCTCATCTGCGAGGCTCCTTTCGGGTGACCCAAATCTCCGGCTCCGCCGGACCTAGCCCTCTAGGTCGACCACGGCCCTTCATCGGCTTCCACGGATTGACTTCGGCTGCTTCTGCTATACGCTAATTGTCGACAATCCTATGCGAAAGGGTGACCCGTGGCCGAGCTCTCCCACGTTCTCAAGCAAGCCACCGGAGTGCTGGCAGCTCGAGGAGTTGGCGTCGACCTGTTCGACGAATCGGGCCGTCGTTTCCTCGACTTTACGGCAGGCATCGGGGTCACCAGCACCGGGCACTGCCATCCCCGGGTCGTCGAAGCCGCGCAGCGCCAGGTCGCGACGTTGATCCACGCGCAGTACACGACAGTCATGCATCGCCCCGCGCTCGACCTGGCGGAGCGGCTCGGCGACGTGCTGCCTGCCGGGCTCGATCGGGTGTTCTTCGCCAACTCCGGCTCGGAGGCGATCGAGGCGGCCCTGCGGCTCACCCGCCAGGCGACCGGCCGGCCGAACGTGATCGCATTTCACGGGGGGTTCCATGGCCGGACCGTGGCGGCCGCCTCGATGACGTCGTCGGGGACGAAGTACCGGTCCGGCTTCAGCCCGCTGATGGCGGGTGTGCAGTTCGCACCGTTCCCGGACCCGACGCATTTCGGCTGGTCAACCGAGCAGGTGACGGACTTCGCGCTCAGCGAGCTCGACTACGTGCTGCAAACCCTGTCAGCCCCCCAAGACACCGCGGCGTTCTTTGTCGAGCCGGTGCTGGGGGAAGGCGGCTACGTGCCTGGCAACGAACGCTTCTTCGCAGGGTTGCGCGAGCGGGCAGACCAGCACGGGATCTTGCTGGTAGTCGACGAGGTGCAGACCGGGTTCGGACGCACCGGCAGGTTCTGGGGAGGCGATCACTTCGGGTCCCGGCCCGACGTGCTGGTCACCGCAAAAGGCTTGGCATCCGGTTTCCCGTTGTCGGCGATCGCGGCACCGGCCGACCTGATGGACAAGGCATGGCCCGGCTCCCAAGGCGGCACGTACGGCGCCAACGCGGTGGCCTGCGCCGCGGCGTTGGCTACCCTCGACGTGATCCAGGACGAAAAGCTGGTGGAGAACTCCGCGGAGCGTGGTGCCGAGCTGAAGGAAGCCCTGACCAAGGTGGCCGCCCAGCACGATCGGATCACCGACGTTCGCGGGCTGGGGTTGATGATCGGCAACGAGTTCCGAGACGCCGCCGGCTTGCCCGACGGAGCCGGTGCTGCGGCCGCTCAGCAGGCCGCCGTCGAGCGAGGCCTGCTGTTGTTGACCTGCGGTGCCTGGGGACAGGTGGTGCGATTCATCCCCGCACTCGTCGTTCAGCCCAACCAGATCACCGAAGCAGCGTCGATCTGGGCCGACGCGGTGGCCGCCGTCGCCTGACCCAGTAGTCGACTACCGCCGTGAGGTCTAGCGCTATCAGGTCAACCTGTCATCCTGCGGCGCAGGGGATGCCGAGTTCGGCCAGCCTTGCGGCGCCGCCGTCCAGCGCGGTCAAGATCAGCGTCCCCTGTGGTGTCAAGGTGAACGAGTGCTCGAAGTGTGCCGACCATGAGCCATCAGCGGTGATCACGGTCCAGTCGTCATCGAGCACCTCGGTCTCGATACTGCCGCCGATGGTGATCATCGGCTCCACCGCCAACGCCATCCCCTGGACGAGTTTGGGTCCCTTCCCGGGACGTCCGTAGTTGGGCACGCCCGGCGCCATGTGCATCGCCGACCCGATGCCGTGACCGACGTAGTCCTCCACGATGCCGTAGTCACCGTGCGACCTGACGTACTCCTCGATCGCGTGCGAGATGTCGCTGACCCGACCGCCAAGCGACGCCGCGGCGAGTCCGCGCCACAGGCTCTCCTCACACACCCGCATCAGCTCGACGAGCTCCGACCCGACCCCACCGACCGGCACGGTGATCGCAGCGTCCCCGTGCCAGCCGTCGACGATCGCGCCACAGTCGATCGAGATCACGTCACCCGCGGCGAGAATCCGATCCCCCGGGATGCCGTGCACCACCTCGTCGTTGACCGACGTGCAGATCGTCGCCGGGAAGCCGTGATAGCCGAGGAAGTTCGGTACGGCGCCGCGCTCCCGGATGTGGCGTTGCGCCAACGTATCGAGCTCCTTGGTCGTGATGCCGGGGGCGACGGCAGCACGCAGCAACTCCAGGGTCTCGGCCACGACGAGGCCGGCCTCTCGCATGACCGCGATCTGTTCGGGCGACTTGATCTCGATTCCACGTTCACGAAACACCGGCATGCCTCTCCTCGGTCTTTGGTTGCGGCGCCGTGCTGCAACCCGCCGCGTCACAGTGGGATCGGGTTAGCTGCGGGCTCGCGACTCGAGCGCCTCGATGGCGCGATCGGTGATCTCGTCGACCTCACCTCGGGCTGAGATGCCACGCAACAGGTGACCGTCGGCGTAGAAGCCGACAAGGGGCGCCGTCTGCGCGTTGTAGACCTCGATCCGGCGACGGATCGTGTCAGGCATGTCGTCGTCGCGCTGGAACAGCTCACCCCCGCACGTGTCACAAATGCCGTCCCTCGTCGAAGGGTCGAGTTCGACATGCCAGACGTGACCGCAGTCTCGACAGTTGCGCCGCCCGGACAGCCGGCGCACCACCTCGTCGTCATCGACTTGGAGCTCAAGCACGACGTCGAGCGGAGTGCCGAGCTCGGCCAGTATCTCGTTGAGCGCCTCGGCCTGTCGAACGGTGCGTGGGAAGCCATCGAGCAAGAAACCGTGAGCAGTGTCCTTCTTGGCCAATCGATCCCGGACAATTCCGATCGTGACCTCATCGGGCACCAGCTCGCCCTCGTCCATGTAACGCTTGGCGGCTCGACCCAGCTCCGTCGACTCGGCGATGTTGGCGCGGAAGATGTCGCCGGTTGAGATGGCCGGAATGCCGTAGTGCTTCGCGATGAACTTCGCCTGGGTGCCCTTGCCGGCCCCAGGGGCACCCACCAGCACCGCGCGCATCAGCGCTCCACCCGCTCCGGGCGCATCAGCACACCACCGCGCACTTTCGGTGCATCAGCGCAAGAATCCTTCGTAATGCCGCTGTTGCAACTGGCTTTCGATCTGTTTCACGGTGTCAAGGCCGACACCGACCATGATCAGCAGTGACGTGCCACCGAACGGGAAGTTCTGATTGGCGTTGACCAGCACCAGCGCGATCAGCGGCACCAAGGCGATCAGGCCAAGATAGATCGAGCCTGGGAACGTGATGCGCGACAACACGTAGGCGAGGTAGTCCTCGGTTGGTCTGCCCGCCCGGATCCCGGGCACGAACCCGCCGTACTTCTTCATGTTGTCGGCGACCTCCGTCGGGTTGAACGTGATCGCGACGTAGAAGTAGGTGAAGAAGATGTTCAGCAAGAAATAGGTGAGCATGTAGATCGGGTGGTCACCACGCACGAAGTTGATGGCGACCCAACTGGACCACCCCGCGGTCGGGTTGAACTGTGACGCGAGGGCCGGCAGATACAGCATGCTGCTGGCGAAGATGACCGGGATGACGCCGGCCTGGTTGACCTTCAACGGGATGTACGTCGAGGTGCCGCCGAACATCTTGCGGCCCACCATCCGGCGTGCGTACTGCACTGGGATGCGGCGTTGCGCCTGCTCCATGAAGATCACCGCCGCGATGATCACGAGGCCGATGGCGACCACGATGACGAAAATGCTCCACCCGTGCTGCTGCTTGATGCTCCACAAGGCGCCCGGGAAGGCCGAGATCACCGACGTGAAGATCAGGATCGACATGCCGTTGCCGATGCCCCGCTCGGTGATCAGCTCACCTATCCACATGATCACCGCAGTGCCCGCGGTCATCACGATCACCATGATCAGCATCGTGGAGATCTTGTTGTCGACGAGCAGCGGCAGGTCACAGGTGCCCTGGAAGATCTGCTTGTTGCGAGCCAACGCCACGATGCCCGTTGACTGCAAGATTGCCAGCCCCAGTGTCAGGTAACGGGTGTATTGGGTGATCTTGGTGGTGCCTGCCTGCCCTTCCTTCTTCAAGGCCTCCAGCCGCGGAATCACCACAACCAACAGCTGCAAGATGATGCTGGCCGTGATGTAGGGCATGATGCCCAGCGCGAAGACTGTCAGCTTGAGCAGGGCGCCACCGGAGAACAGGTTGATCATGGTGTAGAGACCCTGCGAACTCGCAGTGCCCACGCAGACGCGCACGTTGGCGTAGTTGACACCTGGCGTCGGGATCGTCGACCCGAGGCGGAAGAGCGCCACCGCACCGAGCACGAACAACAGTTTGCGGCGCAGGTCGGGCGTGCGGAACGCGTTGACGAAGACGCTTAGCACCAGGTCCTCCCAGCAATCTCCCGTCCGGGAGACTCGTTCGTGTTATGTGCGATCGGGTCTAGAGAAAGAGCACGCAACGGCGACAATAACAGTCTTACCGCCGCTGCGAAGAGGGCCTGCCGGTTC
This sequence comes from Nocardioidaceae bacterium, assembly GCA_050998615.1. Lineage (GTDB taxonomy): Bacteria > Actinomycetota > Actinomycetes > Propionibacteriales > Nocardioidaceae > JBPCQA01. The sequence goes on from JBPCQA010000016.1 coordinate 22,059, forward strand.
GTAAGGTCGAGCCGGCAGCACGAATCGGGTCAAAGCTCGGTGGCGCTGCCACCAGCGGCCAGGATCTTGTCCCTCGCCGAGGCGGAGAACGCGTGCGCCGTGACCTGGAATGACGACGACACGTCACCGCCGCCGAGGATCTTGATCGGCAGCTTCTCACGAACCGCGCCCTTGGCGACCAGCGACTCTGGGGTGACCTCGCCTCCGTCGGGGAAGAGATCGGTCAGCCTGTCGAGGTTGACGACCTGGAACTCGACCCGGAACGGGCTCTGGAAGCCCTTGAGCTTGGGCAGCCGCATGTGCAGCGGCATCTGACCACCTTCGAGTCGCGCCGGCACCTGGTTTCGGGCCTTCGTGCCCTTGGTGCCCCGACCGGCGGTCTTGCCTTTGCCCGCCATGCCGCGGCCCACCCGGGTCTTCGCGGTCCGGGCGCCTGGCGCAGGGCGCAGATGATGAAGCTTGAGAGTCATGTCAGTCAACCTCCTCGACGGTGACCAGATGCGGCACGGTGGCCAACATGCCGCGGATCTCGGGGCGGTCCTCCTTGACGACGATGTCGCCGATCCGCTTCAACCCGAGCGAACGCACAGTCTCGCGCTGATTTTTCTTACACCCGATGATCGACCGTTTCTGCTGCACCTTCAACCGCGTCATCGCTCGCTCACCTCGGCTCGTGCCCTCAACAACGCCGACGGCGTCACCTGCTCGACAGTCAGGCCACGCTGAGCGGCGATCATCTCCGGCTCCTTGAGCATCTTCAAGGCAGCAACCGTGGCGTGCACGATATTGAGCGCGTTGGAGGAGCCGAGTGACTTGCTCAACACGTCGTGAATGCCGGCACACTCCAAGACGGCACGCACCGGCCCGCCCGCGATCACCCCGGTACCGGGGGCGGCCGGGCGCAACAACACGACGCCGGCGGCCGCCTCACCCTGGACCGGGTGTGGGATGGTGCCCTGGATGCGCGGCACCTTGAACATCGACTTTTTGGCCTCTTCCACGCCCTTGGCGATGGCGGCAGGGAACTCCTTCGCCTTGCCATAGCCGACACCGACGTTTCCGTCGCCGTCGCCAACAACCACGAGCGCGGTGAAGCTGAAGCGGCGACCGCCCTTCACGACCTTGGCCACCCGGTTCGTGGCCACGACGCGCTCGATATAGGCGGTCTTGTCCGCTGCCGCGCCACGACGGTCGTCGCGGCCTCGGCGGTCGGAACCGGCACCGCCACTGCGGCGCTGGGGTCCGCTCATTCGAACTACCTTCTCTCTCGTTTACGCTTGCGTGGAGGAACATGTCACTTCGATGTCCCTAGCGGCTGTGTCTCCTAAATCGTGCGCCGCAGAGGGTGAACAGTCATTTGGGAGACACACCACGAGGTGTAATCAGAAGGCCAGGCCACCGTTTCGGGCGCCCTCAGCCAGGGCGGCAACCCGCCCGTGATACTTGTTGCCCGCACGGTCGAACACCACAGACTCGATGCCGGCGCTCTTCGCGCGCTCGGCAACAATCTCCCCAACCCTGCGCGCCTTTGCACTCTTGTCACCCTCGAGCACCCGCAAGTCCGACTCCATCGTGCTCGCAGAAGCCACCGTCTTCCCGTCCAAGTCGTTGACGATCTGGACGAACAGGTGCCGGCTCGAGCGGGTCACCACCAAACGCGGGCGCCCCGCGGAACCGTGCACCTTCTTGCGACCCCGAACCTGACGACGCGACCGAGCCGCGGTCTTGGCCGCCGTGTGCTTTGCGGTCTTGAGTGCGATAGGCATTACTTACCAGCCTTTCCGACCTTGCGGCGAATCTGCTCGCCGGCGTACCGGATGCCCTTGCCCTTGTATGGCTCGGGTTTGCGGAGCTTGCGGATGTTGGCAGCTACTTCGCCCACGGCCTGCTTGTCGATGCCCTGCACCGAGAACCGGGTGGGACCCTCGACGGTGAAGCTGATGCCGTCGGGGGCATCGAACGTGATCTGGTGGCTGTAACCGAGCGAGAACTCCAACGACGTGGGGCCTTTGGACACCACGCGGTAACCGACGCCGTAGATTTCGAGTCTCTTCACGTAGCCATCGGTGACACCGGTGACCATATTGGCGATCAAGGTGCGAGACAACCCGTGCAGCGACCGACTGGCGCGCTCGTCGTTGGGTCGCTTGACCTCCACGACACCGCCCTCGCCGAAATTCGCCTCGATCGGCTCCTTGACGTCGTGCGACAACGTGCCCTTCGGCCCGTTGACGGTGACTCGTTGGCCGTCGATGGCGACGTCGACTCCAGACGGAACCGTGACGGGAAGTTTGCCGATACGCGACATGTGTATGCCCTCCTTCGGTATCCGTGAGCTACCAGACGAAGGCGAGGACTTCCCCACCCACGCCCTTCTGCTTGGCTTGACGGTCGGTGACGAGGCCATTCGATGTCGAGATGATCGCAACCCCGAGGCCACCAAGGACCTTGGGCAGCGCCGTCGCCTTCGCGTACACGCGCAACCCGGGCTTGCTGATGCGTCGTACGCCGCCGATCGAGCGCTCGCGGTTGGGGCCGAACTTCAAGTTGAGCACCAGCATTTTCCCGACCACGCTGGTCGGGTCTGCCGGCTCCTCGACTTTCCACGAGCCAATGTAGCCCTCCTGTTGGAGGATCTCGGCGACTCCGGCCTTCAGCTTGCTGTAGGGCATGCTTACGGTGTCGTGGTAAGCCTGGTTGGCGTTGCGCAGACGAGTCAGCATGTCTGCGATCGGGTCGGTCATCGTCATGGCCTAGGGCCTCTTTCTCGCCGCGGTTTCGAGCCCTTCGGCTCGACCTTCGACGCACTAGTACTTCAGTTGTTTAGCGGGTCTACCAACTGCTCTTGGTCACGCCGGGCAGCTCGCCTCGGTGGGCCATCTCGCGCAGACAGATCCTGCACAGCCCGAACTTGCGGTAGACCGACTTGGGTCTTCCGCATCGTTGACACCGGGTGTATCCGCGCACCTTGAACTTTGGCTTGCGGGCTGCCTTGACGATCAGCGATGTCTTCGCCATCAGTTCTCCTCGCTGTGCATACTTGTCACCCCGTGCTCGGCATATTTCTTCACTGCGTGCTCTGCATATGCTTCACTCCGTGAAGGGGAAACCCAGGTGCCTGAGCAGTGAGCGTCCCTCCTCGTTGGTGGTCGCGGTCGTCACCAAGGTGATGTCCATCCCGCGCTGACGGTCGACCTGGTCGGGGTTGATCTCGTGGAACATGACCTGCTCGGTCAGACCGAACGTGTAGTTGCCCTTACCGTCGAACTGTCTGGGTGACAGACCACGGAAGTCACGGATCCGGGGCAACGCCAAGGTGAGAAGTCGGTCGAGGAACTCCCACATCCGGTCGCCGCGCAACGTGACGTGCGCACCGATCGGCATGCCCTCGCGTAGCTTGAATTGGGCGATCGACTTGCGCGCCTTGGTCACCTGCGGTTTTTGCCCGGTAATCGTCGCGAGGTCCTTCACGGCACCCTCGATCAGTTTGGAGTCGCGCGCCGCCTCCCCGACTCCCATGTTGACGATGATCTTGGTCAATCCGGGCACCTGCATGACGTTGGCATAGCCGAACTCGTCTTTGAGCGCCGGCAAGATCTCGTCTTGGTAGCGGGTCTTGAAGCGCGGCGTACTGCGCTGCTTACCGCGGTCGCTGCCGGGGCCACCAGAAGGGGTCTCAGTGGGCTCAGTGACTTCGGTGGTGTCGACTGTTTGAGTCATCAGATTTCCTCGCCTGACTTGGTGGCGATACGCACGCTGCGACGCGTTTTGTACTTCGAGCCGTCGGGGCGGGTCTTTTCGACCTCGATCCGTTTGGCGCCGACGCGGGACGGAACCTTCTTGCCGTCCACCTCGGTCATCAGCATCACGTTGGAGGTATGAATCGACGCCTCCTGGGTGATGATGCCGCCGGTCATTCCCGCGCGGCCGCCGGCATTCACCTGCTTGGTGTGCCGCTTGACGCGGTTCACACCTTCGACGAGGACACGGTTTTGGTCGGTGAGCACGCCGATGACCCGGCCCTCGGCGCCCTTGTCCCTGCCGGCGATGACACGGACGACATCGCCCTTCTTGATGGTCAAATTGCGAGCCATGATCACAGCACCTCCGGTGCAAGCGAGATGATCTTCATAAACCTCTTCTCGCGCAACTCTCGGCCCACCGGGCCGAAGATGCGCGTGCCACGTGGCTCACCATCGGTTCGCAGCAGCACCGCAGCGTTCTCGTCGAATCGGATATAGGAGCCGTCGGCACGTCGCCGCTCCTTCACCGTGCGCACAACCACTGCCTTGACGACGTCGCCCTTCTTGACGTTGCCACCGGGAATCGCGTCCTTCACGGTGGCAACGATGACGTCGCCGATGCCTGCATAGCGCCGACCAGAGCCGCCGAGCACCCGGATGCACAAGATCTGCTTGGCACCGGTGTTGTCGGCGA
>JBPCQA010000004.1:0-11908 GCA_050998615.1 Nocardioidaceae bacterium
AGCGCCACGATCGTCGCGGCGGCCACCGCGATTGATTCTGGTCCAAGCTGGCGATGCCGTAGTTGGACTTTGGACTCACGACCGTCTCACGACCGTCGGTCCCGCCATAACCGCACTAATCAACGTCGCTGCCTGATCCATCCCCACACCGCCTTGTCGAGCTCGAACTCTAGCCGCGGCGCTATGCCTACGAGGCTAGGGACGGCTGCCGGCGCTCGACGTGTCAGCGGCATGAGCGGGCGCTTCGCCCCGCCGATCGCTCTTGGCCGCAGCTATGAGGGAAGAAGATTCCAGTGCCCCTCGGAGACGACCTCGACGGTGCCGTCGGTCACCTTGATGGCCGTCTGGTCGTCGATGGCGTACGCCGGACCCGCGATGTCGGCGGCCCATCTCTCCGCCTCGGCCATGGTGTTCTGCGGCATCAGCTCGTGACCCAGGTGGGGGAAGATCGAGAAGTCGACCACCCCTAGGGTGCTGTCGCCCCCGGTGGGTGGGCTCCAGTTGACGAAGTCGTCACCGATCCGGGGGGTCATCACCATGCTCCCGGCGCTCACCCCCACCCAGACCGTCTCCTCCAGCGAAGGCAGGAGGTCCGCCAGCCCGGACTGGCGCATCCAGTGGCACAGGTACGTCGCATCGCCGCCGTCCACCAGCAGGACGTCGGCCTCCCGGACCCAGGGGACCCAGCGCTCCTCGCCGATGCTGGGCAGTGCGGTGAGCTCGAGGACGCCCACCGACTTCCAGCCCAGGTCGCACATGGGTGCCGGCGTCTTGCCGGCGATAAAGCGCCAGGCCGAGGTTGGCGTGCACATGGGGTGGCCGTACTCCGCTGTGGGGATGCAGAGCGCACTGGAGTCGGCGATGGGCTTGCCCAGCAGGTCGACCAGTGCATCGTGCATGCTCGTGTTCGTGATACCCCCGGACGTGAGAAGAAGCTTCAAGATGTCTCCCGATTCGAGTGCGATGGAGGGGTGTGGCGTACAGACCGGAGATCACCGCGAGACTCATCGCTGCTGTACCGAGCAAACCTATCTGCAACGGGCCGCTGGCTCCGCAGGTCAGGATCGAGCGACCGCAGAGATTGCGCTCGGCGTGTTCATGAGGCGAGGCAAGCTGCCCGAGTGCGATGAGGTGACCTGAGCCGATGCACGGGGCCGACCGCTCGTCGGCATGTCCGGGCGTTTGCTGACGCTCTCGCACCGGACCGTTCAGTCTGGTTTCAAGGTCACCCCAGTTTGCGGCGCATGACACGCTCGGGAGTCCCGGGCCTACAAGGCATTTTCGGAGGATGACGTGCGTCGACAGCAACAGGATCTGCAGCTGAAGGTCCGCGAGCGGTACAGGCGGCTGCTCACATCGGACATGGATGCCTATGACGCGCAGGTGCGCCTCATCGTGCGGCTGTTCCGCTCGGAGCCGGCGATCCGAAATCTGCTCGACGCGGCGGCTCGCACCGAGCCAGAGCTCGACACCCAATAACTCATCGAGACGCTCGGGCGCCACGGCTGCCCGCAGTGGCAGCACGCGACCGAGGACGGGCAGACGACGGTCGTCTGGGCACTCATGCAGGGCACGCGGACGGCACGGTGACGAGCAGGCTGCTCTGGAGCGTGCACACCGGGACCAATGACATCAACGACAAGCTCCGGGCTGCGACCGAGAAGCTGATGGCGCCGCTGTTCGACTACCTCACCGAGCGGCTGGGCGAGCAGTCCACCGTGCTGTACATGCTGGAGCGCTACGTCCGTGCGCTGGAGTGGTTCGACCGAGACGAGCTGCTAGCCGAGTACGACTCACCGTCGGGTTCTGGCGAAGCCATCTACAACCGCCACTTGCGAGGGTTTCTCTTCACGGAGGGTATGGACATCCCGTACACCGAGGCGCAGTCGCCATCCGGGCAATCCGACGCCCTCGCGGACCTTCACACCGACGACCCCTTCGTCTGTGAGGTCAAGATCTTCGATGGTAAGGACCGCGGACGCAGGCACCTTGCAACCGGCCTGCAGCAGGCCTACTCCTACGCCTCCGACTACGGAAAGGACAGCGCCTACCTGGTGGCAATCAACCTCAGCGGGCAGCCGCTGAAGAGCTGAGACGGTCGCCGGGCGGTTCCGCTCGCTGCTGCCGACGTCGGAAGTGGCGGCTGGCTCCGCGCTTTGACCCGTACCTGCTTGACTTCCTGGCCGGGCGCCAGCGGCAGGGAACGACTGACCCGCCCTGGGGAGCGGGCGCTCAGATCAGACGACGCTGGCGCCCTTCTCGCCGGGTGTTCGGCAAGACCCTGCTGATCACCGCGGCGGGCATCGCTATCCGGGGACGTTCGGCTGATCGGTAACCCACAGCCAGGTGCCGTCGCTTTGCCGCCTCGCGATCTCTGCTGTCGCGCCCGGAGAAGCGGGTTGAGGTTAGAGCGAGATCGCCACGGTGCAGCGCCGGGCGCACGTCGCCGGTGAACTGCGGCGGGTCAGTGAGCAGCGCCTCGTACACACCCCGAATCGCCTCGCTGCCGGTGACCACGTTGCCGCCTGCGGAAGCGAGCACGGCGTCCGGCTCGTACACGCCGACCCCGCCCTCGATGTCGCGAGCGTTCGCCCGCTCCAGGAAGAGTCGGCCGAGGTCCTCCGGCTCGACGGCACGTTCACGGTCATCGAAGTCGGTCACTTCGCTCCCTCCGTCGTTCGTCGTCCAGTCCGAACAGCATCTCGTGCGGCACGGACACTTGTCCGACAAGCCGATCCCCTAGTGGCACTCGGGCTGGCCCCTGCCGTCAGGTGGCGGCAGACGGCGGTGGGGGTCCAGGAGAGCGTCGACGTTGTGAGTCCATTGCTCGACTGAGCCCACTCCACGTGGGAGGGCACGCACCGTGGCGTCAGTCACCGACGCCTCGAGTTGGGTCACGACGTCATCTCGGATGCTTTGGTATCGCCGATCCCAGAAGGGTTCGACGGGTCATCGACCGCGGGCAAGCCGATCTGCCGCTGCAGCCTGTGCAGCCTCCGCAGAGCGTCGACGAGATTCGCCTCCCGGGGGTCGCCAGTCCCTTGCCCCCAGGGCTCGATGCAACGACTCCGCCGTGGCCGCGGCACGCGGCAGCCGGTTCAAGCTGGTGCCGGCCCACTTGGCGTACGGCGACCAGCGCCGCTCGAGCAGGTGCGCCAGATGCATCGCCACATCGACCAAGCGTGAGGCAATCACTTGGGAGCCGAGTTCGTCCCCACGCTCTGCGGTGCGGCCGACGAACGGCAGCTCCTGAGCCAGGCGTGCCCAGTCGGTCGCCACGACGTAGGCCCACAGGTCCTCGGGGTACCAGGCGAGGCGCTCACGTGCCGCGGTCAGCTCACCGGCCGTGTCGACGAAGACTGGCCCGGCGGTTACCTCCAGGACAGCCTGACCGGTCAGCGACAGCCAGTCGGCAACCGACATCGAGCCGGACACCTTGATGCCGGTGCGCGACGCAATGAAAGTGTGGGCGGTCTCGACCTGAACGCGATGCCGTTCCTGCGGGTCCCATGTCAGAGCAAAGCGGGTGGGATGGCCGCCGAACTTCCTCGGGAGCAGCGTGTCCAGGTAGGCGTGGACCCGCGTGACCATGTCGGCCGGCACGAGAAGGTTCAGGCGTAGCCCCAGTCGTGGTCTCGCGAAACGGCATCGTCGAACCCAAGTACGTCGGACCCGGCGCCCAGGCGTCCGGCGGCGTGCGGCATGCGCGGCCAGCGCGCAGCGATCGCCGGACCCACAAGGTGGTTGTAGTACGTCCGCGAAAGCGCGGCACCGAGACCCTCCACGAGTCGATCCTGTCAGTTGCTGGCGGGCCGGTTACGTCCCACGAGCGATCCTGAATCGTCGCGGAGAGTTCGGCGCCGATTCAGCACCGCCGAACGCTCGGTAGCGGCACCTATAGGCCCTGCGGACGCACGTACTCGATCAGCACCGGGTAAGGCGCGAACTGACCCCTTGAGGTAACGCCGGTCTCGGTCCAGCCGCACTTCTCGTAGAAGCGTCGCGCCCTGTGGTTCTCCGCGAACACCCGCAGCCGCACGCGCGACACAGAGACGGGATACGTCTTCAGCAGTTCGTCGTGTAGCCAAGCGGCAAGACCCGTGCCCCACAGGTCAACAGCGGTTCCGAAGTGCAGGAGTTCATCACTCCTTCTCGCGGCGAAGCCGGTGATGCGCCCACAATGGTCCGTCGAGACGTAGACCTCAGGCCCGGAGTCGGCGATCTCGGCCCCCCACCGCTCCCGCAGTACGTCTCGCGGAAAGGGGTGCTCATCCTGTGGGAAGATGTGCGCCAGCCCCTTTACAGCGCCCGGCTCCTGCACGTCAAGGATGCCTTCCACGTCTGCCAGCGTCGCGAGTCGGATGAAGCGTCCGAGCGCGTCGTCCGAACCTCCACTCATCATCACGGGATGACAGTAGGCGCCGGATCTATTCGCCCATGGATGGGTGAGCATGACGGTCGAGGGTGACCGCAAGCGGAACGGTCAGCGGCGCATCGACCGGGCCACCCCCGCCTCGCTGATCTTGTTTCACGGGGGTTCCCTCACCGGGAATCGCGCGCAGCCCCGGCTATGAGCGGACGTCTGTTGCACCGCTCAATCGGTGGCATGTGCGTCGGAAATGCGCTTGGAGTTGTGTCGGTGCCAGCATGGCGGCATGACGACGACGTACAGCGACCACCCACGCGCCGCTACCGCAGATGACGGCCCCAAGCTGCTGTGCTTGTGGGCGATGTTGTTCGACAAAGACGACTCAGCGGCGCACGAACCGTGGAGGACGCACGCCCACGAGTGGTTCGACCGCTTCGTCGCCGACGCGGGCAACGCTCGGTTCCCCGTGATCGAGGTCGACGGCGAAATCGTCGCCACCGCGATCGGCACCCTCGAAATCGGCGTCCCGAACCCTCAATGCCCCAAGGGACTCACCGTGCGGCTCGCGAACGTCGTCACTCTGCCGGAGTACCGCGGCCGTGGTTGCGGGACGACGCTCGTCCTCGACGTGATCAACTGGGCCAGAGTCATCGACGCAGATCGTGTCGACCTGAGCGCAACCCCGGCGGGACAGCGCATCTACGAGAAGGTCGGTTTCACGATGACCTCGGCCCCGAGGATGAAGCTTGCTCTTTGACGCACGACGCGTAACCGTCCCGCCGCAACAACCCGTCCTCGCCAGATGAGGTCTGACACCACCACTCATCAACTGTCTCGTTTGAGATCGGCTACGGGACGGCGGTCTGAGCAGTGTTGGCTTCTTCTAGCCTCCGCATGGGAGGGAAGTCTGTAGGCGGTGGTGCACCCAGATGTTGGGCTCGACATAGACGGCGCGGTCGTGGATGACGGAGACGTGAATCGGGCTGAGCGCCCCAACTATCTCCACGTCGCCGTCGCGGTCGAGCGGTAGTCCGCTCCACTCGCGCCACTGTGACAGCGATCCGGCGATGGTCATCGACGCTGGACAGGGTCCCACGATGCGACCACCTGCCCGCACATGGACGCGCAGCCACGGGTCCCACGGCAAGCCATCAGAGCGAATCCGCGCCGCGTAGTCCGCCATCGGGGTGTGGGGCTCCAAGCGCTTCAAGGTCGGTCGCACGGGCGCTACGAGGTCCGAGAATCCTTCGGCTCGCGCGGCGGAACGCATCGCTTGGAGCATCTGCGCACTCAGACCTTGGCCACGGTGCCCCGCGTCTACCGTGATGTGATGAGCGCGCAGACGGCGTTCGGTCGCTCCCGTCCGCCGCAGGCGGCGCGAACGGCTGCTCCCAAGACATCGTCCCAGCCCTGTGGCGAAAGGTCCTCGTCGAAGCCACTCCATTGGAATGGCGCGGCCTGTGCCGTCGCAACAGTCCGCTCGCCTTCGCGAGCGACGAGTTGCATCGCGGGGTAGAGATGGCGAACGCTCGCCAGGTCCCAGCCGAAGGGATCGTGGGCCATGAAGGAGGGCCAGTCCTCGCCAAGCAATGCTCGCTCATCCGCGAGGTCTGGTCGGTCGCGCAGCGTGAAGGCTTCGAGCGCCATACCTCCATTCTTAACGCCTGCCGTGTGCCGCCCAGCACGTGGCCCCATGCGGAAGAGGTTGCGCGTCGCGTCATAGCGTGTCCGCGCTGCTGCCCGGCCACCACCCGCTCGTGCTCGCCAGCCTGCGCCTCGACGTGCAGCACCACCGGTGAGCGATCCCCGATCGGCACCCGCGCGCACATCGCGGCATGAGCGCGCGTTGTACCCGGATTGCGTCGGCGACCGCACACCGAGTCGTCGGTGCGGACCCGGGCCGGCGTGCCGTGGCGGTCATGTTGCTTGCTCCTCCCTAGGCTGAGTCACCGTGGAGTTCGGGCTTGTCCATCTCACCGACCCCCGCCTCTCGGGTCTCGTCGCGGAATCGCGAGCCTTCTACGCCCGGCGCGTGGCCGGTCGGGGTCCGAACAGTCCCGAGGAGCTGCCGGCGATCCGGGCTATGTCGGCCACACCCGCCCCGTCGGATCCGCCCGCTGTCGTCGAGGTTGTCCGCACCGGCGGGCGCAGCGTCCCGGTGCGCATTCACGTGCCGGCGAGCGGCGAGGCGGCCGGCGTCTTCCTGGAGATTCACGGTGGGGGGTTCTACTCGGGTTCGGCCGCGGAGAGCGACGTCCGCAACCGCAGCCTCGCCGATGCGCTCGGTCTCGCGGTCGTCAGCGTGGACTACCGGTTGGCTCCCGAACACCCCTGGCCTGCCGCACCCGACGATTGCGAAACCGCGGGGCTCTGGCTCGCCGACCACGCCGCACGCCGCTTCGGCACGACGAAGCTCTCCATCGGCGGTTCCTCGGCCGGCGCGCCCTGGCGATGACCACGCTGCTACGGCTGCGTGATCGGGAAATCACGGCGTACGGCGCCGCCGTGTTGCAGTTCGGGACCTACGACCTCAGCGCTAAGACCCCGGCCGGGCGTCTGATCGCCGACGAGTACTTTCTCGACGCCTACGCCGGATCCGTCGAGGACCGCACTCACCCGGACCTCTCGCCGGCTTACGCCGACGTCACGGATCTACCGCCGGTCCTCGTCGTCGTCGGGGCCGACGACGTCCTGCTTCAAGACAACCTGGCGATGGCCGCGCGACTCTCGGCGGTCGGCGTCGATGTCGATGTCGACCTCCGTATCTACCCCGCCTCGCCTCACGGGTTCACCGGCCATCCGACGTCCATGGCGAGGGCCGCGATGGACGACATGGAGAGTTGGCTTCACCGGCACCTGCAGACTCCGTTCGAATCCACCGCATGATCCTTGTCTCTCCGCAGACCGTCTGCATCTCGGCTCGAGGGCCGTCAGCGGCGGATGAGGGGGAGGGCAGCGCTGCCTGCTCCCACGCCAAGCGGAGTTTGGCCTATGGGGCAGACGCTGCCCCCGGAGCTGGCATGCAGTCACCGTGCCGGCCTTGTGGCCGATACCGGACAGGGCTTCCGCACCCACCTCCCACAACGAGTACGGCGGTGCACCACCGCTGAGTTTCTGCGGCCCGGGGAGTCCTACCATCGCCATCAACGACACAGGAGGTACACGCGTGGCCCAGCTGCTCAGAGTGCAGAACTTCAACGTCTCGGGTGACGGCATCGGTGCCGGCGAGGACCAGAGCCTCGAACGACCGTTCGGGCACGTAGACCCCGAGAGGCTATTTGCCTGGGCCGGGGCCACCGCCAGCTGGCCCATGCGCACCGACCCCGGCGGGAGCCGGGGCCTCGACGATTATCTGACGCGGGACTTCGCACGCAACATCGGCGCTGAGATCATGGGCCGCAACAAGTTCGGGCCACAGCGCGGGCCCTGGGCCACTCACGAGTGGCGCGGTTGGTGGGGTGAAGAGCCGCCCTTCCGCACCCCGGTTTTCGTCATGACCCACCACGAGCGCCCGTCGTTCACGCTCTCCGAAACCACGTTCCACTTCGTCAACCGCGACCCGGCCACCGTGCTCGCGCAGGCACGGGAAGCCGCCCAGGGGCAGGACGTCCGGCTCGGCGGCGGGGCGACGACCATCCGAGAGTCCTGGACGCCGACCTCGTGGACACCCTGCACGTCGCGGTCTCGCCGGTAGAGCTCGGGTCCGGGGTCCGGCTTTGGCAGTCCCCGGACGAGCTGCTCGACCGGTTCCACCTCGAGGTCGTCCCGAGCCGAAGCGGCGTGAGTCACCACCTGTTCTGGCGGAAGTGAAAAGAGAGGGCACGGCGGCGGGCGGGAGGGCGCGCTCGGTGGTGGAGAGCTCCTCGCTCACCCGCGACCGGTAGCGCAAAGGGCGACCGCTCGACGATGTCCAGCAGCCTGACCGATGTCGCTCGCGAGCCGATTCACACCGCCGTCGTGCCGCACTGCGTCGACCCGCGGTCCGCCAGGCGGCAGTGGGAGCAGAGCGAGCCGCTGCGCGAGTCCCTGTGAGCCCGCTCATCGGCATGAGCGGGCGCGCCATCGCTCTGCGACGATGTCCCGAGTGACCGGAAGACCGGTGACGCAGGTCAAGAAAAGACTGTCCCGCAATCGCACCTATGCGTGAGTGTGGTCACCTGATCTGGCCCCACCTGGCGTCAAAGCCTCACCGAGCGCCGCCTGTAGCTCGTCAGAGAAACGCTGCCGCGCTTCACCTGCTGTCAGCGGCCGGGCCGCTGGTGCGTCTGTGATCGTGGGCACGGTTGATCTTCCCTCTTGCTGCTCCTCCACCGTAAACCCCGGTGCCGACAAGGCGGCGGCCAGGTCGAGTCAGTATGAGCCTCCGGACCGCAGCCGGGAGGCTGTTCCCGCCGACGTGTTCGAGGCTCAACATCGCCGCCACTATCGCAGTCCGCCAGCCGGGCCAGCTCACGTGCCAGGTCGCCGACCATCCGATCCTCAGGTGGCCGGCACAATGCCCGGTACATGAGGCCATCCGTCCGGCCGGACAGGCCGGCGCCAGCCTTGATGCCCGCAACGTGTGCTCGCTAGTCGACGCGCCGAGCGCAGACCGGCACGAGGTTCAGCCGTTCACGGCGGCTGAGGCGCGCGCGGTCTTGGCGGCGGCTCAGGGGACGCGCGGCGCGGCCCGCTGGTCTGTCGCACTGGCGCTCGGTCTCCGCCAGGGCGAGGCGCTCGGCCTGGCATGGTCCGACGTCCACCTCGACGCCGCAACGCTTACGGTTCGGCAGGCGCTGCAACGGGTGCAGGGCCAGGGACTGGTACTCGTACCGCCGAAGTCTCGCGCGGGGAGGCGCACCATCGCCGTGCCGGCGCAGCTCGTCGCGGCCTTGCGAGCGCACCGGACGGCACAGGTAGCGGAGCGGTTGCACGCTGGCGAGCTATGGGAGACCGGGGCCTCATGTTCTGCCAGCCCAACGGTCGGCCCGTCGACCCACGCGAGGACTGGGGGCGCGTGGAAGGCACTCTTGTGTACGGCTGGGGTCCGAGACGCACGACTGCACGATGCGAGGCATACGGCGGCGACGTTGCTGTTGCAGCAGGGCGTACCGGCTCGCGGACCGGGTGTTTCCGCAGGTCAGGCATGGAGCCGCCTATCGGAATCGAACCGATGACCTGCTCATTACGAGTGAGCCGTGCGGCGTGTCGCTGACCTGCGACGATGCGCCGGTTGCCCTTGCTGACCTGCGCTTATCACTCTCAGTGTATCGCGTCAGTTGCCGTTGTTTCTCGTGCTCGTGTGCCCCCAGTGTGCCCCGGGAGGTCCCGTGTGGACAGTCCGGGTGGCCCCCCGGCTCACCGCCAGGTGTTTCGAGGGACCGGCCCGGACGTCTGCGGCGCTGGCAGCGTCTACGCGGGGAAAGGAGTGCAAGACCGCTGTTCTGCCATCGCTCCGCGTCCCGGCCTGAATCTGAGCCGGGGGCGGTGACGTTGACGCCACGCTTCTACCCCGAGGTCTTCACGACGATGGCCTCAAGATGATGGACCCGGCCGCGCACCGTGTGCCGCTCCAGGTCACCTTCGACCTGCAGGGTGGCACCGGCCCACGACACAGACGCGGAGGCGTCCAGGATGGCCGTACGGGGCAGGAACAGCCGATAGCGGGTGTGCACCAGGTCTTGGGTGTTGTTGACGGTTTCCAGGCTGCCCAGCGGCCGGACCTCGGCACCGATGGTGACCGTGGACGTGGTGGTGATCGGCGCACCGTAGTCGTCGTAGTCGCCGGTCGGCACCGGGATGGCCTGCACGATCCGGTCGGTGAACATCACTGGGCGCGTGCCCGGTAGCGGTTCAGCACGAATAGCTCGGCCAGGCTCCAGCCGACGAAGCCGCCCTTGATGGACACCCCGCCGACGTCGGCCGGTATCTGCTCGGGATTCGCCAGCAGCCGGGCGGTGGCGGTGGTGATGACCGCCGCCACGTCGTCGTACGGGAAGCCCTGCACGTCGAATCCCCGGCCTCTCGTGTAGGCGCTGGCCATCGCCTGCACGACGAGCACATGCTGCCCGGCAAGGTCGACGATGGTGGGGTCGTCGCCCTGGCCGAGGAACTCGGCAACCGTCGTGCCGTCCACGGTGAGCGGCATCAGGCGGCGATACCGTCCAGACGTACGACGGCCTGAGCGTTCATCGGTGCCGCGTCATAGCGTGCGACGACGCGCAGCGCCAGCTGGTCGAAGTCGGCGAACGTCTCGCTGAGCACCACGACCGACGGGGCCAGGTCGCGGGCTACCGCGATCTGACCGAAGTCGGCCAGAACCGCTTGAGTGACCTTGGACGTGGTGCCGGTGATCGGAATCCTCGGGGTGACGGTGACCGGAACGCCCCAGACGCGGAACACACCGTCGGCCGTCGGATCGGCCTGCAACACGTACTCGCCGGTGGTCGTCTTGATCTTCCGCAGGCCGGTGAACGTGCCCGGGGTGAGGAAGAAGCGCAGATTCGCCATTGTGACGTTGGCGGCCAGCGCCAGCCCCCAAGCGTCCAACAGATTGTCCAGGGACAGGGTGCCGGCCACGTTGACGGTCTGTACGCCCGCGTAGTTGAGCAGCCCCTTCGGGGTGGTGATCCCGTCACCGGCACCGGCGATGAGCGCCGTGTCGATGGTGGTAGCCACGTCCCGCACCAGCCGGGTCTGCAAGGCGGTCGTCAGGTTGACGACGGACTGTCTCGCGAGCTCGTTGCTGAACCTGGTGAGCGTTTTTACGCTCTGCATCGTGCTGGGGAGCAAGACGATCTCGTCGAAGGACACGTCCACGGACGGAATCTGAGTGTTCTCGCCAATCCAGCCGGGCGCGGTCGGCCCGCCGAGCTTGGGGATTCTGACCTGACTGCCGTTCGTGTCGAAGATGCGCGGCCCGGCGGCGAGGAACACCGACTGAGCTTCGAGCGGCTGTATGAGGATGTGCTGGACCTGCTCTGCGGTAAGCGCAGAGGCGGTAAGGGTGGATTCGGCCATTGTGGCGCTCCAGACGTGAGAAAGGTTTCACGTCGGCCGCCAGGGCCGCTACATGTCGGACGGGTACCAGACCCACACTCAGCATACAACTATAGGTGTGCGGAAACCGCACACCTGCAAGGTCGCTGTGCGGAATGGCAGCACCGCCGACTATCTCTTACCCGGCCTTCGCGCGCAGCAGGGCGGCCAGGTCGACGTGCTCGGGGTTGGATCGGGCACCCTGCCCGGCGTTCCCCGACGGACGCCGAGATGCGAGGTGCGGCCTCGCGGTGGCGAGCTGCTGCGCGGCCGTGGCAATCTTGCCGGGGTCCGGGTAGCCGTTCTCGTCGAGCAGGTCCGTCTCGGTGCCGAACGTCAGCAGGTCTGCCGGGTCGGCGAGCACCGACCCCGCAGAGGATGCGACGGTCGCGGCGAGCAGCCGGGCGTGCAGGTCGTCGGCTCGCTGCGCCTTCTGCCTGTAGCCAGCCGATTCCCGGCGCAGAGACTCGACGTAATCCCTCGGGAACGTGTCCGGCTGACCCGGTTGGTGCAGGTCTGCAC
>JBPCQA010000055.1:0-63571 GCA_050998615.1 Nocardioidaceae bacterium
AGCTCTCACTGCCGTGCATCGGCTGGCTCGTCCCCGGTCCCATGACGAGGCCGCCGCACTGCTCGAGGATCTGCACCTCGGCTTGCCGCTCGATGTCGCGCCAGATCTGGTGCGAGCGTTGCACGAGGGGAACGTACGCAAGTCCTTCACCGATGGCGACCCTGGTGATCCGCGTGTCGCCGTGCGTCGAGCCGAGCGTGTGCGGCGGCAGGAAACGGTCGATCCCGAGCACGTTGACGCCGGCCTTGGCCAGCTGATAGGCGGCAGCACTTCCCATGGCCCCCAGCCCGGCCACCACGACGTCGTACCGCATCGTCGAAGCGTAGTGGCGGGGCCGCACGCCTGGTTCGAGGTGGAGCTGCCGGGAATCGAACCCGGGTCCTCTGACGCAGAGCCAAGCATTCTCCGAGCGCAGTCCGCTAGGACGCGTTTCTCAGCCCCGGCACTTGAGCAGACACCTATGCCGACAGGCTCAGTCGCTGTGAAAGTCCCACAGAGCCCCCGCGACCGGGGTTCTGCAGCAAGCCTCCTTGGTGAGGCCGGTGACTGGATCGGAGGCTTCTCCAGACCGACCCTTCGATTACTGCTTAGGCAGCAAGAGCGAAGTCAGTGCGCGTTGAGTTGGCACCTATTGTTTTCCAGGGAGCGTTTGCGAGTTAACCCTGGATCCTCGGCTCGCTTCTCTTGGATCTGACGACCAAAGTCGAAACCGTTCAGCCCCTGTTGAGTTGTGATGTCCTCAGGCTACCCGCTACCACATCGTTCGCGCACTGCGGATTCCCGGACGGCGGCGATCAACGGCCCTTGAACCGGCGCCCCAGCTCGCGCCTGGTCTCGCGCTCGACGTCTCGTTTGGCGATCGCCTGTCGCTTGTCGTAGGTCCTCTTGCCCTTGGCGAGCGCTACCTCGACCTTGGCTCGGCCATCCTTGAAGTACATCGACAGCGGCACGAGTGTGAGCCCACGTTCGTTGACTCGCCGCGTCATCTTCTCGATTTCGAGCCGGTGCAGCAGCAGCTTCCGCTTCCGTTTCGGTGCGTGGTTGTTCCAGGTGCCCTGCAGATATTCGGGGATGTGGGCGTTGTGCAGCCACACTTCACCGTCGGTGATGTCGGCGAACGCGTCGACGAGGGACGCTCTCCCAGCGCGAAGCGACTTCACCTCGGTGCCGGTCAAGACGATGCCCGCCTCAAACGTGTCCTCGATGTGGAACTCGTAGCGCGCCTTGCGGTTCTGGGCAATCACCTTGCGCCCAAGCTGCTTGGCCATGCAGCTCATCCTGCCCCATCTCGCCGGGCCGCCGCCATCGCCCGTCAGAGACGAGAGCTCTACACGGCACCAGGGACCCGCAAGCGAGAGCCCGGGGACGACCTCGTCGCACCGGATCTACAGCCAGTGAGCCATCGGGTCGACCGTGGTGCCGTTCACATACACCATGAAGTGCAGATGGCAACCAGTGGAGTAGCCCGTCGTGCCGGAGTAAGCGATCAGTTGGCCACGGCTGACATGCTCACCGGCGCGGGCAACGAACGACGTGAGGTGGTTGTACGACGTCGCCAAGCTGACTCCCTCGACGATGCCATGATTGATGATGATGCGATTCCCGTAGCCGGCGTTGAAATACTCCGACAACACGGTGCCGTCGGCGGCCGCATACACCGGCGTACCGCAAGCGGCAGCGAAGTCGGTGCCATCGTGCAACTTCCACACGTGCAGGATCGGGTGCAATCGCATGCCGTACGGCGACGTGATGTATGCGTTGGCCACGGGGTAGCTCAAGAACCCCGTCGAGCTGCTCAGCGCCTGCGTGGGCGAAGACCCAACGGACGCCAGTGGGGCGCCGCCGGAAGTGGAAGGCAGCTGGGTGTTCCCATCGGCGGACGCCGCCGAACGCGCTGCCTTCACCATCGCCAGCCGGCGCTGGCGTGCCTGTTCGATTGCGATCGCGCGCAGTTGCGTTTCGACCTGGCTCCGCTCCTGCTGCAGCGTGGCGATCCGGGCCAGCTCCACAGCCTTTGCGGCGGCGACCTGACGTTGGGCGCTCTGTAGCGACGCGACCCGCTGCGTCACATCCTGCTGAGCCACCTCCGCCTGTCCCTGCAGGTCGCGCATGTCTGCCAGGTTTTGCGCCGCCGACGTGCGATCCGCCGCCACCTGCTCCTGGGCGTGGACCACGCGCTTCTCGGTGAGCCGCAGCAAGACCTGCCTGGCCTGGAGCTCTTGCAGCGCCTGTGACTGCTTGTCGAGTGCAGTGGATGAGGCTTGCATGCCCGAGAACAGCTCCTGCGGTGACACGGAGTTGAAAGCCACATCGATGCTGATCGCGCTCGGGCCACCCGACTGGTAGCTGGAAATGGCGTACGACGCCAACGCCGCCCGCTGAACAGACAGTTGGTGCTGTCCGGCCGTGAGCTCGTGCTGGGCATCTTGAAGTCGGCTGACCGCCAAGTCGAGCCGACGTTGCATCTCGTGGTCTCGGGCGGCCGCCTGGACCACCTCGAGTTGGACGCTCACCAGGTGAGCCTTGGCTGTGTCTAGGGCCGCCAACCCCACATCCAGCCGCTGCTGAGCCGAGACCAGCTGCGCCGACGTCTCGGTGAGGTCGACTTGGGTCTGGGAAATCGCGCCGTCGAACTGCGCCTTCTGACTGTGCAGATGGTGACTGTGTGGGTCATCGGCCGAAGCAGCTGTCGACGTACCCACGACTGCGCTGACCACCAACACCGCCGTCAGCACGGCCGCAAAGCCGATCCGGCTAGCTCGTGCCGTGTGTCCGGAAGGGGGGAAGGTTCGGGCCACAGGCAGCCTTACGTGAAGGGTGGGCGAATCGGTACTCTTTCGACCGTATCCGACTCGGATCAGACTTTCAGGTATTTGCGGGTTGTCAGCAGCGTCGGGATGATCGCCAAGATCACCGCGATCACCACAACTACCACCATTGCCTGGGCAGCGTTGGCCCAGTCGATCCACGGCCACAGCTGCAGGTGGCCGCGCAGCCACGGGACGATGAACTTCAGCGCAGCCGCCAATGTGCCGCACGCCAGGGCGGCCCCGACCAGGGCTGAGACGACGACTTCCAAGACGAACGGCAGCTGGATATACAGGCTCGAGGCGCCGACGAGGCGCATGATGCCGATCTCGCGCCGTCGAGCCATCGCGGCAAGCCGGATCGTATTCGAAATCTGAAGCACGGCCGCCAACACAAGCAGCCCCGCTCCCCCAAGGGCGAGCCATTTCACGACGTTGAGGGTGCTGTAGACGGGGTTGAGCAGGCTGCGCAGATTGACCACTTGCATCACCCCAGGCAAGTGGTCAACTTGCGTTGTGAACGCCTGCATGTCGTCGGCGCTCTTCAACTTCACGAAGTACGTCGTCGGCATGTCCGAGATCTTCAACTGCTTGGCCAGCGAGTCGAGGTTGCCGTTCTTGTCTGTGTGGCTGGCCCGGAAGCCCTGGTAGAACTGCTCACGGGTCCGGTAGCGGTAGGACGCGACGTAGTCGCTGCCCTTGATGACGTTCTCGACCGCCTGCTCCTGCTGCTTGGTCGCCACTCCCCCTACGCAGGCAGGGGTGTTGGACGTCTGGGTGCAGAACGTGATCGGCACCTCGAGCTGACCCCCAAGGTAGTCCTCGATCTTCTTGACCTGGTCACGCATCAGCAGGCCCAAGCCGACCAGGGCGAGTGACAGCCAGATTGTCACGATCACCGCAACCGTCATCGACACGTTGCGTTTCAGCCCAGTGCCGAGCTCGGAGGCTACATATCTCAGTTGCATGGTCTCTCAGTTCTTCGATGGAGTACGCCGCATGATGGCTGGCGATGGTCGACCAGGACGTCGCCGTCAGCTCTGGTAGCCATAGACGCCACGCGCCTGGTCACGAACCACTCGACCCGACGCCAACTCGATCACCCGCTTGCGCATCTGGTCGACAACGCCGGAGTCGTGACTTGCCATCATCACCGTCGTACCCGTGCGATTGATGCGGTCCAGCAGCTTCATGATGCCTACTGAGGTGTTCGGGTCAAGGTTTCCGGTTGGCTCGTCCGCCAGCAAAATCATCGGGCGATTGACGAATGCCCGGGCTATCGCGACCCGTTGCTGCTCGCCGCCGGACAACTCGTCGGGCATCCGTTCGCCCTTGCCTTCGAGGCCGACAAGCTCCAACGTCTCCGGGACAAGCTCCTCGATGTAGGACTTTGGTCTGCCAATGACCTGCAGGGCGAACGCGACATTTTGCGTCACCGTCTTGTTGGGGAGCAAACGGAAGTCTTGGAACACGGTGCCGATTTGGCGCCGAAGGGCCGGCACCTTCCAGCCGGCTAACCGGTTGATCTCCTTGCCGGCGACGTAGACGCGACCCACCGTGGGCCGGGCCTCGCGGAGCACCAGCCGCAGGAACGTGGACTTGCCAGAGCCTGACGCGCCGACCAAGAAGACGAACTCGCCCTTCTCGACATCGACGTCGACGTCCTCCAGGGCAGGACGGTGTTGCCCATGGTAGGACTTGGTGACCTTCTCGAACCGAATCACTGGGCAGATTCTAGGCGACGCTGCTGGCGCGTCGATGCATAGCCAGGCATCGGCGTGGCCCGCGCCTGGCTGCCGCCCGCAAACTCAGCGATCTGGTCGGCTCTCGGCCCAAGCAGCTGACCTCAAGCGGCCGGTACGACGGTTACGCGGCCGGAGCGGACCGCCGCCTGCGGATGCCGGCCTCGATGAAGGCGTCGATGTCGCCATCGAGCACGGCCGACGGATTGCCCTCCTCGTGCTCGGTGCGCAGATCCTTGACCATCTGGTAGGGGTTCAGCACATAGTTGCGCATCTGATCACCCCACGACGCCGCCACGTCACCACGCATCTCATCAAGAGTGGCCTTCTCCTCCGCGCGCTTGGTGGCCAACAGCTTGGCCTTCAGAATCACCATTGCCGTGTTCTTGTTCTGCAGCTGACTCTTCTCGTTCTGCACCGCCACCACGAGGCCGGTCGGCAGGTGGATCAGCCGCACCGCCGAGTCGGTGGTGTTGACGCTCTGGCCGCCTGGGCCGGACGAGCGGAAGACGTCCACGCGGATGTCTTCGTCCGGCACGTCGATCTGGTCGGTCTGCTCTAGCACCGGCACCACCTCGACCGCCGCGAATGACGTTTGGCGCCGGCCTTGGTTGTCGAACGGCGAGATCCGCACCAGCCGGTGGGTGCCCTGCTCGACGCTCAATGTCCCATACGCATACGGAGCCCGCACGGCGAACGTGGCGGACTTGATGCCGGCCTCCTCGGCGTACGACGTGTCGTATACCTCGGTGGCATATTTGTGACGCTCGGCCCACCGCAGGTACATCCGCATCAGCATTTCTGCCCAGTCGGCGGCGTCGATGCCACCGGCCCCGGAGCGGATCGTCAGCAGCGCGTCCCGCTCGTCGTACTCCCCGGACAATAGCGTGCGCACCTCGAGTGTCTCGATAAGTCTGGCGAGTCGGTCAAGCTCCGTGTCGGCTTCGGTCAGCGACGCTTGGTCGGCTTCCTCTTGGCCAAGCTGGACCAGCACTTCGACGTCATCAAGCCGGTCGCGGAGACTGATGACGCGATCCAGCTCGGCCTGCAGCACCGAAAGCCGGCCGGTCAGCCGTTGCGCTTTCGACTGGTCATCCCACAGGTCGGGGGCGCCAACTTGCGTGCCGAGCTCGGCAATCTCGTCGCGTATCGCATCGAGGTCGAGCACCTGCTCGATGCTCGTCAACGTCGCGTCGAGCTGTTTGATGCGTTCGGAGAAGTCGGGGCCTGCCACGTCAGCCAGGGTACGCGGTTTGCGACGACCCGAACCACTCAGACAGGCTCGTCTTCGCGGCCGTCAGTCGACTCCGAGCGCCAGTGTTGGCCCGCGTTCGGCCCGTCTGCAGGGTCCCGGTTCGGCGCGTTCGGCACCTCTTCGGGATCGGTGTCGAGTTGGTCCTCGACCTGGGCGGATGAGATGTCCTCGTCTGGCGGGACGCCTTCGCGCTGAGTCGGTGGCGGCACGCCGTACCGCTCGGTCGGTGATTCGGTCATGCCCAGACATACCCGAAAGAAGGGGACTTCATGCCCTGACGGGTGCCCGGTGCCTTAGAAGCGAGCACCAGCGCTCGCCACGGTAGTTGAGGCGCGAGCGCCAGCCAGCGTCTCGAACCGACCCGCCCAGAAGGCGACCCGCCGGGCCGCCGCGTCGTCGGGTTTGGTGGCCTCGACGCCGGGTACGAAGCGGGCTGGCATGAAAGGGGATGCAACCATGCGAGTTGTGGTCACCGGGGCGACCGGCAATGTCGGCACCAGCTTGTTGCGGCTGCTCAGCGATGACCCGGCCATCGACCACGTCGTCGGCTTGGCTCGACGTCGGCCTGACCTCGCACGGCTGCGAGCGCCGGATTGGATGCACGGAAGATCAGCTGGGAAACGGTCGACGTCTCTCAGCCCGACGAGGCGCTGGCACGCAGCTTCGCCGGCGCCGACGCGGTGGTGCACTTGGCGTGGCTCTTCCATCCCAGCCATCGTCCGGAAGTCACCTGGCGCAACAACGTAGGTGGCGCCGAACTGGTGCTCGAGGCGGTGGGCCAGGCGAATGTCCCGGCGTTGGTCGCGGCGTCCTCGGTGGCGGCGTACCGAAGCGCACCAAGCGGTCAGCGCGCTGACGAGTCCTGGCCGACCGACGGGGCCTCCGCTTCGGCGTACTCGTGAGAGAAGGCGTATGTGGAGCGCCTCCTCGATCTCTTCGAAGCACGTCGTCCGACCTGCCGGGTGGCCCGCATGCGGCCTGCTTTCATTTTCAAGCAGAGCTCCGCGGTGCAACAACGCAGGCTGTTTGGGGGTCCGTTCGCTCCGACTTCCCTGGTACGTCGGGGGCGAGTGCCCATCTTGCCGATGCCCCGCGACCTGCGGCTGCAGGTCGTCCATAGCGACGACGCTGCGCGTGGCTACCAACTCGCCATAACCAAGCCGGTTGAAGGTGCCTTCAACATCGCGGCGGCGCCGACGCTGTCGGCACACAACCTGGCCGATGTGTTGGGGGCAACGCTGATCCCCGTGCCGCCCCGGTTGGTCCGCGCCGCGATGTCCGCTGGCTGGCGAGCACACGCCGTGCCCGCCGAGCCCGCTCTTTGGCAAGGACTCGCTGGAGACCCTGGCAGAATTCTTGCGCGGCGTCGCCGAGAAGTCTGGTGGCCCGACCCCACCGCTGGATCCGGCTTCGAGCGGACCCGCTCGGATTCACGAGGTGGCCACCGGCGTAGGCCAGCAACCCTGAAGTCCGCAGGGAGGGTCGGGAGGGTCTCCACGGCGGCTCTGGAGCAGCGAGCGAGCGGCTCTCCGACCGCGAGCGTCTCGAAACCACCGGCCCGGACAGGATTGGCGGCTTTCGCTCAGTGCGGCAGCACGGTGACCTCAGCGACCCGGCAACCTACTTTCGAGCGGGTCTTGACCGTGCACATGTTCGACGGTTTGGCCCAGATGGTGAGCTGTCCCGTCTTAATTGCTTGGTAGTCCCATTCATCGTCAGCGTGCTTCAGGAGCTTCACGAGCGTTCCTTGTCCGCCCACGGTGGGTCGGACATGCAGCGGCAGGCCCCCTGGCGCGGCGCCGAATCTTATGATCTGGCCGACGCGCAGCGTCAGGTGCACGGCGGGCTGGCTACCGAGCTTGTCATTGCAGGCCAGCCCAGTGCCTCCCCCAAGATACGCAACTCGTCCTGGCACCGCCACCGCCATGAGAGATTGACATATCTGACCTACTCCGGTTGGATTTTGCTGGCCGACGTCACAGCCAGTCGCAAGTGCCAGCACGCAACAACACCACAATGTGACAGCCCACCTCCGGCATACGGTGACCCTGGCAAGGTGCCCTAAGTCATGTCCCCGCCGCGGCCCCTTGGCTAGCTGCATATCTCACGTCCCCTTCCATGGCGCAACCGGGGCTCTTGGAGTCCTACGGGGTTTCCAGCATGGTGCGTACGACGCCCAGGCCCACCGAGAGCCTGGCCAGATCGGTGTCACCCCCGGACATGATCTCGCGCAAGGTCGACGTGGCCCGAGACACCACGATCTCGTCAGCAGCCTCCCATGCCGCCACCCGCTCTTCAGCACTCGCCTCCGGATCGGTGGCGGCCAACACCTGAGCGGTCAAGCTGGCATGGACGGCGTGGAAGTCGTCGCGTAGGGAGGCCCGCGCCATCGTCTGCCAGCGGTCTTCGCGCGGCAGCGCGGCCACCCTGTCCAGCAGACCGCTGAGCCCGAGCCGTTCGCCAAGTGCCACGTGCACCCGTCCCACTTCGGTGACATCAAGCCCGTCACGCTTGGCAATCTCCACGTTCTCCAGCGCGACGTACGCCGGCGGAAGCGCGGCCACCGCGGCCGCCAGCTGCTCCGGCACGCCGGCGGACAACAACCTGTCGCGGCGTTCAGCAAACTGCTCAGCCTCCCTGCCGATCAAGATGTCCGGCAACGCCTTCGTCAGCTTCTGAATCGACTCACCGAAGTGGTCAACGGTGGTCTGAGAGTCCAGTGGCGAGCGTCGGTTGTTGACCATCCAACGAGTGGCCCGCTCGATCAGGGTTCGCACAGCCAGTCGCATCTCGGTCTGGATTCCCGCGTCAACCACGTTGTCCAGCGCGTTGATCTGATCGATGAGGTCATCGGCCGCATAGATGCGCCGGGAGACGAGGTGCGCCCTCGCCAGCTCTTCGGCGCTCGCGCTGGTCTCCTGGCTGAGCCGGTGAAAGAACGTGACGCCGGCGAAGTTGACCAAGCTGTTGACGATTTGGGTCACGATGATCTCGCGCCGCAACGGGTGTGAGCCCATCTGCTCGTGGTAGGAATCGCGCATTTTGCTGGGGAAGTAGCTGAAAAGGTCGTCCCCGAGGAAGGGGTCATCCGCAAGGTCTCCACCCACCAGCTCCGCCGCGAGCACGATCTTCGTGTACGCCAACATGACGGACAGCTCCGGAGCAGTGAGCGGATTGCCGGCAGCACGCCGGGCGGTGAACTCCTTCATCGACGGGAGGAACTCGATCTCGCGAACCAGCAGACCCTTCTTCTCCAACCGTCTGATCCACGACTCGTGCACATGCATGAGGGGTACGCCGACCGCCGCCGCGTTGGCCAGCGCGAGGTTCTGCTGATAGTTGTCGACCAGCACCAAGCGGCCGACCTCGTCGGTCATCGACGACAACAACTCGCTGCGTTGCTCTTCGGTCATGTCACCGGCAGCCACGACTTTGTCGAGCAAGATCTTGATGTTGACCTCGTGGTCGGAGGTGTCTACGCCGGCAGAGTTGTCGATGAAGTCGGTATTGATGCGGCCGCCGGCCTGGGCATACTCGATGCGCCCCAGTTGTGTGCACCCCAGGTTGCCGCCCTCGCCAACCGCCTTGCACCGCAGTTGTGCGCCGTCGACCCGGATGGCGTCGTTTGCCTTGTCTCCGGCCTGCGCGTTGGACTCCGACTCCGCCTTGACGTAGGTGCCGATCCCGCCGTTCCACAGCAGATCCACCGGCGCCAGCAAGATCGCCTTCATCAGCTCTGCGGGCGTCATCGTCGACACCTCGGCATCGATGTCGAGCATCTCGGCGACCTGTGGCGAGATCGGGATCGATTTGAGGCTGCGTGAGAAGACGCCGCCGCCCTCGGAGATCAGGCTCTTGTCATAGTCGGCCCAGCTGGAGCGCGGCAGGTCGAAGAGGCGTTTTCGTTCGGCGTACGTCGACTCCGCATCCGGCGTCGGGTCTACGAAGATGTCGCGATGGTCGAAGGCGGCCACCAACCTGATGTGCTTGCTCGCCAACATGCCGTTGCCGAACACGTCACCGCTCATGTCGCCGATGCCAACGCAGGTGAAGTCCTCGGTTTGACAGTCGACACCCCGCTCCCGGAAGTGTCGCTGCACCGAGATCCAGGCGCCGCGCGCGGTGATTCCCATCGCCTTGTGGTCGTAGCCGACGGAACCACCGGAGGCGAAGGCGTCGCCCAGCCAGAAGTCGTAGTCCTTCGACACTCCGTTGGCGATGTCGGAGAACGTCGCGGTCCCCTTGTCAGCAGCGACCACCAGATAGCTGTCGTCCCCATCGTGGCGAACGACCCGCCTTGGCGGCACCGTCTTGCCGTCAACCAGGTTGTCGGTGATGTCGAGCAGGCCGCAGATCAGCGTCTTGTAGCAGGCAATGCCCTCGGCCAGCCACGCCTCCCGGTCGACTGCCGGGTCGGGAAGCTGTTTGCAATAGAAACCACCCTTGGCGCCGACCGGCACAATGACGGCGTTCTTGACCATCTGCGCCTTGACGAGCCCGAGTATCTCGGTGCGGAAGTCCTCACGACGATCCGACCATCGCAGGCCGCCGCGGGCGACCGCGCCGAAGCGCAGGTGGACGCCCTCGACGCGGGGCGAGTAGACGAACACCTCAAACGCTGGTCGCGGCTCCGGCAGGTCAGGCACCGACGTGGGGTCGAGTTTCAACGACAGGTAGCTCTTCGGCTGCCCATTCGCGGTGAGCTGGTAGAAGTTGGTGCGCAACGTCGCCTTGATCGCCGCCAGATAGCTACGCAGAATCCGGTCCTGATCGAGGCTTGCAACGTCTTCGAGCCCGTTGAGGATCTTCTCCTCGATCTGGTCGGCCTCCCGTTGCCTTGAGACACGGTCAACTGCCGCCCCTTCGCCCTGCCCAGGATCGAAACGGGCCTCGAAGAGATCGATGAGCAATCGCGCCACGGGGACGTTGGCGAGCAACGATGCCTCGATGTACTCCTGACTGAACGTGGAGCCTCCCTGCCGGAAGTACTTCGCGTATGCCCGCAGAATCGAGACCCAGCGCCACGGGATGGCACCGTCGAGCACGAGCGCGGAGAAGCCGTCGCTTTCGGCCAGCCCCGACCAGACTGCCAGGAAGGCGTCTTGGAAGAGCTCGCGCGAGCCCTCCGGCATTGCCTGGGAGTGACGTAACCCGAAGTCGTAGACCCAGGCACGTCCGTCGGAACGCGCCAGCTCGTAGGGGCGCTCGTCGACGACCTCGACCCCCATCTCTGAGAGGACCGGAAGCACCTGAGAGAGACTCAGCGCGGTGCCGACCCGGTAGACCTTGAAACGGGCCTCGGTTTCGGCGGCGTCCACCGGGGAGTAGAGCGACAACGCGATCGGATCGTCGCCGACGGACTCCATCCGGCGTACGTCGGCAGCGGCCACCCGTGGCGAAAAGTCCTCCTTGTAGGCCTCCGGGAAGGCCCGTCCATAGATATGGGCTAGTCGGCCACCGTCGTGTTCACCGAACTGGTCGCTCAACGCCTTCACGAAGTCGTCGTCCCACGAGCGGGTAGCCTCGGCGATCTGCTGCTCGAGGTCGTCCTCGTCGAAGTGCTTCAACGTGCCCCCGCTGGGAGCCCTGACCACGAAATGCAGCCGGGCGAGCACGGACTCGCTGACACGGGCCGTGTAGTCGATCGACTCGGCCCCCATCGTCGACTTGAGGATCTGCTGGATGCGCTCGCGAACCTGCGTGGTGTAGCGGTCGCGAGGCAAGAACACCAGGCACGACAGGTAGCGACCGTAGATGTCGCGGCGGCAGAACAAGCGCAGCTGCCGACGCTCACGCAGGTGCAGAACCGCCTCCACCACCGGCATCAAGTCGTCGACAGGCGTCTGGAAGAGCTCGTCGCGGGGGTAGTTCTCCAAGATGTCCATCATCGACTTGCCGCTGTGGCTCATCGGGGAGAAGCCGGACCCCTTCAGCAGTTGAGCTGCCTTGTCACGCAGCACCGGGATCCGGGTGATGCTTTCGGTGTAGGCGGCCGAGCTGAACAAGCCGAGGAACCGGCGTTCGCCAACAACTTCCCCGTTGTCGTCGAAGGTTTTGACGCCCACATAGTCGAGGTAGACCGGGCGATGCACGGTGGCTCGGGAGTTGGCC
Organism: Nocardioidaceae bacterium; assembly: GCA_050998615.1. Lineage (GTDB taxonomy): Bacteria > Actinomycetota > Actinomycetes > Propionibacteriales > Nocardioidaceae > JBPCQA01. Next base: position 11,916 of record JBPCQA010000055.1, read on the forward strand.
TTGGTGACGATCAGCAGTTGCTTCTCGCGTGCCTTGGCCTTGACCGCCGGCGGCAGCTTGCCGAACGAGGGTGACATGTCTTGATCAGACCGTAAGATCCCTAGTCCAGTGCCGGGCACCGCCCTGAGCACATCGTCGTCGTCGACCGTCTGGAGCTGATACTCGCGGTAGCCGATAAATGTGAAATGGTCGTCGGCAAGCCACTCGAGCAGCGCCCGGCCCTCGTCGACCTCCAATTCCGAGAGCCCTGGTGGATGGTTTTTCAGGTCGGCCACGATCTCCAGCGCCTGCTCGTGCATCTTCTGCCAGTCCTCGACGACTTCACGGACATCTCGCAGGATCCGGGTCAGTGACTGTTCGACGCGGCTGAGCTCGGCCGGATCGCTTTCCCTGTCGATCTCGATGTGCATCCAGGACTCGCGCACCAGGTCCGGCGCCTGCGACGTCTCGTCTATCTCGCCATCACAAACCTCGAGCAGCGCTCCGGTGACATCGCGACGAACCATCAGCTGGGGGTGGATCACCACATGGATGCCGCGATCCTCCGCGGTCAGCTCCATCGTCAGGGAGTCGACAAGGAAGGGCATATCGTCGGTGACGACCTCGACCACGCTGTGCCCGTCGGCGGACCAGTCGTTGCCGTCGATGCTCGGGGTGAAGACGTGCACAGCGGAGGTTCCCTGCGGCCGATGCGCAGCCAACCGGTAGTGGCTCATGGCAGCGCCGTAGACGTCAACAGCGCTGCGTTCGACCAGGTCTTCGGGCGCAACGTGGCGGTAGTAGAGATTCAGCAGGTGCCGGGTGTGCTCGAGATCGGGGGCCGCAGTCCCCTTCCGGGGCTCCGCCAGCTCCGCGGCCTCGGAGAGCAACTGCTGCTTGTGGTCTTCCAACCTGTTGTGCATAAGCGCTTAGCTCTCGTTTCTGGCACGTTGCTGGCATGTGTCGTGGGACATCTCGCCACGGTGGCTTGCCCACCGTGCCCGCACAGACCCCGACCAGACCGACATTAGCCCCGCAACGGTCGGCCGACATCTCGGGGATGGATGCTCAATACCCAGATCAAGCGAGCCGATCACAAGTCTGAGCGCAGGTCCCATAGCAGTGGGAAGTATCGCAACGGCAACCTGCTGCGCAGATAGGTGCCGCCAGAGGAGCCGCCGGTCCCGGTCTTGGTGCCGATCATCCGCTCGACCATCGTGACGTGGCGCGCGCGCCAGGCCGCGGCCAGCTCGTCATGCTCGATCAGGGACTCCGACAACTCCCAGATGTCTGAGAGGCTTGCGCGGTCGTGGGCGACCATGCGCAGCGACGTACGAATGTCATCATCACAGTCTGTGGCCAGGCCGCGAGCCGCCAACACTCCGACGAAGGCATCCCACAACGTCGGCTCGGCAAGACGACGCAGCAGGCGGTGGTGCTCGGCTTGCGTCAAACCGCGGAACCGCCGCACGAACGAGGGATCCTTGGCACCGGAGAGGAACTCCAACTCGCGAAACTGCACGGACTGGAACCCACTCGCCGGTGACAACAGCTGTCGGAACGTCAAGAAGTCCTGCGGGGTCATCGTCTCCAAGACCGCGATCTGCTCGATCAACACCCGCTCGATGACATGCATTCGGTTGAGCAGGTGTTTCGCCCACCACAACTGGCCGGTGGACATGGCATCACATGCTGTCTCGGCTTCATGCAGCAACTGCTTGAACCACAGCTCGTAGACCTGGTGGATCGTGATGAAGAGCAATTCGTCGTGGGCGGGCGGGTCGGACTCGAGCCGCTGAGAGCTGAGCAGACGCGGAAGTTGCAGATAGCTGCCATAGGTCAATTTGGCGCCGTGTTCGCCGAAGTGAATATCGTCCCCCGCCCAGTCACCCATCGTGGGGTCTGTCGAGGCGGCTTGCTCGCTTGTCGTCACACCTCTCAGGCTATCGCGGGTGAACGCGACGGCAGTGACGTCGAGCGTCGGCCCGGTACGTCGGCCCAGTACGCCGCGCCTAGTACATAGAACACAGCGGACCGAAGCGGCTGTGCATCGTGGGAGAAGGCATGATGTGGGCTATGGACCTGCACGCCGAGATCAGCTATCCGCATACGAGCATCGACAAAGTATTCGCTCTCATTACCGATCGCGGCTTTCGTGGTGAGGTTTGCGAAGCGACGCACGCCCTCGACCACGAGGTGAGAGTGCACCAACTCGATGATGCGGTGACGATGGTGACGGTCAACCGGACGATGGCGGCCGAAGTGCCGGCGATCGCCAGGAAGTTTGTCGGTGAGACGATCGACGTCACCCAAACCGAGGAGTGGCAGCCTGCCACCGACCCAGGGCGGCGTACGGCGAACCTGAACGTGTCGATCAAGGGCCAGCCGGCCAAGGTGACGGGCACGATCACACTGGATGCCATCGACGGCGGGGTGCGCGAGGTGATTGACGGAGAAGTCAAGGTCTCGATCCCGTTTATCGGGAAGGCGATCGAGCCGGAGGTCGCCAAGGGCATCACCGCCGCGCTGAACACCGAGCAGCAACTCGGCCAGGCCAGACTGAGCCGCGGGGCCTGATCCGACAGGGCTGATCCGACAGGCCTGATCCGACAGGGCTGATCCGACAGGGCTGATCCGCCAGGGGTGAGCCGACCCGTTGGCGGCGTGCCTGCCGCAAACTGTCGGTGGTCTCTGACATCGTGGCGAACATGAACAACACAGGCGATAACGCCGCCGAGTTCTTGATGCTGACCGCCGTCGCGCACGCCTGCCCGGACTGCCGGATCGAGCAGATCTTCGTGCCCGTCGACGAGGACTGCCGCGACTATTGTGAGTTCTGCTGCACCGTGTGTGGTGCCGCGATCATGATCGATCCTGCCTTCGACTACTCCCCCGCGCAGACGCGCGCCCGCAGCGTCGCCTGAGCCGTCCCTCCGCCGGCGCGGAACCCTGCGGTCAGCCCGGCGCGTCGGTTGGGCGCACGTTGCCCTCCCCCATGTGGGGGTAGCGGTAGTCGGTCGGCGGGGCGAACGTCTCCTTGATCGAGCGGGGCGAGGTCCACCGCAGCAGGTTCTGCATCGAGCCTGCCTTGTCGTTCGTGCCAGACGCCCGGGCTCCGCCGAACGGTTGCTGGCCGACGACGGCGCCGGTGGGTTTGTCGTTGATGTAGAAGTTGCCGGCCGCGAAGCGGAGAGTCTGCATGGTCCACGCGATCGCCTGCCGGTCCTGGGCGATGACCGCGCCTGTCAATGCGTATCGAGAGAACGACTCCATCTGCCTGACGGCCTGCTCGAAGTTGGCGTCGTCGAAAACGTGCACCGACAGAATCGGTCCGAAATACTCGGTGTCGAAGATCGTGTCGGTGGGGTCGCTGGATTCGATCACGGTGGGCCGCACGAAGTAGCCGACGGAGTCGTCGACCTTGCCCCCGACGATGACGTCGAGCTTTGGCGAGCGCTTGGCCCGGGAGATGGCCGCCCGGTGCTTGTCGAAGGCCCGTCGGTCGATGACCGCGCCCATGAAGTTGGACAAATCGGTGACCTCGCCCATCTTCAGCGACTCGACCTCGGCGATGAAGTCCTTACGCATCTTCTTCCACACCGACTTGGCGATGTAGGCGCGGGAGGCGGCCGAGCACTTCTGGCCCTGGTATTCGAAGGCGCCACGGATGAGCGCCGTACGCAAGACGTCGGGGTCGGCGGACGGGTGGGCGATGATGAAGTCCTTGCCGCCGGTCTCACCCACGATCCTCGGGTAGGAGCGGTACTTCGCGATGTTGGCGCCAACATTGGCCCATAAGTGCTGGAAAGTCGCCGTGGATCCGGTGAAATGGATGCCGGCGAGGTCAGGATGCAGGAGCGCCACGTCGGACACATCGGCGCCATGTCCGGGCAACATGTTGATGACCCCGGGTGGCATGCCCGCCTCCTCCAGCAGCCGCATGGTGAAGTGCGCGGCGAGCTGCTGGCTCACCGCCGGTTTCCACAACACGGTGTTGCCCATGAGCGCCGGCGCGGTCGGCAGGTTGCCGGCGATCGCGGTGAAGTTGAACGGCGTGATGGCGTAGACGAAACCTTCGAGCGGCCGGTGGTCGGTGCGGTTCCAGATGCCCTTGGCGTTCGCCATCGGCTGGTCGCGCAAGATCTGCTGGGCGTAGTGCACGTTGAAGCGCCAAAAGTCGATGAGCTCGCACGCGGAGTCGATCTCGGCCTGGTAGGCGGTCTTGGACTGGCCGAGCATGGTTGCCGCGTTGAGAGTTTGGCGCCACGGCCCGGACAGCAACTCGGCGGCCCTCAAGATGATGGCAGCCCGGTCGTCGAATGCCAGCGCGCGCCATGCAGGAGCCGCTTCGCTAGCGGCCTTGACCGCGGCCTTGGCGTCGGCGCCGGTTGCGCCGTGGGCGACTCCGACGATGTGTGAATGGTTGTGCGGCGCGACCACGTCGATCTCTGGCCCCTTGCCCCAGCGCTGCTCCCCGCCGATCGTCGCCTTCAGCTCCTCCGGCTCCTTCTGCAGCTCAACCAGCTTCTGTTCGAGCTCGGCACGCTCGGCGCTGCCGGGGGCGTAGGTGAGGTTCGGCTCGTTGATCGGCCGTGGGACAGTGGAGAGAGCATCCATACCGGCATCTTGCCACGCAGCCGCAGGGCCGGACGAAGCTCACAGTGAAGTTCCCCCCGAAACCGAAGATCCCGACGCTGCGCTTCGCTCTTCAAACGACCGTGGGAAAGGCTGCCACCTACCGTCAGGCTGACTTCTTTGCGGCTTTTCTTGCGGTCCCGGGCGTACTACGCGTGGAGGTCTTCCTCGTCGTCGACTTCTTGACGGTGGACCGTTTGGCGGTGGACTTTTTCGTCGCCGACTTGGCTGTCGAAGCCTTGGCGGCCGGCATGGACCGGCTCCCGCTCCTGGCCGTTGATTTTACGGCGCGTGGGCGCGACGCAGGCGCTTCCTCGGCTGATCTTTCGGCCGAGTCCTCGTCAGACTGCTCGTCCGCGTCAGTCGGCGAGCCGCCTCGCCGCTTCTTGGCGGCGTCGACGCTGGCGCGCAACGCGGCGACCAGGTCGACCACCTGGGCGGTGTGACCGCCGTCGGTTTCTTCGGGCTCGCGCATCGGCACGCCCGACGCCTTCGCCTCGACCAACTCCTCGAGCGCCTCCCGGTAGTCGCTGTGATACCGGCTGGGATCGAAATCCGCGGTGAGCGTGGAGATATAGGCCTCCGCCATCCCCACCTCCTGGCTGCGCACCTCGATGTCGTCGGCCGGGGCGGCGAAGTCGCTGTCTCGGACCTCGTCGGGCCACAGCATGGTCTGCAGCACCAGGGCGCCGTCTCGCTCACGTAGCAGGGCGAGCGTCTCGCGGGTCCTGATCGCGACCTTCACCAACGCGCACTGACCTGACTTGGTCAGCGCGTCGCGCAACAGCACGTAAGGCTTGGCCCCCACGCCGTCGGCGGCCAGGTAATAGGCCTTGGAGTAGTAGAGCGGGTCGACCTGGTCGATCGGCACGAACTCCAACACCTCGATCGACTTGGCACTTGGCAACGGCAACCCGGCGAAGTCTTCGTCCTCCAAGATCACCATCCGGCCGTCAGGCAGCTCGTAGCCCTTGCTGATGTCGGAGTAGGGCACCTCGTTGCCGTCTACTTCACAGACCCGCTTGTAACGAATCCGCCCCCCATCGGCCTCATGCACCTGACGAAACGCGATGTTCTGCTCCTGCGTGGCGGAGTAGACCTTGATCGGAATCGTCACCAGGCCGAACGAGATGGTGCCCTTCCAGATCGCCTGCATACTGCCTCCCCTTGTCGAGGACTCCAGGCTAGCCGGAATCCTCGACAAGGGGACGCTTACCCCGCGGCGCACGCGGACGGGATGTCGACGACGCCTCCACCAGCTCCTCCAGCGCTTCGACGATGCACTGCCCGAGCACGTCGATGTCACCGACCGCGTCCCGATCGGCATGCAAGCCGTAGTAGACGTTCCCGTCGTACGACGTGGCGCCGATCGCCAGCGCGTGTCCCGGCGCCAGGGGCAGCACCGGGTAGCTGGCCACCATCCGCGCCCCCGCGGCGTACAAGGGAAATTGTGGGCCCGGCGCGTTGGTGACCAGCACCTGGTAGGACCTCGGGGAATGGCCGGCCGCCACCCGAGCACCCAGGGCATGGAACGTGGTGGGAGCGAAACCGGCGATGCCCGCAAGCTTGCTGGCTGCGACAGCCCGGCCTGTCTCCTTGTGCGCCTTCGGTGCGTAGGACACCTGGTGCAGACGCACCACGGGATTGGGCTCGCCTACCGGCAAGCTGAGCAGGTGCGGCGTGACCTGACTGCCTAGTGACGTAGGCTCGGCGAACTCGTCGTCGACGACGCTCAACGGCACCAGCGCCCGCAACCGCATGGCCGGGGTCACCGGCTCGGCCCGGGTCAGTAGCCAGGCCCGCAACGCGCCGGTGATGGCCGCCAAGACCACGTCGTTGACCGTGCCGCCATGTGCCTGCCTGACCAGGCGGTAGTCGGATAGCCTCGACTCCACGGTGAGGAAGCGCCGCTGTTCTGACAGGCCCGCGGTCAGCGGGCCGGGGCCCGGAGCCGGCCGGCGAGTCCGGTCAGCGCGTCGAGCGCCCGGTCGGCGACGTGCTTCGCGGCCGCCGCGTGCCCCTGCAGCTGGTCCACGAGCACGCCGGGGTGGCGAACCGAGGTGCCGAGCGTCTCGGCGAGCAACTCGGCTCCGCTGGGAACACGCTCGGGGGTCCACGCGACGTCCGGCGTCGGAGCAAGATCGGGTGCATCGTCGACGATCAACTGGGCGAGGTCGACCGTCGTGCCGTCGACCAGCGCCTGATGTGACTTAGCCAAGACCGCGTGTCGGCCGTCGGCCAACCCCTCGATGACGTAGGTCTCCCACAGCGGTCGGCTGCGGTCGAGACGGCCGGCTCATGATCCGCGCCACCAACTCCTTGAGCTGGCTCATCGAACCCGGGCGGGGCAGCGCCGAACGGCGTACGTGAAACGCCAGGTCGAAGTCGTCGTCCACCCACACCGGGCTGGTCAGCCGGCCCGGGATCGGCCTGACCCGTTGCCGGTAGCGGGGGACGAACGCGATCCGATCGGCGATCAGCGCCACCAGACGCGCATAGTCGAACCCGCCGGCCGGGGGATCGAAGACGTCCAGAGTCGCGACGTTCATGGGCGTGTTCGCCGTCTCGCTCGACAAGAACGCCACGTCCAACGGTCGTAGCCGCTCCAACCTCACCGTTGCTCCTGCCGCCTGCTGCGCTGTCGTCGTGGTGGCCGGTCCGCCCACGGCCTCACCTGCCTCTGGCCACCCATGCCTTTCTAGCAGGTTTGGGAGCCGGTACGCCGGCTACCTGTGCCGCCAGCTCGCGCAGCGCCTTGGTCAGCTTGGACTCTGGTGCGCATTCCGTCAGCGCGCGGCCAAGGACTGCCGACTTGTCACACGCCGCCTGGTCATCGGGCAAGAACGTGACACCGTCCACCTGCGCCGTACGAGCCAAGACATCGGCGATCTCATCGGTGGACCACCCGAGGCTGCCACGCATCCGATTGACGACGACATGTCGGGAACCTCGCGGCGCGGCGACCGACAGCTCGTTGAGCGCCCGCACCAGCCGCCCCAAGCCGACCGGGTCGGCGCCACCTACAACGACGACCTCGTCGGCCAGATCAAGCACGGCGAGCGTGGCACCATTGCGTCGCGGCGCCGCTGTGTCGTAACTGATTTCCTCGTCCGCTTCGATGCTGAAGCCGCAGTCGACCACCGTGAAGCCACAACATGAGCGGGCGACGTCCAACACGTTGCGCAGTAGCCCGGTGCGAAGCTCGGGCCAACGGTCGGCGCTCGGAATGCCGGTCAGCACCCGCATCGCCGGAGTGATCTGACGTGCTTGAGCGGCCAGCAGGTCAGTGGTCAGGCGTCCGGCGTTTGCAAGGCGTACGGCGGCCAACAGTCCCGAAGACTCGTCTAGCAGGCCGAGCATTTGGGCACAGGACCCGCCGTAGACGTCCGCGTCGACAAGCATCACGGACGCTCCCACATCCCCTAGCGCAGCACTCATCCCGACGGTCACCACCGAACGTCCCGGTGCTCCAGTGGGGCCCCACACGGCAACCACCTTGCCGTTCCGCGTGGGTCGGCTCGCGGTGACCGTGGCCACCTCGCCTTCCGCAAGGTCCAGCGGCTTAGCGGGACCCTGAGCATCATCGACCAGGTCGGCGAACCTCTCGAGGTCGTCGGCGTAGACAATCGTGTCGATGCCCAGTCGACGCAGGCCGGCTTCGTCAGCACTCGACTGCTCAACCACCACGCCGACCACGCTGACGTCGTCGTCTCGGATCCGGGACACGACATCGGAGTCAAGGCCCCGCAATCCCGCGGACACCAGCGCGACCTGGGCCTGGCGGGTGGCCGAGCTCGCCAGCAGGTCGGGCACGTCCACGCAGCGTCGTACGACGTGAAAGCCGTCGGCGGCGGCCACCTCTAGCAGAGCGGTTTCGAACTCCACGGCACCGAGTGCGACAAGCACCCCTGTCGACATGTCTCAGCCACCGACCCGGATCAGCACGAGGTCAGCGCCGTTGATCGCGTTCAACACCGACCCAACCTGCGTGCCGTCGGCTATCGCCACCAGCACCTGACGTTCGGCGGTCAGTCCGCCCGGGCCCGGCAGCCCCATCGAGACCACCGTCACGTCGCTCAACACCCGCCGGGTCTGAGCCTGACCCTCTCCCTGCCGGGCGATCGCGGCGGCCGGGTCGACCGAAGGCAGCGCCCACACGTCGACACGGTCACCGCTACGCAGACCGACTGGAAGCCCAGACGCCTGCACGCCGAGCGGAAGCTGGTGCGGCGTATCGCCGACCGCACTGGACAGCGCAGCACGCGGCAGCAGGTCGCCGGCGGCGACGTCCCGGGTCAGATGGGCCTCAGGTTCGATGGTCTGGGTTGCCGGCAGGTAGTTTCGGGCATCGGCCGGGTTGGCGAAGTGCATCTGCGTGGTCTGCAGGTCATCGGCGCCGATTGGCATCCCGGCAGCCAAATCGTGGGAGACCTGCCACACCGGGACCGTATCATCAGCCGCAGCGAGCACCCTCGCGCCGATGACCACGGCGGCCAGCACCATGAACATCCCAAACCACAGCCGGGGATCCTTCCACCGCGAGGTGGTGGCACGTGTTGCCGGCGGCGAGGTCGGCGCGACGTCGATTGCGAGGCCGTCGGGGTCCGCGGTTCGGGTGCTTCCTCGGTGCGAGAGCGGCATCATGGCACCCTTACACACCCGACGGAACGTGTGAAGAGTTATCCACAATCAATCCGGCAAGCGGCATCATTGCCCGTCGTGCTTCATGCGACACTCGATGTCATGCCCGCAGCCGCATCCCCTCGGTTTCTTTCGCTTGCCGATGTCGCTGAGGTCCTCAGCATCTCCACTGCACAGGTCTACGCACTGGTGCGGCGCGGCGAGCTTCCCGCGATCAAGATCGGCGGTCGAGGACAGTGGCGCGTGGAGGCCGCCAAGCTGGAGAGCTACATCAGCGGTGCCTACACCGCCACCCAACAGTTCATCGACGAGCACCCCTTCGTCGGCGACGAGGCTCCCACCAGCGACACCGCGCGTTGACACCCCGGCTCCCACACATGACCCCAGTGGCCGCGAATGTGACGTGAGCAGGGTGCGGTTTGCAGTAGCGTCGTTCGAGTGTGGAAGACGGTGCGCGGCTCACGGATGCTCGCCGCCATCCTGATCACGCTGCCGCTGGTCGGTTGCGCCACGACTGTGGTTCCAACAGTGACGAGCAGTCCCGCGATGCGAACCTTGACCACTCCAGAGGCAGGCGCGAGATCGACGACGTCGACCTTTGCACGGCGCACAATGCACGTATCGCAGCGAACTACTCCGCCGCCTCCCTCGTCGAGGCGACGCTCACGCGGCTCCGTTGGACCCATTTCGCCCGCAACGACATCGGGGCCTTCGCCAGGGCCGGGCCTCGGCCTCTTCCAGACACGAGTTGCATCCGCCGTGTCAGGACGCCAAGGACAGATAAGCGTCGCGGCGTACGACAGCACAACCGGCACCACCTTTGTGTCCAACCGCGGCCTGCGTGCCTACACGGCCAGCATTCTCAAAGTGTCGTTGCTGGTGGAGGCGCTACGGGCGCGGGCCGACGGCCGCGCCGGTGTCGCTGCAGCGATAACCGCGCATGCGCCATCGATGATCGAGTACAGCGACAACGACGCCACGACCCGGCTGTGGCAGGCCACCGGCGCAGCTGCCGGGTTGACGGAATTCTTTAAAACGGCAGGCTTGGATCAGACCCGTTCCGCTCCCGTGCTCTTGGAGCCGTGGGATGGCGTGACCACGACGGCAACGGACCAGCTGTCACTCCTGCGCGCGCTGGCGAGCCACAGCCAGTTGTTGAGCCGAGCCGACGTTGCGTACGCACTGGGGCTGATGCAACACGTCTCAGCCGACCAGCGGTGGGGGGTCGGTCTCGCCGCGCGAAACCCTGACACGGCCCTCGTCGCCGTCAAGGACGGCTGGGTGCCGGTTCCAGGCGACGGGTGGACCGTGAACTCGATCGGGGTCGTCTGGCGACGTGGTGGCGGCTACTACTGCCTGGCGGTGCTGAGCACCGGGCAACCCTCGATGGCCTACGGCATCGTCAGCGACGAATCGGCCGTCGCGGCTGTTGACTCCGTCCTGCCGTAACCCCGCCCTCACACCCGGTGTCGCTTCCAAGGTCTCAGACGGGCCGAGCCGCCGTGCCTAGAAGTCGGTCTCCTGTCGAGAGGTGAAGCCATACTCCGCGGCGACCGGGTTCCACACGAACAGGAACGCTTGCTTGGAAGCAGTGGCCTCCTCGTTATACGCGGTGAGCGCTGCCGGCAGCGGGGGCGGTTTCGGGTAGCAGCCGTCGGCGGCGTACGCCCAAGTGAGGTAGCTCTCGTCGACAAGCAGAGACACGTGCAGCGCACGGATCAGCCGCTGACGGACAGCGGTTCCGTTCGGCAACGCAACTGGGTCTACGGACTCCGCCTGGGCCAGTTGCTGCTCGCGATCGGAGACCACCTGCTGGAGCGTCACAATGCCATCGGGCACGTCGGAACAGTCCTGGACCGCGGCCAGACCCGATCGTAAGGTCTGTCGCGCCTGGCCGCTGGCGTCGAGCAGGCTGTTGATGGCCCCGGCCGCAAGGGGGACCGGGGCAGCTGAAAACGTCGACGGCGAAGTTGCCGGTGGCGTTGCCGAAGAAGTAACGGTCACGGAAACGGTTGGTGGTGCCACCACGACCGTATGGTTCACTCCCCGCGAGTGCGCGGTGGTTGCAGCGGGGTTTCCAGCATCGCGGTTCAGGAAGTAGAAAATCGCGAACGCAACGCCGCCGATCAAGACGAGGGCAACGACGACGGAGACGGCGACCCATACGGCTCTTCGGTCTCGAGGACCACCGCCGCCGTACTTGGATCCCCCGACGTCGAACGGTCCACGTCCTGCTTGTACGGCGGCGGTCCATTCTGTGCCGTCGAACCAACGTTGCTGGCCGGCATGCCAGGGATCCGGATACCACCCGGCACCAGCACTTGGCGGCTGCTGACTACTCATGACTGTGCCGCCTCAGCTGAGCCGACACGTGTCGCTGTGCCGGATGCGGCTCTGCCTGCGCATGTGCGAACGCTACCGCGTCGTGGCGGCGCCGATCGCAGCTTTCCAACTTTGGGGGTTGGCCGTCAGGCTTCCCAGCCGCTCGTACGACGTCGTACCGACGCCAGGTGCTGATAGCTGACCGTCATCCGGGACCGAACGGCCGAGCGGCGAGGCGCGTCGCCTACGTCATGCAGCGCGACGTCGAGCCAGTCGGCTCCCACTCGATCCGGAGTCCCGGTGAGTTCGCTGCCATCGGTCAAGACGATCGTCACGGCTGCTCGATCTATCGCCACCGCCCGTAAGGCGGACGCTAGGGTCAGCCGACCGGCGACCACGCCGACCCCGTGCGGGCTTACCGATCGCGGCGGGAGCTCACGAGCCGCCATCACCGCCGCGCTCCGCACGATCAGCTCCTCCGGTGTCCGCAGCAAGATCCAGTCGGCGCCCAGTGCGGAGACTTCACCCGATATCCATCCGGATCCGGTGACCAACAGCGCGGCAGGCTGTTCGACAACCGCCCGCAGCCTGTTGATCAGCGAAACCTGGCCGAGCTCGGCGCGGGTGCGGTCGGCCACCTCGGTCTCTTGTTCGGCCCGCTCCAGCGAGCTGGCCTGCGCCTCAAGGTCGGCGAACAGATCGTGCCACCGCATCCGCCGACGCTAGGCGAGCGAGCCGGAGGCACTCAAGGACATTGCCAAATTCGGTGTGGACAAACGCTTGACGTCGCGCTCAAACACGGGCTATAAAAGGCAACCACATGCAAACGTAAGGGTCGGAAGTGAAGGCAATCCGAGGCATCACCCGAGCCGCCGGCTTCACCGTGCTGATGGTCATAGTCGGACGGGCGTTGTGGTGGGCAACCCGGACACCGGTCAGTGAGGTTGCACACGCCGTCCACGGTGGGTCTCAACCTGCTGGCTGGAGCTTTGACCGCCTGCTGGTCGACGCCGCTTCGTGCCTCGCCGTGCTGATCTTCGCGGCTCTCGCAGTCTCGGCGACGCTCACGGTGGTGGCCGCGCTGCTCGGTGACCTGCTTCCCGGCGTACGCCGCGCCGGGGCCGCGCTGACGCCGGCATTGTGGCGCCGGTGCGTGGTGGCGGCCTGCGGCCTCGGCATTGCCACCCCGGCACTGCTGACGGTCTCGGCATCCGCCGACGACGGCGGACACTCCGCACGGTGCATCAACGCCTGTGCCATCCACCTGGGCGGACTCCCGTTACCCGACCTCCCGTCAGCCGCTCTTCCCAAGGTGGCGAAGTCGGCTTCGGCAGGTCACCAACCGCCCCGAAGCCCAGGCACCACCGGGGTGGTCGTTGCACCAGGCGATTCCCTGTGGTCCATAGCGGCACGCCGGCTTCCCCCCGAAGCGCCGGACTGGGCGGTCGCCGCCATGGCCAACGACCTTTACTCGCTCAATCGGCATGTCATCGGTCCGAACCCGGACCTGATCTTCCCCGGTACGCACCTCACTACACCGGAAGGTTCCTCATGACAACAGCACCCGTAGCGTCCTGGGCCAACGCCACCAACGCCACCCCTGGTCCGACGGCGACCCAACGGCGCTGGCGAGACACTCACCGGCGACTTGCGGACATCGTCGCGAACGATGTGACCTACAGCCAGGGCGCGTTGGCGTTGAGCTACTCGCTGACCAACGGGATCGACGCTGAGCCGCAGTCCTCTGCGCTCACTCTCGTCGATACCGCGCCTGAGCTCGACGGTGGTATCCCCGACGCCCAGGCGTGGGCCGCACGGTTTGTCCAGGCGGTGATCGAGGTGGTCTCCAGCGACCGGCCGATAACCCAGCTGGTGCGCTGGACCGACCCGCGCGTCTACACCGAGATTGCGCGCCGCCAACAGCGAGTGGCAGCGCACCGCAGCGCGACGGCGGTTCCGGTACGCCGACAGCAGGTGGCCACCGTGCACATCAGCTACCCCAGCAATGCGTCAGCGGAGGTCGCCGCGCGGGTGTCGTTCAGCGGGCGTTCCCGGGCGATCGCGGCTCGCCTGGACTTCCGTCGTGGCCGCTGGCAATGCACGGCGATCTGCTTCGGGTGAGGCGCCAGGGCAGGGCAACCATCGAAGGGGCGGGAGATTCGTGAATCGGCGATTGCCGCCTCAGGCGTTGCGCCGGGCCGGATCTCCGTGGCAGCGCTTGAACTTGCGACCCGACCCGCAGGGGCACAGCTCGTTGCGCGACACGTTCGCGAACTCGTCCTCGGTGTCGACCGCCTGCACCTGGGTGCCGGCGTCGCCGTCCACCGACGGCGACGAATAGGACAGCTGCTTGGGTGCCTCGGCCTCGGTGAGGCCCCTCGCCACGATGCTCGGCCGATGGTCGTGGTCGTGCTCAAAGTCATCGTCGTGGCCGTGCAGGGGCTCGAGTTGGCGACCTGCCCCGTCTGCCTTGGCCGCGGTCGGCTCCATCAGCTCCGGCTCAGCCGTCATCAGCAGTGCACCGGACTCTTCAAGCTGCGCTTCTTCTGCGTCCGACACCGGCTGAACCTGCACCTCGAGGTTGAAGAGGTAGCCGACGGCCTCTTCCTTGATCGACTCCATCATCGCGGTGAACAGCTCGAAGCCTTCACGCTGGTATTCCACCAGCGGGTCACGCTGGGAGTAGGCACGTAGCCCGATTCCCTCGCGCAGGTAGTCCATTTCGTAGAGATGTTCGCGCCACTTGCGGTCAAGCACAGACAGCACGACCCGGCGTTCCAGCTCGCGCACGATCTCCTCGCCGAGCGCCTCCTCGCGCGCGTCGTACGCACGCTGGGCGTCGGCACGTAGCTCTGCGGCGATGAACTCGCGGGTAAGCCCACCGATACCGCCTACCTCTTCCTCAAGCGCATGCTGGGCGACCCCGACCGGGTAAAGCGTCTTTAGCGCGGTCCACAGCTGGGCGAGATCCCACTCCTCGGGGAATCCCTCGGTCGCGCCAACCACGTAGCCCCCGACCGTGTCGTTGATCATCTCCCGCACCTGGTCGTGCAGGTCGGCGCCCTCGAGCACCCGTCGGCGCTCGCCGTAGACAACCTCGCGCTGGCGGCTCATCACGTCGTCGTACTTGAGGATGTCCTTGCGGGTCTCGAAGTTCTGGCTTTCGACCTGCGCCTGCGCGGAGGCGATCGCACCGGTGACGCGCTTGTTCTCGATCGGCACGTCGTCGGGGATCTTCATCGTGGTCAGCACCCAGTCGACCCAGTCGGACTTGAACAGCCGCATCAGGTCATCTTCGAGGGAGATGTAGAAGCGCGACTCGCCCGGATCGCCCTGCCGGCCGGAACGACCGCGCAGTTGGTTGTCGATGCGACGTGACTCGTGCCGCTCGGTGCCAATGACGTAGAGGCCGCCGGCGTCGTTGACGACGTCGTGCTCGGCGGCGACCTGCCCCTTCATCCGCTCGAGCGCGGTCGACCACTCGGCTTCGTAGTCCTCGGAGTGCTCGACGGGGTCGAGTCCCTTGCGACGCAGCTCCTCGTCGGCCAAGAACTCCACCGAGCCGCCGAGCATGATTTCGGTGCCTCGCCCGGCCATGTTGGTCGCCACCGGGACGCCGCCCTTGCGGCCGGCCTGGGCCACGATGTGCGCCTCATCGGCGTGGTGCTTGGCGTTGAGCACCGTATGTGGGATGCCTCGGCGCGTGAGTAGCTCCGAAAGCTCCTCGGATTTCTCGACCGAGATCGTGCCGACGAGCATGGGCTGACCCTTGGCGTGACGCTCGGCGATGTCGTCGACGATCGAGTTGTACTTCGCCTGCTTGGTGCGGTAGACCAGGTCCGGCTGATCGGCCCGGATCATCGGCATGTTGGTCGGGATCGCAATCACCCCGAGCTTGTAAATCTTGTCGAACTCCGACGCCTCCGTCATCGCGGTGCCGGTCATGCCGCTGAGCTTTTGGTAGAGGCGGAAGTAGTTTTGCAACGTGATAGTGGCGAGGGTTTGATACTCCTCGCGGATCGTTACTCCTTCTTTGGCTTCGATGGCCTGATGCAGCCCCTCGTTGTAGCGACGACCATGCAGCATCCGGCCGGTATGTTCGTCGACGATCAGCACCTCACCGTCGATGACCACGTAGTCACGGTCACGACGGAAGAGCTCCTTGGCCTTGATCGCGTTGTTGAGGAACGAGATCAGCGGCGTGTTCACGGCGTCGTACAAGTTGTTGATGCCGAGGTGATCCTCCACCCGGTCGATGCCCTCCTCCAGCACCGCGACCGTCTTCTTCTTCTCGTCGAATTCGTAGTCAATGTCGGTGCGAAGCCGCCCGACGATGGCGGCGAACTCGTCGTACCACTTGACCGACTCATCGGAAGGTCCAGAGATGATCAGCGGGGTGCGAGCCTCGTCGATCAGGATCGAATCGACCTCGTCGACGATTGCGTAGTGATGGCCACGTTGCACGCAGTCCTCGATCGTGCTTGCCATGTTGTCGCGCAGGTAGTCGAACCCGAACTCGTTGTTGGTGCCGTAGGTGACGTCGGCCAGGTAGGATTCGCGTCGCTCAGCGGGCGTCAGCTCGGGCAGCACCATGCCGACGGTGAGGCCGAGAAAGTGGTAGACGCGGCCCATCCACTCGGCGTGATACTTGGCCAAGTAGTCGTTGACGGTGACCACGTGGACGCCCTGGCCGGTGAGCGCATTTAGGTACGTCGGCAGTGTCGCCACCAACGTCTTGCCCTCGCCGGTCTTCATCTCCGCGATGTTGCCGTAGTGCAGCGCCGCTCCACCCATGATCTGCACGTCGAAGTGACGTTGGCCCAGCACTCGAGTAGCCGACTCACGCACGGTCGCGAATGCCTCGGGGAGCAGGTCGTCGAGCGTGTCGCCGTCGGCGAGCCGCTTCTTGAACTCGTCGGTCTGAGAGCGCAGCTCATCGTCAGACATGGCCACGAAATCGTCCTCGATGGCGTTCACCTGATGAGCAACGGCCTCGAGCTTGCGGCGCTGCTTGCCTTCGCCGATACGGAGAACCTTGTCGAGCAACGCAGGCACTTGCCAACTCCTGGTCAATATTGCGGGAACGTCTCGCAGGTACGCGGACTCTGAAAGGGGATCCAGTGGTGTGGCTCCGCAGCCCATCTTAGGCGAACGGCCAGCTTAGGCCCAGTTGTCCGACTCCGGGCTGGCGATGACCCGGGCTATGACCCGCCGAGGGCCGGACAAGTCCCCTTGAGGGCCCCGGACAGGTCGCCACGCGGCTCCACGGCGATGGCTCCAAGGCCGAGCCAGTCGGCCATCGACTCGAGCTCCGCCCGCAGCCGCGACGGGGTCTCGGCGGGCGAGTCGGGCTCGGCATGGGCGGAGAGCACCCGAAGCACACCGGAGCGCCGGTCGGCCTTGAGATCGACCCGAGCCACGATCTGCTCACCCATCAGGAGCGAGTAGACGTAGTAGCCGTAGACGCGCTTGGGTGCCGGCACATAGATCTCAACCCGGTATCGGTAGTCGAACAACCGCTCGGTGCGGCTGCGTTCGAAGATCAGCGAATCAAAAGGGCTCAGCAGCGCCGCCGCCGTCACCCGTCGCGGCAGTCTTGCCTGGTGCCACAGGTATCCAGGTCGTTGCCACCCCTCGACCGTCACCGGCAACAACTCCCCCGCCTCGACCAAGTCGGCCACGGCTCTTCGGCCGGGCCCGGGCCTGAGCCGAAAATAGTCGCGCAAGCACTGTTCGGAGCCGACGCCGTGGGCGATCGCCGCAGCCCGGACTAGATTGCGATGAGCCTCGTCCTCAGGCGGAGTGGGAGCCTGGATCACCGAGGCAGGCAACACCCGTTCGGGCACGTCGTACATCCGCTCAAATGCGGTGTTACGCCGCGCTGCGCTTACTTGGCCGGTGTAGAACAGCCACTCCAGGGCCAGCTTGACCTGGCTCCAGTTCCATCCCCAATGGGTCTTCGTTCGCGGCACATCGTGCTCGATGCCGCGGGCCGTCAGCGGGCCTCGCTCGGTCACCTCCGCCAGCACCCAGTCGACAAACTCCGGCTGCTCCGCGATGACCCGGCGGACAGATCCCCAGGCGGCTTCGGCCGCGTTCGCCATCCGGAACCGCAGTGATGGCTGCAGGTCCATCCGAACGTACGACGCCTCGTGTCCCCAGTACTCAAAGACCCGGCGGGGTGCTTTGCCGGCGGCTCGATGCAGCACTTCGATGTCATAATTGCCCAACCGGCTGAAGATCGGCATGTAGTGGGCTCGGGTCACCACATTGACGGAGTCAATCTGGAGCAGCGCGATTCGGTCGAGCAGCTTGGAAAACGCCCGCATGTCGACCTTGGCGGGGCGGCGCTCGGCAAAGCCCTGGGCAGCAAGGGCGATCCGTCGAGCCTGGCTCCGGCTCAGCTGGTCACGGACCTTGACGGCAAGTCGGGGAGGTTCTCGCGGCGTCATCGAGGGCTGATCAATGATTGACCGTCTGCCACCAACCGGATCGCCTGCGACACCTGCTCGATTGAGGAGCTCTTCAGCAGGTATCCCGACGCGCCGTTCTTGACCGCTTCGCAGACGTCAGTCTCCTCGCCCGACGTGGCCAACATGATGATCTTCACTGACGGGGCCACGTCTTTGATGGCCCGGCATGACTCAATGCCTGAAAGCCTCGGCATGTTCACGTCCATCAAGATGATGTCCGGAGCTGCTCGCTCCGCCATGGCGGCGGCCTCAAGCCCGTCGGTGGCCTCACCCACCACGTCGATCCCTTCCGCAGCCTCCAGCAGCATGACCAGACCACGACGGAAGAGCTCTTGGTCGTCGACCACCCCGAGGCGGATAGGATCACCGCGCCACTCGACCGCATTGCCGTCTTTCATGGGCGCGATCATGTCATGCCCCGAATCCGGGAGCGACGCCGTCGGCAACCTGTGGCCGCTTACCAGCTAGCCTGAGAGGCGAATGACGCCGTAGTCGTAACCCCTTCGCCGGTAGACGACCGCCGGACGATCGTCTTCTTTGTCGATGAACAGATAGAAGTCGTGGCCGACCAGCTCCATCTCGTACAGCGCCTGGTCGAGCGTCATCGGCGTCGCCGGGTGAGACTTTTCCCGTACGACGGGCGGGCCGTCGCCGACGACGGTAAGTGGACCCTCCTTATGCTCCAGCGGGTCACTGGCCGTGGCGTCCGGGGCCGTTTCACTTGATTTGGCGATCTCACCCATGGCCTGCGCGAGCGACGTGGGAGTGCGAGAGCCATGGTGAATGCGCCGGCGATCAGCCGCCTTGCGGGCTTGTGCCATCAAGCGCTCCACAGCCTTGTCCAGAGCCGATAACTTGTCCTCGGCGGCGGCTTCGGCCCGCAACACCGGGCCCCGACTGCGGATCGTGACCTCGACGCGAACCGACTGGTCAGACAGCCTCGGATTGGACTCTTTCGAAACCTCGACGTCGACCCGGATGATGTGCTGGTTGTACTTCTCCAGTCGAGTCAGCTTCTCCTCGACGTGGCCGCGAAATCGTTCTGTCACTTCAATGTGACGGCCCTTGATCACGACTTCCACGCGTGCCTCCTGGAGGGTGAGAGCGCGTCTGCGCGGGCTTTGAGAGGCAGGCACCCGTCCGGCCGACCTGGTCTTCGACCCCACACTCGCCTGCTGAGGTTTTCGCAGCTTCTGCCACTAACGACCTTCTCCCGGTGGCCGAAGGAATCCGATCCCCGGTC
Organism: Nocardioidaceae bacterium; assembly: GCA_050998615.1. Taxonomy (GTDB): domain Bacteria; phylum Actinomycetota; class Actinomycetes; order Propionibacteriales; family Nocardioidaceae; genus JBPCQA01. The sequence continues at coordinate 31,209 of JBPCQA010000055.1, forward strand.
GGGGCAGGACTTACTGCTAAGCCGCTCCGTGATCAGTCGGCAAGGCACGCTGGCCGCGCCTTCCTTACGTGGGCCGTTTCGCCTGCGGCTGGCATCGGCTTGCCGATCACGTTCTCGACGGATCGAGAACCCATCAGCGCAACCACGGACCCGGACGGATGCCATAGCCAAACCTTAGCCTCGACGCTGCGTCGCCGCGACAACCGCGACCCCCAACACGTCCGCGCCCGCCGCGGACAGGGCACGGGCCGACTCCGCGACGGTAGCTCCCGTGGTGATGATGTCGTCGGTGACGATCACGGCCCGTCCGTGAAGCCGGACAGCGACACCACGCCGCATCGCATGAGCCATTGACAGATTGCGTAGTCGGTCAGCTGCGGACAGCTCGGACTGGTCCTCCACCGTACGCGCGAGCCGCAATGCCGACAGCACCTGAGCGTGCACACCGGCTGCCCGCAGCGTCTGGGCACAGGCCCTCGTCATGCGCAGTATCGGATTGTGCCCACGTCGACGAACCGAGGAAGCGGCCGAGGGCACGGGGACCAGCACCACCCCGGCGATGCGTTCGCCTCGGCGGTTGACAAGCACACCGAAAGCACTCAATGCGAGCGCTTTCCCCAGCGGTCTTGCCAACGAGAGCATCGCCTCCTCCTTGTGTGCGACCAGCGCCGCCTTGACCACACCGTCATATTCGGCCGCGGCGAACGGCATCGGGAGGTGCTCAGGAGACGGGCTCGGATAGGCCTGGAAAGGCATCGACTGCAACGACGCGGCGCATCGAGCGCACAACACCGGACCGGGCCGTCCACACCCCACGCACGCGCAACCAAACACCAGGTCCATACACGCGGCCGCCAGGTCACCACCACGCACCTTCTTGCCGCTCATCTGACCAGCCTGCGACGAGTGGCCTTCTATCGCAGCACGCTGTGTACGCCGCCCCACCGCTGCGCGCGCTGTGGATCTAGTGGTGGCAGAGCCTCAGCCGGGATACGTCGGTGCGAACAGCTTGCCGGCGTCGAGCGGTGCCCACTGCTGCTCCGGCGTCCTGACGTAGAGCGAGCCGTCACTCGCTCCGATCACCAGGGGAACGTCCGCGTTGGGGCCGGCGGCGACCGATGTCGGACGAACGGGCAGGAACCCGGTCGGAGGATGCACATCTGACCCGTCGATCATCACCTCATAGGGCTCCAGGTCGCTGCCCTGGTTTTGCGCTAGCACGACGACCGACGTCGGGCTGTCCCACGTCACTCCAACCAAATTGTTGAGTGGGTAGTCCAGATTGGTGATCTCGCGAACGCGGGAGATGCTCACCCTTCCCGCATGTGCGGGATCTCGGTCGATCACCCCGACAACCAAGTTCGAAGACGGACCAACACCTGTTACGGCGGCAAACCGCACACCGTCATGGGACACCGCAAACGCTGTCACATTCTCTCCAGTGATCCCTGGAGCGGAGACGAGCAGGTCGTGACCCTTGGTAACCGCGTGCACGACCGCGCCATGCGCAGTGCGGTCCACCAACCAAAGCACGTTGTGACTGTCCCATGATGGCTTCAAGAGATCATGGCCTCTGGTGAACCAGGTGGCCACGCCTTCTTGAGATCCAGACAGCACGCCCCCGACAAACACCTGAGCTCCGGACCTGCTCACCAGGGCCGCCGATGAGCCGGCTGCATTCACCGCTGCGGAGCGCCCCGTGGTCTTGGTGGAACCAATCGGCCCAGCGATCGCTGTGGTGCTCCGATTCGAGACCTCGATGAGATGGCCGTTGGACATCGCGAAGAGCTGGCGGCTTGACGACAACCCGGCCGGGTCGTAGCCAGAGAATTCGTCAACTCCGAACGTGGAACCCACGCCGGGCACGAACAGGCCGGCTCCATTGACGGTTACCTCGATCCGGCCGATGTCGCTGAGTTGCCGCAACGTCCATGCCAACTGCGCCGCAAACAGCTGACGGTCGGCGGACGACAACTGGAGAACGTCGTCGCTGACGGGTACCTCCGCGACTCCGGAGCCGGTGACCGTGACCGCCACGTCGAGCGTGGTGGAGGACGACACGGCCGTCCTGACCACACCCGTCATGTCCTGGGTAGGTCCACGTAGGAGATCCTTGACCAGGGCAGTTGCGGTGGCGTCGCCCTTCAAGATGTACACCGGGTCGGGCGCAAGCACCGTGTGCGCCGGATCGAAGAAGTACAGGGAATAGTTGCCGTAGTTGCGCCGGAAGTAGTCAGTGTCGACAAATGTGCCCTGTGGTGGGTTGGTAATCCGCCATTCACCGGCAACTCGGCGCAGTTTGAGTTGCTGGTTCAAACTCGCGGATTGGCTGTTCACCGACTTCCAGACTCCTCTGGCGTCAAGCGACCCAAGCACGCGAAGCTTCACCGCCACCGCCGGGTCATGGCCAGCCACTGTCTGGTCTTCGTAAACGACCAAGTTGGCCTCGGGGTTCCACGAGGCTGAACCGGCGGGAGTCAAGTACTCGCGCGCGACAGTCGCCGTTGGCGGGTTGGCCATCATCGCCTCGAAATAGCCGGAGACCACTTCGCGCGGACTGGCACCTGGGCGTGGCCCCTCGGGCACGATCGTGAACGGTGCAGGCGCGTTCTGTACGCCGACATTTCGCCCGGCCTGAACCGGGGAGCTTTCCGGGAGCTGCACGCACGCCGCAAGCGATGCGCAAGCGATCACTGCGGCAGCAAGTGCCCTGGCTGACTTCACGCCCACAGTCATCGAACGCCACCCGGAGCTGGTTTCGAATATTGGGCATAGGGGCCGCCCACCAGTGGAGTGGCCGCATCGGCTGGGACCAATGGCAATGGCGAGGGTCCAGGCGCCGTGCCGGCTCTGGTGGGCAGCGTCAGCCGAAATTGCGAGCCGCGGCCGGGAGCGCCCCAAGCGTCAAGCACTCCGTCGTGCAGGGCGGTGTCTTCGACCGCGATAGAAAGCCCGAGACCTGTGCCGCCCCGAGTCCGCGCGCGAGCAGGATCGGCACGCCAGAACCTGTTAAAAACGAGAACGTCCTCGCCCGGGTTCAAGCCGAGACCATGATCACGAACCGTCAGCGCCACTGCCGTCGAAGCCGCGGCCACGGCAACCTGCACGTCGTTGCCTTCGCCGTACTCGATCGCGTTGACCACTAGGTTGCGGACTATCCGTTCGACTCGGCGTACGTCGGCTTCCACAACGCACGCGGTCACGGGCAGCACCAACTCCACCTGCGACCCTCTGCGTTGCGCCAAAGCCGAGGTGGCGTCGACCACACGGCTTGCGACCCCACGGATATCCACGTCGTCGAGCGTCAACCCGGCGGCACCGGCGTCGAAGCGGCTGATCTCGAGGAGATCGCTCAACAGCCCCTCAAATCTGTCGAGCTCTGCCTGCAACAACTCCGTAGACCGAGCAGTGACCGCGTCGAACCCACTGCGCGCCTCGTGCAGGAGGTCGGCCGCCATCCGAACCGTCGTCAACGGCGTCCGCAGCTCGTGACTCACGTCCGCGACGAATCGACGTTGCACTCGAGACAACTCTTCCAACTGCCTGATCTGGCGCTGGAGGCTGCTGGCCATCTGGTTGAAGGACACGCCAAGACGGGCGATGTCGTCCTCGCCACGCACGTGCATCCGTTCCTCCAGCCGACCGGCCGCCAGCCGCTCGGCGATGCGCCTTGCCAACCGGACCGGTGTCACCACCTGTCTGGTCACCAGCCAGGCAATGGTGCCAAGGAGCACGACGAGCACCGCCCCGGACGCGACGAGAGCCCTGCTGACGACGAAGAGCGTCTGCTGTTGATCGGTCAATGGGAAGACGTAGAACAGCGCGTAGCTTTGCCCGGTCGTGCTGACCGTGATCTGTGAACCCACCACCAGCCCCGGCTGTGGCCCTGAGGGCACACCCGGCGTGTTGAACGACACCTTGGAGTATGCCCACCAGCTGCCGGGGTTGGTTTCCACCTTGTGCATCAACTCCCCGGGGATAGAAGCCCGCGGGTTCACGCCACCGGAAGCCCGGGTGCCGCCGCTGGCGGTGAGACTTGGGTCGGTTCGATCGAGTGGTCCGATGATCACGACGCCGAATTCATCTCGGGATATGTCGCGAGGGGACAGCACGTCAATGAGCTGGCCGAGGACCGGACCGACATCGAAAAAATCCCCGACTTCAGCGGCGTTGAGCTTTGCCTGTGCGGTGTCGACGCCCGCTGCGGCTTGGGTCAGCGCCGCTTGTCGACGACTGTCGAGGAGGCCGTCGGTCACCTGACGCAGCAGCACCCAACCGGCCAACGCGGCCAAGATCGCCGAAAGTGTCAAGGTGCCAATGACGACACGGGCTTGGATCGATCGCCGCCATAGTCGTCCAAGACGGCGCAGCGGGATGGTGAGGAACCGTAGGATGGCAAGGAGCATCGAGGCGACGCTAGGTCCGCTGCGGGCAGTCATGCACTACCGGCTCTCCGTCGCCTCGCCGGCCTTGTAGCCCACCCCCCGCACGGTAAGCACAATTTGCGGGTTCTCAGGGTCGATCTCGACCTTGGAACGCAACCGTTGGACATGCACGTTGACCAGGCGGGTGTCGGCAGCGTGGCGATATCCCCAGACCTGCTCCAACAAGATCTCCCGCGTGAACACTTGCCAAGGTTTGCGTGCCAGGCAGACAAGCAAGTCGAACTCCAGCGGGGTCAAGCCGAGCGATTCATCATCGCGCGTCACGCGATGACGCGCGACGTCGATACTCAGGTCACCGATACGCAAGGCCTCGGGGGCACCCTCCTCGAACTTGCGCAGCCGCGCCCGCATCCGGGCGATGAGCTCCTTGGGTTTGAAGGGCTTGATCACGTAGTCGTCCGCACCGGACTCCAAACCCACAACGACGTCGATCGTGTCGCTTTTTGCGGTCAGCATGATGATCGGGACCCCCGACTCATTGCGGATTTGCCGGCACACGTCGACGCCGTCTTTGCCTGGCAGCATGAGGTCGAGCAACACCATGTCGGGCTTGACTTCACGAAACGCCGCCAGCGCGCCGTCGCCGGTGGAGCACACCCGAGGCTCATAGCCCTCGTTGCGCAAGACGATCGTCAACATCTCCGACAGCGCGGTGTCATCGTCGACAACCAGGATCCGGCCGAGATGGGTTCGTACTTCCACGTGTCCTTCTCTCCGAGCCGCTGCTCTATCGAAGAATACGCGGCGGCCGAAGAATACGCGGCGGGCGTCGACGTTTGCTCACGGAGCGGCGAAGTCTCGGCTAGTAACGGTAGTGCTCCGACTTGTAGGGCCCGGCTGGATGGATGCTCAGGTAAGCCGCTTGTTCTCCGGTCAAGGTGGTCAGGGAGGCGCCAAGCGCCGGCAAGTGCAACCTGGCAACTTCTTCGTCGAGATGCTTCGGCAAGGTATGCACACCGACGGGATATTCGTCGGGCTTGGTGAACAGCTCGATCTGCGCAAGCACCTGATTGGTGAAGGAGTTGGACATCACGAACGACGGGTGGCCGGTGGCGTTGCCGAGGTTCAGCAGGCGTCCCTCACTTAGCACGATGATCGAGTGGCCATCAGGGAATGTCCATAGGTCGACCTGCGGCTTTACGTTCGTGCGGGTGGTGCCGGACATGGCCGCCAGTCCCGCCATGTCGATCTCGTTGTCGAAGTGACCGATGTTGCCGACGATGGCCTGATGCTTGAGCTTTGTCAAATGTTCAGCCGTCAGAACCTTGAGGCAGCCGGTGGCGGTGATGACGATGTCCGCCAAGTCGACCATCTCGTCGAGCGTCGCCACTTGATAGCCGTCCATTGCGGCCTGGAGCGCACAAATCGGGTCTATTTCGGTGATCACGACTCGTGCGCCTTGGCCCCGTAGGGACTCCGCGCAGCCCTTGCCGACATCGCCGTAACCGCAAACGACGGCGACCTTGCCGCCGATCAGCACATCTGTGGCGCGGTTGATGCCGTCGATGAGAGAATGCCTGCACCCGTAGCGGTTGTCGAATTTCGACTTGGTGACCGAGTCGTTCACGTTGATCGCCGGGAACAGCAGAGCGCCGTCACGTTGGCGCTCATAAAGCCGGTGGACACCGGTGGTGGTCTCCTCGGTCACCCCCTTTACGCCGTTCGCAACGGTCGTCCACTTAGTCGGCGTCGCCGAGAGCGTGCGGGTGAGCAGCCTAAGGATCTCAGCGAGCTCGGGGTTGTCGGTCGACTCCGGCAACGGCACGGACCCCTCCTTCTCATACTCCACCCCCAGGTGCACCAATAGCGTCGCGTCCCCGCCATCGTCGAGGATCATGTTGGGGCCCGCGGCCCCAACCGAAAGGTCCGCGGGAACCTGGTCGCTTGGCCAGGTGAGGATCTGCTCGGTGCACCACCAGTACTCCGGGAGGGACTCGCCCTTCCACGCGAAAACCGGGACGCCCTGTGGATCCTCTGGGGTGCCATGCGGGCCGACCGCAACAGCTGCGGCAGCGTGGTCTTGGGTGGAAAAGATGTTGCAACTGGCCCACCGAACCTGTGCGCCCAAAGCGGTCAGGGTCTCGATCAGCACTGCAGTCTGCACGGTCATGTGGAGCGAGCCGGCGATCCGAGCTCCGGCAAGCGGTTTCGAGTCCGCGAACCTGTCGCGCATTGCCATCAGGCCTGGCATCTCGTGTTCGGCAAGGGTGATCTCGATGCGGCCGAACTCGGCCAGGGACAGCTCAGCAACTTTGAAATCCATGGGCTTAGCTTAGAGCCCCACCCGTGCCGGCTCTCACGCCCGGGCGGATGGGGAGTTGCCGGGCTTAGAGTCCGCGCGGATAGGGAGTCGCCGGCTCAAACATGGTCCGCGTCAGCTCTCGTGCTGCCAGGTGAGCCGGGAGAGATGTTCGATGGTGTCGATCCCGTGGGCTTCGGTGCGCGAGCCCGAGGTGAGCACGGCAATGAGGTAGTCGTGGCCTTGGCCGCGGACGTGACCGATGCTGTTGACGACCCAGCCGTGCGGACGCGGCAGCCAGCCGTCCTTGAGCCGAACCGTAACGCTTGCCGGCACCCCGCCGGACACGCCCCACCGCTGGTCCGCCTCCACTTGGTCGAGCAACTCGTCGGCCTCCTGCTGCTCGGCCGGCGCCAAGTCCGGGTCCTTCCCCGCCAATGCGCCGAGCACCTTCAGCTGATCACTCGCGGTGGTGGTGGTCAGCCCCCAGTAGTAGGGAGGCCCGGGCAAGGTATGGGTCATTCTCAGTTTGGCCCAAAACCTGACCATCCCCTGCTCGGCACCGAGCTCTGACCACAAGGCCGTGGCAGCGTCGTTGTTGCTGTTCTCGATCATTTCGGCGGCGAGCGATTTCTCGTCTTCGGTGAGCTCGCGCTGGTCTGCCTGCGCCCGATCGAGCAGGGCCTCGAGGATCGAGAGTTTGATTGCGCTGGCAGCGATCACCCGGTGCTGGCCTACCACCACGGTGCGACCGGTGGTCGAGTCCCGCATCGCGAACGACACCGTGCCGCCGCGAGTTGCGACGTACGCACGGACTGCCGCGGCGAGGTTGACAACTGGCGGCCGTGAGGTGGTAAGTGCGCGCGTCAATCCGTTCAGTGTCGACGCGGAACCCTCGGTCGGTGTCGAGCCGGGAAGCTCTCTTTGAGCTGCGTGCAGAGATGCGGGCAGATGATTCGCGGCCGAAGGCTCCAACCCGTTTTGCGCACCGCACCCGGCAACGAGAACCCCGGCGACCGTGAGCAGCATGGGTACGCCGACTGGCCGGGCGAACCGGAACTCCCGCCCCCCTGGCATCTAGTGGTGCGTCTCCTAAATCGTTTGCCGGATGCGGATGTCCAGGTGGATGCATCGCCAGGCGGAGGAGGAGAGCATAGCGTTGCCTATGGCCGACGACGAACTTCGTTCTTGCGACGCTGTGCTTTGCGGGGTCACCCCGCACCCCGAAGCGAGGCGCCGCCTGGGCGCCGCAGACGGTGAACAGTCATTTGGGAGACACACCACTAGCTGTTTTCCTTGTCGGCGGTGACCTGTGGATGAGGCGTGATTTTGGGGACCCTCACCCACGAATAACCGAGACTCACTCGACGAACCTACCGGACGCGTGGCCGGCAAGCTGGCGACGACACCCGCTACCGTTCGGTTATAACCTCACAGTCTAGGAGGAGACATGCGTCTTTCTGCCCGCAACCAACTCTCCGGGAGGGTTTCGGATATCGAGGTCGGCTCAGTGATGACCGTGGTGAGGGTCGATCTCGACGGCGGTCAGCAGGTAACAGCATCGGTGACGAAGGAGGCCGTGGAGGAGCTCGGCCTGAGCGTTGGATCGAAGGTATCGGCGGTGATCAAGTCCACGGAGGTGATGTTGGGCGTTGAGTAGGGGCCCGGGGCAGCGAACATCTCGATAATCACCGCGGAGCAAGATGTGGTTTCGAGACGGCCGCAAAAGCGGCCTCCTCAACCACCGTCACGTGCGGCCCGCCAAGGACCGTCAAGTGCGGCCCCTCATCCACCGTCAACCGGTCTCAGTCTTGGTCGGCCGGGGTCGGGTTGGGGTAGACCTCGATGTCGGTTGCCTTGACACTGAGCCAGACGATGGTCCCGTCGGTGAGGTCTAACTCGGCCACGGCACTGGGGGTGACGTCGACCAGGGCTGGAGGGTTGGCATCGACTTGGACGCGCACCCGGTCGGTAAGCAGTTCGATGCCGGCGATGGCGCCTTGCCAGACATTTCGGGGACTGGCGCGATCGGGCCGGGCTGTATGTAGTCCGATGGCGGTGGGCCGCACCACGGCAAGGACGCGTCCGGTTGAAGCAGACTCGTTGCCCGGTTGGCGGTCTGGTTCCGCGGTTCCCGTTACAATCAGGGTCCCACCGCCGTCCAGCTTGACCTCGGCTGCGTCGACTGCGTCGGCCGTGTCGGACCGGATGCCCGTGTAGAGATTCAGTCCGACTAGCCGCGCGATGTACTGGGTGGCCGGATGGCGGGCCACCTCAGCGGGCGTGCCCTGTTGGACGACTGAACCGTTCTCGATGACGATCAGCCGGTCGGACATAACCATTGCCTCGAGTGGGTCGTGGGTGACGATCAGTGTTGGTCCGGAGAAGTGCATCAGGTGCCGGCGCAGTTCGGCACGGACTTCCAGTTTGGTGCGTGCGTCGAGGGCGGCGAGCGGTTCGTCGAGAAGCAGGAGCCTGGGATTTGCTGCCAGGGCTCTGGCAAGGGCGACCTGCTGGGCCTGTCCGCCGGACAGCTGCGTGGGTTTGCGATCGGCAAGAGTGGTAAGGGCGAGCCGCTGTAGCCAGGTGTCCGCGAGTCGCTTGGCGGTACGCCGTCCGACGCGCCGGCAACGTGGTGCGAAGGCGACGTTGTCACGAACGGACAGATGGGGAAAGAGCCGGTAGTTCTGAAAGACCAGCCCGACCGGGCGTTGCTCGGCGGGGACGAAGACATCGATGTCGGCGTTGTCCAGCGTTTCCTCGTCGAGTCGGATGTGGCCCTCGGTCAAGGCGGTCAGACCGGCCAGAGCACGCAGCAGTGTGGTCTTGCCTGCCCCGTTGGGTCCGAGCACACCCAGGATCTCCCCCGGGGCCACCGAGAACGCGACATCCAGCCGGAACACGCCGCGCACGATGACGACGCGCGCCTCCAGCCCGACATCGTGAATCGGCGCGGGCTCCGAAACTCGTACCTGAACCTCATCCGCAACGGGATCAGTCATGGTGCTACGCCCGGGGTCAACCAGCGTTGCCGCAGGGCGGCCAGAACCACCACCGCGACCAGCAACAACACCAGACTGAGCGCGATCGCGGCGTCAGGATCAGTCTGCAGGGCGTTGTATACGGCCAGCGGCATTGTCTGAGTGGTGCCGGGGAGATTGCCGGCGAAGGTGATGGTGGCGCCGAACTCGCCAAGCGCCCTGGCCCAGCACAGCACCGATCCGGCGAGTAGGGACGGCCCGATCATTGGCACCGTGACGCGTCGAAAGACAGTGACCCGGGATCCGCCGAGGGTGGCGGCGGCCTCCTCCAGCCCCTGGTCGGCTGAACGGAACGCACCTTCGACGGTGATGACGAGGAACGGCATCGCGACGAACGTCTCGGCGACGATCACCCCGGGCGTGGTGAACGGTAGCGTCACCCCAAGCCACTGTTCGAGGTAGCGGCCGACGACTCCGCTGCGGCCTAGCGCCAGCAGCAAGGCGACGCCGCCAACGACCGGAGGCAGCACGAGGGGCAGGGTAACCAGTGCCCGCAAGATGCCGATGCCAGGGAACTGGACGCGGGCCAGCACCCAAGCCAGCGGGACACCCATCACCAGTGCCGCGGCGGTGGCGGCGGTTGCACACTCCAGCGAAAGCCGCAGCGCGGTCAGCACCTGACTGTCCGACAGCAACCTGCCTAGCCCATGCCACGGTGCACGCACGAGCAAGGCGACCAGCGGGAGAAGCAGGAACATGAAACCGACCACCGCGGGAGTGGCGATCACCGCCGGTGCTCCGCGGCGGACGTGCGCTCCGCCGTCGCGACGGCGGCGGTCGCCGCCGCCCAACCGGGAGGCCGATGGCCGCCCAGATCGTCGTCTGGCAGTTGTGCGGGTCAGGGCTTCTCGAAACCGTCCGCGGTCAGCACCTTGCGCCCGGCGGCCGACCGCACGTAGGCGACAAAGGCCCTCGCGCCGGTTGGGTTGGGCGCCTTGGTAAGCGCCGCGATTGGGTACTCCGTGGACGCATTGATGGCGTTGGGGATGACGATGCCCTTGACCTTTGCCCCAGCCGATCGTACGTCGGTGACATACACGACACCGGCATCCACCTCGTCCAGCTCGACCTTGGTCAGGGTGGATTTCACATCTTGTTCGAGCGTCACTGGTTGCACCGTGACATGTGCGTTACGGAACACCTGCGCCGCCACGGCTCCACATGGCACCTGCGGTTGGCACAGCGCAACCTTCACCGAGCTCTTGGCGAGATCGGAGACACCTGTCACATGCGCAGGGTTGCCCGGCGGGACCGCAATCTCCATCAGATTCTTGACGAAGTTTGTCGACGTGGATGCGCCACCAGCAGCAATGACTTGCTGCATGTTGGTGGGGGCTGCCGAGGCGAAGACATCTGCTGGGGCGCCTTGGTTGATCTGCTCCGCGAGCGTCGAGCTGGAATCGAAGTCGAGCTTGACGGTGACTCCCGGGTGGGCGGCTTCGAACTGGTGCCCAAGGGTCGTGAATGCCTCAGTCAAAGACGCCGCGGCGAACACCGTGATGGTGCCCGTTACCGCGCTCGGCGTATCGCCCGTTGTCGTCGCGAACGGGCTGGTTGGTTTGTCCCCGGCGCCGGTCGATGAGCCACCCGACGAGCCGCACCCAGCCGAAGTCAGCACCGCCAACATCGCGAGCACAGCTGCGGCACGAGGAACCCTATGCATAGCAGTCTCCTTGGTGATGGAGCCGGCGGCTCGTTGACAGAATCGCGCCGGTCGCTGATTAGCCTTCACGGGAGGCGGGATGGTCGGGAATCTCCACGACGACGTTCGTCGCCTTCACCGACGCGATTGCGAGGGCGCCCGGCTTGAGCTCGAGCGCATCGGCAGCCTCCCTGCTCATCAAGGACACGATGCGATGCGGACCTGCCTGGATGTCGACTTGCGCCATGACCGCGTCGCGGACGACGTTGGTGACGAGGCCCACGAACCGATTGCGTGCTGATTCGCTGCGGACCGGCTGCGGCTTGGGGCGCTCGGTGATGGCGGCCAGCTGCTCAGCGAACCGAGCCAGATCGGACCCCTCGATAGCCCGCGGGTGAGTGGTTGTCGTCGGAACCCGACCGGCGTCGGCCCACCGTCGCAACGTGTCGTCGCTGACGCCCAGCAGCTCCGCGGCTTCGCGGATGCGGAATGTCACCACCCCGCGAACATACCCGAAGCTGCGGCTAAACCATAAGAATCTATCCGCGATTGCCGTCCATGTGCTCGCATGCCGCCGAAGGTGCGTTAGGTGCAAGCTCTTGGCCTATCCCGACGGCGCCGCGATGTCGGGCTCGATGTAGATATGGCTCGCCTCGGGCACCGCGGCTCGGATCCGACCCTCCACGGAGTCGATCGCGTCAGCCACTGCCTGCGCACTCTCGGTCGGGCGGACGAACACCTTGCAGGCAACCAGGATCTGTTCTGGTCCCAAATGCAAGGTCCGCAGGTTGACGATGTCGAGCACCTGATCGTCAGCACGGATCGCCGCCTCAATCAGCCCCCGGTTCTCCTCGTGCGCGGCCTCGCCGAGCAACAGGCTCTTCGTTTCCAGCGCGAGCACGATCGCGACGGTGACCAGCAGCAGACCGATGGCCGCGGTGCCGACGGCGTCCCAGTACCCGTTGTCGGTGAGCAGCGTCAGCCCAACACCCAGCAGCGCGAACACCAGCCCGATCAGCGCCGCGGAGTCTTCGAGCAGCACAACAGGCAGCTCAGGAGCCTTTGCGCGGCGGATGAACTCACCCCAACTCAGCTCGCCACGGGTCTTGTTGGACTCCGTGATTGCGGTGTGGAAGGAGTAGCCTTCCATGGCGATCGCGGCCAACAGGACGGCCAACGGCACCCACCACCACGAGCTGCTCAGCAGCTCGTTTGGGTTACCGGCATGCACATCGTGATACTTGTGATAGGCCTCGTAGAGCGCGAATAGACCGCCGACGCTGAACAGCACGACAGAGACGATGAACGCGTAGATGTAGCGTTCACGACCGAAACCGAACGGGTGCTCAGCGGTAGGCTCTCGCTTGGAGCGACGGCCGCCGACCAGCAGCAGGCATTGATTGCCGGAGTCGGCGATGGAGTGGATGGCCTCGGCCAGCATCGAGGAAGCCCCGGTGAGCAGCCAGGCAAGCAGCTTGGTCACCGCGATACCGAGGTTGGCGGCCAGTGCGGCGACAATCGCCTTCGGGGAGTTGTCGGCGCTCATCTGTCGCCGTCATGGCCGTCTGTGGCCAGGCCGATGCCGAGGTACGTCGCCGCGTAGGTGCCGGTCGTCAACAAGGCGGCATACCGTGCCATTTCGGGGCCCTCGTCTGCGACTATCTTCTGGACGTGGATGTCGGCGCCCCCCGCTGCTACCGTCAATCTGCCCCGTTGTTCTCGGATGGTGGACTCCTCGGTTCCGTCGTCCAAGACGAGCAGGCCGGGGCGGGTGGGCTGTGCATCGCCGTCCGTGAACGGGTCCGCAAACAGGTTTCGGGGCCGGGCGGCCTGAAGCACCGGCAATAGATGGGCAGCGTCGGCAGCCAGTGCCGGCCGTCCCGTCGTACGGCGAAGGGCTTCCGCCACCCGGCGCGCGGCGCGCGCCGCCAGCACCGAGCCGCCCCAAACCAGCGGCATCGAGTCGGCCAGCGCCAAGGCCAAGTCCTTTGCCGGGTTGGTCCCGATGTCGCGGACGGGTGAACAGCGGATCGCCACGTCGTCCAAGACCTGAGCCACGTCGGCAGTGCCGATCTCGGGCCCTACCCCGAGTTGGTGCAGCGCCTGCAGCATGACCACCGCAACCGCCAGCGTGTCGTCGGTCCGCGTCGGCAAGATGTGGCTGTGCCGACCTTCGGCGTGCTCGGCCAAGATCGAGTGCGCCGGGCAGGCGGTGATCAACGAGCATCCGCGCCGGGTCGCCTCACGGACCGCCGATGCCGTCTCCGCGTCGCCGCCCTCAGGATCCAAAACGATGGCGAGGTCAAGAGCACCCGCCCAGCCAGGCAGCCCTGGCCCGCGCCACGCCACGAACGGAACTGGACACCACGGCTCCAACACCGCGCGAAGCAGGCGGGCATCGGCTCCCGCTGCAACGACGGCACGAGGGGCGAGATCCCGCTCAAGCGCGGCTACCGCCTCGCGGGCGCTCTCCGCCTCCAGCCGGACCCGCGCGCCCGACTCGGCGAGCCGCCGTAGTGGCGCGTCGGCGGCCGCCAGGATGTCGGGGTCGTCGAGTCTGGTGTCGTCGAACAGGTCCGCCATCGCTTAGGCGGTCGGCCCTGGCGCAGCGGATCCGGACTCAGGTGGTCGAGAAGCGGCCGGCCCAGACTCAGCCGGTCCAGAATGGGGCGACTTGGATTGAGCCGGGGGACCATGCTCCGCGTTCGGCTCATTCACAGCCTCGACCACTGGTCGACGGGCTTCGTCGACGAGCATCACTGGGATGTCGTCCCTTACTGGGTAGATCAACCCACACCCGTTGCAGATGAGCTCATCGTTGTCTTGGTCGACGGTCAGCGATGCCTTGCAGCTCGGACACACCAGGATCTCGAGCAGGAGCGGATCAAGCTTCACGAATGTCTCCTCATCAGCGACAACACAGCGTCACGAGTGTCTATCATGACGCGTTCGGTTTCTGCCTCGACGTTGAGTCGTAGCAACGGCTCGGTGTTGGAGGGCCGAATGTTGAACCACCAATGCGTGCTAGTGACAGTCAGCCCGTCGAGGTGATCAGTGACGACATCTCGCCGGCCCGCAAACGCCGCCGAGACATTGGACAGCACCTGCTCGGAGTCCGCCACGCTCTGGTTGATCTCACCGGACGCGGCGTACGGGTCGAACTCGGCTAGCAGTGCCGAAACCGGCAGGGGGCTGGCCGCCACGGCCGACAGCAGATGCAGGGCGGCCAGCATGCCGGAGTCGGCGTACCAGAAGTCGCGGAAGTAATAGTGCCCCGAATGTTCTCCGCCGAACACCGCGTTGTGCCGCGCCATCGTCGCCTTGACAAGGGAGTGACCGACCCGGGTGCGCACCGCGACACCTCCGCGTGCGTCGATCACCTCGGGGACCGCGCGGCTGGAGATGAGGTTGTAGATGACGTGTGCCCCGGGCTCCCCGGCAAGTGCGCGTACGGCGATCAGCGCGGTCAGCGCGGACGGCCGCACCAACTCACCGCGCTCGTCGACGACGAAGCAGCGGTCCGCGTCGCCGTCGAAGGCGAGACCGAGGTCGGCGCCTTGACTCACTACCGCCGCCTGGAGATCCACGAGCGTGGCCGGGTCGAGCGGGTTGGCGGCGTGGTGGGGGAACGTGCCGTCGAGCTCGAAGTACATCGGAATCAAATCGACATCGAGCGCGGCGAAGACGGCGGGCACCGTGCGGCCAGCCATCCCGTTGGCCGCGTCGACCACCACCGTGAGCCGGCGGCCGCGTAGGCTTACCAGGTCGTGCAGATGGCGGACGTAGGCCGGCAGGATGTCCAGCTCCACCAAGGCGCCTGCACCGGCCGAAGTCACTGCAGGGGTGCCGGTGTTGAGGTGGTCGCGAATGGCACTAAGCCCGGTCTCACGAGACAGCGCGACGGCACCGGGGCGACACATCTTGATCCCGTTGTAGCTGGCCGGATTGTGCGAGGCCGTGAACATTGCCCCTGGCAGCCCCAGCGACCCCGATGCGAAGTACAACTCGTCGGTGGCCGCCAGACCGAGCATCACCGCGTCCGCACCGGCCGCGCGCACGCCGTCGGAGAAGGCAGCAGCCAGGCCCGGCGACGACTGCCGCATGTCGTGGCCGATGACGACGGCGGAGGACGAGGGTTCTTGCCGGACCTCCGCCACGAAGGCAGTGCCGATCTGACGGGCGACGGGCTCGTCGAGGTGATCGGGAACGAGGCCGCGGACGTCGTACTCCTTGAAGATCGCCGCCAGGTCGCCCACGCGCACATCCTCCCAGAAGCGAAGCGGCCAAAGAGCTGCTCTGCGCTCTGAAGACTCTAGTGCCGTGTATGGGAAATACGTTTACGGTTGCCGCGCTCGCCGGGCGCCTCGCTGCGTTCTCGTCGTCGGCCATAGGGCCAGCTATGCCCTCCTCCTCGGCCTTGCGATCCCTCCCGGCGCTTCATGGCAATCGGTCAAACAACCTCCCACACGACACTAGGGATCGATCTCGTCGGGGTCGCGGCCCAGTAGGTCGGCGATGTGCTCGATCAGGATCTCGTTGACCAGCGCGACCCGCTCGAGCCGCGAGTTGGCCCGAAGCTCCACGGGCCGGCGGAAGACCACGATTCGGGCCGGCTGGCCCGGCCGAGCCCGGGTCAACGCGCCGAACGGCAGGGGCTCGTCACTCCAGTCGGCCGGAATCTGCGGCACGTCCTCGGTGCCGAACTCGACGTCGCCGAGCTCCGCCTCCCAGCGCGTCAGGTGCCTATCGACAAGCGTCAGCACCAGGTCATCGAACTCTTCTCGGTGGGTCCGGTGGAGCTTGACGCCGCCCGAATTCAGCGGCCCCGGCAGCGCGAGTGGCCCTCGAACGCCGCGCCCATGGCGCTCGCGCGCCGCGCCGGTCCGTCGGGCCACGATGGGCAGCAGCGCGCGCATCACGTGGCCACTGTATCGACACCTTCGGGCCCCAGTGGCTCAATGCCGAGACGATTGCGTGGCAGGTTGTAGCGTCCTCTCGTGAGCCGACGCCGCAGCTGTTCGCGCAGCACCTGCGGCGGGTCGGCAGTGATAACGCTTACCTACAACTATCGCGATCAGATTGCCGTCCTCGGCCCGCTGTCGACGTACGCCGACCCGCATGCCTACGACCTGTGCGATCTTCACGCCGAGAGGTTGAGCGCCCCTCGGGGCTGGGAGGTCATACGGCTTGCGATGGATCCGTCGTCACTGGGTCCGAGCGAGGATGACTTGGTGGCGTTGGCCGACGCGGTGCGGGAAGCCGCCCGTCCGCCGGTCGTCCATGAGCCGACCGGCCAGGGCACCGAGGTTGGGCGACGCGGACACCTGCGGGCGCTGCGATCCAGCGACGCGACGCACCGCTAGCTGATCGGCAGTTCCAGGTGTTCGGCAGTTCCAGGTGTAGAGCCGGCGGGTCATTGTGGCGGCGCGGCGGTCACCGCTGGCCTGATGATGGTGTCGACGCCAGAGATCAGCGGCAGCGAGGTGATGCCGCTTCCGCTGGTGAAGTTGGCGACGCCGTGAAGTGCCGTGCCCGAATCAACCGACACGGTGACATATGAGCTGTCGCCGCCCGCCGGCAACGTCCACGATTTCGTGCTGCCGCCCGTCAAGTGAAGTCGCTCGGAGGTGCCCGGTTGACCTGACTTATCGAACGACTCGATGGTCACGTTCCCTGCCGAACTCGGCGCTGCGGTCAACCAAAGCGCGAGTTGCGCCCCGGGAAGAACGGGCACCACCGTCGGGCTGGTCAGCGGTGCGCTGCCGCTGGCGACAGCGAAATCCACCGAGCCTGCGGTCGTCTGGCTGCGGGTCGCCGCGGTTACCGCCACGTTGGAGGTCACCTGCAACGCGGCGGAGGCCGGCTCGGTGATGGACGAGATATCCTTGACCACCACCTTTCCCGGCGGGATTCGGATACTGGTAAGGGCGCTGGGCGTGTAGGGGCCGCTTTCAGCGAGGACTTGCACGCTTGCCAGTGCCTCACGGCTTCCTGGGTTGGTGATGGCCAAGACTTGCTTGGCTCGGCCGGCAAATCCCGCGCTCACGATCGGGTCGCGCCTCGGCTCGGCCGCCGGGGCAACCCATTCCGTCCCGGCAGCCGTGACCCCGTCGACTCGAGACGTCTGGAGAGCAGCGACCACTCTGCCGCGACTCGTATGCAGGCTGACCGTCAGGTTGGCCTCCCCGGGTGCGTAACGGGCCAGATTCAGCAGCAGACGAGACTTCGGAGCGACCGGGATGCCCCGCGCCCCCGGCGCCTCGATCGGGCCGTGTGCACCGTAGAACGCGAGGTCGAAAACGGCAACTCCGGGCGTCGGGTTCGAGACCACGAGCGTGGTGGTGGCTCCCACACTGGTGTCGACGGCGTCGAACCACCAGTGATTTGAGGTCGGCCGACACCAGGTTGCGGCCAGCCCCGATTGCCGCTTGGCGGCGTACGACGACCACTGTGCGGCCGCCACGCCCGGCGCCTGGGTGCCCTCGGCTAGCACCAGCGACGGCTGCCCGGTGTCCTTCGTGATCGCTTCGACCGGGACCCCAGGTTGGACCTGCGAGCCGAGCACCGTCGCGTTCGGGGAGAAGGGCGCTACCGACAACGCGGCCTTGACTCCGTGCCCAACGCCCTGCGTCGACCGACGTGGCGACACCGCGAAGATCATCGTCTTGGCGTCAACCGGCGGCGGTGTGTCAGGACACACCAAGGCGGCCCTGGTCGGTAGCACGCGGTGTGCCAGGACGCGTTCGACCGGGAGTGCGGACGGCGAATCGCCGGTCGCGACGACCGCGCCGGCCGCGGCGAGAACCGCCGCCGCACCGACGATCAGGGCACGGATGCTCATGCCCGCGCCTCCTGAACGCCGGGGGCTCGATCCAGTTTGAGCCCCAGTCTTCGGTCGAGCGCGGGCGCGGCCAGCACGGCGACAATGAGCCACGCCACCAACTGCCCGATCAACCACCATTTTCGGTGTGCGTCCACCGGATGCGGTGTCGGACGTGCAGCGGAGACCGCTGAGGCGGCCCCGACCTGCCAGCCAGACATCACCGAGGCGGACGTCGATGCCCTGGTGAGGCCGGGCAGCCCGTCGAGTCGGGCCACCAGATCTTGATTTGCCGGGGTGGGCAACACGATGTAGCCGATTGACAAACCGGACAGTCGGGACAGGTCGTGGCCGCTGCCTTCGACCAGCAGGTTGGTCACCCGGTTGGTGAGGCCTGCCGACGGCTTAGTGGGGGTGACACTGTCATCGCCGAGCCGGACGCCGTCATCGGTCAGCAGTTGATACTTGATCACCGGTCCAGCGGTGTGGATCACCAGGACACGCAACGGGGTTTGCTTTGCCCCGGTGCCGGTGGCCATCGCCTCGACCATGTACGCGGGCAACGGCACGGCTGCCCGGCGTACCAGCTCACCATGTGACGCCACCCCCACCCACCAGCCAAGCCCGGCAATCGGCGCCAGCACCGCAAACACCGTGAGCCCGGCAGCCAGTGGTTGACGCCAGCCGAACGACCCCGAGCCGACAGACCGCCGGAGCCCGTCCGCGGCGAACCCGACGGCGCACACCGCCCCCGCTTGCGCTACGAGCACCGGAAATCCGAGCCACCCGAACGCCTGCAGGTTGGTGCCCGGAACCGCCACCAGGTACGCAGACATCAGCGCCGCGGTGACCAACGCGGCGGCGATCACTACCCAGGCGCCCACGACGCGGGTGCGCCTGTCCTTTCGCGCCACGGCGAACACAGCGGCCAACAGCAGACCCGCCGTCAACCACCAGGGGGCGGCGCCGGTGGCCGAAAATCGACCGAACAGCAATCGCCACCCTGAACCGGTGACCGAGCTGCCTGGAATGTCCACGGTGCCGGCCTCGGTCAAGAACAACGTGGGGTCCGAGACGAACCGGGCGGCCCACGGCATCAGCAGCACAACCGGAATCGCGACGGCGAGAAAGAGTTGCGCGACGCGGGTCCAGCTGGCGTGCCAGCCGGCGGCTACCACAACCAGCGCGACGGCGAGCAACCAGGCGACAGGCACGAACGCCGCAAGGATCGCCAGCATCAGGCCACTGGCCCAGGCCGCACGCCACCCTGGCCCTGCGCTCTGGGCAGCCAGCGGGCTCGCCGCACGCACGAGCCAGGGCAGCACGATCGCGCCGACCACGGTTCCGATGTGACCGGTGGTGAAGGCGCCGGTCAAGACCGGCAATAGCGCGTAGGTCACCGCCATCCAGAGTCGAAGACCAACTCCGTGCACGAGGCGCCGAGTCGCGATGAACGCTCCAAAGCCCGCGAGCGGCACCGCGAACATCATCAAGAGGTCCACGGTGAGCTCGGCGTTTCCGAACAGCACGCTGCTCAGCACGGCCAGCAAAGCCACGTACGGCGCCATCACCGTGGTGGATCCTAGGCCCACGGGGTGCCAGCCGGACACGTAGTCATGCCACCAGTGGCTGGCCCCGGCAGGAGCCGGCAGCAATGCCCCGCCTTGCAAGGAACCGGAGCCCCAAAGCCCTCGAGAGGCGATCAAGGCGCAGAAAACAAGCAGCCCGGTCATGCACAGCAGCGGATGCGCCCTGAGCCAGCTGACAGGCCCCGCGCCCGTCGGGAGGCTGACCATGTCGTCGGAAACCGGACCGGTCTCCAGCGGCTCGAGATCGCCGGTCCCTCGCCGCATCCTGTTAGCGGAGGCGGCCACTGTCCCGGCCGCATCACGCAATCCCTCCGCGAAACGGCTCATTACCGAGTCGATTCCGTTGGCGTACGGCGTCCACCAAGGCGGCAACAGCTCCCGAGCGGCTGCGCGACCGTCTGTCGACGTGTGGCGCCTCCTGAAACGGGCCGCGATGATGCAGTCGGGACGTCCCAGGGTGAACAGCGTCGCCGCCATCTCGTCGTACGACGCTCGCGGCAGTTTGCCGAGCAGATAGCCGACGGCCCGAATCGCTGACCCGAACGCCAGCCGCAGATACTGCCATGGCAGCACCCACGGTGAGCAGTTGGCCAGCAATGTGAAGAGCGCGGCACGCCGGTCGGCGCGGTGCGGGCTCGCCGAGGAGTTGTCGATCTTCCGCACCCCTCGAGTGGCAGCCTCGGCGTGGAAGAGCGTCGCCCCCGGGGCCACGACCACCCGGTGGCCGGACTTTACGACCCGCCAGCCGAAGTCGACGTCGTCGCGGAACAACGGGAGCTCAGGCGCCAAGCCCTGCAAAGCGTCCCAGACGCTGCGCTTGATCAACATGCCCGCACTGCTGACCGCCAGCGAGTCGCGCGCGGCGTAATACTGACCCTGATCCTGCTCCCCCGGCTCAAGCCCGGTCTCGCGATGACCGGTGCCGGTGATGGTCACACCCACCTCGAGCAGCCGGCGTCCACGTGGCCAGGCCCGGATGCCGCAACCCACAACAGCGATGTGCTCGTCGGTGGCCGCCACGTCCAACAGCTTCGCCAAGGTGTCGGGTGCGGGAGCGCAGTCATCGTGCAGCAGCCAGATCCATCGGGTCTGCGTAGCGTCGATTGGCGTGGTCGTGGCAGCAGCAGCCGTGAGCCCCCTAGAGACTGCTTCGCCGAAACCAGTCTTGGCGGACACCTGGGTCACTGCTGTGTCGCCAACGCAGTCGGCGAGCAGACGGGCCGAGTTGTCGGCCGAGCCGGTGTCCACGGCCACGATCTGATCGGGCGACCGCTCGCTTTCGCTAAGCGAAGAGAGAAGTCGAGGCAGCCATCGTTCGCCATTGTGGGCCACGATGACCGCCGTAACCTGTACGCCGACGACAGCCAGGTCGGCGGCTGAACTCATGTAACGGGCACCTTGCGGGTGTGGGGATACGGGTCTGCCCCGCAGGCACGGGGTCGGCCCAACCCTAGCGGCCGGCCGACGCGGGCCGAAATCTGGCAGCGGTCAACACGCGTTGGCCGGTGGCGACCGAAGCCAGGCCGGCTGGCTACCCGGCTCTCTTCTTGAGCTTGCGACGCTCTCGCTCAGACAGGCCACCCCAGATGCCAAACCGCTCGTCGTTATGGAGTGCGTACTCCAGACACTCGCCCCGCACATCGCACGACAAGCAGACTCGCTTCGCCTCGCGCGTGGAGCCACCCTTTTCGGGGAAGAACGCCTCGGGATCCGTCTGAGCGCACAGCGCGCGCTCTTGCCACATCAGTTCTTCGGCGTCGCCGTCGAGCACTTCAAGTTCTCGCACGTTCTTCGCCTCCTCGACCCTTATGTTGGTGTTGCTGGCCACCCGTAGTGAACAACACTGATGAAATTACATGCCTGTCGGTAGGGCTACGTCAAGCCTTCTGTGGTAGTTCTGCTGCGACACGCCGAGAATTTCGCTGATTGTCGGCCCCGGTGCCTGGTTTGCGGACCTGCCGGCTGCGCTCCGGTAGGGCATCTGTTGGCGGGGCCCAGACTCTACGACGACATCACGCGAAATCTGCGCACCTACCGGAGGCCTCCGCGGGTGGGCCACGACTGGCAAGCTCGTACTGAATCACTCATGGTGAAGCGCTGGTCGAGCTTCGTCACCGTGCGGACGGGTGGCTTCGAGACGCGCTCCAGCCGGGCGATGGTTGAGCTCCACCGGCCAGGTCCCGCTCGGTCACCGAGGCGACCAGCCGGGGCATCGCAAGGCCAGCGGTCCAACCCCCGGCCGATCGACGCCAACGAAGCCGGTCATGTCTGGTGACCGGTTGCGAAATGGCGTGTCGGCGTCACGACTTCGATTGTGGACGCCACCAACTGCCGCGTTGTGGCGGGTCGTCACCGTCGCTGACCGCCTGGTCTGCGGGCTGTTGCGTCGTCGTTTCTGCGGCCTCCTCGTCGCTGCCCAGACCTGGAGCACCCTCGCCGCTGGGGTCTGGTTGTCCCCACTGCGCTGGTGTCTGAGCCGACTCCTCAACGCCCGGGCTTTCGGGCTGGCCCCACGACGACTGCTGTGACTCGTCAGCTACCTGGCGCCACTGCTGGTCACCAGGTTGGGCCCAGGACGACTGCTGGTGCTGGCCTTCTGGCTGCCCCCACGATTGCTGACCAGAATCCTCCTGCTGAACCCACGACGCCTGCTGGCCCTGATCCTCGGGCTGGCCCCACGACGCCTGCTGGCCCTGATCCTCCGGCTGACCCCACGCCTGCTGACCCTGATCCTCGGGCTGGCCCCACGAGGACTGCTCGCCCTGACCCTCCGGCTGGCCCCACGAGGACTGCTCGCCCTGCTGGGTTTGCTGTGCCCAGGTGGATGCGGCTTGGCCTTGTTGCTGTGCCTGTGCCTGTGACTGGTCACCCCACGATCCCGTTGCCGCCTGGCCCCAGGCACCGCCGACGGCGCCGGGACTCTGGCCCGCCCAGCCGCCGGACTGCTGAGCCGCGTAGCCCTGACTTTGCTGTGGCCAACCGCCTTGCTGGCCCCAGGTGGCTGGGTCTCGTGGTGCAGTTCCCCCCTGCTGGGGGTAGCCAGCGGTCTGCCCGTAACCGCCCTGTTGGCCGTAACCGCCCGGCTGCCCGTAACCGCCCGGCTGGCCGTAGCCGCCCGGCTGGCCGAAGCCGCCCTGCTGCTGACCCCACTGGTTGGCCGCTGCAGATCGGGCTGTCTTTGGGAAGGATTGGAACACGGTGAGGGCATACCACGTGGCCAAGCCGAGGAACAGCAGCTCGGCAAGCCCTAGCACGACGAAGACGGTCTTTCCGGCCCCGGACACCCCGCCGTAGCCGACCACGAGATCGAAGTAGCTGGTTGCGGTCCCCTGCCCGGCAGAGTCGGCACCGAATCCGCTGAACCAGCAGATCAAGCCGAAGATCAAGCTGATCGCCCCGATGCCGAGAGCAGCCAGCACAATGACTCGTGCGTTCTTGCTCGCCTCTCCGAACCCGATTGCCAATCCGACCGCGGCGGCCAACGAGATCACTAGGATGGGATGTTCGAAGACGTGGCCGACAATCGCCGCACGGGTGGAGAAACTTGCACCGCCAAGGTCAGCAGAGCTCTTGAACAGCAGGCTCAACCCGCTGATGAAGATGAGCCCTGCCACGCCGAGCAGGCCATAGGCGAAGATGTCGCGAAACTTCTTGGTCGTCTCCGGAACCACGGGCAACTCCTTGGTTGAGGTTCGAATGTCGACTCAGTATCGGGTGAGGCAGGTGCCACTCACACGCCACTAGCCTGCCACACCCGATAGCTCTCGGACCATGACGGCATCACATCGGCCAGCCCACTCCCAACGCGTCGCGGACTGCAAGACTGGCCTCATGCGAATAACGGTGTTGTCCGGTGGCATTGGCGGGGCCCGATTCTTGACCGGGCTCCGCGATGTCACATCGACGCGTGACGAGATCACGGTGATTGGCAACACGGCCGACGACATCTGGCTCTTTGGGTTGCGCATCTGCCCCGACCTCGACACCGTGATGTACACCCTGGGTGACGGCATCGACAAGGAGCGCGGCTGGGGCCGCAATGCCGAGACATGGAGCGCTAAAGAAGAGCTGGCGGCGTACGGCGTTGAACCCAGCTGGTTCGGGCTCGGCGACAAGGACATCGCCACCCACCTCGTCCGCACCCAAATGCTCGCGGCCGGCTACCGCTTGTCAGAGGTCACCGAGGCGCTCTGTGCACGCTGGCAACCGGGGGTCCGGCTGCTTCCGATGACCGACGACCGCGTCGAAACCCACGTGGTGATCGACGATTCAGCAAGCGAAGGCGGAAAGCGGGCGGTTCACTTCCAGGAGTACTGGGTCGGGCTGCACGCTCCGCCCGCACGTTCGGTTGTCTTCGTCGGTGCCGACGACTCGGCACCGGCACCGGGGGTAGCGGAGGCCATCGCCACCGCCGACCTGGTCATTTTGCCGCCGTCGAATCCAGTGGTGTCGATTGGGACGATCCTGGCGGTGCCCGGAATTGCCGCGGCCATCCGCGCTACGCCTGCCCCCGTCGTCGGTGTCTCCCCCATTGTCGGCGGCCACCCGGTGCGGGGGATGGCCGACAAGCTGCTACCGGTGATCGGCGTCGAGGTCGATGCAGTCGACGTCGCCCGCCACTACGGCGCACGCACGTCCGGAGGGCTGCTCGACGGGTGGCTTGTCGATTCCACCGATTCAGACAGCCTGTCTCGCATCGAAGTGCTCGGCATGGCGGCAGTCGCCACTCCACTGTTGATGCGGGATCGGGCCACGACCCGGGCCATCGCCTCCGACACCGTCGCCTTGGCCGAGAAGTGCCGAACCCGGTGATCAATACTCCACAGCGGATCGAAGTCTTCGCCCTCGACTGGCCGGAAGTGGTTCCGGACGCCGACCTGGCCGCCCTGCTGGCGCAGTCGACAACGCTGTGCGACGGTGATGCGGTCTTGGTGACCAGCAAGGTGGTGAGCAAGGCGGAGCGCCGCGCCATCTTCGGTGATCGACGCGTGTCAATAGCTCGGGAATCCCGCCGTGTCCTGGCGCGCCGAGGTGACGCGGTGATCGCTCAGACACGTCACGGGCTCGTGATGGCAGCCGCTGGCGTCGATGCCTCCAACGTCCCCGCTGGTACGGCGCTCACCCTGCCTCTCAACCCGGACGAGTCGGCTCGGCGCCTCAGGCAGCGGGTTCACGAGCTCAGCGGCACGAACATCGCGGTGATCATCACCGACACCGCCGGCCGGGCCTGGCGCCTCGGACAGACCGATATGGCGATCGGCTGTGCGGGTGTCTTCCCGTTGATCGATCTGCACGGCAGCTACGACACCCACGGCAACGAGCTGTTCGTCACCGCACCCGCGATCGCCGACGAGTTGGCCGCCGCCGGTGACTTGGTCAAGGGCAAGACCAGCAACCGGCCGGTCGCCGTGGTCCGCGGCCTGGTCGGCTGGGTGCTGCCTGTCGACGACCACGGTCCGGGAGCGCAGGCTCTGATTCGTAAGAGCGGTGACGACTTGTTCGGGCTTGGTGCCCGGGAGGCGGCGCTGACTGCTGCCACGCGTGACGACCAGGTGGCCTTGGCGCACTTTGCGTCCCGCATCCCGGCAGATCCAGATCCCTTCGAGCAGCTGTTGACTTCGCATCCGGCGGTCCGGCTCACGGTGGCGAGAGGAGGGCCGGGCGATGGGCGAACCACGACGTGGCGGGTGCGGATCGACGTACAAGCCGACGCAGCCGACGATGCGCTGATCGAAGTCGGTCGGCTGCTCGAGCGGGCGCACGTACTGGCTACCGCATACCGACTCGACCCTGGCAACACGATTTCCCCGGATGACTGTTCGCCGGGTGCCCAATCAGGCTGGCGCACAGCGGCCAGCGCCGGGTGGACCCATCGCAGTGCCGGGAGCTCCTGACGACGCCGTCGCGAGCAGGGGCGTCGCAAGGGCCGCCGAGTTGATGAGTTCGGCCGCCCCGGATGGGAGGATCGGTGACGTGAGCCAACCGAGCCGGTACGACGCGATGGGCGCTGGCTGCGCTCACCGTGAATGTGCACATCCGCAGCGCGAACGCGTCTTCACGTTGGCCACCGTCGTCACGTTCGTGCGTACGGCGGCGACCCTGGTGCTGGCCATGTGGGGAGCCCACGAAGGGTCACTCGGGCTGCTGTTGTGGGCGCTCGGCGTCTACTGGGTGGGCGACATGGCCGACGGGGCGATTGCGCGGATCACCGACCGCGAGACACGAATCGGCGCCGTGCTCGACATCATGTGCGATCGGCTTTCGGCCGGTTGCTTCTACGTCGGATTCGCCTGGTACGACCCGAGCATGGTAGCTCCGGTCGGGATCTATCTTGCCGAGTTCATGGTGATCGACATGTTCTTGTCCCTCGCCTTCTTGGCCTGGCCCTCGTCGAGCCCCAACTACTTCTATCTGATCGACCGCCGGCTCTGGCTGTGGAACTGGTCCAAGCCGGGCAAGGCGGTCAACTCCGCTTTGTTCGCGGTCTTGATGGTCGTCACCCGTGACGCCTGGCTGGCCGGCGCCATCGCCGCGGCTCTGCTGGTGCTCAAGGTCGTGTCGCTGTGCTGGCTGATGCGGCTTCGCCTCCCGGTTCCCTCCGGGTGCGCCCATACGCTGGCGAAGCCGACCAGCTGATGCGGCCAAGAGCCCGCGGGCTCCAAGGCTGAAGGCGTCCGGCGTGGAGATAGCCGCCCCGTTCAGCCGCTGGGAAGCATGCGCAGTGGGCTAAGCGTCTGAGGAGAAACGAATCGCGCCAGCAGGGATCGTCATATCACACCACACTCGCGCGCCGCCGACCAGCTCACAACGCGCGCCCACGACGGCACGATCACCGACAACGGCGTCGCGCAACACAACCTGCTCTCCGATGCTGGCCCCCGGCCCGACAACGGATCCGATCACGCGAGCACCGGCTTCGACGACGGCTCCCGGACAGACGATGCTGCCCTCCACCACCGCGCCCACACCAACGCTGGCCTCGGCGCCGACCGTGCTGCCGGCGAGCAGCCGGGCGTCGGCGGCAACGCTGGCCTGTGCCGCCACCCAGCACTCACGTGGCGGATAGGGGTACGCCGGGCTCGGCGCCACGCCGCGAACCACATCCGCCGACCCCTGCACCAACGCTTGGGGCGTTCCGATATCACGCCAATAGCTCGACTCCCGGTATCCGAACACCCGCAGGCCAGCCGCCAGCAGGGCCGGGAACGTCTGTCGTTCGACCGACACCACGCGATCGGGAGGGATTTCGTCGATCAGGCCGCGTTGGAAGATGTAGCAGCCGGCGTTGACCTGGCGAGAGACCGGGTGGAGGGACTTTTCTACGAACCCGCTGACCCGCCCCGCTGCATCGGTCGGCACGCATCCGTACGGGCGCGCGTCCGGGACTTCGACCAAGTGCAGCGATGCGGCGGCCCGGACCTGCCGATGATAAGCGAGCTGGGCGCCCAGATTGTGCCCGCTCAGCACGTCTCCATTGAGGATCATGACCGGGTCGTCCGGCTCCGACTTCAACCGATCGGCCACATGCCGAATCGCTCCGGCCGTGCCCAGCGGCTCAGCCTCGGTCAGGTAGCTGAGTTGGACGCCCCACAGACTGCCGTCGCCCAGCACAGCCTCGAACCGGTTTGCTCGAAAGCTCGTCGCCAACACCACATGCTGCACGCCGGCCGCGCCGAGTTTTGCCAGCTGATGGGCCACAAACGGCACACCGCCCACCGGCAGGAGATGCTTCGGCTCGTGCTGCGTCAACGGTCGCAACCGCGTGCCCAGCCCCCCGGCGATGATGACTGCCTCCACCGGCTCATCCAACCATCCAGCCCGGCTAACATTCCCGGCTCACCTAACCGGCCCGAGGTCGTGTCGTCCACGCCGACCCGGGAGACTGGCTCGATGGCCGCCCTTCCAGTGATCCCGAAGGCATGGTCGGTGATCCCCGAGGCGTGGGAATGGAACGTGCGTGCCGGGTCGGGCCGACCGTTTCTCACGTTTTACGACGATGCCACCGGCGAGCGCATCGAGCTGAGCTACACCTCGATGGACAACTGGGTGGCGAAGACGGCAAACCTGTTGGCCGACGAGTTCGATCGCGAGCCTGGTGACGTTCTCTGCATCGACCTGCCGACCCATTGGCAGTCGGTCGTGTTCATGCTCGCCGCCTGGACTGTCGGGATGCGGGTAGGGATTGGCCTCGACGGGTCGGCCGACGTCCAGGTCGTTGCCGGCCGCGACGCCGATGCGGAGTCCGGCCACGAAGGTGAGGTGGTGGCCTGCTCGTTGCGCCCGATGGGTGGCCCATGTCTGGAGCCGCTGCCACCCGGGATGCACGACTTCGCCATAGTCGTGTCGGCCCAGCCCGATCACTTCGCCGGCACTGTTGACCTGGCGGCGACAACTCCCGCCGCACGACGTGAGCGCCCAAACGATATCGACCACGCCGAGTTGCTGGCACAGGGACGGCAGGAGGTCGCCAGCCTCGATCTCGAGCGCGGCTCTCGATTGCTGACCGACACGAACCCGGCCAGCGATGAAGGGCTTGGGCTCGTCGTTGGTCTTCTCGCGATGGGTGCCTCGGTTGTCTTGGTGGGCCATCTCGACCCGAGCACAATCTCCACCAAGGCCAGCCAAGAACGGGCGAGCCACCAGCTGTGGTCGGCGCACGAGTAGGGTGACGCCATGACTGTCTTGGTTACCGGCGGAGCCGGCTATATCGGTGCCCACGTCGTGCGGCTGTTGCGCGAACGCGGCGACGCTGTCGTGGTCGACGACCTCAGCACGGGGTCGGCAGAGCGGGTCGCAGACACTCCGCTGGTCCAGATCGATATCGCTGCTGAGGACGCTGTCGAGAAGCTCACCGCGATGATGCATGAGTACGCCGTCACAGCGGTGATCCACATCGCAGCCAAGAAGCAGGTTGGCGAATCCGCCGAGAGACCGGCGTGGTACTACGCACAGAACGTCGGTGGGATGGCGAATCTCCTGATGGCGATGCAGTCGGCCAGCGTCGACAAGTTGATGTTCTCGTCCTCGGCCGCAACCTACGGCATGCCCGACGTGCCTGCCGACACGCTGCTCGACGAGACGGTCGAGTGTCGGCCGATCAGCCCGTACGGCGAGACGAAGCTCATCTGCGAATGGATGTGTCGAGACGCCGCGTCCGCGTGGGGGCTGCACTGGGCTGGCTTGCGGTACTTCAACGTTGCCGGGTCAGGTTGGCCCGACCTCGGTGACCCTGCCGTGCTCAACCTGATCCCAATCGCCCTGCGCGCTCTGACGAACGGCACACAGCCCAAGGTGTTCGGCGCCGACTATCCAACACCCGACGGCACCTGCATCCGTGACTACGTGCACATCTTGGACCTTGCCGACGCCCACATCGCCGCGCTGGACTACCTCGACCGCGAGGACGCCGATCGGCCCGCGACAGTCTTCAACGTCGGCACCGGGAGGGGTGCCTCAGTCACCGACGTGCTCGACCAGATCGCCGCCTCGACCGGCTACTCCGTGGCGCCACCGGTGATCGATCGCCGCCCCGGAGACCCGCCGATGCTCGTCGCCGACGTCTCCTTGATCCGCAACGTGCTGGGCTGGGAGAGCACCAAGACGCTGACCGAGATGGTCGACTCGGCTTGGCAGGCGTGGGCACCGATCCACGGCACGCCGCCAGTTCCGTCGCAGGGCTGATCAAGCGCGATTCCGGCGCTAATCCGGCGCCGATCCAAGGGCGCCGGTATCTCAGTCGTCGTCGTCGTCCTCGTCGTCGAGATCGTAGTTGAGGAACTTGACGGCTTCTTCGGACGGGCCCTCGAACGCCACCTTGCCGCCCTTGAGCACCAGCCCACGGTTGCACAACCTCACCACCTGCTTGGGGTTGTGACTGACGAACACCATCGTGCGACCCTCGTC
Source organism: Nocardioidaceae bacterium (assembly GCA_050998615.1). Taxonomy (GTDB): domain Bacteria; phylum Actinomycetota; class Actinomycetes; order Propionibacteriales; family Nocardioidaceae; genus JBPCQA01. Next base: position 60,888 of record JBPCQA010000055.1, read on the forward strand.
GCGAAGCTCCCTGATGCGCCTCATGCACTTCTTCTTGAACGGCTGGTCACCAACTGCCAGCACTTCGTCGACCAAGAAAATGTCACATTCGGTGTGGACTGCGGTTGCGAACGCCAGCCGCATGAACATCCCGGACGAATACTGCTTCACCTCGTTGTCGAGGAATTTCCCCATCTCGGAGAACTCGATGATCGAGTCGAATTTGTTGTCGATCTCAGCCCGCGTCATGCCGAGGATCGCGCCGTTGAGATAGATATTCTCCCGACCGGAGAGGTCGGGGTGCAGGCCGGCGCCGACCTCGATGAGGCCGGCGATTCGTCCACGGGTCAGCACCTTGCCCTCGTCCGGCTGCATCACCCCCGAAATCAGCTTGAGCAGCGTGCTCTTGCCTGACCCGTTGAGCCCCATCAAACCGATCGTGTCGCCCTCGTCGAGGGCAAATGAGATGTCCTCAAGCGCGGTAAAGGAGCGGGACATCTGGCGGCGCTTGACGGCATTGACCGTGGCCTTCTTTATCGTCGTATGGTTCGCCAACCTGAAGCGCTTGGTTACCCCGTCGACCACGACTGCAGCGGACATCAGATCTGCTCCGCGAACCGGCCCTCGAGCCGCTTGAACACTATCTGGGCAATGAAGACGAATACCACGCCGAAACCGATCACGCCAAGTCCACGTTCGAACAGGTACGACGGCATCTCCTGGGCGGCTGCCGTTTGAATGTCGGGGAACGTGGGAATCCAAAACGCCCGGTCGTTCAGCGTGACCGCGCTCACCAGCGGGCTGGTCGCGTAGGACTCGTAGAGCCACGGATGCGGAGCCAGCTTCGGTGCGATCAGGGAGAACGGGTAGATCATCGGGACCGTCCAGCGCAGCACCGTGTTGATGACCTCAACGACGTTAATGGTGTCGCGAAGGAAGACGTAGACGGCGCTCAGCATCAGCGCGGTGCCCAGCCCGTAAAGGAACACGACGAGGAACGCCATGGCCATCGCCGCAAACGCAAGCGCGTCGGGGTGCCAGCCGGTGATGAGCGCGCCGAAGACCAAGATCACGTACATCGGGAACATGTGGAAGAGCGAGACGCAAACCGAGGCTACCGGGAACATCTCTCGCGGCAGGTTGATCTTGCGCACCAACGACTTGTTCTTTACGACAGATTTCGTGCCCGACGTCAAGCAGTCGGAGAAGAACTGCAGCATGATAAGGCCGCTGAAGATATGTAGGGCACGATCTGGGGTGCGTCCAGAAATGATCAGCCCCAAGATCCAGTAGTACATCGCGAACCGCACCAGCGGCTGCACATAGGACCAGCCCAGGCCGATGATCGAGGACTGGTAGCGGACCCGCAGCTCCTTGCGCACCAGCAGCTTGAGGAGAAAGCGTCGACGCAGCACCTCGCCAAGTCCGCCAGCCTGGCTGGGTGCCTGGAGAGGGTAGTGCCGGTGAGCACCAGCGACTGTGGTCTGAGCTGTCACTCGTCGACGCCGCCACTCTCGAGGGGCGCGCCGTCCGCAAAATGTGGACGCAACAAGTTGTCGTACATCGATAAGGCGGAACCAATCGCCATATGCATGTCGAGGTACTTGTACGTGCCGAGCCGGCCACCGAACAAGACGTCCGGCTCGGCCTTGGCGAGCTCGCGATACTTCAACAGCTTCGCCCGGTCATCAGGCGTGTTGATCGGGTAGTAGGGCTCGTCCCCGGTTTCCGCAAATCGGGAGTACTCGTGAACGATGACGGTCTTGTCCTTCGGGTAGTAGGCACGCTCGGGGTGGAAGTGCCGGAATTCGTGGATTCGCGTGTAAGGCACTTCCTCATCAGCGTAGTTCATCACCGAACAACCTTGGAAATCACCGACGTTCTTGACCTCCACCTCCAGGTCGACGGTTCGCCAGGAGAGCTCCCCCGCCGCGTTGCCGAAGTAGGCATCAAGCGGGCCGGTGTAGACGATCGGGACCTTGCCGACGTACTCGTCTCGTACGTCGAAGAAGTCGGTGGACAGCCGCACCTCGATGTTGGGGTGGTCGACCATCCGCTCCATCCACGCCGTGTAACCGTCGACCGGCAAACCTTCGTACTTGTCGTTGAAGTAGCGGTTGTCGAAGTTGTAGCGCACCGGCAACCGGGTGATGATCTCCGCCGAGAGCTCCTTGGGGTCGGTCTGCCACTGCTTCGCTGTGTAGCCGCGGACGAACGCCTCGTAGAGCGGCCGGCCGATCAGCGAGATCGCCTTCTCCTCGAGGTTCTTGGCGTTCTTCGTCTCGATCTCACTGGCCTGTTCGGCGACCAGCGCGCGGGCCTCGTCGGGCGTGTATGACCTGCCGAAGAACCCATTGATCAGGGCAAGATTCATCGGGAAGCTGTAGACCTGCCCCTGGTGCTTGGTGAAGACCCGATGCTGGTAGCCGGTGAACTTGGTAAACCGGTTGACGTACTCCCACACCCGCTCGTTGGAGGTGTGGAACAGGTGCGCGCCGTAACGGTGCACCTCGATGCCGGTGGTCGGCTCGACCTCTGACCAGGCATTGCCGCCGAGGTGGTCGCGCCGGTCGAGGACCAGCACCCGCTTTCCGAGACCCTCGGCCACCCGCTCGGCCACCGTCAGGCCGAACAGTCCCGCTCCCACCACCACCAGGTCCACATCGGTCATGGACGGGCCCTACCCCCGAGCCACAGCGGCCACC
>JBPCQA010000007.1:0-26006 GCA_050998615.1 Nocardioidaceae bacterium
GAAATGAACGAAGCCCCAGGTCAGACCTGGAGCTTTGCTGGTGCGCGAGGGGGGAGTTGAACCCCCACGCCCTTTCGGGCACACGGACCTGAACCGTGCGCGTCTGCCTATTCCGCCACCCGCGCGCTGCGCCGCGCACCGGCAGAAACCCGATCCCAACAGCTACCCACGGAATCGGCGGCTCCGCCCCACGGCGACAGCGAATCGTAACACGCACGCGCCGCTGATCGTCTCGTCGTCGCGCCGTTCAGCAGTTGCTGAGCCCGCGCAGAAAGGGGCGTCGGACAGGGGGCGGGTCATCCCCGCCCGGATGGAAAGGCAGCGGAGGGAAGCGCACTGGAGAACGGCGCTGACCGACGAGAAGGCAGCCTGCCGGGATGCGAGGGGCCGCGAGCCGGCGACTCCCTATCTGCACAGGCTCCTGGCAGAGGCGGCTACGATCGAGCGCGGACAGACAAGCGGATACCCGCGCACCCCCAAAGGCCAACGACCACCGCCCAGGAGGCTGCGTGCAGCAGGAGAGAGCGAGGCGAGGTTCACGGTGGCCGCACTACACCGGCTCGAGCAACGGCTCGAACACCTGGTGACCGGCGCCTTCGCTCGGGCATTTCGCAGCGCCGTGCAGCCCATGGAGATTGCTGCCGCGCTGCAGCGCGAGGTCGACAACTCCGCGCAGATCCTCAGCCGAAACCGCCGCCTCGCACCCAATGCCTTTACGATCGACCTCTCGCCGGCCGACTTCGATCGGCTCTCGTCGTACGGTGAGACGTTGTCTAGCGAGCTGGCCGCGATGTTGCATGAGCACGCGCAAGAGCAGGGTTACCTCTTCGCCGGACCGGTCAGCATGCACTTCCAACGCACCGACGACCTCGGCACCGGGCGATTCCGGGTTCGCAGCCGAGCCTCGGCCCAGGTTACCCCGGTAACACCGGCCGCCGGACACAACATGAGTGACACTGCGGTCCGTCGAGCCCCGCTGTTCTTGGAGATCGGCGGCGTCAAACATCCGCTCGAGGTTCCGGGGCTCATCATCGGCCGAGGCAGCGACGCCGATCTGAGAGTCGACGATCCGGGTGTGTCTCGCCGGCACGTGGAGATGCGCGTGCAGCCGGGCGCCGACGCGCCCGTGGTGAGCGTTGTCGACCTCGGCTCGACGAACGGCACCACCGTGAATGGACGTCGAGCCCAGCACGCCATCTTAGTCGACGGATCCGTCGTGCAGATCGGCAGCACCCGGATGGTGCTACACATGGCGCCACAACCACCGTCACCGCGCGATCCGCCGTCGGCACCGCTGTTGGGCGGCCCGAGGCCGGGCCCCTGGGGCGGGTGAGGGAATGTCTGAACTGACCCTCACCCTGATCAAGCTCGGCTTCTTGGCGGTGCTCTGGCTGTTCGTCTTGTCGTCGGTTTCGGTGATCAAGTCGGACATGTTCGGTGAACGCGTCGACCAGGACCGCGGGACAGATCGGCAAACAAAGCCGGCCAAGTCAACCAAGCCGCCGCGCAAGCGGCGCGGCGAGCCCACCGCCTTGGTAATCAGCGATGGGCCGAATGCCGGGATCACCGTGCCGCTGCAGGGCGAACCGATCCTGCTCGGCAGAGGCGCCGACGCCACCATCCGGCTCGACGACGACTACGTGTCGACCCGACACGCCCGCTTCGTCCCGAATGGTCAGGACTGGTACGTCGAAGACCTCGGCTCGACCAACGGCACCTACATCGGCAGCCAGCGCATCACCGCCCCCATGATCGTCTCGATCGGCGTCCCGGTCCGCATCGGCAAGACGATCGCCGAGCTCAAGAAGTAGCCGATGACCTTCTCGCTCCGCTTCGCCGCAGTGACCGATATCGGTCGCACCCGCAAGAAGAACGACGACTCCGGCTACGCCGGCGACCACTTCTTGATGGTCGCGGACGGGATGGGCGGTGCGCCAGCAGGTGACCTCGCCTCCGCGGTCGCCGTACAGACAATGCAGCGTCTAGACACCACTCCTCCCGGCGCCAACCCTCCCGAAGCCACTCCTCCCGAGGGTCTGCTCGAGGCCCTCGCCGGGGCCGTGCATCGTGCCAACGACCGGCTGGCGGAGCTTATCGACGAAGACGCCAGCGTGAGCGGTATGGGCACTACCGTGTCGGCCGCGCTGTTCGACGGGTCTCGGATCGGCGTGGCCCACCTAGGCGACTCCCGCGGCTATCTGTGGCGAGACCGCGAGCTGCTGCGCATCACCCACGACCATACCTGGGTGCAGGACCTCATCGACGAGGGCCGCATCACTGAGGAGGAGGCGGCGGTCCACTCGCACCGATCACTGCTGCTCAAGGTGCTCGACGGCCGCCATGACAACGAGCCCGACCTCACCGTGTACGACGTGCGAGCAGGTGACCGCATCTTGTTGTGCAGCGACGGATTGTCGGGCTTCGTCGACCACGATCGCATCGAACGGGTGATGGCCGTCGGCACCGCCGCCTCGACGGCCGCCGAGCTGACGCATCTCGCGCTCGAGGCAGGCAGCACCGACAACGTCACAGTGGTCATCGGGGACGTCGTCGAAGAAGCACCGATCGACACCGAACCCATCGTCGTGGGGGCCGCCGCCAGTAATCCACGCCGCGCGTTGAGCCGACTGCGCAACTGGGCACAGCGCGACGAGACCCAGTCCGGCGAGATGCTAATGGTCGATTCCGATGTCGACCCCGAAGAGCTCCGTTACGCACCCCGCGAGCCGCGCCGCCTCCTGTGGTTGCGGCGCACGGCGATCATCGTGGTCCTGGTTGTCCTGGTCGTCGCGGGCGGCGTGTTGGCCTATGGGTGGTCTCAGACGCAATACTTCGTCGCGTCCGACGCCGGCCATGTCGCCATCTATCAAGGCGTGCAGGCCGACCTCCCCGGCGTCAGGCTGCACCACGTCTACCAGCAGCAGACGTTGCTGCTGTCGGAGTTGCCGAGCTTCCGGCGCAGCCAGGTGCTGACAGGGATGCCGGCCGACAACCTGACCGACGCACGCCGCATCGTGCACCGGCTCACGACGTTCGCCACAACCTGCGCCGCGCAGACCGCCGCGGCGACCACGACACCGACGACACCGACGGGACCGCCGCGGACCGCGACGACCTCGGTCGGCCCCACGTCCACCACCGGCAAGCCGACACGCCCGGCTACCGGCAACCCCACGCCAAGGCAGCCGGGCACCCACGCTCAGTCGCCCTTGACGACCGCACCGAAGGTGCCAGTGGAGTCCCCCCGAGCCACCTCAGGGGCGACCTCACCCGACCACAACTCCCCTCAGGAGTGCGCGGGAGCCACTCCGGCCAGTGGGCCCACCCCATGACTACGACCACCAGCGCGCCTGGCCGCTTCGTCAGCGTGTTCGTGCCTCGCAAACGACGCGGTGCAGAGCTGCTCTTGCTGCTGCTCGCGCTGATCGTGGGCGTCGGCGCATATGCGCTAGTAGGGATCGGCGTCCAGGGCAAGGTCCCCACCGACATCCTCGAGTACGGCGGTGGGCTGACTGCCATGGCGCTGATCTGCCATCTCGTCGTGCGCTTCAAAGCGCCGTACGCCGACCCGGTGCTGCTGCCCTGCGTGGTGATCCTCAACGGCATCGGGCTGGCGATGATCCACCGCATCGACCTGGCCAGGCTGGCGCAGGACTCGAGCTCGCACGCGTACGCCACCGCGCAGCTGCTGTGGACGGTGATCTCCGTGATCGGCTTCGTGGTGACGATGATCGTGATCCGCGACCACCGGCGGCTGCAGGCATTCACCTACACGATGGGCTTTGCCGGCATCTTCTTGCTGCTGTTGCCGCTCGTGCCAGGCCTCGGCGTAAACATCAACGGAGCACGCATCTGGATCCACGCGGCAGGCTTCTCGTTCCAGCCCGGTGAGATCGCCAAGATCTGCCTGGCGATCTTCTTCGCCGGCTATCTCGTGGTCAAGCGCGATGCGCTCGCGCTCGCCGGTCGGCGATTCGCCGGGATCGACCTGCCACGCGGTCGCGATCTTGGCCCGATCGTGCTGATGTGGCTGGTCAGTCTCGCTATCTTGGTGCTGCAGCACGACCTCGGCTCGTCGCTCATGTTCTTCGGGCTCTTCGTCGTGTTGCTGTACGTCGCCACCGAGCGACCGAGCTGGCTGGTTGTCGGGTTCGTGCTGTTCGTCGCCGGCGCCTACCTCAGCTATCTGCAGTTCGCGCACGTGCAGACGCGCGTCGACGGCTGGCTGCATCCGTTCAGTAACTACGACCGCTTCTACCAGATCATCCAGGGCCAATACGGTCTCGCCTGGGGCGGTGTCCTCGGCCGCGGGTGGGGTGGCGGCAGCCCTCAGCTGACGCCGTACTCCTGGTCGGACTTCATCGGCACGTCGTTGGGAGAGGAGCTCGGCGTCACCGGGCTGATGGCGATCATCGTGATCTACGGTCTGATCGTCGAGCGTGGGCTGCGCACCGCGCTGGTGTGCCGCGACCCCTTCGGCAAGCTGTTGGCCGTAGGTCTGTCGATGGCCTTCGCGATCCAGGTGTTCGTGGTCATCGGTGGTGTCACGAAGCTGATCCCGTTGACGGGGTTGACCACCCCTTTCGTCTCCTACGGGGGCTCGTCGCTGGTCGCCAACTGGATCATGGTGGCGCTCATCTTGCGGGTGAGTCACCACGCCCGCCAGCCGGCACCTCGACTGGATGATGTGAGCGCCACCGACGAGACTGCGGTGGTGAAGATGCGATGAACCGGTCAATCCGCGCGCTGGCCATCGGGTGCCTGCTGCTCTTCGCGCTGCTGCTGATCAACATCAACTACGTGCAGGTTTTCGAGGCCGCCAGCCTCGACAACCAGAACAGCAACACGCGGGCCCGCAACGCCGAATGCTCACGTCAACGTGGGCCCATCCTCGTCGACGGCCGACCCGTCGCGCACAGCGTGCCCTCCCACGACAGCCTGAAGTACGTGCGGCGCTACCCCCAGCCGCTCGTCTATGCACAGGCGACCGGCTTCTTCTCGTGCGTGTATGGCACCAAGGCAGTAGAGAACTCCGAGAACTCCATCCTGTCCGGCAGCGACGAACGCCTCTTCGTCAACCGCGTCATCGACCTGGTGGGCAACAACCAGCCCCAGGGCGGCAGCGTGCTGCTCACGGTGAACGCGAAGGCCCAGGCGGCCGCCTGGGATGGCCTCAATGCGCTGCCGGGCAGCGCTCGTGGCGCGGTGGTGGCGCTCGACCCGAAGACCGGCGCCATCTTGGCTTTGGCGTCCACCCCGTCGTACGACCCAAATGTGCTGGCAACCCACGACTACACGGCCGCACAGGCAGCCTTTAAACGGCTCACAGCGAGCCCCGTCAACCCGATGATCGACCGGGCCACCCAGCAGAGCTACCCACCCGGGTCGACGTTCAAGTTGGTCACCGCCGCCGCCGCCTTGTCGAACGGCTATTCACCGACCACCACGGTGAAGGGTGGCTACTCACTCGACTTGCCGCTATCGACGGCGGTGCTGCACAACGAGAACGGCTCGGGCTGCGGGGGGGACCAGATCACCTTGACCCAGGCGCTCATCGTGTCGTGCAACGTGTCCTTCGCCGATTTGGGCCTCAAGCTTGGCGCCGGCAAACTGCGCGCGCAGGCGGAGAAATTCGGCTTCAACGAGGACTACCTCGATCAGCTGCCCAATGGTGTCAGCAACTTCCCTACGAAACTCGACGCGCCGAGCACCGCGTTGTCGGCGATCGGCCAGTACGACGTGTCGGCCACCCCCTTACAGATGGCCATGGTGACCGCGGCGATAGCCAACGGCGGCGCGGTGATGAAGCCCTACATCGTCGACGAGGTCCGCTCCCCCGATCTCGACGTGCTGGACAAGGCGAAGCCCGAGGTGCTCCACCAGGCGGTCTCGGCTTCGGTGGCAGGCGAGTTGACCCAGATGATGGTCGACGTGGTCAACACCGGAACCGGGACGCCGGCTCAGATCCCCGGCGTCAGCGTGGCGGGCAAGACCGGAACCGCCAACTCGACGGCCACCAAGGCGCCGTACGCCTGGATGGTTGCCTTTGCCCCAGCGGACAACCCGCAGGTGGCGGTCGCGGTTCTGGTCGAGCACACCGCCGTGGCTCGCGCGGACATCACCGGTGGAGGCCTTGGTGGCCCCATCGCTGCCGCGGTGATGAAGGCGGTGATCGGCAAGTGACAAGCCAGCAGACGAGGACCACGCGATGACCCCGGATTCCCCTTCGCAAGGCGGCCGTCCCGAGACCGGCACGGGCCCCACCCTCGGCGGGGGACGCTATCGACTCGAGGGGCTGCTCGGCCGTGGCGGCATGGCCGAGGTGCGGCTGGCGCAAGACACCCGACTCGGGCGTGCGGTCGCGATCAAGCGGTTACGGGTCGACCTCGCCGGCGATCCGACGTTCCAGGCCCGCTTCCGCCGCGAAGCGCAGTCGGCGGCGTCCCTCAACCACCCCTCGATCGTCGCGGTCTACGACACCGGCGAGGAGCCTGACCCCAACGGCTCGGGAATCATGCTGCCGTTCATCGTGATGGAGTACGTCGAGGGTCAGACTCTTCGCGACCTGCTTCGCTCGGGACGCAAAATCCTGCCGGACCGGGCGCTGGAGATCGTCGCCTCGGTGCTCAGCGCCCTCGACTACAGCCACCGCGCCGGCATCATTCACCGCGACATCAAGCCGGCCAACGTGATGCTGACCCCAACCGGTGACGTCAAGGTGATGGATTTCGGGATCGCCCGGGCAATCGCCGACTCCTCGGCCACCATGACCCAGACCGCCGCAGTAGTCGGGACGGCCCAGTACCTCTCCCCCGAGCAGGCTCGAGGCGAGCAGGTCGACGCCCGCAGCGACCTCTACTCGACCGGTTGCCTGCTGTTTGAGCTGTTGACCGGCCGGCCGCCCTTCATCGGGGACTCCCCTGTCTCGGTGGCCTATCAGCATGTCCGCGAGGAGCCGCCGGCGGCATCCAGCCTCAACCCGGAGATCTCACCGGCGCTGGACGCCATCACGAGCAAGGCGTTGACCAAGTCGGTGGACGAGCGCTACCAGAGCGCCACCGAGATGCGTGCCGACATCGAGCGGGCCCTGGAGGGCCGGGCCGTGCTCGCCCCTACCGTGGCAGCGCCGGAGCTCACCGCACCCTTCTTGGCGCCCCCGGCGCTCGAATCGACCTCACCGACGACAGTCACCACGACCTCGGCGGACGAAGAGCCGCCGCGCGGGCGAGGCTGGTGGGTCGCGTTGGGCTTGCTGGCGCTCGCGGCGCTGATCATCGCCGCGTTGATTGTGGTGCCGAGGCTGCTCTCTGGCACCCCGCCACCCCAGGCGACGGTCCCTCAACTACTCAACCTGACCGTCGCTCAAGCTCGCGCGAAGCTGCTCGGCGTCGGTCTCACCGTCGGCCGGCTAACCCCCGGGACGAGCAGCACAATTGCGCCGGGTCACGTGATGCGGCAAAGCGTTGCCGTCGGTAACAGCGCAAACAAGGGCAGTGCGGTTGACCTCACCGTGTCGAAGGCGCCCAACCAGGAGATCGTGCCTTTGGTGACAGGTAAGAGTCTTTCTGAGGCGACCGCGACGCTGAATGCGCGCGGATTCAAGGTTCATCCAGCCAAGGACATCGCCAGCACCGAGCGACTCAACATCGTCACCAGCACCAATCCCCCGGCTGGCACTTCGGCGAAACGCGGTTCCCAGGTCACCGTCTATTACTCCACCGGCTACCTCTTGGTGCCGTCGGTGGTGGGGATGACGCAGCAAGAGGCAATGGCTACGCTGACGGCCAAGCACTTCGATCCGGTGCCATCGATGGTTCAGTCCGACGCCCCCAGGGGGACGGTCACCGATCAGAACCCAACCGCCGACACCCGGCGCCCCTACGGCACTGTCGTCACGATCCAGGTGTCACTGGGCCCGACGACTACACCGACCGTGACTGTCACGTCCACTCCCCCGACCCCGACCACCCCGACGACCCCGACGACCCCAACCAGCCCGACGACGCCAACCAGCCCGACGACGCCAACGCAGTCGACTCCGACCAGCACGACGCCAACGAGCACTGGGCCGACCACCAGTCCCCCAACCACCAGCCCCGGGCGGCATTAACGGTGGTTGCGGAGGCCGCTTCGCCGCCGTCTCGAAACCACAAGTTGGCACAGCTGCCAGATCGGGCCGGTCAGGGGCCCGTCGGCTTGGCGTAGGCCAGCGTCACCGGCGCCGTGTACGCCGGCACCACGAGCCGCTGGCTGGCACGAAGCGACCACCCAAGGTTGTAGGGCGGCCGGACGTAGTCGCGGTAGTTGCGCACCTCGGGCGAGGCCAGCAACGCGTCGTACAGCCTCTTGCTGTCACCTATCGCGACGATTCGGTACGGCGGGGAGTAGGGCACCCCTTGCAACACCACGGTGTTGCCGACGCACTTGATCCCGGTGGTGGCGATGACGCGCTGACCTGCCAGGCTGATGCCGTCGGCGCCACCGGCCCACAACGCGTTGACGACGGCCTGAATGTCTTGTTGGTGGACCACCAGCAGATTCGGATCGATTCCGCCGGTCAAGGTCTCGTCATGCGGGGCGTCGTTGAGCGCGACGACGAGGCCGGGTCCGGCCAGGGCGCGCAACCCGGCCGGCAGCTCGAGCTGCTCCAGCTTGGCGTACAACCGGTTGTTCAAGGGTGCGGCGAGGTTTGCGGAAAGCTGCTCCACCTGAGCCTGCAAGGCAGCGGTCTGTTGCCGCAACGACTCGACCTTGGCGCGCTGCTCGCTGACGATCCCGGTCAGGTCCGTGTAGCGGCCGCCGCGCAGATCTGTGCCTTGAGCGTTGACAAAGCTGGTGGCGCCGAGCAGACCGGCGCAGGCGAATGCGATCGGCACGGTAAGGCGCCACCCCAGCGGCTTGGCGGCGAAGCTCTGCCTGAGTCGCGCCCACCGCGACGCTGCTGTCGTCGCGTGTCGTGGGGTTCGCATGGCTCCTCGATCCGGCTGCTACGCCACCGACATTACTGTGGGGGGCTCGGAGCCCGCTGCCACGACCGGCGACAATCGACGTGGTGCCTGAGACTGCGCCGGCACGCTCAGGTTACGGTGGTATTTCCCATACACGACACTAGGCTAGCCGACAACTATCGTTGATCGAGGAGGAGTTATCGTGCCCGAGTCTCGTCAGCGCAAGAAGGTTGACTTCACGCCGCCGGTCGCCAAGAAGCCGGTCAAGGTTGGCGGCAGCCGATGGATCGCGCCGGTCATGCTTGCCTGCTGGCTGATCGGGTTGGCTTGGATCGTGGTCTACTACATCGCTCCTGACCTGAAGTACGTCAGCCAGATCGGCAACTGGAACCTCGCGATCGGGATGGCCTTCATCGCCGCCGGCTTCGTCCTCGCCACCAAGTGGCAATGAGCACCGCTCGACGACTTACATGTCTGTAGTTCTCCACAGCGGTTATCCCCAGTGTGGACAATCGGCATCATCGAGCCTTGCCTCGCTTGAGTAGCGGGCCTCGCCGGACCAAGCCCGCTCGCGTCAACCGGTGAGCTGTGCTGTTCGCAGCACCACCGCGGCGACCGCGACGGCGAAGATCGCGCCCAACATCGCGATGTGCAGCAACGTTCGGTTTTCTCGTGGCGCGTAGGCGAAGCCGGCGCCAATGAGCAGGCCGGAGACGAGGCCGGCGATGTGCGCCTGCCAGGAGATGTGGGGCACCGTGAATGTGATGACCAGGTTCAACACGAGCAAGATGATCAGCTGCGTGATGTCGCGGTGCTGCTTCAACAATACGACAAGGGCCGCCGCGAACAGCCCGAAGATCGAGCCTGAGGCGCCCAGCGACGGCTGGTAGTCCGGCCTTTCCAGCCAGTACACCGCCACAGAGCCGACGAATCCAGTCAGCAGGTAGGCGCTAAGGAACCTCCACCGTCCGAGCTGGGACTCCAAGAACCTGCCGAAGATCCAGAGCCCTACCATGTTGAAGCCGATGTGCCAGATCTCGATGTGCAAGAACGTCGACGAGATCAACTGCCAATAGGCGCCTTGGGCGATGCCCTCGACGCCTGCGCCTGGGGCGTACGCGCTGGAGTCGGGAATCTCCAGCATCGTCTTGCTGAAACTGCCCGTCATCCCGCCTGTGGCGTAGGCGATCAGAAAGAACAGCACGTTGACAGCGATGAGCCCGATCGTGACGACCGGGACTCCCTCGGCGACCCGGCCGCCGAACGACGTACGCACCGGACGTGACTGGGCAGCCCCTTGGCGCACACAGTCCGGGCACTGGAACCCGACCGACGCCTGGCGCATGCAGTCGGGGCAGATTGGCCGGCCACAACGCTGGCAGGTGATGTAGGTCTCGCGGTCAGGGTGGCGGTAGCAACGGGGGATGGTCCCGGCGTCGTACGGCGAATTGGCGGCACTCATGATCAGCCTCTGCGAGCTCGCGCGCCGCCTCAGCGCTGTTCGACCTCGACGCGCTCCAACACCACCGGCTCGAGCGGCCGGTCTCCGCGGCCGGTCTCGGTGGTCGCGATGGAATCCACCACGTCACGGCTGGCCTGGTCGGAGACCTCACCGAAAATCGTGTGCTTGTTGTTGAGGTGCGGGGTGCCTCCGACGGTAATGAAGAACTGCGAGCCGTTGGTGCCGGGGCCGGAGTTCGCCATCGCGAGCAGGTACGGCTTGTTGAACGACAGGTCGGGGTGGAACTCGTCCTTGAACGCATAGCCTGGCCCACCACGCCCGTCACCGTTGGGGCAGCCACCTTGGATCATGAAGCCGGAGATCACCCGGTGGAAGATCAACCCGTCGTAGAAGCGCTCGTGAGACTTCTCGCCGGTCTTCGGGTCGGTCCACTCCTGGGTGCCCTCGGCGAGCCCGACGAAGTTCTTGACGGTAGTCGGGGCAAGGTCACCGAACAAGTGCACGATGATGTCGCCGTGGTTTGTCTTGAGCGTGGCATAAAGGTCTTCGGCCACCATTCCACCCTTTCGCAGGTCACGAGCTCTTGGTTGTCGGTCAACGGATTGCGGCGTACGACGCAGTGACGCCGGCTCCATGCCGGGTCCATCTTTGCATGCGGGGGCACGTCGACCACGCGGTGCGGTTCACGGCGGTGCAATCAGTGACGACGGGTAAGCGATAGCGAGATGGGTACGGGTAGAGTGCAGCACTCGGGGGTGCCCTTAGGTGTCCCCAGAACGTGTCGTGACTCAAGGAGGATCCACGTGGCATCGAAGCTGGCCCGCAAGCGCCTGGCAGCGGTTGGTCGCACCAAGAGCGTCGCCCAACCGACCACCGCGATGGAGAAGGTGGGCGCTGCCCTCGAGGATGCCCGGGACAAGGCTCGTCCGGTCCTCGTGGACGCCCGGAAGAAGGCCGGCCCAGCCCTAACCGACGCGCGTGAGAAGGCCGGGCCGGCGCTAGCCGACGCGCGGGACCGTGTCGGCCCCGTCCTCGCCGACGTCCGGGAGAAGGCCGGACCAGCGCTTGCCGACGCGCGTGAGAAGGCCGGGCCGGCACTGGTCGAGGCCCGCGACCGGCTTGCTCCCGTGGTCGATGACGCCACCAAGCGACTGACGCCGGTGGCGCAAGCTGCGTTGGAACAAGGCCGCTATCACGGCCGCCGAGCTGCGATCCGGCTTGGCCTGGTCGAGGAGCCAAAGCCGACACACAAGCTTCGTAATCTGGCGATTCTGCTTGGTCTTGGCGGGATAGCTGCGGTTGTCTACAAGAAGTTCTTCGCCCACCAGGAGGATCCGGCCTGGACGACATATCGAGACAGCGCGGCGACGCCGAACGACGCCGCGACTAGTGGCGCCTCACGACCTGCCGCCTCCGCTGCGTCCGTCAGCGAGGCCGAGATCGTGGCGGGAGCGGCCGAGGCATCCGAGCCGGCCGACGTGACCGGCGCCTCTGGGGCGGCGCCTACGGCGCCGCTGGCTTCACGAGAGACGGCCGCTTCCCACCAGCCGACAACTCCCGACGAGCCCCTCGAGAAGCGAGACCTCTAGCTCTAGCTCAGGGCGTACACGGTGGACCAGGAGGCCGTGCTGACGGGCGGTGGACCAGGAGGCCGCATCGCGGCCGTCTTGAAGCCACCAGCCGCACCCACGTGACTGGGCAAGCGAATCGATCAGTGTTGGCGCTGCAAGGTGTGCGCCCCCACGTCGTACCGGCTCCTCACGCGCTTGGTCGCCATCCGCTCACCTAAGAAGCTGAGGAACGGGACGGTGCCGAGGACCAGCACCACGACGGCAAACGCCAGTGGAAAGCGCGCCTTGCGCGCCAAGATGGCCGCCATCACCAAGAAGATCATGTAGAGCCAGCCATGCAGGATGCCGAGATACATCGTAATCCACTTGCCTAGGTCTTGCGGCGTGGTGCCCGCGGGGGTCAGATACTTCAACGGCACGCCGACGCAGATCAGCACGATCAACAAGACCCCGATGATGTAGGCCATCACCCGGTAGCGAAGCAGGGCACCACTCACTCAACTGACGCTACGCCACGAGTTCGGCGTCTCGGTCGTTGGTGTGGTTTCGGTTGGTGGCGTCATTGATCATCCGCCACCACATGAACGCCACGAAGCCGGCGAACACCCACCACTGGATGGCATACAGCAGGTTCCGGACCCCCGCCCAGGCGGACGGGTCGGGCCGTGGGGGATTGACTGGGCTCAGCGACGCCGTACTGGACGGCTGGCTGCGCCGCAGAACGACGTACCCGTCATAGAGATCTTGTCGGAAGCTGCTGACCAGACTGGCGACCTGGATCCCGTCGGTGATGCGTTGCCGGTCCAGCGTCTGCCCCACCGGATCGGAAGGCTCGAGCAGACCCTCGATGCGCACGGCTTTAGCAGGCGGAGGCGCTGCACGCGTGCTCGACGAGCCGCGCACCACCAGGACCGCGGATCCGGCCGGCGTCACCAGCGGCGTGACTACGGCATAGCGTGATCTGGCGCCAGGCATATCGCGCACGTACATCTGTTCGGCCGCGACGTATCGCCCGGTTGCCGTCACCGGTCGCCCGACCCCGTCGGCCGGGAACGCCGAATCGCGACCGAGTACGCCGTCCAACGGCACCGGCGGACGATCGAGCTGAGCGCGGGCACTGTTGGTGCGGGTGGAGTCGTAGACACCGAATTGCCACCGTCCGAGGAGCACCATCGCGGTCATCAAGATCAGCGCCACCACGGCCGAGCCCAACGCCCGAAGGGTGAACCAACGACTCACGGTGCCGCACACCACGCCATGGCATCAGTGTGCCAGCACTGCGAAAGGCGGCCCTCGGCACACGTGCCCCGCTATGGCTGAAGGCGGACACGTCCGCCAGGCGGGCAACGTTCAGCCGGAAGCGACGGTGCTGGACGACGAGCCGCATTGACGGTGGTTGAGTCGGCCCGGATTCGGTGGAGACGAAGGGACTCGAACCCTCAACCCCTGCCTTGCAAAGGCAGTGCTCTGCCAGTTGAGCTACGTCCCCCAGGTTGCAGGCTTACCTGCTCGAGGAGTCGACCGGGTCGGTCGCCTCGGCCCACAGATCTGCTTCCTTGGCCCCGCCGGTGAGCCGGTCCAAGACGAACTTGGCGGCCACACCAACGATGGCGGCGGCGAGGATCTTCTTCAGCATCGGGTCCCCCTCGGGATGGTAGGGCTAGTGGGCCTAACAGGACTTGAACCTGTGACCTCTTCCTTATCAGGGAAGCGCTCTAACCGTCTGAGCTATAGGCCCCCAGAAGCCGGGTCGCCGGGGAAGGCTACCCCATCGCCAGACGTCGCCTCAAACGTACCGCAGTCGAACGCACGCCGTGTCGGCGTCACTTCAGGTCTTCGGCCAAGGTGACCTCGACACCGCCGAGCACCGCCGCTGACAAGTTGTAGATGAACGCGCCCAAGGTAGCCAACGCGGTGATCAACACGACGTCAACCGCGGAGATGAGGATGGCGACGCCCATGACCCGGCTCATGCCGACGTACTGCTTGATGTCGAACTGGTGGCCTGGCTGCTGGTTGACGACGCCTTGGATCGTGGTGTTGATGTGATCCCACAGGCCCGCGGCGTTCATGATCGAGAACACCAAGAAGACCGCCACGCAACACATGATCCCGACGGCGATCGAGAGCAGGAACGCCGTCTTGGTCACCGACCACGGGTCTATCCGCGTCATTCGCAGCCGCGCGCGGCGGGTCCGAGTGGGACGTCTTCCGGCGCCCTTCCGCGAGGCCTTCTCTCGGGCAGCCTGAGCCGCAGCGGTGTCCGCCGCTGCGCCCGGCGGCGACTCGCGCACCGGCAGTGTCTTCCCGGTCTCGTCAGCCGACGGGTATTCGGCGGGCGGCCGGCCCGGGGAGCGTACGGACTGTACGGCGCCGGACTGTGCCGTCTCGGTATGCATAGCACCACCTCGGCTGCCACCCGATGAGGCGGCGACCTTCTGGGTCGGCTGCTGCGCTGAGGTCGCCGACTTGCCGAGCGGCCGGTGCGGTGCTACCGAGTCGTTCTCGCCGGGGTTCGTCATCGAGCTACTCCTCGTGCTCTTGCGTCGGTGCGTCTGTCGCTGATTCCTCAGCGCTGTCTCCGGTCCCCTGCTCGTCCCGATCCTGACCTGCCTGGTCGTGCGCTGACTGCGACGCGTCGCTGCCTGCGTCAATCTCGGCCAACTCTTCGTCGACCTCGCGTTCGGTATTTCGCGCGATCGCCACCACCGAGTCGGAGTCGCCGACAGTCACGAACTTGACTCCCATGGTGTCACGTCCCTTGGCGGGCACGTCGGACGCGGGTGACTTTGTCACCTGTCCGCTGGCTCGCACCGCCATCACCTCGTCAGCGTCGGTCACCACCATCGCACCGACCAAAGACCCTCGGGCGTCGGCGAGCTTCATCGCCTTGATGCCCAAACCGCCACGGCCCTGCAACCGGTATTCATCGACCCTGGTGCGCTTGGCCCAGCCACCGTCGGTGACCGTGAACACATACCGTACGCCGGCGTCGTCGTCGAGGTCGTGCTCTTGGATCACCGACATCGACAACAGCTCGTCACCACGGCGGAACTTTATTCCGGTAACGCCTGAGGTGGCCCGGCCCATCGGCCGCAGCTGCTCGTCGTCGGCACGAAAGCGGACGGACTGCCCCTTGCGAGACACCAGCAGCAGGTCATCACCGGCCGTCACCAGCTCTGCACCGATGAGCTCGTCGTCATCTTCGCGGAAGTTGATCGCGATGACCCCGGCCTGACGTGGAGAGTTGTAGTCAATGAGCCGGGTCTTCTTGATAAGACCACGTCTGGTGGCCAACACGAGGTACGGCGCCTGGTCGTAGTCGCGAATCGCGAGCACCTGGGCGATCTGCTCGTCGGGCTGGAAGGACAAGAGCCCAGCCACATGACCGCCCTTGGCATCGCGTGCCGACTCCGGCAGTTGGTAGGCCTTGGTGCGATAGACCCGGCCGGCGGTGGTGAAGAACAGCAACCAGTGATGGTTGGTCGAGGCGAAGAAGTGTTCGACGAGGTCGTCGCCGCGCAGCGACGCACCACGCACCCCCTTGCCACCACGCTTTTGTGACCGGTAGAGATCGGCCCGGGTGCGTTTGGCGTAGCCGCCGCGGGTGATGGTTATCACCACATCCTCGTCGGGAATGAGGTCTTCCATCGACAGGTCTCCGTCGGCCGGAATGATCCGGCTGCGACGCTCGTCGCCGTACTTGTCGACAATCCCAGCGAGCTCCTCACTCACGATCGAACGCTGCCGTGACTCGTTGGCCAAGATGTCTTCGAGGTCGGCGATCAGCCGCTGGAGCTCGACCAGCCTGTCGACGATGGCCTGCCGCTCGAGGGCCGCCAGCTTGCGCAGCTGCATGTCGAGAATCGCATTAGCCTGCACCTCGTCGATGTCCAGCAGCTCGATCAGGCCGCGGCGGGCCACCTCGACGGTTTGGCTGGCCCGGATCAACGCGATCACCTCGTCGAGCGCATCCAGTGCCTTGGCGAGCCCGCGATAGACGTGTGCCTGGTCCTCGAACCTGGCCAGTCGAAAGCGAGTACGGCGCGCGATGACGTCGATCTGGTGCTGGATCCAGTTGGAGACGAAGCCGTCAAGGCTCAGCGTTCGCGGCACGTCGTCAACGAGGGCGAGCATGTTGGCGCTGAAGTTGTCTTGCAACTGAGTGTGCTTGTAGAGATTGTTGAGCACGACGCGAGCCACCGCGTCCCGCTTGAGCACCACGACCAACCGCTGACCGGTCCGTGACGAAGAGTCGTCGCGCACGTCGGAGATGCCCTGCACCCGACCGGAGTCCGCCAGCTCGGCAATCTTCAGCGCCAGGTTGTCGGGGTTGACCATGTAGGGCAGCTCGGTGATGACCAGGCAGGTGCGCCCGTTGTTGTCTTCCTCGACGTCGATCACCGCACGCATCGTGATCGACCCTCGGCCGGTGCGGTACGCCGAGGCGATGCCCTCCTTGCCGACGATCAGGGCCCCCATCGGGAAGTCGGGTCCGTGGACGCGCTCGAGCAACGCCTCCAGCAGCTCTTCGCGAGAAGCGTCGGGATGAGCTAGCGCCCACTGCGCCCCGTCGGCGACTTCGCGCATGTTGTGCGGCGGGATGTTTGTCGCCATCCCGACCGCGATGCCGGCCGAACCGTTGATCAGCAGGTTGGGCAGCCGGCTCGGCAGCAGCACCGGCTCTTGACTGCGGCCGTCGTAGTTGGGCCGGAAGTCGACGGTGCCCTCGTCGATGTCTCGGACCATCTCCATCGCGAGCGGCGCCATCTTGCATTCGGTGTAGCGCATGGCGGCTGCGCTGTCGTTGCCTGGTGAGCCGAAGTTGCCCTGGCCGGACACCAGCGGTGCCCGCATGATCCACGGCTGCGTGAGGCGCACCAACGTGTCGTAGATCGCGGTGTCACCGTGCGGGTGGTATTGACCCATCACGTCACCGACGACACGTGAGCACTTGGAGAAGCCGCGGTCGGGACGGTAGCCACCGTCGTACATCGCGTAGAGCACGCGCCGGTGCACCGGTTTTAGACCATCGCGTACGTCGGGCAGCGCGCGCCCCACGATGACCGCCATCGCGTAGTCGATGTAGGCGCGCTGCATCTCGGCCTGCAACTCAACAGGCTCGACCCGGCCGCTCGTCGGATCGCCTGGGGCAGCGGTTGTGTCGTCAGTCACTGGAGGTTTCCCTTTATGCGAAGGCGTTTGGGGCTGATGCGCTGGGCTCGGTCAGATGTCAAGGAACCGGACGTCCTTGGCGTTGCGCTGGATGAAGGAGCGCCGCTGCTCGACGTCCTCACCCATCAAGACCGAGAACATCTCGTCGGCTTGGGCGGCGTCGTCGAGAGTCACCTGCAGCAACACCCGGCTATTGGGATTCATCGTGGTGTCCCAAAGCTCGTCGGTGTTCATCTCGCCGAGGCCCTTGTAGCGCTGGATCGCGTTGTCCTTGGGCAGTCTCTTGCCGGCCGCCTGGCCGGCGGTGATCAAGGCGTCGCGCTCCCGGTCGGAGTAGACAAACTCGTGCGAGTGGGGATTGACCCACTTGAGCCGGTACAGCGGTGGTTGGGCAAGATAGACGTAGCCGGACTCGATCAACGGCCGCATGAACCTGAAGAGCAGGGTAAGCAGCAGCGTCTGAATGTGATGACCGTCGACATCCGCGTCGGCCATCAGCACGATCTTGTGATAACGCAGCTTCTCGACGGCGAAGTCGTCGTGGATGCCGGTGCCGAGGGCCGAGATGATCGCTTGCACCTCGGTATTCGCCAGCACCCTGTCGATTCGGGCCTTTTCGACGTTCAAGATCTTGCCGCGGATCGGCAAAATGGCCTGCACCCGCGGGTCACGGCCACCCCTGGCCGAGCCGCCAGCGGAGTCACCCTCCACGACGAAGACCTCGCACTCGGCCGGATTCGTCGACTGGCAGTCCGACAACTTGCCGGGCAGCCCACCTCCGCCGAGCAGTCCCTTGCGGTTGCGGGCCAGATCGCGAGCCTTACGAGCCGCCAGCCGCGCGGTGGCGGCGGCAATCGATTTGCGGATGACCTCTCTGCCCTCGCCGGGGTTCTTCTCCAGCCACGCACCGAGGTGGTCGTTGACGACCTTCTGCACGAACGACTTGACCTCGGTGTTGCCGAGCTTGGTCTTGGTCTGGCCCTCGAACTGCGGCTCGAGGAGCTTGACCGAGATGATCGCGGTGAGCCCCTCCCGGATGTCCTCGCCGGACAGCCGGTCCTCCCGCTTCTTGATCATCCCCCACTCCTCGGCCCACCCGTTGATCGTGGACGTCAAGGCGGAACGGAACCCTTCCTCATGGGTGCCGCCCTCGTGGGTGTTGATCGCGTTGGCAAACGTGTGCACCGACTCGTTGAAACTGGTGTTCCACTGCATCGCAACCTCGAGGCTCATCCCCGACGACTCGTTGACGGCCTCGAAGTCGATGATGCTGCGGTGTGCCGCGTCCTTGCTGGCGTTGAGGTGCTTGACATAGTCAACGAGCCCGCCGTCGTAGCGGAAGCGCCGCTCGATGCCGCCACTTCGGTCGGCGTGAATGCCGTCTCGGCCCCCGTCGACCTCGGCGGAGATGGTGGCATCGGCCACGGCATCGGCAATGCCGGCGGCATGGCTGGGCCGCTCATCGCGTACGACGATCTCCAGGCCCTTGTTGAGGAACGCCATCTCGCGGAAACGTCCAGCGATCGTCTCGAACGAATAGTCGGTGGTCTCGAAAATTGTGGTGCTCGCCCAAAACGTGGTCGTGGTGCCGGTCTCGTCAGTGGCCTCCATGCGTTCCAGCGACCCGGTCGGCTCGCCGTACCTGAACGTCTGAACCCAGCGATAGCCGTCCCGCTTCACCTCGACGGTGAGCTTCTCACTCAACGCGTTGACGACGCTGACACCCACCCCGTGCAAGCCGCCGGAAACCTTGTAGCCGCCGCCGCCGAACTTTCCGCCGGCGTGCAGGATCGTCATGACAACGGTGACCGCGGGCAGCCTTTCGCTGGTGTGTTCGTCGACCGGAATGCCGCGACCGTTGTCGATAACCCGGACCCCGCCGTCGGCGAGCAGGCTCACGTCGACCTTGTCGCAGTGACCGGCGAGCGCCTCATCGACGGAGTTGTCGACCACTTCCCACACGAGTTGGTGCAGCCCGCGTTCGCCGGTCGAGCCGATATACATGCTGGGACGCTTGCGGACCGCTTCGAGGCCCTCCAAAACTGTGATGTCGGATGCGTCGTAGCTGTGATTGTTGGCGGTAGGCCGTGCTGGTTCGGGCATCTCTTCAGGGTCGAGCTCGTCATGGGCCGTCACTCAGCAGACCTCCAGGTCTTCGTCGGCCGTCATCAAACGGCCAGCTGCGGCGCGGGCCCATGTCGCTTCGTCGCGACCGGGCGCGCCACATCAAGTCAGCACAAAAGCCGCTCGCCAAGCCACGCGGAGACTCGGCGGCTGCTGGCGCGAAAATTGAGGGATTCTCATGGCGCCGTGGCAACACGAGGCGGCCTTTCCTATCCCAACCAGTATAGGCGAGTTTCGCGCCAATCCGGCATCTGTGGATGGGCAAGGGCGGCTCTAGATCCTCCGCCGTTGCTGAGGTTTCGGGTGGTGTCAGCCGTAGGTGTCACGTGGTCCGCGGCCTCGGACCGTTCGAAGCCCCTTGCGCCATGACGGGGCTTGCGGGCCGAGAATCTCGATACGTGACACGGTGCCGTGCCCAAGCTCCTCGTTCATGCGACGCACGACGGTGGGCGCCAGCAGACGCAGCGCGGTCGCCCACGACGTTGAGTCGGTGCGCACGGTCAGTTGACCGTCTTGGAAGCTCTCGGGCTGACAGTGACTCGCGACGTCAGTGCCGACGATCCAGGCCCATCGGCCAAAGACACCGTGCACGGCCACATCGGTGGTCCAGCCGCAATCTGCGACTACCTTGTCCACCGCAGCGCCAACTGGTGTGGGGTCACGGGCGTCTGGGTGCGCCCCTGACAGCTGCGTGTCGCGCACGGTTCGGCTTCCCCGGTTCGTGTCGCCCGCACGTTTCCTGACCGCACCGCGCAGCCCCCCTGCGACGAAGCGAGCCACCTCCAGACCGGTCGGGTCGTAGGTCGAGGCGTCTGGTGGATCTGACTTGGCGACCACCTCGGTCGGTGAGTCGGGCGCCGCTGAGGAAACCAAATCAACCGGCTCGTCGAGTGGGGACTTCGGCTTGTCACGCCGCGTCCCGTCAGGCACCGCTCACCACCCCCCTATGCACATCGAAACGATGCTGCATCAGCTCGGCCGGGACATCGGCAGCAACCGCCGCGGTAACCAGCACCTGCTCGGTTCCGGCGACCAAGCCGGCCAGCGCGGCGCGCCGCTGGTCGTCGAGTTCGGCGAACACATCGTCGAGGATCAACACCGGATCGTCGGCGCCCACCCGCAAGAGTTCGAAGGCCGCCAGTCGCAAGGCGATCGCGAACGACCAGGACTCGCCGTGACTGGCGTAACCCCGCGCTGGCATCGGACCCAACGTCAGCAGCAGATCATCACGATGAGGCCCCACCAGCGTCACCCCGCGGTCTAGCTCATCGCCGCGCCGACGCTTCAGCTCGATGAGCAATACCTCGGTGAGCTCGGCGCGATCAACGACCGAGGGCTCGAGCTCGAATGATGGCTGATAAGCCAAGCCGGTGTCGTTGCCTGCGTTCTGCTTGGGCGCCGAGGCCGAGACCATGGCGTAGTGGCGTGACACCTGTGGCTTGAGTGCGGCAGTCAATTCGATCCGGGCCGCCAATAACTCCGCACCGGTCCGGGCAAGATGGGAGTCCCACACGTCTAGGGTCGCCAGCGCACCCTCGTTGCGCCGCCCTGTCGCCCGACCACCAGCGGTTTTCAAAAGCTGGTTGCGCTGTCTGAGCACCCTGTCGTAGTCACTGCGTACGCCGGCGAACCGGGGCTGGCGCGCCACCAGTAGGTCGTCGAGGAATCGACGCCGTTCGCTGGGGTCTCCCTTGACCAGCACCAGGTCGTCGGGCGAGAAGAGCACCGTCCGCAACACCCCCAGCACCTCCCGGACCCGGGGAACGGCGCCGCGATTGAGCCGCGCGCGGTTGGTCCGGCCCGGATTGATCTCGAGCTCCACGAGGGCTTGGCGATCGTCACGGCAGATCGTCGTACGGATGATTGCTTGGTCGGCACCTGATCGGACCAGCGGTTGGTCGGTGGCAACCCGATGTGATGACTGGGTAGCCACATAGTCGACCGCCTCGACGAGGTTGGTCTTGCCCTGGCCGTTGGGCCCGATAAACGCGGAGACGCCCGGTGGTAGATCGATCTCAGCCGTGGGGTAAGAACGAAAGTCGATCAACGAGAGGTGTGAAACGCGCACGAAGGCTCACGTCTCGTCGATGTCAGCCGATGGCGTGGCGTGCTTTGACCCTCCGGCCCGAACCGCGTGCCCACCGAACTGGTTGCGCATCGCCGACACCGCCTTCATCGCCGGCGACTGGTCTTGGCGCGACTGGAAGCGTGCGAAGAGTGCCGCCGTGATCGCTGGTAGCGGCACCGCGTTGTCGATTGCCGCATCGACACTCCAGCGGCCCTCCCCGGAATCTTCGGCGTATCCGGCGACCTGCTCGAGGTGGTCGTCCTCGTCCAAGGCAGCGACCAGCAGATCCAGAAGCCACGACCGGATGACCGTGCCTTCTCGCCAGGAGCGGAACACTTCGGTGACGTTGTCGACCAGGTCCACCTTTTCAAGCAGCTCCCAGCCCTCGGCGTAGGCCTGCATGATGCCGTACTCCATGCCGTTGTGCACCATTTTCACGAAGTGGCCGGCACCCACCCGGCCGGCGTGCACGAAGCCGAACTCCCCGTCGGGTTTAAGCGCGTCGAACGCCGGTTGAACCTTCGCGACGTCCTCGGCATCACCGCCGCACATCAAGGCGTAGCCGTTCTTCAGACCCCACACTCCCCCCGACACCCCACAGTCCACGAACCCGACGTGTTTGGCAGCGAGCAGCTCAGCATGCTTGAGGTCGTCGGTCCAGCGCGAGTTGCCACCGTCGACGACGACGTCACCGGCGCCGAGCAGCTCCCCCACAGCCGCGATGGTCTCGCGCGTGGGATCGCCAGCCGGCACCATCACCCACACCACCTTTGGGGTGGGAAGTTTCTCGACGAGCTCCTCAAGACTTGCGACATCACTGATTTCTGGGTTGCGGTCAAATCCCACCACCGTGTGACCGGCGCCGCGCAACCGCTCGCGCATGTTGCCGCCCATCTTGCCCAGCCCAATCAGTCCAATGTCCATCGCAGGTCCTCTCGTCTTGGTCCCCAGCAGCGGCCACGTCGATCGAAACCGGTGCGGTCACCGCCCGCCGCACTACCGGCGCGCGTCTTAGCCTTGCATGCGAAGCGGCATCAACAAATAGCGGAAGCCGAGATCGGGATCGCTGTCGGGAGCCGGCATGCCGGCGATGGCAGCGGGGCGATCGAACTGCGTCATCGCGAGGTGCACATGGGAGCCGGTGACGGCACCGAGCCCGTCGAGTAGATAGGTCGGGTTGAAACCTATGGAGATGTCGTCACCAGTGAGACTCGCCTCGAGCGACTCGGTCGCCTGGGCTTCTTCGCCGTTTCCGGCTTCCAGGGTGACGGTGCCGGAGGTGAAGCTCAGCCTGATCGAGGTGTTGCGACCAGCGACGAGAGACACCCGTTTGACCGATTCAAGCAAGGCGGCAGTCTCCACGGCAGCGCTGATTTCGGAGCTGTTGGGGAAGAGTTGACGCACGTTCGGGAAGGCGCCCTCGATCAGCCGGGTCGTGGTACGACGCACGCCGCCCGCCGACGTACCCTCAAAACCGATCAGGCCGTCGCCGCCAGCGCCTCCCCCACCCAGCGCGATCTTCACGTCAGAGCCGGACGTGAGTGACTTGGCGGTCTCGGCCAGGACGCGCGCCGGGACCAGCGCGTTTGTCGTGAAGTCGGTCTGACGCGGTTGCCATTGCAGCTCGCGCAAGCTGAGTCGGAAACGATCCGTGGCGAGCAGCGACAGGGTCGAGCCGTCGATCTCAAGCTTGACCCCGGTCAGCACCGGCAACATGTCGTCGCGGCCGGCGGCGGTGACCGCCTGACCAACCGCGGCCGCGAACTCGGAGCTGTCGACAGTGCCAGCGACCTCGGGCATCGGTGGCAACGCCGGGTAGTCCTCGACCGGCATGGTTTGCAGACTGAAGCGCGAGCTGCCGCAGGTGAGGGACAGCTTCGCGCCCTCGAACGTGACCTCCACCGGCTTGGCGGGAAGCGACCGAGAGATGTCTGCCAGCAGTCGGCCGGACACTAGAACCCGTCCCTCATCGGCCACCACGGTCGGGATTGTCACCTGAGCCGACGTCTCGTAATCAAAACCGCTCAGGGTCAGGCCGTCAGCCCCCGTCGCGACCAACACGCCCGACAGCTGGGGCAACGTGCCCGGTCGCGTCGGGATGCTGCGAGCGGTCCACGCGACGGCTTCGGCAAATACGTCTCGCTCGGCGCGGAACTTCACGACGAGCCGCCTCCCTTCTGGCCAACTTTGGTGCTTGCGGTGAATGGTGCCATGCAGCAGGGCCGGCCGCACAAACCGGGTTGACGGCCAGCACCGACTGGACGCGGAGGTTGCAGGCCCCGATGCTTCGTCGACGTTAGTGGGGTGGCTCCCACTTGGTTGTCCCCAGCCGGAGTCGCATCGAGAACTTGACTTGGGTTCAAGGTGCTATCTCTCTCATCGGATTCATAGCGGCTGTGCGATCTGGGGAAAACTCCCAGGTTCCCTGGTCAGCGCCCGAGCCGGGGTGTCTGGTCTGGTGTTGACAGTGGCTTCCAGAGGCAACGACCAGGTGGAGAAACTGCGCGGCGCCGTCCGGCTCTCCACAGATTTCCACCGGGAAGACGCACTTCGCGTCGATGTTTCCACAGAGTTGTCCCCAACTTGTGCGGAGCACCCACGTGCGTGCCGTCCAGCTGAGCACGCCGTACCACCGTGCACGGTCACTGCTGGCGAGCTTGTTGTTTGATGCGATTGGTCAGCTCACGCACCTGGTTGTAGACGCTGCGCCGCTCGGCCATCTGGGTGCGGATCTTGCGATCTGCATGCATCACCGTGGTGTGGTCTCGGCCACCGAACTGCTGACCGATCTTCGGTAAGGACAACTCGGTAAGCTCGCGGCACAGGTACATGGCGATCTGTCGTGCCATTACCAAAACCCGGCTGCGGCTGGTTCCGCACAAGTCGTCGATGGAGAGGCCGAAATAGGCGGCAGTCTGCGCGATGATGACGGCTGCGGTGATCTGTGGCTCGCCACCCTCCGGGATCAAGTCCTTCAAGACGATCTCGCCGAGGGTCAGGTCCACCGGCTGTCGATTGAGACTCGCGAAGGCAGTGACCCGGATCAAGGCCCCCTCTAACTCGCGGATGTTGGTCTGGATCTTGCTGGCAATGAACTCCAGCACTTCCGGTGGGGCAGTCAGTCGTTCGGTGGACGCCTTCTTGCGCAAGATCGCGATCCGGGTCTCCAGGTCCGGCGGCGTGACGTCGGTGAGCAGACCCCACTCGAACCTGTTGCGAAGTCGATCTTCGAGGGAATCCATGCGTTTGGGCGGCCGGTCGGACGTGATGACGATCTGCTTGTTGGCGTTGTGGAGGGTGTTGAACGTGTGGAAGAACTCTTCCTGGGTCTGGATCTTGCCTTGCAGGAACTGGATGTCGTCGATGAGCAACACGTCGACATCTCGGTAGCGACGCTGGAATCCGGCCGCGCGGTCGTCACGGATCGCGTTGATGAAGTCGTTGGTGAACTCTTCGCTGCTGACGTAGCGCACCCGGGCTCCGGTAAACAGGCTGCGCACATAATGGCCTATCGCGTGCAACAAGTGAGTCTTGCCCAGCCCGGACTCGCCGTAGACCAGCAGGGGGTTGTAGGCCTTGCCCGGCGCCTCGGCGACCGCTACCGCGGCCGCATGCGCGAACCGATTCGAAGATCCGATCACGAACGTCTCGAACGTGTACTTCGGGTTGAGTCGAGCCTCTCGCGCACTCCCGGGTGAGGCGCTAGCGTACGACGCGGAGGCCGCAACCGCGGGCGCCTGAGCGACGGCCACCGGAGCAGCGGAGGTGCTTGATTCGAGCTCGAGGTCGTCATCGTCGCCGGTGGTCGCGGAGGGTTCGGCAAGGGCCACGTCGACGGTCACCGCGAGCCGAACAGCGTGGCCCAGGATCCGGCTCAGGGCGTCCTCGAGCTGAGAGCGCAACCGGGTCTCGAGTTGAGTACGAGTGAAATCGTCGGGAACCGCCACGATCGCGGTGTTCTCGTGCAACGTGATTGGCCGGGAGGCCGCGACCCAGGCCCGATGACTCGCCGGCAGGTCGTCAATAAGCCGCGTCCATGCGTGGGCAAGGTCTAGGACCTGAGTCATGGTCGCTATCACTCATTTCATCGGCCGCTGGGGTGAATCCTCGCTGGTGACATGATGGCGAACCACCATGTCTGACTGTCCGGCGCAGCCACGGTGTCTGACTGTGGCGCCGCCACGATCGGTGCCGCGATGCCGGCGCCGCGTCGACCTCTGCTGACGGTGGTGCCACCACCGAGGCGGACCGTGGTGACAAGATTCCCCAGTGTCCACACGGTTATCCACAGGTTGTGCATGACCGACGATCGGGATGACCGGCGATCGGGGGTCATCCAGGGGACACCGGCGGCGAACGGCAAATACTGTCGGTGCCGCGCGACGCTAACAACAATCCCGGATCCCTTCAACCCGTCGTCCACAAGTGGGCGAGGAAACGAATCTGTCACGGCGAGTCGCCCGGCGTGTCGGTGAGCTTGGTGGTGGATGACCTCGTTGATTATGATCCGTTTCGCCTCCGCGCGTCTACAGCGCGACGAGCCTCACGTAAAAGGTCCGGGAACCTCGGCGCTTGCCTCACCTGAGAATGTCCGCGTAGCGCGTGGTGGTTCGATCCGGTGTGAGCAAGGAGCTGTCGATGGCTGCGCGCCAGGAGAT
>JBPCQA010000058.1:0-19669 GCA_050998615.1 Nocardioidaceae bacterium
CCGCCGGAGGATCAGCCGAACCTGCTCGGACTGTACGAGGGCATCGCGCTGACCGATCGCGGCTGGGACTACGCCGGCGTGCTGCCGGACCGCATCACGATCTATCGCAGCACCGCGCTGGCCACCTGCGCCACCGAGGACCAGCTCGTGGCCGAGGTCACGGTGACCGTCGTGCACGAGATCGCCCACCACTTCGGCATCTCCGACGCCCGCTTGCACGAGCTCGGCTGGGGCTGAACGCCGCCCGCACCACCCGGTTGCGTCTGCCTGTGGGGTACTCATAGGTTCCTGACAGGCAGCCGCAACGGGCCGACACTGCCGCAATGGCGCACGCCGACCTCACCGATCTGCGGGTGGAGCTGTTCCCGTACCAGCCGTTTGCCGCCAGAGTCTGGGAGCTTCGCGAGAACGTCACCGCATCCGACGCGTGGTACGTGGCGATGGCAGAACACATTCGGGCGCCGCTCGCGACGCTCGATCTGCGGCTTGCCCGGGCGCACGGCCCGCGCTGCGCTTTCCGTACCCCGCCGGTTTGATTGCGGTCGTCAGGCGGTGCGGCCCTCGCGTACGTGCGCCAGCCAGGCCGCCGCGTCGGCGAAGTCAGCGTCGGCGTCGCGATCGAAGCCAGCGTGAATCTGCCCGAGAGCCTCAGCGGGGCCCTGTCCGAAAGCCTCGGCGCAACCCTCGCCGCGGCCCGCCGCTCGACCCGGCTCGCCGACGCGCGGATACGACCCGAGGAACCGGACGTCGGCGCACCGCCGCCGAAGACCCGCCAGCGCCTCGCCGACCCGGGCGTCGGCGACGTGCCCCGCACAGTCGAACAAGAAGTGATAGCTGCCCAGCCGCTGCCTGGTCGGACGCGACTCGATGCGGGTCAGGTTGATCCCGCGTACGGCGAACTCGGTCAGCACCTCCTGCAACGCCCCGGCGTGGTCGTGGGCGGTGAAGACGACCAGCGAGGTCTTGTCGTCGCCGGTCGGCGCGCTGGGGGTGCCGGGCCGGGAGACGAGCACGAACCGGGTGACCGCGTCCGCGACGTCGCCGACGTCCTCGGCCAGCGCCGCCAGCCGGTAGTGCTCGCCGGCGACCGGAGCGGCCAGCGCCGCGTCGAAGTCCCCGCGCGCGACAGCTCGCGCGGCGTCGGCGGTGGACAGCACGTGCGTCATCGCCGCCTGCGGCAGCACGTCGCGCAGCCAGTTGCGGCACTGGGCGGCGGCATGCGGGTGGGTGGCGAGAGTGCGTACGCCGGGCAGCGCCGTGCCCGGCCGGGCCAGCAACGAGAACCCGACCGGCAGCAGCACTTCGCGGGTGATGACGAGCGGCTCTCCGGTCGCGAGCTCGTCGAGGGTGACCGCGACCGAGCCTTCGACCGAGTTCTCCAACGGCACCAGGGCCGAGTCGGCGTCGCCGTGGCGCACCGCGTCCAGCGCGTCGGGCACGCTGGCCGCCGGCAGCAGGGTCGCCTTGCGCGCGGCCGGTATCGTCCGCAGCGCCTGCTCGGTGAAGGTCGCCCGCGGGCCGAGGTAGGCGAAACGCGTCGGCGGCACCCCAGGCATACCGCGATCCTATGGCCGGGCTTCGCTCAGGCGGCTGGCGCGGGCCGCCCGATCATGGGAGCTCTCCTGTCGCGCGGTCACCTGCTGTCGCGCGGTCAGGGGTAGCGGGCGCCGAGGGCGGCGTCCAGCGCTTGGTGCTCCTCCGGCGATAACGTCTGTTCGCTCGCGCCGCCGGTGACCCCCTTGGCGTACGCCCGCGTCTCGCTGCGTCCGTTAATTGCGGTCAGCACCACCCCGTCGCCGGCAGAGTCCAGCAGCGCGACGGAGTACGACATGCGCCCGCCCATCTCGGCGAAGGCGTCATAACGCACCACCGAGAGGTTCCGCACGGCCTTGGGGTCCACGCCGGACAGCACCGCCGGGTCGGCGCGCAGCCGGTCCAGCTCACCACGCAGCCGGCGTGCGCCGAGCCAGGCCAGCGCCGCGAGCACCGCGCCGGCCAGTCCGAGCACAACACCGAGCACGCCCAGCCAGCCCACCGTACCCGCCACACCGCCGACGATAGTGCCGCAGGCCGACCGGCCCGCCGGTTAGCCCGGAACACGCCAGCGGAAGCCGCGCTTGGGCCGAGACTGTGGCCGGTTGCGGTCAGGGGCCGGTATCCGCCACAACTAGGCCTGGTGAACCTCTCACGCAGCGTGTCAGGCCGTCCCTCCGCGGCCAGTGACTCACTCCACGAACATCGGCGCCTGTTCAGCCGGCAGGACCTCCGGCCGCCGGCGAGCCCAGGCAAGAGAGTCCAGCACCCCCTCCCGCAGGCTCTTGGCGGCGGTCCAGCCGAGCAGCCGCTCCGCCTTGTCGGTGCGGGTGTAACAGCCGACCACGTCACCGGGACGCGGGGGCGCCTCCCGCACGGACAACTTCCCGCCGACCGCCGCGCCGAAGGCGTCGACCAGCTCCCGCACGGTCGTGCCGGTGCCGGTGCCCAGGTTGATGACCTCGTGGCCCGCCGAGGGCAGCAGCGCGTCGAAGCGTTGCAGCGCGCGGACGTGGGCCAGCGCCAGATCCCACACGTGGATGTAGTCCCGAATCCCCGTGCCGTCCCGCGTCGGCCAGTCCAGCCCGGTGATGGTGAACGGCTCGCCGTCCTCGTACGCCTGGATCAGCTTGCCCAGCGCGTGGCTGGGCCGGGCGGTCTGCAACCCGGTGCGCAGCCGCGGATCGGCGCCGATCGGGTTGAAGTAGCGTAGCGAGAGCACCCGCAGGTCGCCCGCAGCCGCGGTGTCGGCGAGAATGCGCTCGGCCATCGCCTTGGTCGCGGCGTACGGACTCTGCGGGTCGCCGGCGGAGTCCTCGTCGACGACGAGGTCCGGGCCAGGCAGGTAGATCGACGCCGAGGAACTGAAGACAAACCGTGGGCATCCGTGCCGCCGCAGCCGGTCCACCAGCTCAACCAGCCGCGCGACATTGTTGCGGTAGTAGTCCAGCGGGCGCGCCACCGACTCCGGGACGACAACCTTGGCCGCACAATGCACCACAGCGTCAATGTCTGGATGCTCCGCGAAGACCCGGTCGAGCAGCTCACCGTCGCCGACATCGCCCCGATAGAAGTAGCGGTCGGTGACGAACTCCGCCCGTCCCGTGCTCAGGTCGTCCAGCACCACCGGTGTGATCCCGGCGTCCAAACAGGCCGAGGCGACCGTGCTGCCGATGAACCCAGCGCCGCCTGTGATCAATGCCTTTACCACCATGACCGCCTTTACAGTTGACATTCCATCTCAGGGCTCGTCCTGCGGCAGGCGTCCCAACCGACGCGCAGCGGTCACATAGACCTCCATCAGCTGGCGGAGCCCGGCTGCCATCGCCTCGACCTCGACCGCCTCGACCTCGTCGGGCAGCAGCCGGTAGACGAGCCGGCATCGCCGTCCGGTGCCTCGCTCGTCGAAGTAGAGCTTGCGGCAGTCGGTCAAGTCACCGGTGGACGCGTGGCTACCGAGCGGCTGGCCGCTCAACCGGCCCGCCGAGATGTCCACCAGGCGCTGGAGAAAGACTTCTTGCAGCCGACGAGTCGGGAGCGCCTTGACATCGTCGGCGAAGCCCGGCCGGTACGTACGCCTGAGCGCGCGGCCGGCCACGCGATCAGCAGAACGTCGCCGGATCGAAACCCAGCTCAACCATGAGGTCGTCCAACGGCTTGCTCTCGGCTGGCTCGCTGGCGCGGCGACGGATGGTCTCCGCGATCAGGAGGTCTTCCAGCATCGGCTGCATCTGCGCGAACAGGGCGAAGGGGATGACGACGCCCTCGGGCTTGCGGTGGCCGCCGACGCCGAGCGGCTCGGCGGTGGCACCGTCCCGGCGGAACCTCTCCAGCGCCTGCGACAACTGGCCGCGAGCCTCGCTCGTCGGCAAGACCTGAAGGAACTCCGCTGTCGTCACCGCGCCAGTCTATAACCCAATATGCCGGAAACATGTACATGTACGCGAGCACAATCGCTGTCCGCGAGGCCAACCGCGACGAACGCCCGTTGTCGACAATGGGTGACAGACCAGCGCGCCGACAAGCTCGTCGCGCACACTTGACGGCACTGTCGTACACTGTGCGCAGGAGGTTGGACCAAGTGACCATCGCCGAGGTGCTTGCACAGTTCGACGTCGCCGAGGACGACTTCGTCAACGAGCTGGCCCGCGATCTACGTGCTGCGCCCGACGCAGCGGCCAGCGCTCTGACCGAGCAACAGGAGCGGATCCTTGCCAAGCACGGCGGGATCACCGGCGCACGCCCCGAAGGCGCGCGGTCAACGGCTCGGGCGATGCTGCGCGCGTCCTCGGCCAACCTCGCCGAGCAGACCCGCACCTCGATGTCGGTGTCGCAGGCCGCGCAGCTGCTGCGTGTCGATGCGTCACGGATTCGGCATCGGCTGCGTGACCGCGCCCTGTACGGGTTCAAGATCGGTACGAGTGTCCGGCTCCCGGCGTGGCAGTTCACCAACGGCGGGACGATCCCCGGGCTGCGCGCCGTGCTCGCCGCGCTGCCGGCCGACCTGCACCCGCTCGAGGTCGCCGGGCTCATGACGACGCCCGATCCCGACCTGGCCATCGCCGACGAGCCGACCAGCCCGACAGACTGGCTCACCCACGGCGGCGACGTCCACACGGTCAGCGAGCTTGTGGCGCACCTCGACACGTGGTGAAGCTGCCGGTGCCGCCACCCGCGGACCAACTGCGCTACCAGCCGGAACACCTGCACCACCTCGACAGCGAGTCGGTCCTGTGGCGCGTGCACCGCACCAGCGGTGACCACGTCGTGCCGTGGAACCAGCTGCGGCACTGGGGCCCATCGCCGACGATGCGCTTCGACCCGCACGAGCCACCGACCCGCACACAAGTTCGCGGCGTCAGCTACACGGCGCTCACGGTCCCGACGGCCCTGGCTGAGGTCTTCCAGCAGCGCCGCATCATCAACACCCGACGCGGCGCGCCGTACCTCACCGCATGGGCACCCGCCTGCGCGCTGACCCTGCTCGACCTGACCGGGATCTGGCCGATCCAGGCCGGCGCGTCCCACGTCATCAACACCGGTCGACGCGACCACTGCCGAGCATGGGCACGCACGATCCACACCGCATGGCCCGCGCTGGACGGACTGTGGCATCACTCGTCGATGACCGGCGGCGAGGCGGTCACGCTCTTCACCCACGCGGGCGACAGCTTCCCGCCGCGCCCCATGCTGAGCCTGCCGCTCGACCACCCCGGACTGCGCGCGCACCTGCTCGACGCTGCAACTGCGCTGGGCTACCGCGTCGTGTAGACCTCGCAGTGCTCGTCGGCGGCCGACTCTGTCCACGGGCTCAGTGACAGGTCGGCAGGGAGACCGAGGTCTGCTGCGGGCTGATGCCCGGCTGGGTGATGACGACCGGCGCGCCGGGCACGACCGGCTCCAGCAACGACAGCACCAGCGTGTGCGTCTGGCCGGGCGCGAACTCCAGGTCGAACAGGAACACCGGATGCCCGCGCTCGGTGTAGGACTGCGCGCCCGCCGTCCGCCCGTCGATGGTCACCTTCCGCAGCCCGGCACCATGGGTCGCCTCGTACGCCACCAGCAGCCGGTTCGCGCCCGACTGGTAGGCGTAGCGCGGCTTGTCGTTGCGTTCGGTGACGTAGGCCGGCAACCCGTGCGCCGGCGCCCCGTTGGTCAGCCGCAGCGTCACCGTCGTCTCCCGCATCGACCCCCGGCACGGCCCGCCGGTGTAGCTCAGCGAGCGGTGCAGGTAGTAGTCCAGCTTGTTGCCGCCGGCGTTGTTGACGACCAGCCCGGCGTACGGCGCACTGGTCTGCGGCACCGTGCCACCGATCTTGGCGCCGGCCAGCAGCGACTCCTCGCCGGGGTGGGCGCTGAAGACCACCAGCCGACGCTCGTCCACCGAGGTCACCGCCGCGCGGACCAGGGCCACCGGGTCGGCGTGCCCAGCGCCGGACAGCACGTGCGCGGTGACCGCCTTGGCGATGTCGATCAGGTAGCGCTTGCGGGCCGCCGGGTCGGTGGAGAACCGCGCGTAGGCCTGCTGCTGGGTCAGCGCGACGATGTTGCCGGCGGTGATCTGGGTGCCGCCGGCCATCCGGACCGGGCCGGTCACGGCGAGCAGGTGGCTCAGCGTCGTCGGATCCAGCGCGATCGCCCCGTCGAGCTGCTGGCCGGTCTTGCGCTGCCACATCGACGCCCAGATCTGCGCCGCGTAGGGGAAGTGCGGACTGACGTTGGTGTTCCCGTAGGTCTTCATCGGGCCGAACTGGCCCCACAACTGGTCGAAGTCGCTCCCGAGCTTCACCGACGCCGTCGCGCCGCCCAGCGCTGAGTCGCTCTCGAAGCGGTCGAAGGTGATCGTGCCATGGTCGGCGGTGACGATGGCGAACGCCCCGGCCAGACCCCCGGTGCCGCGCGCCTCGGCCTCGGTCTGCACGGCGAGGAAGTAGTGCCGCGATCCGGCGCTGCCGAGCATCGGTGGCATCAGCCGGGCGGCCAGGTCGGCGTCGTGGACGACCCCACCGACCGAGGCCACCTGCGTGGCGAGCTCGGCGCGGGCCTGGTCTGCCGGGCCCAGCCAGGTGTGCTGGGGGAGGCCGTTGACCGTACGCCGTACCCGCGCCAGCGTGACCCCGGCCCGGTCGAGCGACGGCCGGGCGCGGGCCAGCACGCCGATGTCGATGCGGTTGCCGGCCGGCCGCAGCTGGGCCGGATCGATGCGGGCGGCCGAGTCGATCAGCGGCTGCAGCGCGTTCTCGGCTAGATCGTCGACGGCGACCGTGGTGCCACGGACGGTGTGGAACGCGCCGCCGACCCAGGGCAGGTGCCCGGCGACCCACCAGGCCGGTCCGGAGGTGAGTTGCCGGGACCGCTTGGCGTGACCGGCCACCAGGTCGGCGCGAGCCTGGGCGGTGGCGATGTCCCGTTGGCCGGTCAGCGTGCGGATCTGGGCAAGCTCGCCCTGCGCCTGGGTGAGCTGGGATCGGGCCATCAGCCCCGTCAGGGCCACCCAGACCGCCCCGAACACCAGGATCAGCAGCACCGGCAGCCCCACCCGCAGGCCCCACTTGCGGATCAGCCTTCGCCGACGACGGCGCCGCCTGCGACGACGACGCCGTTCGCGCTCCGGGTCGGTCGGCTCCGGACGCACCCCGGGCTCACTGGAGGCGTCGATCGCCGACCCCTCCCGGCAGCGAGATCAGCAGGGGTACGTCAGGCAGATGCGGAGTGCCGACGACGCCGCACGGCGACCAGAAGCAGGGTGCCGATCAGCAGCAGGCCGACGCCGGTGCCCGCCAGCGGCGCCAGCAGGGTGCTGCCGGTCTGCGGCAGCCCACCGCCACCGCGCGCGCTGGTGGATGACACCACGGTGACCATGCCAACCGCCCGCTCGCCGGCAACACCGGTCAGGCAGACGTGGCGCTGACCAAGATGCGTGTCGGACGGGATGGTGACGGTGACCGAGACATCGCCCTGAGCGTCTGCCGTGGTAGTGCCTAGCACCGTTCCAGTCCCGCAGAACGAGGCGGTGACCGTCTCGCCCGCAGTGAAGCCGGTGCCAGCGAGGTTTAGCGAACCGCCCGGGCTCACGACCGTCTGGCCGAGCACGATGGTCTGGCACTGCCCGGGGGGGTACGTACCCGCCGTGCACGGCGCCGCCGAGGCTGCGGTGGCGGCCCCGAAGGCGAGGCCCAATGTGGTCAGGAGACCGGCGACCGCGATGGTCGCCACCCTGACGAAGTTGCCTGAGCTGCGCATGAGCCCTCCCGTGCCGACGAAGTGGGACAGACCCCACGATCGTGTGGAGCCTAGCCTACGTGGGGCTAGCCTGTCACTACGTTCCGCGAACGCTCTTGAGAGAGCCGAAGCTGTCTTACCTCTCCCAGCGAGTCAGCCCTCCCCCAGCGAGTCAGCCCGGACCGCACTCAGTGCTGCTGCGGATCGCACTCGACTGTCGTTAGTCTCAGGCACCGGATGGCGGGACGGACACCGCAGGGGCAGATCTGCCCAACCGATGTCGTCGCCACTGACCGTTCTCACCGATCGGACCGCAGTTCTTGAGTCCTCAACACGCACCCATCGCGTCGCCGTCCTCACACGCGCTCATCGTCACCCCCTCGTCGGGTCTGGGCGGGGGTATCGAGCGGTATGTGACCACTATGGTCCACGCGCTCGTTGAGCATGACGTCGACGTCGTGGTGCGCTCGCTGACCATGCCTGGTCGTCCCGCCACGCTCACGCGCAAGATGGTCTTCGCCCTCCGGATCTGGATCTTTTGCCTGACCGCTGCCAAGGACTTTCACTTGGTGCTGGTTCATCCAGACCTGATGCCAGTCGCCCTGGCTGCTCGATGGGCTCCGCGCTGTCAATCGACGTCCGTCATCTGTCACGGCATCGACATCTGGCAGGGATGGAGCGCCAGCGCACGGCTCCTCTTGCGGCTGTTGCGCCCGAGCGTCTTCGGCGTCAGCGGATTCTCAGCTGGCGCACTCCTGCGGTGGACGCCGGCTGGTGTGCTGCCACCGGGTCTGGACCGATCGTGGTTCGACACGCTTCAGGAGGCCGCTGCACGGGTGGTCGGTCGAGCCGACGCGGATGAGTTCCATGTCTTATCCACTTTCAGACTCTCGGATTGGGAGAGAAAGGGGTTGCCACAACTAGTCTCGGCGCTGCAGTCGTTGCAGGGACTCACCAAGATCACGCTCCACATCGCCGGTCACGGTGAGCCATCACTCGACATGCGCCAACTTATCGACCCGCATGACTGGATAACAATTCACCAGAATCTTGCCGACCGAGATCTAGCCAGACTGTACGCCGAAGCGGACGTTTTCGTCTTGGCGAGTCGGTTACGCAATCGGCCGCCCGTGAGCGGGGAAGGATTCGGATTGGTTCTCGCCGAGGCTCAGGTGGCGGGCACGCCAGTCATCGCACCCGCGCGCGGCGGATCGTGGGACGCGTTCTGGCCCGGGATCACTGGTCTGGCCCCCAGAGGCGAGACGGCTGCCGAACTAGCAGACGTCCTGCGCCTGCTCATCGAAGATCCGCCCACGCTCAGCAAGATGCGTGAGGCAAGTCGGACTTGGCCGGCCGAGAAATTCGACCCAGACCGGCATGCGGCGCTCACGTACCGAACGCTGATCCCCGCGGATCCGACCTCATGAGGGCGAGTCGCAGGGCAGGACCCTGGCGGTGGCGCTCGGCCGGATGGCTCGACGGCAACCTTCGTGAGATTCGTGGCCACGATCGCGTGGTGAGCCTCGTGCGGGGAAAGCGGTCAACCTTCGGTCCGGTTAAGGGCCGGACCTATGACGGAGTGCGCTTCGCATTCGAGGGCCGGGACTCACGCGACGGGAGCGTTCGAGCGTTGATCGCCCTCCAATATCGCTCGACGACGCTTGAGCCCGTGCTCCGGGCGGCTCTGAACCCCGGCGATTGCTGCTATGACATCGGTGCCAACATTGGGCTGTATGCAGTGCGTGCCGCGCAGCTGGTGGGCCGTGCAGGTCAGGTCTACGCGTTCGAGCCCGCTCCGTATCCGAGAAGACTCCTCGGCAGCCTCATCGCAGAGAACGCAGTCAACGACGGTACGACAGTTGTCGCGACGGCCGTGTCCGGACAGTCGGGCCAACTGAGCCTGCGCACCCAGCCCGGCGCCTCAGGGCTGAGCTTTACTCCAATGGAGACCGAGGAATCGGACCTGACCGTGCCAGCGATCACCATCGATGAGTTCGCGAGGGAGCACCGTCCGCCCCACCTGGTGAAGGTGGACGTCGAAGGTCACGAGGTCGAGGTCATCCGGGGAGCCCTCGATTGCCTGGAGTCGCACCGTCCTGTCATGGTTCTGGAGGTCATCGACAGCCACCTTCGGCGCGCCGGATCTTCGGTGAGCGAGCTTCAGGCTCTCCTCGCGGAAAACGACTACAGCTTGTGGTATCTAACGCAACGCGGCCTCTCTCCCGCTTCCGACCCAGGGTCGCAAGCAACTCCCAACGCCTTGGCCGTGCCGCGAAAAACGCGTCGCGGAGATCACCTTCTTGAACAGTTGCGCGAAACTCGATTCCGCCGCAATCAGACCGAGTAAGGGACGTGACCTGATGAGTCCCCAACGCAAGAAGCGCGTCGGCGTCGTTGGTCTCGGCTACGTCGGGCTGCCCTTGGCGATCCGAGCAGCCGAGGTGGGCTACGAAGTCGTCGGTGTCGACGCGGATGCCTCAAGGGTCGCGTGCATCCGATCCGGGTCGTCTCCTATTGAGGATGTGTCAGACGACCGACTGAGAACGTTACTCCAAGCGCACCGACGATTGACTGTGACGGACGACTATGAAAACCTCTCGGCTTTCGATATCGCTGTTATCACGGTCCCGACACCTCTGAAAGACCGCATGCCCGATCTCTCGTATGTCGAGGCCGCGACGGTAAGCGTGGCTCCCCACGTCAGACCCGGTTGCCTCGTCGTTCTGGAATCCACAACCTATCCTGGAACGACCGAGGAGCTGGTCGCCCCGCTTCTTGCTCAGGGCAGCGGCTTGCGCCCAGGTCGCGACTTCCATCTGGGCTTCAGTCCTGAGAGGATCGACCCCGGAAATTTGACCTGGACACTGGAAACCACCCCCAAGGTCGTCTCGGGGATGGACGACGCGTCCTTGCAGGCAGTCACTGACTTCTATGCAGACATCACTGATCGCTGCGTTCAGGTCAACTCTACCCGCGCTGCAGAGCTCGCGAAGCTGCTGGAGAACACCTTCCGGCACGTCAACATCGCGCTGGTCAACGAGATGGCCATGTTCGCCCGCGAGCTCGACATCGACATCTGGGAGGTCGTCGAGGCGGCCGCCAGCAAGCCTTTCGGCTTCATGAAATTCTTGCCTGGCCCCGGTGTCGGCGGACACTGTCTTCCGATCGATCCCGCGTACTTGTCCTGGCAGGTGCGTCGCACCACCGGCCGTCCCTTCCGCTTCGTCGAGCTGGCTTGCGACATCAACGATCACATGCCCGACTACGTCGTCCAGCGCCTCACGACCGAGTTGAATCTGCGCTCTCTGCCCGTGCACGGCACCAAGGTTCTGGTCCTGGGGTTGGCCTACAAGGCCAACACTGGTGACGCCCGAGAGTCACCTGCCGTCCGGATCATCGCCTTGCTGCAGAAGTTGGGTGCGGACGTATGCGTCATCGATCCACTCGTCAATCCCGGGCACTTTCCGGCCGGCGTGATCCACGCTGCGCTGGACGGCGAGACGCTCGCGGGTTGTGACGCCGCTGTGCTGGTCACCGATCACGACTGCTTCGACTACGGCCTCGTGCAACGCACGGTCCCGCTCGTGTTGGATTGCCGGCACCGGATGAGCGGGACTCGGGTTGTCAATCTCTAGCAGGAGCAAGCTGAGATTGCTGAGCTGGGTGCCGGTGGGGGTCGCCAGAACTGCAGGTGTCAACCTCGGCTCGACTGTCGTGGCGGCGGCTACCGGGCTCATCCTGGCCAGACTGCTCGGCGCGTACGCCAGGGGCGGCTATGCCGCCGTCAACGCGTGGTTCGGAGCGGCTCTTGTCCTGGGCGAACTCGGTCTGACCGGGGCAACCACCTACTTCGTCGCCCGGGAGCCGGAGCGGGCTCACAGCTACGTCGCCACGGCGCGCCGCCTCTTCCTTGTCCAGGGCGCGGTCACTACTTTGATCCTGCTGGCGGTCGCGCCGATTCTAGGGGGGGGAGCGACCCGGCAGACCGCGGCGTTCATGGTCTTGTTCGCGGTAGTGCCGGTGCAGTTCTTGGTGGGTCTCTACACCTTCGCCCTGCAGGCGATGTCCATCCCACTGTGGAATGCGGTCCGACTGTCCCAACCAGTTATCTACGCGCTTCTGATCGCCGGCCTGTGGCTGACAGGCTCGGTCACCCTGCTGTCGGCGGTCCTCATGCTCGCCGTCAGCATGACGGCTCCATTGGCGATCTCGTGGGCGCTCTACAGATCACTGCATGTTCCGTCTGGACACTGGAATCGCACTCTGGTCCGTCCACTGCTGACCTACGGGACAAGCACGCTGGCCGCAACCGCCCCCACCCTGGTGAACGTGAGACTCGATCAGATCGTGCTATCCGTGGCCGTTCCCCGCGCGGAGCTCGGTCAGTATGCGCTAGCCGTGTCCATCTCTGCCTTTAGTTTCCCGATCAGTGCCGCATTCGGCTATATAGCGATGCCTCAGTTGGCCCGGCTGCGTGCCACGGTGGGGGACGAGCGAGCGCGGATCATACGGCGAGCAATTCGTGGGTCCACAGCCGTGGCCACGCTCACGGCCATCCCGATACTCGCTGCGGCTTGGCTCCTCACCGGGCCGGTCTTCGGTCCGCAATACTCACGAGTCCCGAGCCTGGTCCTCGTCCTCACGCCTGGCGCCGTGTTCCTGGCAGTCAAGCAGGTCTCGGGGGATGTGCTGCGCGGACTCGGGCAACCGCGAGCCGTTGCCCGTTGTGAGGGCGCCGCCGCGGTTGTGACCGTGCTTGGTCTGGCAGCGTCGCTCCCGCTGTGGGGCACCTACGGCGCGGCCGGCACATCGGTCGTCTCCTATGCTGTTGCGTGCCTGCTTCTCCTTCGAGCGCTCAAGAGAGCTGAGAACGCCGAGCCCGGCACCGTGCCGGTCGCGACCGAGCCTCCGACTCCGATTGATCCAGACCCCGATGTCTTCGCCGCTATCCCGGATCGCCTCGTCGGCCGCCGGACCCAGGAGAGTGACTAGATGACAGTCCGGGTAGGAGTCGTCGGGCCGGATGACCCGGACTTGTTCGCGGACAACATCGCCTCAGCGCTGGAATCCAGCGGGATCGCGACCATCCGACTAGGGGCCGCCTTGCCTGCGGGCCGCGCGCACTCCATCAACGCTGTAGTCGACCTGGCCGCGCGCGCATCAACGCGCGCCACGCTCTTGTTCCAGCAACGGCTGGTCAGGTCTGCCGAATCCTTCGGTTGCCAGATCATCATAAGTAGCGACGCCCGCCTGGATCCCGAGACCGTTAGCCAGCTCCGGCGCCGAGGCAGCAAGGTCGCGTTGTGGTATCCCGATTCTGTCGCCAATATCGGTCGCCAACTCATGTTGCGAGCGCCATACGATCATTTGTATTTCAAGGAGCCCCAGCTCGTCGAGCGCCTGAACGCCCTTCTCGAGCTACCCGTGAGCTATCTACCGGAAGCGTGTAACCCCGTCTGGCATCGCCCTGAAGGTCGGGGGTCCACCGAGCCCTATCTCGCCGTGGTCGGCAACCTGTATCCGTCGCGAGTCCGTCTGCTGGACCGGCTGCTGGCGCATAATATCCCGCTCAGGTTGCACTCCGGCGCCCGGCCCGCCTGGCTGGACAGTTTCGCTGCAGGTGGACTACCTGTCCACGGGGAAATCCGGCGAGCCGAAAAGGCTCACACCTTTCGGCAGGCCGCCGGCGTTCTCAACAACCTGCACCCTGCAGAACTTCTCGGGGTGAACTGCCGCCTCTTCGAGGCTGCCGGATCTGGTGCAGCGGTGCTCTGTGAAGATAGGCCGGCCCTGAGGGACCTGTTTGAACGCGACACAGAACTCTTCACATTTTCGACTTTTGACGAACTCTTGATGGCGGCGCGCCTGGTGCTCGCTGACCAAGCGACAGCTGAGGAGAGGGGCGATGCTGCTGCCCGGCGGGCGCACAGCGAACATACGTACTCGCATCGCCTGCAAACCATTCTGAGCGACCTAGCATGACGACTTTCAACCGACGAAGTGCCGAGCCGCAACACGCCCTGACTCCGCACCTACTGTTTGCACTGGCAGTCGTCTTTTTGAGTTTGACACTTATCACCTTGCGGAACGACAAGGCCGCTCTCGTGGCAGCAGTGCTGTGTCTCACAAGTGTCGGAGCTGCGGCAGCATTGACGGCCAGCGCGGGGTCCTTTCGGCGGAGCCTTGCTCACGGACGCTTCGGGACCTGGGCTTCGCTGTGGATTGCAGTTTCCTTTGGCCTAACGTCCCTCAGTTGGCGGAGCCCGCAGACGGGAACCGCGGCGCAAGTCTCCGTCCACAGTGTCGTGTTGGCCCTGCTTCTAGTCTCGTTCGCATGGACCATATGGCTGGTCGGCTACATGCTACCGATAGGACGACGGCTCGGAACGGTTCTCGCTCCGCTCCTCGCTGGCCCCGTGCCCCGCGAGGCCACATACGGACGAGTGCTCTTGCTCTTCCTAATCGGACTACTAGGTCAGATGCTCAAGCTCGTCACGAATGGCTTCGGATATCTGGCCGACCCCACGGCGCAGATTGCCGCGCCGTCAATATTTGGCCAGGCAATCGAAATTTTGTCTTCCTTCGGGTACATGTCCGTGGCCGCTGCGTCATACCTGGCCTTCTGTGCGAATAACCGTCGACGACAAACCTTTGCGGTTGCACTGTGCCTGATTCAATGCGCTTTCGGCCTCCTCAGCGGTACTAAACAGCCCATCGTCATCGCGGTATTGGCACTCGTTTTTGGTTATGCCGCCGCTCGACGCCGACTACCGCTACGACTGATGATCCCCGGCCTGGCCATATTCATCTTGGTTGTAATCCCCTTCAATGCCGCCTATCGCGGCACCGTGCGGAGCGATCAAGGCACCCTCAACATTAGTCAGTCGGTCGCTGCAGCGCCAGCCATACTTTCGACGACCTTCACCGGCAGTGCTAGCCAGGCCAATACCCTGAACGCGTCGACTGCGCTCTCCTTACGGCTGCGCGAGATCGACAGCGTCGCCATAACAGTCCAACGCACGCCCAAGGAGATCTCGTACGTGTCTCCAGCCAGCCTCTTGGTTGCGCCAGTCTTAGGCATCATACCCCGGGCCATCTGGCCGTCTAAGCCTGTTCTGGATGCTGGCTACAAGTTTACTCAAGAATACTTCGGTCTACCGCCAGATGTCCACAGTTCGACCGCGGTCACCCCGTTCGCTGACTTGTTCCGCCGCGGCGGCTTGCCGGTTCTGTTGATAGGGATGATCGCGCTAGGCATACTTTATCAAGTCGTCGATACAACGATTGCGTCGTTCCGCGACATACGCTATCTCTTCTTCGTGCTCGCGGGGTTTGCGCTTTTCGTCAAATTAGAAACCGACGCAGTTGCCATGCTGGCGAGCTTAGTGCCTTTTCTCCTCGCACCCGCAGTGGCTGGCCGCCTACTTAAGCCGCGTCTCGACACTATGCGCCCGCGTCAATCGGTCAAGGCTGCAAAACCATGGCAATGAGACCGCCGGTAAACCGCATGCCGGAGAGCCGCAGGTACGGGTTAAAGGCCCCGCAAACCGGGCCGTCCAGCGGATCGGGCGGCGCTGACTGCCAACGGATTGGAATGAGCGGTTGACAAGGCTAGGCTTTCCTCTTGCCGGTTCTTTGCCTCTACCATGCTTGGTCTCCGGATGACGGCGCAAGCGTGAGACGAGTCGCCCTCCCGGAGACGCGATAGACTGTAGCCAGGTGGCCCACTAAAGCTTGTTTGACAGCGATGGCATCGAATGACAACATTGTGCGATGCAGTTCTACGGGCTTGCCATGCGTACCATCCGCGACACCGGCGCAGTCTTTCGCTCGGCATCACTGCCATCGGCATGCCGGTGGACGGTGTCCGCCCTAACAAATGTGCGGACCGTGTACCGCGAACGATCTTTACGAGCCGCCGATTTTAGCTGGAAGAAGCATGGGGCGGTATTCCGGACGCGGCATGGCCCTGTGGTCCGGTTGCCCGGCGCATATACGGCTGGCGCGCGCGAAATGTACTGCAGGAATGTCTACCTACGGACCGGCCTCTCAATGCCGACGAGCGGGTGGACGATAGACCTCGGTGCGAATCGCGGGCTATTCTCGGTATGGGCTGCCTGCGCCGGCGCCCAAGCGGTTGCTATCGAGGCGCAACAAGACTTCGAAGGCGAGATTCGCGAACTGGCTCTCTATAATGACGTCGGCGATCGGGTGCACATTGTGACGGCGCTTATCGCGTCCAGCCGT
Source organism: Nocardioidaceae bacterium (assembly GCA_050998615.1). Classification (GTDB taxonomy): domain Bacteria; phylum Actinomycetota; class Actinomycetes; order Propionibacteriales; family Nocardioidaceae; genus JBPCQA01. The sequence goes on from JBPCQA010000058.1 coordinate 16,003, forward strand.
GGAGACACTAGAGCTATTGGGGTGCTGGAGGACGACGGTCGGTGGGAATCCGCTACTCACGCCGGAGCCCTCCGACCCGGAAGAATGACATTGCGACAAATTCTCGACAAGTATGATATCGACCGCGTCGGCTTGTTAAAAATGGACATCGAGGGTGCCGAGTTTTCGGTTCTGAGCTCTGAAGATGACTTAACGTGGTTAGATATTGTGGACCAGATCGCGCTTGAGGTGCATCCCGACTTTGGAGACGCTGTGGCCCTAGTGAAAGTGCTCCAAGCCGCGGGATTCGCAGTCACACTGTGCGATAATGACGGCCATGTGGTCGCGCCGACTGACGAAACACTGAACTACCTGTACTGCAGGCGGCTCGTGGTTGCTTCAGGGCCGTAGAAGCGCAGGTGTAGGAGTGGTGTAGGAATGCCGTCGCCAGCCCATGTCACGGCCGCGCGGTTTGGAGTCGCCTCGCAACAGATACGGCGTGCGCTGCACCTTGCAAAGCACCATGGCGAACAGCATCCAGGGATGCGTAAAGCCGTGAATCACTACGACGTCTTGTGCTGCGAGCCACCGCACGAGACGCCAGGCCCTGATAGGTGCTCGGCGCTTCAGGCTCCTGCTGGACATGAAGTCAGATTTGTAGCCGGACATGAGGTCCATGTCCCACGCGACGGACTGGCCGAAGCCTACGTCCTCGTAGGCGTGCAGGCCTTCGTCAGATAGATATAAAACATCGAGCACGATCTTGCCGCCGGCCGAGAGCCGCTGAAACAGCGGCGCCTGGTACTGGATGGGTGCATCGCCAAGATGCCGAGCTTGGGAGGCACTATTCGCCCCCCGTCCGCTGAGTCAGCATCCTCGACTTACCGATGACACTGACCGACACCCGTTGCAGCGCCGGCCAGCTGCAGTTGCTTTCACCAGTTGCTCGATCCTCCCGTAGCGCCCGGGCAGTCATGCGAAACCACGCGTGATAGAGGCAGAAGCGGAGGCCTTGCTTTCCATCCAAAAATCCCGCCCTGACGATATACATGTAGCAGAAGATCCACATCCCGGGGAAGGGAAGCAGTACGTAGACCTCCTTCGCGAGGGCCCGACCAAACGGCATTGGACTGTGGCGCCGAACTGCGATCAGCTTCCGGACCCTAGTTCGCTGGTTCGCATGAAGTTGTGAACTTGCGTCAAGCACCGCGTACTCGACGTGCTTGTGCAGCCACGCGGCTAGGCCCTTGAGGTCTTCATCGATCAAGTCATTGCTCAGCTTGGCGGTCCGTCCGTGAATCGTGGGCCGCTCACCCGTCGAAGCGTGCACATACTCAGCGTCAGCGCGTCGCATCAGCCTGGTGATCCAAGAGCCCGTGTACCAACCGCAGTGTCGTATCCAAGATCCCTGAAAGATGAGCCTGAATCGCTGGCTAAAGGCTGACACGTCCCGGGTTTGGATTGCCGACTCGACCTCCGCAGCGAGACCGCTGCTTACCCACTCGTCTGCGTCGATGAAATAAATCCATTCATTTGTGATCTGCGGAAGTCGGAGCGCAAACGCTCGTTGGGCTCCGAAGCCTAGCCATGCCTGATTCACAACTTCGGAACCCGACGCCGTTGCGAACTCTACGGTTCTGTCCGACGAGCCGGAGTCAATGACGATTACCTGGTCAGCCCAGCCGACCGAAGCTAGGCATCGCTCAATATTGAGTTCTTCGTTCCGCGTGAGAATCAGGACCGTGACCGGAACGGAGCGCAGGGAAGGCCCGGATACGCCATTGTATGGGGCAACAGTCTCGCTCATTCTTCGCTCCTGCGCCCCAGAAGCAGGTCGAAGTAGCTCGCGGGATCGAAAGGTTCAGCGTCGGCAACAACGGCGCGGCCGGCGGCGACTTGGACTGCACCGCTCAGTGAGCCCTCGTCATTCGGGAAAAATCCGCAAAGCGCAGGCCCGGCAACCTCTCGGTTCTGTGCCGTGTCCTGAGCAATGACTGGGATTCCGTTGGCCCGGGCCTCGGCGAGCGGGTAGCCGAATGATTCCACTACCGTGGGGAAGAAGACGACGCTGCATGAGTTCCACTGGGATTCCAGGTCCCCCGGGGGAAGCCGACCGAGAAGTTTCACGCTTGGATGATCTGCGATGTGTTGAGGCACCTCACTTGTCGACGCGGTCAAGCGTAGTTGAAACTGAACGCTGACCTCGGACATTGCCGTAAGCAGCGAATCGATATGATTGGGCATCTTCTTGTAGGAAGCAAAAAGGACAGGCACAAGAATGAACGGATGTGCCTTTAGGCCTGCATCTCTGAATCTCAGTGGGGTCACCGGATGATGTCGGACCGTTACTCGCTCGGCGAGGCTCGGGTCCGTAGCGACAACGCGGTTTGCCATCTCCGTGCAGGGCACGACAATGATGTCAGCGCGCCGTGCCGCGGCGCGGACGACCGGGGTTTGCACGATTATGGAGCGGGGTCGAGACAGGGCCCCCGACGCCTCTGATTCAGTGAGAAAGTGAAGCGCGTTGCGTAATAGTACACAGCGCTGTCCCCTACCGCCGATAAAACTGACGTTATTGGTCGCCACGACCACACCCGCGCCGCGAGCCGCATACTCCCTCCACCCAAGCCAACGAGCCGTCAGGGGTGAGTTGCGGCCGATTATGCGCGCGTCTGTGTCACGCTGATCAACGTAGCTATCGAGCTCAGTCAGGAAACGTGCCGCCCCACCTTGGCTCGCACCTGCCACGTCGATAACGACACTCATAGCACAGGCATCATTGAGTCGCCTACAGTATTCGCCAGTAGCAATTCGATCGCTTTCAGCCCCCGCGTTTCGGACATCCAGCGCATATAGAAGTCGCGTGCTGACCGTCCCATGACGGCGCGCGACTTGGCGTCCATGTCCGAAAGTCGCTGGTAGGCCGCGGCGAGCTGGGCGACGTCACCCGGTGCCGCCCATATTCCCGCTTGGGCGTGCCGCACGATGCGAGCGGCCTCGCCTGCCGCGCTCACCACGACTGGCGAGCCTGACGCGAAGGCCGCCTGGATCTTGCTGGGCAGCATCCTCTCGAAGGCCGATTCTGGCATCAGACTGACCAGTTGCGCATCGGCGCCCGCGTATAAGGCGCCCATCTGCGAAAGGGGGCGCGGGCCGAGAAATATGACATTCGTTGCGTCGATCTGCTGCGACAACAGGCGAAGTGATTGCTCCGCAACCCCCGAACCGACCAACTGCAGTCGGAATTCCGGATGCGACTCCATAACCTGTCGAGCTGCCCGTATTGCCGTCTCCAGTGCCTGCACGTGCCCCAAGGTGCCCGCGTACATGACAATCGTCTCGCCGCCTCCAGCTCTATTTGGCGGTCTGTCACTCGGCCGGAACACGCTCTCGTCCGTCCAGTTGTAGATTACTGTGGTGCGCTGGGATGGCGCACCTCGTGCAACCAGCTCATCGCGCATCGCCGGTGTGGTGGCGGCGACCTCGGATGCTCTTCGATAGATCTGGCTGCACCAACGCCGAATGAGGTCGGCCATGACTCGCGAGATCCAGCCTTCGCGGACAAAGCCGCTGTGCAAGACCGATTCGGGCCAGAGGTCTTGGACGTGCAGCAGCACTGGCTTGCCGAGTGCTCGCAGCGCCAGCACCGGCAAGCCGATCGTCGCCTCCGAGTAGAACGTGTAGACAG
>JBPCQA010000029.1:0-42431 GCA_050998615.1 Nocardioidaceae bacterium
AACATCTACCCTCCCTGCCCTGGCCGCAGGGGATGGTCGGTTCCATGGCTCAACGCCCTGCCGATCCGTGGACCGAGCGGACGGCGTGCCCGTCCTCTTCTCCAGTCATCAGCTGGACCTGGTGGAACGGCTTTGCGACCGGGTAGCGATCGTGGCGGAAGGGCGCATGGTCGCCCGTGGTTCGGTAGCTGCCTTAGCCGCCGGAGACGCCGAGCTCGGCGCCGGCGTCGACGACCAGGTCGTCGCGCTCGTCGAGCCAGTACTCCGGCAAGACGACCCGCCGCGTGGTGCCCTGGCGGCCGCGTGGGCTGCCAAGCTCGGCCAGCGGGAACGGTTCGGTGGCGTCGAGCCGAGCGAGCAGCCGGTCCAGCGTCGCCAACGTGTCGATCAACCCGAGACTGTGGCGCAGCTCACCGCCGGCCCGGAATCCCTTGAGATACCAGGCGATGTGCTTGCGGAACTCCTTGCAGCCACGCTCCTCGCCCAGATATTGCACGAGCAGCTCGGCATGGCGTCGCATCATCGCCGCAACCTCGCCAAGCGTCGGGAACGCCGGCGGTGCGTTCCCGGCGAAGGCGGCCGCCAGGTCCCGGAACAGCCACGGCCGGCCCAGGCATCCACGGCCGACGACAACACCGGCGCACGCCGTCTCTGCCATCATCCGCAACGCGTCCGAGGCCTCCCAGATGTCCCCGTTGCCGAGCACCGGGATATCGACGTGCTCGACCAGCGCAGCGATCGCTCCCCAGTCGGCCTGCCCCGAGTAGTGCTGCGAGGCCGTCCGGGCATGCAAAGAGATTGCCGCGCACCCGCTGTCTTGGGCGATCTCACCCGCCTCGAGGAACGTGAGGTGGTCATCGTCGATGCCCATGCGGGTCTTCATGGTCACCGGCACGTTGTACGGCGCCGCAGCGGTGACCGTAGCCTCCAGGATCGCCCGTAGCAGCCGTCGCTTCCACGGTAGCGCCGCTCCACCACCCTTGCGGGTCACCTTCGGGACCGGGCAGCCGAAGTTGAGGTCGATATGCGCGACCCCGAAGTCGTTGCACAAGATCTCGCTGGCCTTGGCCAGGTAGGCCGGGTCGACGCCGTACAGCTGAACCGACCGCACCGTCTCCCCAGGATCGAACGCGAGCATCGACAGCGTGGTCTCATCGCGCTCGACCAGGCCACGACTGGTGATCATCTCGCAGACATACAAGCCAGCGCCCTGCTCGCGACACAGGGTGCGAAACGCCGCGTTGGTCACGCCCGCCATCGGCGCGAGCACGACTGGCGGGTCGACGTCTAGCGGGCCGAGCTTCAACGCGTGGCTCACGCCACGGCTCCGAGCAACCGAGAGTCCCACACCTGACGATCCGACCCGCGAAGACCCAACAATTGCGGGCTCAACACGCCGGGACTCGCTCGGCAATGTAGGGCTTGACCTGGGAAAGCCCGACGCGTTCCTGCTTCATCGTGTCACGTTCGCGCACCGTCACCGCATCGTCGTCAAGCGTGTCGAAGTCGACGGTCACGCAGTACGGCGTGCCGATCTCGTCTTGGCGTCGGTAGCGGCGCCCGATGGCCCCGGCGTCGTCGAAGTCGACGTTCCACGCGGTGCGCAGATCCGCCGCCAACCCCTTCGCCTTGGGTGACAGGTCAGCGTTTCGCGACAGCGGCAGCACCGCCACCTTGACCGGCGCAAGCCGGGGGTCGAGCCGCAAGACGGTGCGCCGGTCGACGCCACCCTTCGCGTTGGGCGCCTCGTCTTCGGCGTAGGCGTCAATGAGGAACGCCATCAGGGAACGGGTCAATCCCGCCGCCGGCTCGATCACGTACGGCGTCCACCGCTCGCCAGTTGTCTGGTCGAAGTAGGTGAGGTCGTGGCCGGAAAACTCGCTGTGCTGTTTTAGGTCGAAGTCGGTGCGGTTGGCGATGCCCTCGAGCTCATCGAACTCACGCCCGGGAAAGTCGAAGCGGTACTCGATGTCGACGGTGCGGGTGGAGTAGTGCGACAGCTTGCCTTTAGGGTGCTCGAAGTGCCGCAGGTTGTCTCGGTCGATGCCGAGGTCGACGTACCAGTCTGTGCGCGTGTCGATCCAGCGCTGATGCCACTCCTCGTCGGTGCCGGGCTCGACGAAATACTCCATCTCCATCATCTCGAACTCGCGGGTGCGGAAGATGAAGTTGCCTGGCGTGATCTCGTTGCGGAACGCCTTGCCGGTCTGGGCGATGCCGAACGGCGGCTTCTTGCGGGCTGAGTTCATCACGTTGACGAAGTTGAGGAAGATGCCCTGGGCGGTTTCCGGGCGCAGGTAGTGCAGGCCAGTGTCGTCCTCGATGACGCCGAGATAGGTCTTGAGCATCTGATTGAACGGGCGCGGCTCGGTCCAGGCTCCCCGAATGCCGCAGTTCGGGCACGCCATGTCGGCGAGCTTCACAGTGTCCGGATCGGCGATGCCCTTCTTTGCGGCATGCGCCTCTTGAAGGTGGTCGGCACGGAAGCGTTTGTGACAACTCTGACATTCGGTCAGCGGGTCGGTGAACGTCGCGAGATGTCCCGACGCCTCCCACGTCTTGGTCGGCAAGATCACCGACGAGTCGAGGCCGACCACGTCGTCGCGCGACGTGACCATGGAGCGCCACCACTGCCGCTTGATGTTCTCCTTGAGCTCGACGCCGAGCGGACCATAATCCCAGGCGGACCGGGTGCCCCCGTAGATCTCCCCAGAAGGGAAGACGAACCCCCGGCGCTTGCAGAGATTGATCACATTGTCGATGGCAGAGGCGGGCACGAAGTGTCTCCATCCGGCTGGCGGTCGGCGGCCCTCCCCGGGTCGAGAAGGCAAGCAAACAGGGTACCTTCCGCTCTTGCCCGAAGATCGACGCTGAGCTCGTTAGGACCGGCTGAACGCCTGATCTTGCCGCCAGGAGGGAGCTGTCAGTCCGTTTGTCTTGACGTGGCGGTATTGGGTGTGGTGGCCCGCTCCCCCACAATCACTTCGTACGCTGACGGCTCGTCGATTGCCTGCGAGAGCACCGGCACGACAGCCAGCTTGACGTCGTACGACGACAGCGCCCGCCGGTAGGCTCCAACGTTCTCCCAGTGGGTCTCGAGCACCCAAAGCCGCGGATCGTCGAGGGCGCGGCCGACCGTGCCGGCTACGAACCCTGGCTGAGCACCGAGCCGGGTGAGGCAGGCTGCCAGCTCGGCCCCAGGATCGGCACGATGCCCAATACCACCTGCGACAGCAGGCCCTTCACCGAGTCCGGCGCCGGAGTCGCTCAGGTCGTCGTACTGGAATCTCGAGATCGCCAACACGGCCGCCATCTTCTCACTGCGGCGGCCGTGTTGGCCCTTTACTCTCCGTGCGCCGAGCCTCAGCTGTTGACGGGAAGCGACCAGATGCTGCGACCGTGAGTGGCCGCGATGAGCTTCTTGGTGCCTCTGCTGAGCGTGAGCCCGTAGACCGCAACCTTCGGCAACCCCTGAGTCGCGACCCAGCTGTGGCCGCCCATAGCCCGGGTCAGCACACCGAAGTCGGTCGAGATGAACAGCGCCTGGGTCCTGGGCACGTAGACGATGTCGGTGACCGGCTGGTCGCCGAGATCCAAGCTCAGGTCGCGCGCCGTGCCGGTGTTCGTCTTCGGGTTCCAGGTCACCTCGTAGACGTGACCCCCCGGTGAGTAGGCCGAGTAGCCCGAGTAAGAGATGAACGCGTGGTAGGGGTTCGCCGGGTCGATCGCGATGCCGGAGACGAATCGCTGTGGCAGATTGAGCTTCTGGTCGATTCGCTGGTAGGTCACCGCCGACGGGTTCGCCGCGTTGGCGTTCTGTGAGATGAACACGCGACCGTAGCGGGTCGCCGCCCACATCGTCGACTTGTTGGTGGTTGGCCGCTCCACGGCCACCACGTAGTTGCCGGCGTCGGTATTCGATCCCCAGTAGGTGCTCGACAAGTCGCCGTGCGCGCCGCCGAGCGGCTTCCAGTCGCCGCACGGGCTGGGTCGGTGGCCGTAGTCACCGGTCAGCTCGTTGCAGTACTTGTCGAGGAACTTGCGCGGGCCACCGTTGTCGGTGGTGCGCCACACGTGCTGGAGGCCGTCGAAGACGGTTCCGCCGACGACCGGATCAGCGGTGAAGGGCGTGTAGAAGGACGCCGACTCTCCGGACCCGACCAGCGGGTCACTGATGTAGTCCCACCCTGTTGGGCTGCCGCCGGTGAAGCTGACGTCGTGCGACGGCGAGTAGTAGGAGTGGTAGCGGATGTTGGAGTTGTCGACGTTGAAGCCGGACTGACCTCCGTCACCACCTACTGTCTCGCTCCAGCCTTGCGTCGTGTCGCTTTCCCAGGTGCCGTTGTCTTGGGTGCCGCCCTGGAGCACCCGCGGGCTCTTGCCCGCGGTGACGCTCTGGAACTGCAGCGTGGCCAGGCCGGTGTTGATCTCGTTGTTCTCGGTCGGGATCGCCGACAGGTACTGCTTGCAGTCCTTCAGTTGTACGCCGCTCAGGCCGCGCTTCACGCAGTCTGCGCTGCGGTTCACAAACGGCCCGGATTGACGCACGACGCCGCCGTCGGATGCGGTGAAGAAGGTCCGCGCCGACGTCCCTGGTGCGAACACCAATGCGTGGTGGTCTGGGTGGAGACCGTTGGGCTGTGGCTGGGCGTCATTGGTCATGTCGGTGAAGTGCTTGCCTGCATCGGTCGAGCGCACCACTGCGCGGCCGTTGGAGTCACCGGGTCCGCCGAATGCCTGCAGCTCGTTGTAGTTCATCGAGCCTGCCAAGAACACCTGGTCGGGTTGCCCGGCCGGCGAGCTGACGACCATGTCGTAGTAGCACTGTGCCTCGCAGAAGTTGTACGAGCCATACCCCGGCGTACCCGGGTTTGGGTTCGACAACGAGCGCCAGGTCGGGTTCGCGCTCGTCGCGTCGTCGGTGCGCAGCAGTCCGGCCACCGAGTTGTTGAAGTACGTCGAGTCACCGAGGTAGATGCGGGTCTTGCCGTTCGTCAGCGAGGCGAGCGCGAATTCCACCCGGCTGGTCGAGCTTGTTGCCTCCGCGCCAGGGGTGTGGATCGTGTAGATCTGCTGCCACGCGCCACTGCCGACGCGGCGGAACAGGCCGTAGTCAAACATCGCGGCATACACGGTGCCGGCGTGGGTCGGGTCGAACAGGATCTTGGAGATCCCACCGCGGAAGAAATCGCTGCCGTTGGGCGAGCGGGGGTCGACGGAGTCGGAGGCCTCGGTGAGGCTCTTGTGCCAGCTGCGCCCGGCGTTGGTGGTCTCGTAGACGCCGATCTTCGGCGCCCCTGGCGGGGTGAAGCGTCCGCCGTTGACCGACGACGCGCCGTGCCGGCCCACCATCGTGCCGACGTACATGTGCTGGGCGTTGTGCGGGTCAACCGCCACGCTGCTGATGGAACGGTTTAGCGTGAAGTCCTGGGTGTGGAAGAACGTGGGAACCTTGGCGAACGTCGCGCCGCCGTCCGTCGACTTGAAGAGTCCGACTCCGGCCTCGTTGTCCGAGGAACCGTTGGCTTCTCCGGTCCCGACGTACAGGTCACCATTGGGAGCAATGTAGACGGTCCCGATCGCGTTTGACGGGATGTCCGCGCCGATCGGAGACCAGCGTGGGGTGGCCGACATGGCGCTGGTGGTCTTCCAGACGCCGCCACCTGCCGTGCCGGCGTACAACACGCAGGAGGTCGCGCTGCACGGCGTGCCGACCGCGAGCGAGGAGGTCCGACCCGAGACAATCGCCGGGGTGCCGGTGTAGGTGGTTTCCGGCGCCTGAAGGCCGCCGTCAGGGCCGAGCGGGGTCCATGTCTGGGTCTTGGCAGTGCCCTGCGTCTGGCGGAGCAGTGCCTGACCTGAGGCAGTCTTGCCGCGCAGGTTCGCGGCGGTGAAGGCCTGCGCCGCCAGTGTCTGCTGCTGGGGCGCGATATATGTGTGCGGATAGGCTCGCTGGTCGTATTCCTGCTGGGAAGGGCCGTTGAGGATCTCTCCGCTGGCTTCGCCGCCATTCTGGTCGAGTTTCTCGGCCACATAGGCGAGTGGAAGCCGATGGCTGGCCAGGCTGGGATTGCGGTCTAGCGCCTCGGCCATCTGCTTCGAGCCATGCTCATTGATTGCCTCTTGCTTCTCGTTTGCGACGCTTCCCTTGACCACGAAGAAGGCGCCCACCCCGATGATCAACGCGAAAACCGCGACCAACGGCATGATGAGCTTCCACGGGCGACTGCGACCTGCCATGCTGACCACCTTTGACATCCAGCTCGCCTAAGACGCGAGGCCTCACGCAAGAGTAGAGAACTGCCCCACGGACATCATGGACTAGTCGAGCAGGTGCCGCAATAGCCCGGCCTCCACGGTGGTGAGGAGGTCACTTAGGTGGCTGAGTCGCCTGGATAGGCTGAGGTCGTGGCGAAGCCAACTCCTCGTCGATCGAGCAAGCCGAAGCGGACCACGCGGGTTCAGCAGGGACAGCCTCGGAGCCGGCCGGCCCGGAGCGGCCAGGCTCCGGCCAGCACAAGCAGGCACGCGGCGATCGCTGAACGCAGCCGAGGGGCGTTGGTGCGGATGTCGCAGCTGCCGCCCCTGGTGATTCCGGGTGTGATGCTGCTGCTGATGCTGATCGGTCTCGCCGGCCCGCTCTGGGCGGGGCTGCCGGCATTCGCCCTGATCGCGCTCTTCGTGTTATGGCTGGCTGTCATCTCATGGCCGGTGCTCACGCCCGGCGCGCAGCTGATTCGCGCGGCCATGCTCGTCATCGTGGTCGCCGCCGCCATCGGCCGCGGCACGGGATGGCTATGAGAAACTCGGCCGCTCCTGCGCCGCAAGTCAAGGGCCGACGGACGGCGCGTTCGTTGCCGCGTTTGGGCCGCCGGCGACGCCGGACACGAGGATCGGCGTCTCGCTCGGCAGCCGGTCGGTAGGCGGACGGCGTACTGGCAAGCGATGGTGTCGTGCTCGGGCCGAAAGCTGTTCGACGAGCGCCGCAGCACTCGCCTCGTCTTGGTGCTTGCCGCCCCACCGCTGGCCACCTGTCGGAACGTCCAGCCAAACGGTCGCCACCTGGCACGCCCGCTGCATCATGCCCTGATGAGCCGACACGCTTTGGACGCGTGCATAAGGCACGTAGGCATGAGTGCGCCGCACCCGCCCGTGCACCGAGAGCGCGCCGCCGTCCATCAGCGCCACCCCCAGGAAGCGAAATCCCCAAGGGTCGAGCCATCTCGCCCGCGGACCGGGCCCCGTCACGTCCGGAGGCTCAACGTTTGCGCCGACCACCGCTTCGATGAGGGCAATCGCCTCGGCTCGGCCACCCACCGGCAACAGCGAGTTCGCGCCGGCGCCACTCTTGTCGTGCTTGTCGGCGACGCTGCCGGCGACGTCGACGGTCACCCGCGCCCAGCCGAGCTTGCGCCACAAGAATGGCTCCTCGAGGCGAATCCCCTGGATCCGGTCAAGGGCGACTGACCGGTTGGTCGTCGAGGTGAGACCCGCGCTGACACGAACACCGGTTGGCGTGCGAGTCAGCGTGAAGTGCGCGTCACGAAGCACCGACAGCACCCGTCGTCGTACGTCGGCCGCCAGCGCTAACGCAATCGGCAGAAAGAAACCAATGCCGGCAAGCAAGGCGGCACCTCCAAACACCACTCCGACCACGATGACGCCCACTACGTAACAGATGGTCAGCACCCAGTAGCCGACGCCTTCGAGCAGACTCGCCTTGATCAGCCGCGCCAACGACACCCTTGCCACCATTCGATCTGCAGTAAATCCTGGCGTCTCGGAAGAGCGATCGGATGCGCTGCCGGTGTATCGCAAGATCTCGTCCCGCAGCCGCCACGCCTCATCCGCCGTCAGGTAAGCGAGATCGGCCGAAGCGTCGTCACCCGCCGCCATGTCCAGCCGCACCACGGCAAGGCCGAACAGCCTGGCAATGAACGGCTGGTTGACGTCAACTGATTGAACGCGCGCCAGCCGCACTTGCCGGCGACTTCGTACCACCAGGCCGCGGTGCAACAGCAGGGTCGCGGGGCCGTTATCGCTGACTATCGCGAACCCAGTGACCCGCCACGACAACCAAGCTGCGACAACGCTGATCACCCCGATGACGATAATGATGGCGAGCGCGATCCCCAACGTGGCCAGGGCAACGTCGCCATGCAACGCGTCCCACACCCACCTCAGCCGATCGAGGTCGTCGCGGAAAATGCCAAGTGCGACCGCGATCGCGATGCCAGCGGGCCGCCAGGAAGCCAGGATGGGGGTCAGTGGATGGAGTTTGCGCAGTTCAGGCTGCGCGGCGATGGCGGGATCGTCGTCGACTTCGGTTTCGTGCTCGGCGTCTCGCCTCATCTGCCTCACAACCCGGCCGACAAAGCTTCGCCCTTACTGGCCAGCCGATCCCGTAACTGATGCGCGGCATCAACCGGCAAACCTGGGATGCGCGCATCCGTCTTCGCTGATGCGGTGACCAGGGTTATCGTGGCGATGCCAAGATGGCTGGACACCGGATTCGCGGTGACCTCGATGACTTGCATCCGACCGTAGGGCACCACGGCTAGGTGCCTGTTGAGGCGTCCATGGCTGACCAACAGGTCCTGCTCGCGCTCGGCGTACCGCCACGAGGAGACGATTCTGGGCAGTACGACGATCCAGAGCCCAGCTGCCACCAGTGCAATGACCAGGCCGGGAATGCCGAGCGCAAGGGATGCGCCCGATGCGCCTGCCGATCGTGCGAGCAGCGCTACGACGATGAGGCCGACTCCAACAATCGCGCCGACGAGCACTGGCAGACGCCTCTCGGTGAGCAGCTTCGGCGAAACCGGGCGCCAGTCCAGCCCAGGCTCGACGAACAGGCGATCAGCGGCGGCTTTGGTCACCCGTGGGAGCCTACCCGGCCGAGGGTCGCTGGTTGTGACTCGTGTGGGAGTCCCCCTCCCGGGAACAGCGATCAGGCGCTCAGCCGGCTGGGGCGAGCTCAGCGTCGGAACCTGTCGCTCACCACGGCCAATCCAAGTTGACAATGGTTTTCACCTTAGTTGACAATGGTTTTCATGAGGCTGCAGCTGAAGGCGCCGGTAATCGCCGTACTGCTCACACCGCTGCTCGCTGCCTGCAACGGCGCCGGCGCCAGCGAAACCGGACCCCGTCCGCACGTCGTCGCGGCGTTCTATCCCTACGCGTACGTCGCCCAGCGCGTCCTCGGCGGTCACGGCACCGTCACAGACCTGACACGCCCCGGCGTCGAACCGCATGATCTCGAGCTGACGCCGCAGGAGGTCGCAAACATCAGCGTGGCCGACATCGTCATCTACGAGTCGGGTTTCCAACCCTCGGTCGACGCCGCCGTGGCTCAGAATCCGCCCAAGCAGGCCTTCGACGTCACCACGGTGACACCGCTGCAGGACACCGGCGCCGCATCGGAGTCGGACCTGCCGGGTGACCCGCACATCTGGCAAGATCCCACGCTGTTGATCCCGATCGTGCGTCAGTTCGCCGCCGATGCGGCCAAGGCAGCGCCGGCACACGCGACGGCATACGACGCGAACGCGAAGACACTCGTCCGTGACTTGTTGAGGCTGGATTCGCAGTTCAAGACCGGTCTCGCGCATTGCCGACGGGCCGTATTCGTCACCAGTCATGCCGCGTTCGGCTACCTGGCCAAACGCTACGGCCTGACGATGATCCCGATCGCTGGGCTCAGCCCCGATGCCGAGCCAAGCCCCAACCACATCGCCCAGCTGCAGACCCTGATCCGCCAAGACCACATCACCACCGTGTTCTCCGAAGTGCTCGGCACCAAGAAGTACGCCGACTCGCTCGCTGCGGACCTTGGCGTCAAGGCCAGCGTGCTCGACCCCATCGAGGGGTTGTCCAGCGCCAACTCCACGCAGAACTATTTTTCGCTGATGCGCCGCAATCTGTCGGCGTTGCAGCAGTCGAACGGTTGCACATGACCAACGTCGTGCAGGTCACGGATGGGAGCATCGCACTCGGCGGCCGGCCGGTGCTTCGCGGAATCGACCTGTCGGTGCGGCGCGGGCAGGTGGTCGCCGTGCTCGGCAGCAACGGCTCAGGCAAGTCGACCCTGGTGCGCGGATTGATGGGGCTCACGCCGTGGGTGCGCGGCGACGTACGACTGTTCGAGACACCGCTCGGCCGCTTTCACGACTGGAAGCGCGTCGGCTACGTCCCGCAGCGGCAGACCGCGAGCTCGGGTGTGCCGGCCACTGTCACGGAGGTCGTGGCCGCTGGCCGGCTGTCGCGCCGAAAGCCGTTGATGCCGCTGCGACAGGCGGATCGATGCGCCGTCCGACGGGCGATTCGCGCCGTCGAACTCCAGGAGATGCAACACGAGGTGGTCGGACACCTCTCGGGTGGGCAGCAACAACGCGTGCTGATCGCCCGTGCGCTGGCTGGCGAGCCTGAGCTCTTCGTGCTGGACGAGCCCAACGCGGGAGTGGACCGCCACAACCAACTCGCGCTCGCGACGACCCTTCGGCCGCTTGTGGCCGGCGGCACCACGGTGTTTGTCGTGCTACACGAGATCGGGCCACTCGCTGACCTCATCGACCGCGCGGTGGTGCTGCGCGACGGTCGGGTCTCGTACGACGGCCCGCCGCCCGACGAACAGACCCTCGACGGCTTCGATGATCACCATCACCTCAACCGGGCCGCCGAGCATCTGCGCCTGAAGGCGGGGTGGGACCTGTGACGATTCTGCAGTACTCCTTCATGGTCAGGGCCCTGCTTGCGGCCCTGTTCACCGGCGTGGCCGCGCCGGCGGTAGGCACCTATCTGGTGCAACGGCGGATGGCGCTGATGGGTGACGGGATCGGGCACATCGCCGTCACCGGAGTCGGGCTCGGTCTGCTGACCGGCCACTCCCCCGTCTGGACGGCGGTGATCGTCACCACGTTGGGCGCGGTGTTGATCGAGCTGGTGCGCGAGCGGGGCCGCACCAGTGGGGATGTCGCGCTGGCGCTGATCTTCTACGGCGGCATCGCCGGTGGTGTCATGGTGACCACGCTCGCCGGCGGCAGCGCCCAGACGCTGGAGAACTACCTGTTCGGCTCGATCACCACGGTGTCCACCTCCGACGTCTGGACGGTGGTGGCGTTGGCAGCGGTGGTCATCTTTGTCGCCGTGGGGTTCGCGCCGCAACTCTTCGCAGTGTGCCAGGACGAGGAGTTCGCCAAAGTCACCGGAATGCACGTTCGCGTCTACAACCTGATGACCTCGGTCATGGCGGCGGTGACTGTCACGGTGGCGATGCGCACGGTCGGACTGCTGCTCGTCAGCGCGTTGATGGTCGTGCCCGTCGCGACTTCTCAGCAGCTGTCCAAGGGTTTCAAGCTGACAATGCTCGTGGCCATGGTGCTCGGAGCGGCCGCCTCCGTCGGCGGTGTGGTCACCAGCTTCTACGTCAACGTGGCGCCCGGCGCGAGCATAGTGTTGATGGCCTTGGCGGGGTTCGTCGCCGCGTGGCCGGTGGGAAGCCTGCTGCGCTACCACCGGCGACGCCGGGAACCTTTCGTGGTGGGCGACGACGAGCTGCCGCACACCGCCGTACCGGAAACTCACCGCCACGAACATGGCGACGAGTGTGGCCACCCAGCCGTGCGACACGGCGACCATGTCGACTACGTGCATGATGGGCATCGTCACGCCATGCACGGCGACCACTACGACGAGCACTGACAAGGAGTCCGAGCCCCATGGCCACCACCACATCGATCGGCGCTCGACCGACTCGTCAACGCAGGGCGGTCGTCGCTGCCCTGGCCGGCGTCGAGGTGTTCCGCAGTGCGCAGGAAATCCACGCGCTGCTGCGACACCAGGGCCAAGACGTGGGGCTCACCACCGTCTACCGCACGCTGCAAGCGCTCGCAGATGCGGGCGAGATCGACGTCTTGCGTACGCCGGAGGGTGAGTCGGTCTACCGCCAATGCAGCATCGGACACCATCACCACCTGGTGTGTCGTGGCTGCGGTTCGACGGTCGAGATCGAAGGTCCAGCCGTGGAGACATGGGCCGCCAATACCGCCAAGAAGCACGGTTTCGCGGAGCTAGAGCACACCCTGGAGATCTTCGGCACCTGCGCCACCTGCGCCGACGCATCCAGATCGCGCTGACTTGTCGCCTGCGGCTGAACGTATCTGGCTCCGGGGAAACGCCAAGCTTCAGCCACAAGCCGAGAGAATCCACGAGTTGCTTCAAGCTGTCCCGTAGCGGCGGTTGCGGCGTGCGTAGATGTCGATCGCCTCGAAGAGTGTGCGCCGATCGACATCGGGCCACAGCACGTTCATGAAGACCATTTCGGCATAGGCAGCCTGCCACAGCATGAAGTTGCTGAACCGCTGCTCCCCCGACGTTCGCAGCAGCATGTCGACATCTGGGAGCTCCGGCACGTAGAGCGCCTTGGTCATGGCGCGTTCGTCGATCTTGTCGGCTCGGATGCGCCCGTCGACGGCTTGCTGGGCAAGCCGACGAGCCGCGTCGGCGATCTCGGCGCGGCCGCCGTAGTTCACGCACATGGTCAGCGTCAAGACGTCGTTGTCTTGCGTCATCTCCTCGGCAATCTCCAACTCCTTGATCACCGACGACCACAGCCGGGGGGTGCGACCCGCCCAGCGCACTCGCACACCCAGGGCGTGCATCTCGTCGCGTCGCCGACGGATCACGTCCCGGTTGAAGCCCATCAAGAAGCGCACCTCTTCGGGGGAGCGTTTCCAGTTCTCCGTGGAGAACGCGTACGCCGAGATGCACTTCACGCCCGCTTGGATGGCCCCCTCGACGACGTCGAAGAGCGCCGCCTCGCCGCGCTCGTGACCCGCCGTGCGCGGCAATCCCCGTTGCTTGGCCCACCGGCCGTTGCCGTCCATGATCAGCGCGATGTGTCGTGGAATCAGCGCGCTGGGCAGGGCAGGCGGTGCCGCGTAGGCGTCCTTCGTCACGCCAACACTGTGACACCTCTCGGTGCTCGCAGCGTCGGCAGGCAGCCGGCGTACCCATGCGGGCGACGTCGCGACGGCACCGGTTGAACAAGGCAGGGGCTTTAGAGCCCGCGGGCTCTTAGTCGTCATGTCGGCCCGTTAGCGCTCGACATACACCAATGAGCGAAGGCTGCGTTCCAGGTGCCATTGCAGGTAGGCCGCCACGATTCCGCTGGCCGGTCTGCGATAACGCGGCTCCACCGCCTCCGCGGTGGTCCAGTCGCCAGCGAGCAGCGCACCGAGCAAGGCAACTGCCTCCGGCGGCGGGTTCGCCGTGCCGGGAGTTCGACACGAAGCGCAGAGCATGCCGCCGGAATCAGCGCTGAAACTGCGGTGTGGTCCCGGCTCACCGCAGCGCGAGCAGAGGTCGAACGACGGCGCGTAGCCGGCAATCGCCAGCGACCGTAGCAGGAACGAGTCAAGCACCAAGGGGGCGTCATGCTCGCCGGCCACGAGCGCCCGCAGCCCACTGAGCAGCAGCAGGTACTGCTGGAGCGCGGGCTCCATCTCCTCCGCGACGAGCCGCTCGGCGGTTTCGAGCATGGCCGTGCCGGATGTGTAGCGGGCGTAGTCGCCGGCGATGACCTGGCCGAGTGGTGACAGGGTTTCCACCTGGGTGACCACGTCGAGGGTGCGGCCTCGCGCGAACTGGGCGTCGACGTGCATGAACGGCTCGAGTCGGGAGCCGAACTTAGACTTGGTACGCCGCACACCCTTTCCCACCGCCCGGACGCGTCCTGTCGACCGGGTCAAGAACGTGATGATCCGGTCGGCCTCTCCCAGCTTCTGGGTGCGCAGGACGATCGCCTCGTCACGGTAGAGCCTCACGGACCCATTGTGCCCGCCATACCTCGCCTACGGCTGAACATCGTCGTTGGGATGGCTGCTCAACACGCGATGGACCTTCAGCCACAATGCCTATGGTCTGTGACAGGGATGAGACGAAGGTGACAGATCTGCCAGACCGGCCGGCTACGCAGGCTTTAACCCCGCCAGAATGGGGCACCGAGGGGGCATAGTCCCCGCTCGCCCGGACGAGCACGGGATCAGGCCCCGGCGTTGACACACCAGCGCCGGGGTCGTCCAAGTTGCGTCGTCGCCAACCGAACATCGGTGCGGATGAGCCGCAGCCGACCGTTCATCGCTGCACGCAGCAGCAGTAGGGCGCCTTACCTTGATGTCAGCCTTGAGCCCTCGGTGATTTGTTGGGCCAGCCGGCGTAGCTTCACGTTCATCCGCTGGGAGGCGTGCACGAGCATCTCGAACGCTTCCTCGCTGGACACATTGCTCTGCTCGCGCAAGATCCCGACCGCCTCGCCGATCACTCGACGCGACTCGATAGCGGCTCGCAGGCTGGCTTGTCGTCGCGAGGCGTCGAACACGACAGTGGTCAGCGACGCCAACAAGATGGCCAGCATCTGGTCGTCGTCAGTGAACCCGTCGACGTGGGTCGAATACATGTTGATGCCGCCCAGCGTCTCTCGTGGTGCCGAACCCAGAGCCAACCGGCACGAGAACATGCTCTGAACGCCGAGCTCACCGGCCATTCGGGCGGCCGACAGCGGCCACCGCCGGTCTACCGCCAGATTAGGGGTGTAGATCGAGCGCTCCTGTATCGCCGCGTCCAGACAAGGCCCCTCATGCTCGGCGTATTGGATATCATCGCCTGCCGAGGCCATTGCGTCGGTAGCAGCCACAGTTACGGGGCCGGTCTTCTCCAGCAGGCTTAGGCTGACCGCGTCACAGCCACCGATGGCATGCACTGCCGACTCGGTGACGTTACGCAGGCTCGCCTCGTGGTCATCCGACGAGTGGATGTGGCTGGCCATCTCGGTGAACGCCGCTACCAACGAACGCGAGGTCGGCGCATTATGAGAATGGTGCTGCGTCATAAAGCGCCCTCTCCCAGAGGGAGGCGTCACGCCTGTGACGGTGGCTGCCTTCAGCCTCCCACATGTACGGCGCCCCGGTGATTTTCCAGCGTAGCCTCGCGAACTCCGGAACGCGAATCATCGACGCTGGCGCCCGGCGGCAGGGCTCGGCTTGGCGCGAGATGGTCGCCGCCCATGGTCTAGGCAAGAGGCGAGTCGGCGCTGTCGGTGTGACAGTCTCGTTAGGTGACCCTTGAGCACGCGAACTGAGAGTCCGCGCAGCCATCCCATCGATGGCCAGCGCGGGTTCCAGCGGGAGCGACTTTGCCTCGTTTACAGTGGTGGACGATGACTCCCCCGACGACTTCCCCGACGACTGGGCGGTCCGGTTCGGCGCATCAACGCTCGTTCACCGGATACGCCGTCATGTTGGTAACGCTGGTGATGTTGGCAGCGTTGGTCTCCAGCTGCTCATCGGCGGCGACCAAAGCAAACGCCACCGACCCGTCAATGCCGACGCCGTCAACTACCACAGCTACGACTAAGGCGCCGCCGCCTGCGCCGCCAGCCGCTCCGCCGGTGAACGCTTGTCACCGGCTGAGCTATCTAAGCACCTCGCTCTACTCCGACGCCTCCAGCGCGGTGCCCTGCACGAAACCCCACACGGCTTTCACCTTCGCGGTGCCGACGCTTCCTGCGAGCGTCATCGTGAAGGGCGTCGACATCGGCAACAAGACGATTCAGGACGCGGCCTCGGCCGCCTGCCAGTCAGCGTTCGACAGGTTCGTTGGTGGCGTTCCGGAAACCCGGGCCTTATCCAGGATCACCGTGACATACTTCCTGCCCGATCAGGCGGGCTTCAACCTGGGGGCACACTGGGTAAGGTGCGACCTGATCGCGATGCGGACCCAGCAGTCGCTTGCCGATCTGCCCGCGAACCCTCGGCACTTCCTTGACCAAGCCCGCGCGCTCGACCAGTACGGCGCCTGCTCCCAGGGCGACCCCGGCTCGGCCAAGTTCCGGCTCGTCATGTGCAGCGAGCCGCACACCTACCGCGCCCTGGCTGCGCTGCGACTTGGCGCAGACGGCGCCAAGTACCCCGGCGAAACCGTGACGCGGGTCGAGGGCAAGAGACGGTGCGGGCATCTCGTTGCAGCCAAGCTGAACCTCTCCGGTGGATACACCTACGGCTGGACGTACCCGACCAGCGCCAACTGGGCCGAAGGACAACGGTTCGGCTACTGCTGGAACAAGACGACGAAGTAAAGGTAGAATCAGAACCCGAGTCGGCGCAGTTGCTTGGGGTCGCGCTGCCAGTCCTTGGCCACCTTGACGCGCAGATCCAGATACACCTGGGTGCCGAGCAGCGCCTCAATGTGCTGGCGCGCCACCGAGCCGACGCCCTTCAGCCGCGACCCGTTGCGGCCGATCACGATCGGCTTTTGGCTGGAACGCTCGATGAAGAGATTCGCCTGTATGTCGAGCAGCGGACGCTCCTCAGGGCGTCCGGGCCGCAACCCCATCTCCTCAACCACCACCGCGATCGAGTGCGGAAGCTCGTCGCGGACACCTTCGAGGGCAGCCTCGCGGATCAGCTCCGCCACCAGCATCTCCGCTGGCTCGTCGCTGAGCTCACCTGCCGGATAAAGCGGTGGACCGCTCGGCAGCAGTCCTATCAACAGATCGGTCAGCAGGCCGACCTGGCGACCGGTGACTGCCGAGACCGGGACAATCTCAGCCCAGTCGACGCCCGTCGAGGCGCCGAGGTCTCCAATCGCCAGTAGGTGACCGGCCATCTGCTCAGCCGGGACAAGATCACACTTCGTCGCGACAGCCACCTTTGGTGTCCTCG
Source organism: Nocardioidaceae bacterium (assembly GCA_050998615.1). GTDB lineage: Bacteria > Actinomycetota > Actinomycetes > Propionibacteriales > Nocardioidaceae > JBPCQA01. The sequence continues at coordinate 16,719 of JBPCQA010000029.1, forward strand.
CGACCTTGGCGAGCTCGGTGACCAAGAACCTGTCCCCAGGGCCGATCGGGTCGCTGACCGGCAGGCAGACGACGACCACGTCGACGGCCGCCCATGTCGTGCGCACCACGTCGTTGAGCCGTTCACCGAGCAGAGTCCGGGGCTTGTGCAGTCCGGGGGTGTCGACAAGCACCAGCTGAGCGTCGGCGCGATGCACGATGCCGCGCACTGCGTGGCGAGTGGTCTGCGGCTTCGATGACGTGATCGCGACCTTGCTGCCCACCAGTGCGTTGGTCAAGGTCGATTTGCCGGCATTCGGACGGCCTACCAGGCTCGCGAAACCACTGCGGAATGCGTCAGGCTCAGGCACGGTCTGGCCGATCGCGGCCCGATCGGTCGAGGAAATGTTCACCTGACGGCGTCTGAACCGGCGGGTGATTCGTGGGCCGCTTGCGCTGTCTCGGGTACGTCGGCCGGTGCGGTTGCTGTCACGACGACGGTAACCACCTTGTTGCGGCGCCCGGCCAGGCTTTCGGCCTGCAGCCGAAGACCGTCGCACTCTACCTCGGCGCCCGGGATCGGCACTCGTCCGAGATGCTTGGCCATCAACCCGCCGACTGTCTCGATGTCCTCGTCGTCGATCTCAACTCTGAAGAGCTCGGCCAGATCGTCCACCGGCAGCCGCGAGCTCACCCGGACCGCGCCACCCGACAAGTGCTCCACCTCGTCGGGGTCGACGTCGTACTCGTCGGTGATCTCCCCGACGATCTCCTCCAGGAGATCCTCGATGGTGACGAGGCCGGCGGTGCCGCCGTACTCGTCGACGACGATCGCGACGTGGGTGCGGTTGGCCTGCATCTGGCGCATCATCTCACCGGCGGGCTTGGAGTCGGGCACGAACAACGACTCTCGCATCACCGTGTCGACCCGCTCAGTCGTCTCGGCCTCATGTTTGTCGAAGACCCGTTTGGTGACGTCCTTGAGGTAGGCGATCCCGATGACGTCGTCGAGGTCTTCGCCCACCACGGGGATCCGGGAAAACCCGCTGCGCAGCGCCAGTGACATCAGCTGTCGCAGCGTCTTGTGGTGCTCGATGAAGACGATGTCGGTGCGCGGCACCATTACCTCCCGCACCAGCGTGTCACCGAGCTCGAAGACGGAGTGGATCATCCGGCTCTCGTCGGACTCGATGACCCGGGATGCCTCTGCCAGGTCGACGAGCTCACGTAGCTCGGCCTCGGAGGCGAACGGACCCTCGCGAAAGCCGCGCCCGGGAGTGATGGCGTTGCCGATCAAGATCAGCAACTGCGGAATCGGTCCCAGCACCGCGGTCAACGCGGCGATAGGCGTTGCCGCGACGAGTGCGACGCGCTCGGCATGGAGCCGCCCAATCGTGCGGGGACCGACGCCCACCGCGATGTAGGAGACGATGACCATCACACCGGCTGCGGTGACGACTTGCACCCAGGTCGGGGAGAGCACGACGATGGCAACCCGGGCCACCAGCACCACTGCGGTGGTCTCGCATAACACCCGCGCCAACAGTGCGGTGTTGAGGAAGCGAGGCGCGTCACCGACGATCGTGTGCAACCTGCGTGCTCCGGCCCGTCCTTCGTCCTCGAACTCCTCGGCTCGCACTCGCGACACCGCGGAGATCGCGGTTTCGGCGCTTGCCAGCAGGCCAGCCACGACGATCAACAGGACCGCGATGACACACAAGAAGATGTCAGACGGGCTCATTCGACGTCTTCGCCGCCCTTCACGCCTTGCCATTCGGCAAGCAGGCGCCCCTGCAACGCGAACATCTCTTGCTCGTCATCCGGCTCGGCGTGGTCGTAGCCAAGTAGGTGCAAAATCCCGTGAATCGTCAACAGCTGCAGCTCGGCGTCGGCGGTGCGGTGAAACCGGGGCGCCTGTGCCATCGCGTACGACGGACACAGCAGCATGTCACCCAGGATGCCCTCGACTGCCGACTCGCCATCGCGAGCAGGTCTAAGCTCGTCCATCGGGAACGACAGCACGTCGGTCGGCCCGGGCGTGTCAAGGAAGCGCTCGTTGAACTGTGCCATCGTCGGCTCGTCGACGAGCTTTAGGCATAACTCGGCTTCGGGATGAATGCGCATGCGGCTCATGGCGAATCGCGCGAGCTTGGCGAACTCGGTGACGTCCAGGTCTACGCCTGACTCGTTGAGCACCTCGACGCTCATCGGCCTTCGATCACCGAGGTCGGCCTGGCGTTGCGAGTCGCTTCGTACAGGTCGTAGGCAGCCACGATCTTGCCCACCAGCTTGTGCCGCACCACGTCTTGTGCGGTGAGCCAACAAAAGCTCACGTCATGGATGCTGGTGAGGATCTCTTGCACCACCCGCAGCCCGCTCTTGGTGCCCGCGGGCAAGTCGACTTGCGTGACGTCTCCGGTGACCACCATCTTCGACCCGAAACCTAACCGGGTCAGGAACATCTTCATCTGCTCAGGCGACGTGTTTTGGGCTTCGTCCAAGATGATGAACGCGTCATTGAGAGAGCGGCCGCGCATATAGGCCAGCGGCGCGACTTCGATAGTGCCGGCAGTCAGCAGCTTCGGGATCGTGTCGGGGTCGAGCATGTCGTGCAGCGCGTCGTACAAGGGACGCAGGTAGGGGTCGATCTTCTCGCTGAGAGTGCCCGGCAGGTAGCCCAATCGCTCACCCGCCTCAACCGCGGGGCGCGTCAAAATGATCCGGTTGACTTGTTTGCTCTGCAAGGCTTGGACGGCCTTGGCCATCCCCAGGTACGTCTTGCCGGTGCCGGCCGGGCCGATACCGAAGACGACGGTGTGCTTGTCGATGGCGTCGACGTAGCGCTTCTGGTTGAGAGTCTTGGGTCGGATCGTGCGACCGCGGTTGCTCAAGATATTCAACGTGAGCACGTCAGCGGGTCGCTCGTTAGTCTCCGCGCGTAGCATGCCGATCACTCGTTCCACCGTCTCGCCGGTCAAACCTTGACCGGTGCGAACCATGGTGACGAGCTCATCGAAAAGCCTCTCCACCAACGCCACCTCGCCGCGGCTGCCGGCCAGGCTCACCTCGTTGCCGCGGACGTGGATGTCGGCGTCGAACTCATTCTCGATGATGCCCAAGAACTCATCGCGCGGACCTAGCACGGCGACAACGGGCACACTGTTTGGGATCACGATCGTGTGTCGTGGCATTGACTGTTCTGTCATCGTATGGCCCATGTTAGAGCCCGCGCTGGGCGGGGCGCTGGAAAGGGAGCGGGTCATTCGCGCCCGGATGTCCAGGCCGAGGAGGAACGCACATCCCGAGGAGGAACGCACATCGGGGAGTGCGCTGAACGGACGAGAACGCAGCCAGCCGGAATGCGAGGGCCGGCGAGCCAGCGCTCAGCCGGGTGGCCAGCTGAAGGTGCGACCCCCGAGCACGTGGACGTGGGCGTGGAAGACGGTCTGCTGCGCACCGGCACCGTTGTTGCAGACCAGTCGGTTGCCGCCCTCGATGTCCTCGGCGTGAGCCACCTGCCGGGCCAGGGTCAAGACCTCGATCGCGACGCCGGGATGGGATAGCGCGAGGTCCGGCAGCGTGGCGCTGTGGACCTTCGGGACAACCAGCACGTGGGTTGGTGCCTGCGGGTTGAGATCGCGAAATGCCAGTGCATGTTCCGACTCGGCCACCCGGTCCGCCTGGATCTCCCCCGAGCTGATCCGGCAAAACAGGCAGTCTTCCTCTCTTAGAGCTCGGTCTGGCTCGGTCATCTGGCGCTCCTTCGTTGGGTTTCAAGAGGCAAACGACACTGCTTGCGCCATCCTGTAAACCTCACATGACCACGCGGCGTCGCCGACCCGACAGCAATTTCCCGCCGAGCCGGCAACTTCTTCCGCCGCGAAGTCTCAGTGGCCGCCGAGGGCGTCCTTGAACCTGTCGAAGACGCTCTTGTGCCGGGTCTCGGGGGACACCGTCGGATTCTCCTCATCGCGGAGCACGGCCAGCTGCTGCAACAACTCGGTCTGCTGTTGATCGAGCCTGGTGGGCGTCTCCACCAGCACCGTGGTCACGAGATCTCCACGGCCGGTGCCGCGTAACCTCGGCACCCCGCGTCCGCGGGCGACGAATTGCTCGCCGGACTGGGTGCCCGGGTTGATTGCCAACCCCATCGACCGCTCGACGGCCGAGTCGGCTGCGGCAGCGAGATCGGCCTCGAGCGTCGGGAGCTCGACATGGGTGCCGAGTGCCGCCGCGGTCATCGGCACGCTGATCGAGCACAGCAGGTCGTCACCCTCGCGGCTGAAGACCGGGTGTGGCGCCACGTCCACCTCGACGTACAGGTCACCGGCGGGGCCACCGCCCGGACCGACCTCTCCCTCGCCGGACAGCTGGACCCGGATCCCGGTGTCGACCCCGGGCGGGATCTTCACGTTGATGGCCCGGCGGGCGCGGATGCGGCCATCCCCGGAACACTCCCGACAGGGATCGGGGATGACGGTGCCGAAGCCACGGCAGGTCGGGCAGGGCCGCATGGTGCGCACCTCGCCGAGGAACGACCGCTGGATATGGCTAAGCTCACCACGGCCGCGGCAGGTATCGCACTGCCGGGGACTCGTGCCCGGTGCGGTGCCAGCGCCGCCACACACCGTGCACGTCACCGCGGTGTCCACCTTGACATCCTTCGAGACGCCGAACGCCGCCTCGGCCAGCTCCAACGGGAGCCGGATAAGCGCATCCTGACCGCGCCGCACCCGCGGCCTCGGGCCTCGGGTGCCCTGTTGCTGGCCGAAGAATGCGTCCATGATGTCGGTGAAGGAGAAGCCCTGCCCGAAGCCGGCTCCCGCGCTGGCGGCAGACAGCGGGTCGCCGCCGAGATCGTAGAGCTCGCGCTTGCGGGGATCGCTCAGGACGTCATAGGCACGCGTTACTTCCTTGAAGCGCTCTTGCGTCCCGGCATCGGGGTTGATGTCGGGATGCAGCTGCCGGGCCAACCTGCGGTAAGCCTTCTTGACTTCCTCCGGGCTCGCGTCGCGTGAGACGCCGAGGACTTCGTAGAGATCTTGCGTCATACTCCAGCATTCGGTGAGAGATGAGTGCGACGGAAACATGCCCAATCCAGGGCAGGCGCCCTACGCATCGGACAGGATCTGACTGACATAGCGAGCGACGGCATGCACCGCGGCCATGGAGCCCGGATAGTCCATCCGGGTCGGCCCCACCACTCCCAAGGTAGCGAGTGCACGCTCGCCAGGGCCGTAGCCGGTGGCCACGACTGACGCGGCGTCGAGCTCCTCGTGCGCCACCTCATGACCGATCCGTACGGTGACCATGCGAGGGCTGGTGACCTCGCCGAGAAGCTTGAGCAACACGACGTGTTCTTCGAGCGCCTCCAGCAACGGCTTGATCGACCTGTCGAAATCCTCCCCGAAGCGCACCAGGTTCGCGGTGCCGCCGATCGCCACCTTCTCGTCGGTGCGGTCGTCGGCGACGGCCTCTGCAAACACGGCGATGAGCTGGGCGACCACCGCCTTGTCGTCTCGGTGGAACATCTCGGGCAGTGAGCCGACGCGATCTGCGGCCTCAGCCAGCCGTTGACCGACGACAGCGGTGTTAAGCCTGGCCCGCAGATCGCCGATCACGTTGTCCTCCAGGGGCTTGGGCAGCTCAACCACCCGCTGTTCGACTCGACCACTGCTCGTGATCAGCACCAACAGCAATCTGGTCTCACTGATAGTGACCACCTCGACGTGACGAACCGTTGACCGGGCGAGGGTCGGATACTGCACGATCGCCACCTGCTGAGTGAGCTGGGCCAGCAGCCGGACGCTGCGGTGTACGACGTCGTCGAGATCGACCGCGCCACGCAAGAACGTGGCAATGGCTCGCTTTTCAGCGGCGGTCAGCGGCTTGACATCGGTGAGCCGGTCGACGAAGAGGCGGTAGCCCTTGTCGGTGGGGATCCGACCTGCGCTGGTGTGGGGCTGGGTGATAAACCCATCGTCTTCGAGCGCCGCCATGTCGTTGCGCACCGTGGCCGGCGAAACGCCGAGCTGGTGTCGCTCGACCAGCGCTCTGGAGCCCACCGGCTCCTGGGTGCTCACGTAGTCCTCGACGATGGCGCGCAACACGTCAAGCTTGCGGTCATCCAACATGCTGCCTCCTCCCGTCTAGCACTCCGCATGATCGAGTGCTAACTCTACTAGGGTTTTCCGTCGTATTCTGAGTGACGAGCCCGCGCCGACAGGGAGTGCCGGACTCTTGAAGTCCGCGCGCTAGCCTGCCCGTCATGAACTATCCGGTTGGCGACGACTTCGTCGAGGTGGGCGACCGGTGCTTCGTGAGGCGCTACGCGTCGTACGACGTCAACGTGGGCGTAGTCGCCGGATCCCGTGGAATGCTGGTCATCGACTCCCGGGCCAGTGAGCCTGAGGCCGCCATGCTCATGGAACATCTGCGGGCGTTGCGTCGCGGTGAGATTGTTGCGCTGGTGAACACGCACTGGCACTTCGACCACACGTTCGGCAACGCGGTGATCGCCGACGAGTGGCCGGAGGCGTCGATGCATGCCCACGAGGACGCGGCGCGAACACTGCGGGCCGAAGCCTCCGGCTTGCAGGAGGAGGCTCGTGCCGACCAGACCGATCCTCGACATGCCGAGATCGCGGCTGCCCGAATCGTCGTGCCCGACCGGACGTTTGCCTCGGTGGCGACCGTCGATCTGGGAGATCGGGTGGTTGAGCTCGTCCATCCAGGGCGTGGACACACCGATGGTGACTGCGTGGTGGTCGTGCCAGATGCCGATGTCGTATTCGCTGGAGACCTGATCGAGCAGTCGGGCCCTCCCGGGTTTGGCAGCGATTGCTTCCCGCTGGAGTGGGCCGGATCCTTGGACCTGCTCATGGGGCTGTTATCCGTGAGATCGGTGGTGGTCCCGGGTCATGGCTCGGCGGTCGACAAGACGTTCGTCGACGACCAGCGGGGTGACATCGCCGATGTGGCGGGGAATATCCGGTCGCTCTTCACCCGAGGAGTCCCATTGTCTGATGCGTTGCGTATTGGCGCGGACTCGACCCGGCCGGTCCCGTTGGCCGAAGCCCACCGACTCTCGCCAACCGCCGTCGACAACACGGCGGACGCCTCGACCGGGTCGCCAACTGATTGTGACGACGGCACTCCGACCGACAGCTCGGCCGCATCGTCGGCCGCGGACAACGAGGGTGGCTTATCCACTGCCTCCCCGTCGAGCGGGTGGCCCTTTCCACCGGAGCACCTCGGTCAAGCCGTCGAACGCGGCTACGCCCACCTGCGCTGGCCCGGTGGTCGGTCAGAGCCAGCAGGGAGCCACGGTGGTTGATCAGCGGCAGCGAGCGTCCGGTCCACCGCCTGGGCAGGTGTGGTTTCGAGACGGCCGCGAAGCGGCCTCCTCAACCACCGTGACCGCGGCCTCCTCATGAACGACATCCACCGCTACGGCTCCGATGTGCTCGCCTCGGATTGGCACGTCCCCAAGAATGGCCGGTCGGTCGAGATCGACGCTGCCCTCGGCTTGGTGATCGAGGAGGTCATGACCGGCTGGTGTGGCGAGATCGTCAAGGCTGACCGCGATCTTGCGACGGTCGACCTGGAGGACCGGCACGGCAATCGGCGTACCTTTCCGCTCGGACCGGGCTTCCTGCTGGACGGAGCGCCGGTCATCTTGCGCCCCGCGCCACGTGCGGCGCCAAGCAGTGAGACACGTACGCCGTCTGGGTCGCGGACGCTGCCCTCGGCGAGCGCCCGAGTGGCCAGAGCCAGCCGCATCTACGTCGAGGGACGCCACGATGCCGAACTGGTCGAGAAGGTGTGGGGTGATGACCTCAGAATCGAAGGCGTGGTGGTGGAATATCTTGGCGGCATCGACGATCTGGGGAAGCAACTACGCCACTTCGCACCCAGCCCCGGTCGCCGGGTCGGCGTACTGGTCGACCACCTCGTCCCTGGATCGAAGGAATCGAGGATCGCCGCGACCGTTTCGAGGAGACCGTACGGCGGCAGTGTATTGATCGTCGGGCACCCCTTCATCGACATCTGGCAGGCCGTCAAACCGGGCCGCCTCGGCCTCGAGTCCTGGCCGAGCGTCCCGCGCGACATCGAGTGGAAACACGGCGTCTGTCAGCAGCTCGGCTGGCCGCATCGCGACCAGGCCGATATCGCCCACGCCTGGCAGCGCATCCTAGCGCGCGTCACGTCGTACGCCGACCTGGAGCCGCCCCTGCTTGGCCGGGTCGAGGAGCTCATCGACTTCACCACGAGTGGATAAGAACGACGTACGTCGGCACCGGCAATCTCGGGTCACCAAGGCGTCATCGCCCCGGCTTGACGATGCCGGCCTCGACGGCTGGCGCCCGGTAGGCCGCAGCCAGCGACCGTGGGGTCTCGTGGCGTTGAGTCCGCTCGGGTTGGGCACCACCCACAATGTCGCACCGCCGATGCGCTCCGGTTGCCGGCCGACCGCCGTTTTTGACCGGTCGGTGATGTCGGCGTGCCACAGCGCGGCGTAAAACCGGTCCCCGGACGGGCAAAGTGGGCGCCGGTCGCCGCGGTCCACAGGCTCGGGTTGATGCCGACGATCAGCAGCTTCAGGTCTGGCCCCACCAGGTCATCGACCGTGCGGTCGCGGAACTCCTCGAGCTGCGCGCTCGTGTACCCCATGCGCCCGATCGTGGCACAAAGCCTCCGCGAGATTCGGCCGGTTCAGGTGCCGCTCAGCTCCCGCGGGCACCTCCGCGAACTGCCCAGGGACGCTGAAGTAGCTGATCCACGCAACGTCGCGCGGAGCCGACGCACCTGGGCAATGGCCGCAGCGATGTCCCCAGGTGTCGCCGGCTACCCGTACGGCGTACGACCCGGCTCGGCAGCGACGTCGTGAGATCCAATCCGCGCTGCTCTAATGCAGGCCCAGGACCATGACGCCGGCCTTTGGAAGGTCGTGCACGACCAGCTCCTCTCGTTCGGCGTCGAGCTACTCAGGCCGGCATCGCCTGAGTCGAAAGCCGGTCGTCGAACAGTCACCTGTCACGGGTGCAGCATGCCACCCACGCGGCCACGACTACACGCTGGCGAGCGGGCCGATCCACCGCTCGCTTGAAGCCATCCCGTCCGGGTTGTCGCAAAGCACGCCTTCGATCTCCTTTGCGAGAGCGGCGACGGCGGCGCGGCTGCGAATGCGGGACGAGGGCACCAAGATCAAGCCGCCGTGCTCTTGACCGCTTGCAAGCCGCTCGGCCGCCAGGGGACGGAAGTCTTTGACATTATTCGTCACCACAGCGCGGAGTTCGTTGCTTGCGACCTCGAGGATCATCCCGTCGCCTGATCCCACGAGATCAATGCGCTCGGCGACCGCGATTACGTCATAGCCGCGATGACGCAGCAGCACCGCAATCTGCGGCGAGAGTTGCTCGTCAAGAAGAGCCTTCACGAACGCAGGGCGCGCTCGCCATCGGCGGCCGCTGCGCGTCCGCGCTCGTAGTCTGCCTCGTTGAGCTCGATCTCTCGGTCGATCTCGGCGCGGTGCTCCCCGTAGTAGGACACTGCCGCTCCCACTAGCCCGGTTGGAATCTGCAGATAGTCGGCCGCCTCCACGAGAGAACCGTCGTTGTCACGCACCGTCGCGATCACCTCCCACACATCGAGCCCGCGGCCAATCAGGCTCGCACGCCGTCCACTCGGTCCATCGTGAAACTGAACCAGCGGATGCGCATCGTGACGCAGGCCTTCCTCGAGGTAGCGCTGCGCGAGCGTGCGCTCGGGAAGACCGACGCGGCGAGCGCGCTCATTGAGCCGCGCCCGCGTGCCCGGTGCCAGCCTCAGCGTGTAATGGTCGGCCATTCACATAGCGTACCGTCGCGTGTCACGCCGTGCCACGCGGCCGGGCCGGAACAACGACGGTCCGCTCCGTGCAGGAACCGCTGCTGACCACAGGGCCGAAGACGCCCAGCAGGACGACCGTGGAAAGGCCACCGGGCACGAGCAGCGTGGCGATGAGTTTGTCCTTGACGCACCACGCGGTCGAACTCCACAGCATCACGGCGCCGACCAGCCAGCCGACCACCGGAACGACGACCCCACCGACGAGGAGCAACACCACGGCCGCGACATCTCGGCCTGCCATGCGCGAGCGGACCGGCGGCAATTCCGTGCGGGCGGCCTCGGCGATCTCGGTCGGCGTTCCGAGATGGTCCAGATGGTGGCAAGTGCGGCCGGCGACGGATCGCGTGCGTCAACCAGAGCGACATCGATGTGTGCGCGGATATCGCACGATCTCCCGGCGGCGGCCACGGGGTAGGTCGCGTAGCGCTCGGCCCAGTTCGTCGAGGTAACCCTGAACGCTCGGCGTGGTCAGGTTCGACATTGTCAACTCGCTTCCTTCAGCACGCGTTTGAGCCGGGGTATCGCGCGGGTGGCCGCCCTGGAAATCTTCACCCGCCGACATGAAGATCATCGTGGGGGCTGTAATAAAACCAAATGGCCACCTCGACATTGTGGTCGAAGTGGTTCCGCCCGGTGTCGGCGTGTATCAAGCAGGACCCATCACGATTGACTACCACATCGGCAACACTCACTACCGAAAGATCACCCTCGAAGCAATTACCGCATGCACCCTTCCCTCTCCGGACAGCACGAACAAGCAAGCCTGCGCCCCCCTTCCCCGCATAGCCAGTCGTCACCGGTCTGTATTCTCCGCTCCGCGCCGTCGGCATTATCGCCAAGCAACCGCAGTTGCGTGGGCTCAAGAAACCAGGGCACGTACGACGGCGTCGGCGAGCAGCCGTCCTCGTCGAGTCAGCCGCAAGGTGCCGCCCCGGGCAGACGGAACTCCCCGGTGACTTTCGGCACCCTGCGCCACGACTAGACCATCCGAGATCAGATCCGGGACAGCCTGAAGACCGCTGTCCGCCAAGAGATCGACACACAACCCGCTCGCCAGCCGCGACTCCAACAAAACCCGCTCAAGCTGACGGGTGTTGACGTCGAGCAGCTCGCGAGCCGCGGCCGGGCTGGTGGCGGCGGCCAGCCGAGCGGCGTACGCCGCTGGATGCTTGATGTTCCACCAGCGCACTCCCCCGACGTGCGAATGGGCACCAGGCCCGACACCCCACCAGTCGGCGCCTAACCAGTAGCCGACGTTGTGGGCACAGCGGGACCCGGGGCCGCGAGCCCAGTTGGACACCTCATACCACTGCAACCCGGCCGTCGCCAGCAGATCGTCAGCCAGCTCGTACTTGTCGGCGAGGTCGTCGTCATCGGGCGCGGGCAGCCCGCCGCGGGCGACGCGCCGGGCCAGCGCCGTACCTGGCTCGACGATGAGTGAGTAGGCGCTGATGTGGTCGGGATGGAAAGCGAGTGCGGATTCGACGCTCGCCCGCCAGTCGCCCAGCGACTCGCCCGGCGTGCCGTAGATCAGGTCGAGGCTGACTTGGTCGAAGCCGGCATCGCGTGCCCAAGACACCACGTCGGGCACCCGCAACGGGTCATGAGTCCGATCCAACACCGCGAGCACCGCCGGCACCGCTGACTGCATGCCGAACGAGACGCGATTGACACCGCCTAAGCGCAGCTCGGCCAGGTCGCGCGGCGTGACGCTGTCGGGATTGGATTCGGTGGTGACCTCCGCATTCGGCGCAAGCCCAAACTCGGCGCCGATGGCCGCCACGATCCGCACCAGGTCACGCGGCGCAAGCAGCGTCGGCGTGCCGCCTCCGAAGAACACCGTGTCGACGGGCAGATCTCGGTCACCCAGCACGCGCCTGGCCAGGCGCACCTCGGCGATGGCCGCGTCGGCGTACGTCGAGCGGGACGCTCCGGGAGCGCCGCCCAGCTCCGTCGCCGTGTAGGTGTTGAAGTCGCAGTAGCCGCATCGCACCGCACAGAACGGCACATGCACGTAGAACCCGAACGGCCGCCGCCCGAGACTCGCCAGAGCGGAAGCCGGGAGCGAGCCGTCATCAGGCGCTGGCTCCCCCTCGGGCAGTGTTGACGGCATCACTCCATGATGCCTCCTCGACGCCTTCCCCTTCTCCGCCCGGACCCAGCCCGGACCCTCGCCCGACCCGACCCTCCCGGACTTTCCCGGACCCGCCCGCTCACCGCCCGACCCGACCCGCGAATAGCGGGAAATCTCGTGTCGTGGGCGGCGTGTCGTCAGCAGATCTGCCGCAATTCGCGGTCAGGAGTAGCGGTCAGGAGTAGAGCGAGTCGAGTTCGGCGTGATAGTGCTCTTCGACGACCGCCCGTTTCACCTTCATGCTGGGCGTTACCTCACCCTCCTCGACGGACAGGTCACGATCGAGAATCTCAAAGCGCTTGATCGTCTCCCACCGGTTGAGTCGGGTGTTGAGCGCGTCGACGTACGAGGCGACCATCTCGCGAGCTGCCGGTGACGTGACAACATCCGGATAGCTCTTGCCGGTCAGCCCCACCTCCGCGGCCCAGTCGTCGAGGGCTTCGGCGTCGAGCGTCACCAGCGCCGTACAAAAGTTGCGGCCGTTGCCGACCACCACGAACTGGCTGACGTACGGGCAGATCGCCTTGAACTTGCCCTCGATGGTCTGCGGAGAGACGTACTTGCCTCCGGAGGTCTTGAACAGGTCCTTCTTGCGATCGGTAATGCGCACATACCCGTCGGCGTCCACCTCTGCGATGTCGCCGGTGTGCAGCCATCCGTCCTGCAGCGCCTCCCCGGTTGCCGAGGCGAGGTTGTGATAACCGTCCATGACACCGGGACCTCGAAGCAGCAGCTCCCCGTCGGCGGCCACCTTGACGCTGGTGCCGGCAAGAGGAGGACCTACCGAGCCGAACTTGTAGCGGCTCGGCAGGTTTACGCAGCTGCCCGCCGAGGTTTCGGTGAGTCCGTAACCCTCCAGGATCACGATTCCCGCTGCATCGAACCACTCGCCGATGTCGGGGTTGAGCGCCGCCGCCCCGGAGATGAAGAACCGCAACCGGCCACCGAACCGCTGCCGGATCCGGGCGAAGACCAACTGGTCGAACACCTTATGTTGGGCGGCCAGCGCGGCCGGGATCCGCTCCCCGGTACGCCGACGCCGAGCGACCTCATGGCCCACAACAACGGCCCGGTCGAAGATCTTCTTCTTCAGTCCGCCCTCCGACGCCGCCATCGTCACGATGCGACTGTGCGCCTTTTCGAAGATGCGCGGCGCTGCCCCCATGAACGTCGGCCGCACCACCGCCAGGTTGTCGATGATCTTGTCGGCCCGGCCGTCCACCACCGTCGGAAAGCCGATCGCCAACTGGGCCGAGAGCAGCACCTTGCCGAACGCATGCGCCAGCGGCAGCCAAAGGAATTGGACGTCGTCGGACGACAAGATGCGCAAGGCGTCGACCGCGACGCCTTCGTATGTCCACGCCGAGTGCCGCAACCTCACGCCCTTCGGGCGACCGGTCGTGCCTGACGTGTAGATCAAGGTAGCCAGGCCTTCTGGCTTTGTTGCCTCGACTCGGTCCCGCACCGCCGCCGGATCACCGGCGAGCAACGTGGACCCCAGCCGTTCCAAGTCATCGAGCCCGATTACCCAGTCACCATCGGGGGTACCGTCGAACGTGACGATTTTGGTCAGCGCGTTCAAAGTGCCCCGTTGTTCATGCAACTTGGCAATCTGTACGTCGTCTTCGGCAAACACGACCCTAGACCCCGAATCACCAAGGATGTAAGCAACATCGTCTGCCATGGTGGACGGGTAGACGGTCGTGGTGGCCGCGCCAGCAGACATGATGGCCAGGTCGGCCAAGATCCACTCGTATCGGGTGCCCGAACAGATCGCTACTCGTTGTTCGGGTTCAAGGCCAAGCGCCATCAGACCAGCCGCGATTCTCGTGACGTGATCGCCCGCGTCGGCCCACGTGATCGATGTCCACCGCTCGCCGACGGGGAAACGGTAGGCCTCCCGGTCAGGAGTGGCGTCGACTCGATCGAAGAACATTGCGCCGACGGATGCCGGACGATCGTCGAGCATCGACCCGCCCAGCATGGGATCCGCCATGCAGCAAACCGTAGAGCAGTTGGCTAGTCAAGCGGTAGCGCGGCTCCCCAAGTCAGAACCTCGGCCTCGTAGCTCTCCCCTGAGCTCCTTGATTCAGCGCGCTCCGCGTCGATCGCCGCGACGATTTCTCCGAGTGGCCGACGAGAACGACGCGGCCCCACCGGAGCCGGACGAAACCATGGCCGCATGGCTGGCCTCACGGCGTCGCGGTGCCTGGGACCGCTGGCCGGCCGGTGCGGCGGACGAGGATCCGCGCACCTCCGACGACGTACGACGTCCCGATCGTTCCGGACGCTTTGCGGACCACGTACGGCGTCGGGAACCGCCCGTGGAAACTCCTCGTGAGCCCCGGCCGCCGCCGCGCCCGGCGTTGGCCGCGGAAACGGCTGACCCAGGCGCGGGCATGGTCAACGTGCGCTGCCCCGGAGCGATCTCGTCGAGCAGCGGGTGTCCCACGGACAGCCGGGTGGTGGTGGGTTTGACCCCCGCCTTGCGGGTAAGGTCGCGAACGTCACGCACCTGGGCGTCGGTCATCAGCGTGACAACCGTCCCGGCGTTGCCGGCGCGTGCGGTGCGCCCCGAGCGGTGCAAGTACGCCTTGTGCTCGACCGGCGGGTCAGCGTGCACGACCAGTGCCACGTCATCGACGTGAATGCCGCGTGCCGCGATATCGGTGGCGACCAGGGTGCGCGCGGATCCCCTGGCGAACGCGGCAAGATTGCGCGTGCGGGCCGCCTGCGACAAGTTGCCGTGCAGCTCGACGGCGGGCACGCCAGCCGCGGTGAGCTTGCCTGCCAGCGACTTGGCGCCGTGCTTAGTGCGCGTGAACACAAGCGTGCGTCCCGGCGCCGAGGTCAGATCGACGAGGACCGGGAGCCGAGCGTCATGGCCCACGTGAAGCACGTGATGCGACATTGCCGACACCGGCGACTGCACGGAGTCCACGCTGTGGGTCACCGGGTTGGAGAGGTAGCGCTTGACGAGTACGTCGACCCCGGCGTCGAGCGTCGCTGAGAACAGCAGCCGCTGGCCGTCGCGCGGCGTGCGGTCCAGCAGACGTCGTACGACGGGAAGGAAGCCGAGGTCTGCCATGTGGTCGGCCTCGTCGAGCACGGTGATCTCGACTGAGTCGAGATGCACGTGGCCGGACTGCAGGTGGTCGGCCAGCCGGCCGGGGCAGGCGACCAGCACGTCGACGCCGTTGCGCAAACCCGTGATCTGAGGCTGCGCCCCCACCCCGCCGAACACGGTAAGGGTCTTGAAGCCCATGGCCCGGGCAAGGGGCTTCATGGTGGCGTCGATCTGGGCGGCCAACTCGCGAGTCGGCGCGAGGATGAGCGCTCGCGGACGGCCCGGGCGGCGCGTCGTCTGACTTGCGGCGAGGCGGTCGAGAATGGGAAGCACGAACGCATGGGTCTTGCCGGAACCGGTGCGGCCGCGACCGAGCACGTCCCGACCGGCCAGCGAGTCGGGAAGGGACGCGGTCTGAATCGGGAACGGCGCCGTAATGCCAGTCTTGGTCAGCGCAGCATCGAGGCGTGATGACAGCCCGAGTGCGCAAAATCCGCTCGGGTTGATGCTCGGACTGGGGCCGGTTTGGGGCCTGGGGTCCGCGCCAGGCTTAGCGCTCGGTCCAGCGCCGCGGGTGGAGTCGGGGGTGGAGTCGGGTTTGGAGGGAGCTGAGGCAGAAACAGGTGCGTAAACAGCAGTAGACATGGGTGAAGGCGGGCGTGCCGCCTGAAACTCCGAACGTGTGAGAGAGACCGTCCTGCCCGGCGCGGGCCGAAGCCGCGCGGCGCGTGTCTCTAGGAAGAGTAACGAGTAGCCCGAGGCAGAACTGTGCGGGCGTTACTGCACAGACTACCGGACATCCGCCGAAACCCGGCACCGGCCATCTGCCAGAGTGCCTCCACAGCTCCCGGTTACCCGCGATTGTGGGAGATCGATAACTCTCAGGGGGCGGAAACCGCAGATCTCCCGCAATCGCGAGGAGGGTGGGAGCACCTGTACGCCACAGTTGGGTGGCACGGCCCGGCTCAGTCCTGGACCGCCTTGGCGATCGTGATGCACTGGGTGATCCAGTCCCGCTCGTCTTCATGGAGCGACCGGTTCGCCCGCTCGGCGTCTGCTATGGACCAGTGCGCGTTGAGCACCATTCGCACGATCACCCAGTCGCGAGCGCGCTGCTCGCCGAGCCCGGCGGTATCGACGAGAGTATGGAGCCGACGGCGCACCGCCGCGCGAACATTGCCGCTAGCGATCAACTCATCCCACCGGTTCCACAGCATTGGCGCCGGCTCGTAATGAGGGTCCCCCGACATCGGCTTGGGGTCGATGACCAGCCAAGGCTCTCGATCACCGGCGAGGACGTTCTCGTAGTGCAGGTCGCCGTGGATCAATACGCCGGTGCTGGCCGGGTCGGCCACGAACTGTCGTCCCAACGACGTGGCCTGGTCGACGAGCCGCCGTGGGATCGGTGCGCTCCTTGGCAGACTGGTGAGCGCGTCGACCCACCGGTCGACGTACGACGTCACCGTCTGCAGCTGGGGCAGCGCGGGCACATGAAGTCGGCGGTACAGGCGGGCGACGAGGTTGCAGGCCTGTGTGTCCGGCATCTGGTTGAGGTCTTGTTGGTGCAGCCGCTCCAGAAGCAGCGCCCGGCGATAGGGGTCGGCACGGAACAACAAGACGGTGCCGCGGCCTGCCCAGTGCCGAAGTGCCACCGCCTCATGAAGCGATTCGTCGTCACCGTCGAACGTCACCTTCAGCACGGCGTCGCCACCGTAGGACGTTTGCACCGGCGCCACGAGTGAGGCGAACCCATGCCACGGTGGCCCGACATAGGCCAACTCCCAGTCGATCAGCAGCGAGCTGACGAGAGCGGGCAGTCGGCCAAGCCAGTCGGCCCAGGCTGGCCCGAGCTCTGCTTGGCCAAGCAGTGCTGCCGGAACGCCGTACGGCAGTTTCATCCGTCAACTCCCGATTCGTGTGTTGACAAGCCTTCGACCAACCCTCCAAACGGTGGTTGAGCCGCAGTTACGGTGGTTGAGCCGGACGCTTGCGGCCGTCTCGAAACACAAAACCCCAGCCGCGCGTCTTCAACCACCGTGGCGTCGGCGCAGCCTGTCAGCGGCGGGAATTCTCGGTGGGCTCGGACGTGTTGAGTGCGCTGATGAACGCCTCCTGCGGCACCTCGACCCGGCCGACCATCTTCATCCGCTTCTTGCCCTCCTTCTGTTTCTCCAGCAATTTGCGCTTGCGGGTGATGTCGCCGCCGTAGCACTTGGCGAGCACGTCCTTGCGCATGGCGCGAATGGTCTCGCGGGCGATGACCCGCGCCCCGATCGCGGCCTGGATCGGCACCTCGAACTGCTGCCGAGGGATGAGTTCCTTGAGCTTTTGGGCCAACCCCACGCCGTACGAATAGGCGGCGTCTCGATGCACGATCGCCGAGAACGCGTCAACCGGATCACCATGCAGGAGTACGTCGACCTTCACCAGGTCACTGACCTGCTCACCGATCGGCTCGTAATCCAACGACGCGTAACCCTTGGTGCGGGACTTGAGCGCGTCGAAGAAGTCGAACACTATCTCGGCGAGCGGCAGCGTGTAGCGCAGCTCGACCCGATCCTCGGACAGGTAGTCCATGCCCTGCAGCGCGCCCCGCCGGGTCTGACACAGGTCCATGATCGTGCCGATGTAGTCGGCAGGGGACAAGATCGTGGCCCGCACCACCGGCTCGTGAATCTCGGCGATCTTGCCGCCGCCTGGGAACTCACTGGGGTTGGTCACCGTGACCTGCGAGCCGTCCTCCATCACCACCCGGTAGACCACGTTAGGCGCCGTGGAGATCAGGTCGAGGTTGAACTCCCGCTCGAGTCTTTCGCGGACGATCTCCATATGGAGCAGGCCGAGGAAGCCGCAGCGGAAGCCGAAGCCCAACGCGCCGGACGTTTCCGGCTCATAGGTGAGTGCGGCGTCGTTGAGCTGCAGCTTGTCGAGCGCGTCTCGCAGCGTCGGGTAGTCGTCGCCGTCGATCGGGTAGAGACCGGAGTAGACCATCGGGTTTGGATGGCGGTAGCCGCCCAGCGGTTCGGTGGCGCCGTGCACGGACGAGGTGACGGTGTCGCCGACCCGCGACTGCCGGACCTCTTTCACCCCGGTGATCAGGTAGCCCACCTCGCCTACCCCGATCCGGGTGGCCTGCACCGGCTCCGGCGAGATCACCCCGACCTCGAGCATCTCGTGGACGGCGCCGGTCGACATCATCTTGATGCGGTCCCGGTGGGTGAGGTGGCCGTCGACGACCCGGACGTAAGTGATCACGCCACGGTAGGTGTCATACACGGAATCGAAGATCAACGCTCGTGGCGCGGCTGAGCCGTCGCCGCCCGGCCTGGGCACCGAAACCACGATCTCGTTGAGTAGGGCCTCGACGCCTTCGCCCGTCTTGGCCGAGACCCTGAGCACCTCGTCTGGGTCACATCCGATGATGTGGGCGAGCTCGGCGGCGTACCTTTCCGGTTGAGCGCTCGGCAGGTCGATCTTGTTGAGCACCGGGATGACGCGCAGATCGGCATCCAGCGCCAAGTAGAGGTTCGCCAACGTTTGCGCCTCGATGCCCTGCGCGGAGTCGACAAGCAAGACCGCGCCCTCGCAGGCCTCGAGTGACCGACTCACCTCGTAGGTGAAGTCGACGTGGCCGGGGGTATCGATCATGTTGAGCACGAACTCTTGCCCTGTGTCGTCGCCGGCGCTCGCCGTCCACGGCATTCTCACTGCCTGGCTCTTGATCGTGATGCCGCGTTCGCGTTCGATGTCCATCCGGTCGAGGTACTGCGCTCGGGCGTTCCGCTCGTCGACCACACCGGTCAGCTGCAGCATCCGGTCGGCCAGCGTCGACTTGCCGTGGTCGATGTGGGCGATGATGCAGAAGTTGCGGATGATTGAGGGATCGGTGCTGCCGGGTTGCGCGGCCGACGGAGGGGGCTTGGGCACTGACGACTTTCGGTTCGCGGAGCGTACGGCGACATGCTGCCGCCGCGACCCCGTGGCGGACTGTGGTGGGCCGTCTCATCCTCCCACGCGGCAGCTTTCCTTCCCAACCCTGCGGATCGATCTGAGGTGGCCGGCAAGTTCCGACGTTCAGCTCGCCCCAGCCAGCTGAACGCCTGATCCTGCCTGCCGGCGCCGGGCAGTAGTAGCCGCACCAGAGTAAATCCGGTGGCTGTCGGGCTCCCTCACCCGGCAGGATTGCGCCCATGACCTCGAGCCGCCAACGCGACGCCGGCCACGCCGGAGGCGCCGTACGGACCGATCTGGCGTGGCAGCGCGACGCGGTGACCACCCGCTCCGGCGTGGTCGTGCCGGTGCGAGCCACCGCCCGGCGCCCGCATTGGGAGCAACTGCCCGCACCGGTTCGCGAGGTGGTCGAGTCAGCGGCGGGAGCGGGCGTCGACGCGGCGCACTCGACCGGCACCGGGTTCACCCCCGGCTTCGCGTCGCGGCTCGACCTGGCAACCGGCTCGCGGATCTTCGTCAAGGCCGCCTCGTCGGCCGACGACACCCTGCACGGTTGGCCGTTGAGCGACGCCTACCGCGAGGAGGCGCGAAAGCTACGCGCGCTGCCCCCCGGAATCGGGTCGCCGGTGCTGCTTTGGAGCCTCGACGAGCAGATCGACGGCGTGCAGTGGGTGATCCTCGGTTTCGAGAACGTCGACGGGGCCCCGCCGCGAAGACCGTGGCGGCTCGCCCAGCTGCATCTCGTGCTGGCCAAGCTGGCCGCGATCGCTCCCGCTCTCGCCAACCCGCCGGCAGAGCTCGCTCTCGCCCCAGCCGAAGACGACCTGCTGGCCGGCTACCCCGGGCGGCTGGCACGCATCCGTGAATCGGAGGGCGACGGCGACTGGTTGCACACGGTTGACCGACTCTGCGCCGAAGCTGCGCCGCTGCTGCGAGGCGCCAGTGTCGTTCACCTAGATCTCCGGGACGACAACATTCTCATCGACACAAGCGGTGAGGTCTGGTTCTGCGACTGGAACTTGCCGGCCATCGGCGCACCGTGGATCGACCTCCTCTGCGTGCTGCTGTCGGCCAAGGGGGACGGGCTCGACGCGGATCGGCTGATTGCCGACCATCCGCTCACCCGAGACGTCGACGGACGCTCGATCGATTGCCTGCTCGCCGCCCTTTGGTCGTTCTGGGGTGTCGCGCGGACCCAGCCGGTTCCGGCCCACTCACCGCACCTGCGTGATCACCAGACCTGGTACGCCGACGTCACCCGCGGCTGGCTCGAAGAGCGACTCGCCGCCCGATGCTTCGCCGCCGACGAGCTGGGTCTCGATGGTCGACCCTATGCCGGCTGACCCCTCGACGACCGGTCGCGCCCAGACCCCGAGGTGCTGAAACGGCTGCCTTCCGTATCGAGCCGACCTGCTCTCGACGTACGACGATGATCACCGGCTTCCTCATGGGGTGGGGCTGTTATTGCGCTCGGGCTCGACGAACAAGTCGTAGCTCATGGCGTTCGTGGTTGCCTCGAATCGGTCCGCATGAACGAACCCGAGCGATTCGACGACGCGTCGAGCCCGCAGGTTGAAGGAGGCGACGGTGACCCTGAACGCGGCAGGTGCATACGTCCGGCGACCGAAATCAAGCCCGGTGGAGATCGCCTCGCGGCCAAGCCCGTGCCCGGTGAGGTCGGGACGCAGACCACCGCCGGTGTCGAGGGCGGAATCGTCGTACCGTCCTCCGGGCACCTGACCGTCGGCTCCAAACGAGCGGAAGCCGATCAAGCGAGCATGACTTCCTAGCTGCGCGGTCTCTTCGAGGCCGCGAGACACCAGTGCGAAATACCCGTTCGCCGGATCCGTCAAGAAGTCGGGGGCCACGCCGACCATGTCATAACAGTCGTACGGCGCCGGGTAGCGCCAACTCGCGATGTCGACAGCGAAGGCGGGTGTCATCGCGACGATTTCCATCACTCCTCCTCTCCCTCGAGTCTGCAGCCAGCCTTGGGTTCTCGTTGGCTGCGGTGACGACGTATCAGCCAGCGGAGTGGAGAGTTTTCAAGAACTCGGCGAAGGGGAAGGCATGCAACCCGTCCATTCTGGCAACGGCGAGAGCCTCGGTGCCAGGCACCTCGTCCAGAGATCCGGTGTAGGGCTTCGTAGCGAGCCTGGGATCCACCCAGCATCCCGCCGTGCTGAAGATAACGCTGCCTCCGACCAGCGGCGCCGTCCGAAGGGATGTGCCAACCTGATCCGGCGATAGCCGAGGAGGGCTCACGATGACAAGTGCCCGGCCGCCTGGTGCCCAGAGCGAACCGCTAACACCGTCTGGTGCCCACAAGGAGCCGTCACGTGGGTTCTTGTCACCCATGACCCACCCTCGGTAGGTCGCGGGCAGCACGCGTCCTGCGAGGGTGCGCACGTGCGTAAGGGCAAGTTCGTCGTAGGTGGCGCCCTCAGCCAGCTTCGTCAGTCCGTCAAGTCGCACGACGGCCGTAACGACCGATCGGCCTGTCCGAATCGCTTCGCGAAGCTGTGATCGAAGTGGCACATCAGCGCAACCCACGCCGTTGAGAACGGTCGGCGTGTAGGGCCCTTCGGTCGGTGCGTACGAAGCCGTTGGGCCGCTTGATCCGCCGGACGCTTCGGACGTCGTGGGAGCGATCGACCGCCCAGGGCGGATCGGTGACGTCGAACTGATCGGCGTCCCGGTCGCCGGACCTGCGGGCGTCTCAGGCGAGGTGCCTCGGAGCGTGCCACATCCTGTTACCGACCGTTATCCGTTCGCTGCTTGCACTCGCCCCTGCTTCTTCCGCGGGCTTGTTCTTGCTGCCTTTGCCAGTCCGCTGAGCCTGGGCACCCGATTCGGCAGCTCGGGCGCGCATCATGCTGGCGGCTGAGGCTGCGGGGGTCAGCGGTGCCAGGAGGCCTCGGTGCGCTCGCGCAGGTCGGAAACGACCGCCTCCAAACTTCCGGTGGCCTCGGCGACGGCGCGTTGCCGAGCGGCCCCGGCGCCCCTGGCCAACAAACGCTCAACAGCATCCTCAACCGCCTCGACGTCACCGGATTCACGCAGCGCCTCCCGGGTGTGCCCGATCAATCCTTCGACGACGGCCCGCGCCGGCGCCAGACTCCGGCGTACCGGATCGACGAGCCGGCCGGACATGCCCACGCGAGCCGCTCTCCAGTGCGCCGCCCGCAGCAGATCACTGCGCCAGTCAGGAGCTGGCTCGCCCGACCGCCATGACCGAGTGGCCGTCTCGACCAGCGCCCGGCACAAGGCGGCGACCAACACGACATCCTCGACCTCGGTGCACACGTCCGCAACCCGGATCTCGACGGTGGGGTAGGACGCCGCCAGCCGGGCGTCCAGATAGAGCATCCCAGGGTCAAGGGCTGCTCCGGAATCGATCAGCGCCTGGGTGGCCGCGCGATAGCCCGCGAAGTCACCGAACGACTCGGCTGGTCCGGCGCTCGGCCAACGCCCCCAGACCTGGGCCCGCCAGCTCGCGTAACCGGTGTCCACACCACGCCAAAACGGTGAGTTCGCGCTGATCGCGAGGATGACCGGCAGCCAGGGCCGGATCCGGTCCAGTACGCCGACCGCCTCGTCGTCGCCTCCCACGTCCACGTGAATGTGCATTCCGCCGACGATCGCGTGGCGGCCGATCTCGCCGTACTCGTCGACAATGCGCTGATAACGCGTCTTCGGGGTCACCCGGACATCGACGTCACCCAACACCGGGGTCGCGGTGGCCACCATGGCGGCGCCGGCTGCGCGAGCTGCTGTGCCCGCCGATCGACGGGTCCGGCGCACCTCGTCGCCGACATCAGCGAGGCTATCCGATGGGTTGGTCGCGGTCTCGATCTGATGCAAGAAGAGCTCCTGGGCCACTTCCGCTACGTCGGCGTCATCGTGGTTGTTCTCGCTTTGCTGGCTCTCTTCGCTCTCCGCGCTCTGCTTGCCCTGCTGTGCGTCGCCTGCGGACGCCTCGGTCAGTGCGGCGGACCGGTCTTGATGCGCCCGCAACGCACGATGGGAGACCGACATCAGTGCGCCGGTTTCGGCGTCGACCAGCATCAGCTCTTCCTCGACGCCTACCTTGCGTATCACCACGTCCCCAGTCTGCTCCGGCTGGTCGGGGCCACCCCCGCAAGGTGTGTTTCGAGAAGGCCGCGGAAGCGGCCTTCTCAACCACCCTGCATGCGAACCCGATGGCCGCTCGTCGAAGGCGGCGCTACCGTCACACCATGGCGAGCATCCGCATCGGCATCTCCGGCTGGCGGTACGCCGGCTGGCGCGGCGACTTCTATCCCACCGGCCTGGTCCAGCGCCGTGAGCTCGACTATGCCGCCGAGCGACTCAACTCCATCGAGATCAACGGCTCCTTCTACTCGCTGCAGCGGCCGTCCAGCTACGCCAACTGGCGGGCCCAGACGCCCCACGACTTCGTGTTCGCGGTCAAGGGCGGCCGCTTCATCACGCACCTGAAGAAGCTGGCCGGCGTCGAGACCGCGTTGGCCAACTTCTTCGCATCGGGCGTGCTTGCGCTCGGCCCCAAGCTCGGCCCGATCCTGTGGCAGCTGCCGGCCGTCGTCACGTTCGACGAATCCCGGTTGACCGACTTCTTCGAGCTGCTTCCGCGCACGACAGCCCAGGTTGCCGAGTTGGCGAGTCGCCACGACGAGAAAGTCCCCGCCGATCGAGCCTTGGTCGCGGCCGAGCTCGACCAGCCCGTCCGCCATGCATTGGAGGTGCGGCATGCCAGCTTCGCCACCGATGCGGCCATCGACGTCGTACGCCGACACAACGTGGGGCTCGTGCTTGCCGACACGGCCAACCGGTGGCCGTGGATCAACGCGATCACGTCCGATTGGGTCTACGTCCGACTGCACGGCGACCAAGAGCTCTACACCAGCGGCTACAGCGACGTAGCACTCGACCAGTGGGCGGACAAGGTGCTCGGCTGGGCACAACAGGGCCTCGATGTGTACGTCTACTTCGACAACGACGTCAAGGTGCGGGCGCCGTACGACGCGATGTCACTGGCTCAACGCGTGACCCAACGAGGAGCCCACCGCTCAGCCGAACCGCGAGGCGCGGTCAAATGAAGGACGGGTACGTCGGCTCTGGCAGCTCGCCGCCGACCCGGTTTCGCTCCAGCTCGTAACCGCACGCGATCTCGATCAGCGTCGCCTCGCTGCCCGCCGTACCCCAAAAGCTGACCGCAACCGGAAGGCCGTGCACCAACCCGGACGGCACGGTGACGAGCGGGTAACCGGCCATCGCCGCTGGCTGGGTCGTGGTGCCCCAATTGTGCTCTTCGTTGACCAGATCGATGGGGCCGGCCGGCCCATAGGGCGGCGAGATCAACGCGTCGAGCGAATGCTCGCGCAGCACCTTGTCGATCCCGTCGTCGCGGCCGTGGGCCAAGCACGCCGCACGCGCCTTGGCATAGTCGACCGATCCGACCGCCGGCAGCTCAAGCGCCATCTCGAAGAACGACTGGCCGAAGTAGGCCATCTCCTCCTCGGCATGCTCACGGTTGAACGCGACCAGGTCGGCGAGCGTCTTCGGACCGTCACCGGGCCGACTCGCAAGATAGCCGCGCATGCCGGACACGAGCTCGGCCAGCATGACCGCCAGCTCGTCGTCGAAGCCGTAGTCGACCATCGCGTCGATGTCGGTGTTGTCGACGATGAGGGCACCCGCCGCGGACAGCAACCCGATTGACTCCTCGGCGGCCGCATCCGCCTGTGGGCTGCCACCCCAGAAGTGTTTGCGCGGCACGCCGATCCGCTTGCCCGCAAGCCTCCCCTCTATGGCGTGTGAGGCGTAGTCCGTGCCGTCGTCGGTGAGCACCGACAACAGTGCGGCGGCGTCCTTGACGGTCAGTGCCAGCGGGCCTGGAGTGTCTTGCGAGGAGGAGATCGGCACGACACCTTCGGTCGAGATGAGACCGACCGTCGGCTTGATGCCGACACAGCCGTTGTAGGCGGCCGGACAGGTAATCGAGCCGTCGGTTTCAGTGCCGACGGCGAACCGCGCAAGGCGGGCCGCCACCGCTGCTCCGCTGCCCGAGCTCGACCCACCCGCGGACCGGTTGAGGGCATAGGGGTTGCGGGTCAACCCGCCGTAGCCACTCCATCCCGACGTCGATCGCTCGTCTCGGATGTTGGCCCACTCGCTGAGGTTCGTCTTCCCGAGCACGACAAGACCCGCCCGCCGCAATCGGCGTACCAGTGGGGCGTCGCCGGCCGGCGGCGCATTGCTCAGCGCAAGCGAGCCGGCGGTCGTCAACAAGTCGGCCGTGTCGATGTTGTCCTTGACCAAGACGGCCTGGCCATGCAAGGCGCCCCGAGCCCCCTGGTCGGCCTTCTGCCCATCCAGTCTGGCGGCCTGTTCAGCGGCTCGAGGGTTGACCGTGCACACCGCATTGGTCATCTGGTCGACATCCTCGATCCGATCGAGCAACGTCTCAACTGTGTCGCGCGCAGATGTCACGCCAGTCATCTTTGCACCCGCTGTGGTCGGTCTGCGATTCGTCTGGTACGTCGACTCGGTGTGCCCGATCTGGGATCCTGGCGACTCATGTCAAGTTGCCCGCTTGGGGTGATTCGTTGACTCATTCAATTTTGCCCGCGAGAGGTAGGTGGCGTTTTGTTTGCCTCGGCGGGTGATGTTCTGGCGGGCGATTAGGCTGA
>JBPCQA010000039.1:0-19196 GCA_050998615.1 Nocardioidaceae bacterium
CCATCGCCGACCCCAACCTGGAGAAGATGGACGAACACGTCCTGATGGAGTTCGAGCAGGCCTTCATGTTCTACCTGCCCCGCATCTGCGAGCACTGCCTCAACCCGTCCTGCGTCGCCTCCTGCCCGTCCGGCGCGATCTACAAGCGCTCCGAGGACGGCATCGTGCTGGTCGACCAGGACCGCTGCCGAGGCTGGCGGTTCTGTGTGTCGGGGTGTCCCTACAAGAAGGTCTACTTCAACCACCGCACCGGAAAGGCCGAGAAGTGCACGTTGTGCGCGCCGCGTATCGAGACCGGCCAGCCGACGATCTGCTCGGAGACCTGTGTGGGGCGGCTGCGCTACCTCGGGCTGGTTCTCTACGACGCCGACAAGGTGCTGGCAGCCGCGGCGACGCCTGACGAGCAGGACCTCTACGAGGCGCAGCTCTCGACGTTCCTGGATCCCGAGGATCCCGAGGTGCGCGCCGAGGCGGAGCGACAGGGCATCCCGGCGGACTGGATCGCGGCCGCTCGCCGTTCCCCGGTCTACGCCCTGGCCGTCAAGCACAAGGTGGCGTTGCCGCTGCACCCGGAGTACCGCACCCTGCCGATGGTCTGGTACATCCCGCCCCTGTCCCCCGTGGCCGACATCGTGCATGCGGCCGGGTACGACGAGGCAGACCCCGACCGGGTGTTCGCCACCATCGACTCCCTGCGGATTCCGATCTCCTACCTCGCCAACCTGTTCACCGCCGGAAACGCCGACACGGTGCGGCTGGTGCTGCGCAAGCTCGCAGCAATCCGCGCCACGATGCGCGCCGACCAGCTGGGGCTGGAACCGAACGAGAACCTCGCCACGGAGGTGGGCACCACCTCGGAGGCCCTCAAGGACCTCTACCGGCTGCTCGCGATCGCCAAGTACGACGACCGCTACGTGATCCCGCCGGCGCACGCGGAGGACGCCGGCCGGCTGATGGCCCAGCACGAGCAGATGTTCTGCAGCCTCGACACCGACGGTGGCCCGGGCATGGGCGGCGGCAGCGACGGCAGCCAGTCCTTCCGTGCCGATGACGGCCGTGAGCACTTCAACCTGCTCGGCTGGGACGGCAACGGCGCGCCGACGCAACTGTTCCCAGAGGATGGACCGTCTCCCGAGGGCGGCCGAGCATGAGCGAGGTGAACACCTTCAAGCTCGCGTCGGTGCTCCTCCAGTATCCGACCGCGTCCATCCTGGATGGGCTCGATGCACTGGACCAGGTTGCCGCCGCGGTGACCCCACGCCAGAGCCGTGATTCTTTCCAGAGGTTCCTGGCGTGGTTGCGGGTCGAGCCCGCGACGAAGGTCGCCCAGCACTACGTGGAGACGTTCGACCTGCGTCGTCGATGCGCCCTCTATCTCACCTACTACCGCTACGGCGACACCCGCAAACGAGGCATGGCGATGCTGGCGTTCAAAACCGCCTACCGCGCCGCGGACTTCGTACCTTCCGACGAAGAACTGCCCGACTACCTTCCACTGGTGCTGGAGTTTGCCGCGCTCGCACCGCGGGGCGAGCTGTTGCTGCGCAGCCAGCGTGCCGACCTGGAGCTGCTGCGCAAGGCATTGCGCCAGGCGGAGACGCCGTACGCCGACATCGTCGAAGCGGTCTGTGCCCAGCTGCCGGGGCTGAGGCGACGCGAGCTCTCCTTGGTGCGCAAGCACTGGGACGCCGGGCCACCGCACGAAGACGTCGGACTCGAGCCGTTCGCCCCGCCGGAGTACCTGGGCGGCCAACAGGTGCGGACGTGACCAACGTGGGGGCTGGGGGAGTCTTCTTGTGGGTTGCCCTGCCATACCTTGCGCTGGGCATCTTCGTGCTCGGCCACATCTGGCGCTGGCGCTACGACCAGTTCGGATGGACCAGCCGATCCACCCAGCTGCAGGAACGCCGGTGGCTTAAGTGGGGCTCGCCGACGTTTCACTATGCGACATTCGCCGCCATCGGCGGACACGTGCTGGGCATCCTAATCCCGGCCGAGTTCACCAACTTCTTGGGCATTCCCGAGAGCGTCTACCACTACTTCTCCGCGATCGCGGGCACCATCGCGGCGGTCCTCGTCGTCGCCGGTGTCACGGTGCTCGCCGCCCGCCGCCTGTTCATCAACCGAGTGCGCTCCACCACCTCGCCGGTCGACTGGCTCGCCCTGATCTTGCTGCTGATCATCATCCTGACCGGAATCATCCCCACCATCGCAGTCAACCTCGTCGGGGCCGGGTACGACTACCGCACCACCGTCGGGGTTTGGTTCCGTGGCCTCTTCGTCGGCCAACCCGACGTGACCGCGATGACCACCGCGCCCTTGCTCTACCAGGTCCACGCGACAGCGGCCTGGGTCATCTGGGCGGTGTGGCCGTTCACCCGGCTCGTACACGCCTGGAGCTACCCGCTGTGGTTCCTGTGGCGGCCCTACATCGTCTACCGCAGCCGCGTCGCCGCCGCCCCCAACGAGCCAGGGACCGGTGGACGCAAGTGGCGCAAGATCGGCTCGCCGTGGTGACGCGCCGCACTGCCCCGACTCCACGGGAGATTACCGGCCGGCGCATCAGTTGATGCCTGAGGGATCGTAACGAAACGAAGCGAGAGGGCGGAGCGTGACCGAACTGGACGTCGCGGCCGGACGGCACCGGGTCGTTGTGGTCGGTGGTGGCTTTGGTGGACTCCAGACCGCGCTGAACCTGCGTGCCGCACCCGTCGAGCTGACGCTCGTTGACCGCCGCAACTTCCACCTGTTCCAGCCACTCACCTATCAGGTGGCGACCGGCGCGTTGTCCCCTAGCGAAGTGGCCTATCCACTGCGCGCGATCTTCAGGCGAGACCGGCACGTGCGGGTGATGCTGGGTGAGGTGACCGGCTTCGACCTCGACCACCAGAGGGTGACGCTGGCCACGGCGCCGGGGACGGTCGGCTACGACACGCTGGTGGTCGCCAGCGGGTCGCACTACTCCTACTTCGGCCATGACGAGTGGAGGAAGAACGCGCCGGAGGTCAAGTCGCTGGAGAGCGCGCTTGACCTGCGCGGACGAATTCTCGGCGCGTTCGAGGCCGCGGAGCTCGAGTCCGATCCCGACCGCCGCCGCAGCTGGCTGACGTTCGTGGTGGTCGGCGCGGGACCGACCGGAGTGGAGATGTCCGGCCAGATCGCCGAGATCGTTCACGACTTCGTACGCCGCGACTTCCGAACGATCGATCCCAGCGACGCGCGTGTCCTGCTCGTCGAGGGTGCCGACCGGGTGCTGACCACCTTCCCGCGGTCGCTTTCGAAGAAGGCCGCGCGCTCGCTGCGATCCCTTGGCGTAACACCGGTGCTGGGCCGGATGGTCGTCGATGTTGCCGCGGATGCCGTGTCGATCCAGAGCACGGACGGTGCGACCGTGCGCGTTCCTGCCCGGACCGTGGTTTGGGCAGCCGGTGTTGAGGCGTCGCAGCTGGCGCGGCGGCTCGCCGAAGCGACACGGACGGGGGTCGATCGCGCCGGACGCATCGCCGTCGAGCCCGATCTAACGTTGCCTGGCCATCCGGAGGTGTTCGCGATCGGCGACATGGTGAGCGTACGTGGCGTCGATGGGGCGGTGCTGAGCCTCCCCGGGGTGGCACCGGTCGCCATGCAGCAAGGGCGCTACGTCGCCACCGTGGTCCGTAACCGCATCGAGGGCCGTCCTACGCCGCCGTTCCGCTACCGGGACAAGGGAAACCTTGCCACGATCGGCCGTGCTCGTGCGGTGGCCGACGTCAAGGGCGTTCATCTCAGTGGCTTCATTGCCTGGCTCACCTGGCTTGTCGTCCACCTCTGGTACCTGATCGGCTTCCAGAACCGAATCGTCGTCTTGGTCCGCTGGTCGTTCAGCTTCATCACCCGCGGTCGCAGCGCGAGACTGATCACCGACGACAGACGCCCAGCACCCGAAGACACCTAGTGGTGGCCGCCGAGGAGCATCGTGGAGATGTAGCGGCCTGGGATGCGAGTCATTGACTGCCCTGTCGGAGATCGCCGCTGTCCACTGCTACCGGATCGACTCGATAAGCGACACATCGAGGTCAACCAGGCTGCCCAGCACCCGTGCACCCGCGAGAGCGTCCGTTTCCACCGGATAGCGCGGCTGGGGGATTGCGACGAGTCGTAGACCGGCCGTGGCTGCTGATCGCAGCCCGTTGCTGGAGTCTTCAACCGCCACACATGAATGCGCCGCCACCCGGAGCCGCTCAGCCGCGGCCAGGTAGACGTCGGGGGCTGGCTTGCCGTTGCCAACCTCCTCCGTCGAGATAGTGACGTTGAACAAGGCTGCCCAGCCGGCTGTCGCGAGCACCGTGTCGATGAGCGCCCGGGGAGAGGAGCTGGCAAGCGCGAGCGGCCATCGCTCCGCAACCCGGTCAAGCGTGGCAGTGGCGCCGGACATCAGCGGCAGGTTCTTCCTGTAGCGGGCAGCCATCCGATCCACCACCGTGGTCGCGACCTGCGGGGGAGGCAGTCTGACGGCAAGCTCTTTGCTGAGATAACGCGCCCACTCCGGCGTGCTCATGCCCATCAGGCGATCCTGCGCGTCCGAGGGCCATCGACCACCTCGTTCATCGACCAGCCCTCGGCGCACCTCCTCCCAGACCGGTTCGGAGTCGATGAGGACACCGTCCAGGTCGAACACGACCGCGTCGATCACTCGGCCATCCCTGCGGTTCTGCCCCGCATCAGGCGTCGCCGTGGAAGAGCGCGGAGAGAACGTCGTGATCGAACTGCGAGATCACGTCCAGCTGGATGCTCTTGGGGCAGACCGCGGTGCACTCACCAATCTGCGTGCAGGCACCGAAGCCCTCGGCGTCGTGCTGGGAGATCATGGCCAATGCCCGCGAGGCCCGCTCCGGCTGACCCTGCGGCAACATCGCGAGGTGGGTGATCTTGGCGCCAGTGAACAGCATCGCCGACCCGTTCGGGCAGGCCGCCACACATGCGCCGCAGCCGATGCAGATCGCCGCGTCGAACGCGTGGTCGGTCTGCTTCTTGGATACGAGCACCGCGTTGGCGTCGGGAGAGGCGCCGGTGGGCGCGCTGATGAAGCCACCCGCCGAGATGATCCGGTCGAACGCGGCCCGGTCGACGACGAGGTCCTTGATCACCGGGAATGGCTTCGCCCGCCATGGCTCGACATCGATGACGTCGCCGTCGGAGAAGCTGCGCAGGTACAGCTGACAGGTCGTCGTGGCCGCCTCCGGGCCGTGCGCGATGCCGTTGATCACGACACCACACATGCCGCAGATGCCTTCGCGGCAGTCGTGGTCGAAGGCGATCGGATCGTCGCCGGCCACCGTGAGTCGTTCATTCAGCACGTCGAGCGTCTCCAGGAACGACATGTCAGGCGAGACGTCTTCAACGCCGTAGGGGACCATCCGACCATCGGCTTGCGCGCTTTGTTGACGCCATACGCGCAGGGTGATGTTCACGTGTAGCTCCGCTGCGTCATCTCGACGTACTCAAACCAGAGCTCTTCCCTTGTGCAGCACGGGTGTGCTTCCGGCGCCGGGGAACTCCCAGGCAGCGACATAACCGAAGGCCGAGTCGTCGCGCAGCGCTTCGCCGTCCTCGGTCTGGCTCTCGACCCGGAAGTGGCAGCCGCACGACTCGTCGCGGTGCAGCGCGTCGATGCACATCAGCTCGCTGAGCTCGAAGAAGTCCGCCACCCGGCCGGCCCGTTCCAGCGTCTGGTTGAGCTCTTCGTTCTCGCCGGTGACCTTCACGTTGCGCCAGAACTCCTCCTTGAGCTCTCGCACCATAGCGATGGCCTTCTCCAGGCCCTCCTTGGTGCGTTCCATGCCGCAATGGTCCCAGATGATGCCGCCAAGCTCCTTGTGGAAGGCGTCCACGGTGCGTTCACCATTGATCGACAGCAGCGTGTCGATCCGGGCGCGCACCCCCGAGACGGCCTCCTGAGCGGCAGGGTGAGTCTCCTCGACCGGCGCGAAGGGTCCGGAGGCCAGGTAGTCGTTGATCGTGGCGGGCAGGATGAAGTAGCCGTCCGCGAGGCCCTGCATTAGAGCGCTGGCGCCGAGCCGGTTCGCGCCGTGATCGGAAAAGTTGGCCTCACCGATCACGAACAGCCCCGGGATCGTGGCCTGCAAGTCATAGTCCACCCACAGTCCGCCCATCGTGTAGTGCACAGCCGGATAGATCCGCATCGGCACCTGGTACGGGTTCTCGCCAGTGATCCGTTCGTACATCTCGAACAAGTTGCCGTACCTGTCCTTGACCGCGGGAAGTCCTAGCCGCCCGATCGCAGCGGCGAAGTCCAGGTAGACGCCGAGCCCGGTGAGCCCGACGCCGCGACCCTCATCGCACACGTTCTTCGCCGCTCGTGACGCGACGTCACGCGGGACGAGGTTGCCGAACGAGGGGTAGATCCGCTCGAGGTAGTAGTCCCGGTCGGCCTCGGGGATCTCCTGCGGGTCACGGTTGTCGCGGGCGTTCGTCGGCACCCAGATGCGCCCGTCGTTGCGCAACGACTCGCTCATCAGCGTCAGCTTCGACTGGTATTCGCCGCTGACCGGGATGCAGGTCGGGTGGATCTGGGTGAAGCACGGGTTGGCGAACAACGCTCCGCGGCGATGGGCCCGCCAGCTGGCGGTGACGTTGCATCCCATCGCATTGGTCGACAGGAAGAACACATTGCCGTAGCCGCCGGATGCGAGCACAACGGCGTCGGCGATGTGGGTCTCGATCACACCGGTCCGCATGTCCCGCACGACCACGCCACGGGCCTTGCCGTCCACCACGATCAGGTCGACCATCTCGTGTCGGGAGTGAACCTCGACGGTGCCGGCAGCCACCTGGCGCTCTAGCGCCTGATAAGCGCCGAGCAGCAGCTGCTGGCCGGTCTGGCCCCGGGCGTAGAACGTGCGCGAGACCTGCACGCCGCCGAACGATCGGTTGTCGAGCAGGCCGCCGTACTCGCGGGCGAACGGCACACCCTGGGCCACGCACTGGTCGATGATCCCGCCGCTCACTTGAGCGAGCCGATAGACGTTGGACTCGCGCGAACGGAAGTCCCCACCCTTGACCGTGTCGTAGAACAGCCGGTAGATGCTGTCGCCGTCGTTGCGGTAGTCCTTCGCGGCGTTGATACCGCCCTGCGCTGCGATGCTGTGCGCCCGCCGCGGGCTGTCTTGGTAGCAAAAGGACTTGACGTGATAGCCGGCCTCGCCCAGCGTGGCCGCCGCGGAACCGCCCGCTAGCCCGGTGCCGACGATAATCACCGACAGCTTGCGGCGGTTCGCCGGGTTGACCAGCCTGGCTCCGAACCGTCGCTTGTCCCAACGCTGTTCGATGGGGCCTGTTGGCGCCCTGGTGTCGGCGATTGGCTTTCCGACGGTGTAGAGACCGGAATGCGCGCTCGTCGTCGGCCAGTCCACCCGAAGAGGATCGCGAACGGGGGGATCAAGAACCCGGCCGTGATCACCAGCCCGACAACGGTGGCCGCAACATTAAGATGGCGACGACGGGCCACGCTCGTGTTCGCGCCGAGGTCCGCGCACGCACTCCACAACCCGTGCCGGATGTGGAATCCGACGGCGAGCAACGCAATGGTGTAGCTTAGCGTGACCCACCAAACCTGGAACCCGACCACCACCCGTTCGTACGGGCTGCCGGACGCGCCGCCGGGATGGATCGTGTTCGACGTCAGGTGCAACAGGTGATAGATCACGAACAACGCGATAACCACGCCGCCCCAGCGCAGCGTGAACGACGCGTACGTCCGCTGCACTCCGCGGCGCGCCCTGTTGCTTTCGTAGCGCCATCCGCCGCGACCACTGGTCGCGGCACGGGCCCGCTTCCATACCGTGACAGCTGCGTAGCTGTGGATCAGCACGCTCGCGAGCAGCACGATGCGGATGACCCACAAAGCACCGGCGTACGGCAGGAATGGCTCGCCCATCGTGCGCAGGTGATGTGCGTAGCCGTCGAAGGCGGCCCGACCGGAGAATATCTTGAGATTGCCGTACATGTGTGCCAGCAGATAGAGCACCATGATCAGCCCGGAGAGGGCCATCGCAGCCTTAAGCGCCGCAGTCGAGCGCGTTGCAGCCGCCCGCTGCCGGGTCGGAGCGCTAGCCGTCACAGCACACCCCAGAACTCACCAGAAGTGGAACACCACCACGGTCAGACCGATGGCCTCGGCGGGACACCGCTCTACCAGCTGCTCGACGGATCACTGACCGGGAAGAAGTCGGGCCCATACAGATCGTCCCTACGCTCGATCATCTGTCCACCAATCAGCCTAGGTCAACTGAACGCCTAATAGCGGGAAGGTTATGCCCGAGCGGTACGGTGTACCGCACCAACGTCCTGGTGCGTGACGTGATGCGACCTGCTCGTCATGGAGTCTTCGTGGAGAGAGCCGGTGCCCGCTGTCCCGCGCAGCGGGCACTCGGCGGTACCGGTCACCGGCCAACCAGATCCGGCACGACAATCAGCCACTGTCCGCCAGGATCGCCGACCGGATCACCGCCGTCTTCGGGTCATGGGCGTTCATCCTGGTGCAGAGCACGCTCATCATCTTGTGGCTCGGCTACAACGGGTACGCCGCCGTTCACTATCTGCACGGCCACGAGTTTGACCCCTACCCGTTCATTTTGCTGAACCTGTTGTTCTCCACTCAGGCGGCGTACGCCGCCCCGTTGATCCTGCTCAGCCAAAACTGCACCGCTGAACGCGACAGGGTCAAGGCCGAACACGACTTTGATGTCAACATCTTGGCCTTGCGGGCGCTCGCGGAACTACTCGGAGACGTTCACGACCCCAACACGCAACGAGATCTGCGCGGTAGGATCGCTTCGCTCCTCGGCGAGGACTCGAACGGCGCAACCTGGCCCCCAACCACCCCACGAGCCCCCGAGGACGAAGGGGGTCCAACGTTCGCCGAGAGCTATCACCCGTCCACCCGGTCGCTGACTCGCTAGAGCCCGTTGCGGCACCGGCAAACATTCCGCCCGGGGAGGTGTCGAAGCGTCCTACAGGTGTTTCGGGCGCTCGTGCCGGGTACAGGGCTTCGAGCGTAGACAGGAGAACGGAGAAGGTCATGGAACTGGGAATGATCGGACTGGGTCGGATGGGCGCGAACCTGGTTCGGCGGGTAGCAGCCGCCGGTCATCGCTGCGTGGTGTTCGACGTGGACCCGAACGCCGTGGAGGCACTAGAACAAGAGGGTGCGGTGGGCACGTCCTCGCTCAGCGATCTGGCAGCCAACCTGTCGACACCGCGAGCGGTGTGGGTAATGGTGCCCGCGGGGGAAACGACTGGGAATACGGTAGGTGACCTTGCCGAGCATCTGGAAGCCGATGATGATCATCGACGGGGGCAACTCCTCTTACCGCGACGACATTGCCCGAGCCGCCACACTTCGCGAGAAGGGCATCCACTACGTGGACGTCGGGACCAGCGGCGGGGTGTGGGGCCTGCATCGCGGCTATTCCTTGATGATCGGCGGTGAGGCGATCGCGGTCGACCGTCTGCGACCGATCTTCCGGGCGATCGCCCCCGGGGTGGATGCCGCCGCCCGCACCCCTGGCCGGAACGGTGAACCCACCGACGCCGAGTTTGGGTACCTGCACTGCGGGCCGAATGGGGCGGGGCACTTCGTCAAGATGGTCCACAACGGCATCGAGTACGCCGTCATGGCGGCCTACGCCGAGGGACTGAACATCCTGAAGAACGCCAACGTCGGCGCCACCGAACGCACCGTCGACGCCGACGCCGAAACAGCTCCGCCGGCCAATCCGGAGTATTACCGTTACGATGTCGACCTGGCGGCGGTCACCGAGGTGTGGCGGCGCGGCAGCGTGATCGCCTCGTGGCTGCTGGACCTGACCGCGGCAGCGCTGGTCGCCTCGCCAACCCTGGCGGAATACTCCGGTCGGGTATCGGACTCTGGGGAAGGCCGTTGGACCGCGCTGGCCGCGATCGAGGAGGGCGTCCCGGCGCCGGTGCTCGCCACCGCGCTGTTCGCCCGGTTCGGCTCGCGAGACCTCGACCACTTCGCCAACCAAGTGCTCTCAGCCATGCGCCAACAGTTCGGCGGGCACGCCGAGAAGCCAGCCGGGTGAATGAATTGGAGTCCGGCTATGGCACCGAAGCGCCTGGTAATTCTCTTTGACATCGACGGGACCTTGATCATCACCGGCGGCGCCGGTGCCGCCTCGTGGCGGATGGCATTCGACGAGCTCTATGGCATCCCGGCCGACATCGGCCAGTTCACGGATACCGGCATGACCGACCCCGAGGTGGGACGCCAGACCTTCGTGGCCGTGCTGCACCGTCAACCGAGCCGGACAGAGTTCGCCAAGCTGTTGGAGCGACGGCTGAGCTATCTCTATCAGACCGTGGCCGAATCCAAGAGCTACCGGATCCTCGCCGGCGCCGAACAGCTGCTGCCGCAGCTCCTCGACGATGGGTACCTCCTCGGCATCGTCACCGGCAATCTGGAGGCGGCCGCGCACATCAAGTTGCATCGGGCCAAGCTCAACCGGTTCTTCTCGTTCGGAGGCTACGGGTCGGATGCCAGCGATCGCGGCGTACTCACCAAAATCGCCCTTCGTCGGGCCGCTTTGGTGTACGGCGAAAACGTGACGTCGGGCCAGTGCCTTGTCGTCGGTGACACTCCCCATGACGCCGAGGGGGCTCATGCCGCGGGCATCGCCTGCGTCGGTGTGGCAAGCCATAACTTCGACGCCGAGCAGCTCCGAGAGGGCGGAGCGGACTATGTCATCGCTTCGCTCGAGCAAGGACTCCCGCTGTGACAGTCACCCATGGAGGCCACGCGTGACCGCGGGTCCGGGTGCGACCGCGACCGGATTGCTGGTCCCCGACGACGCCGTGCTGGTGCTCTTTGGGGCGAGCGGCGATCTAGCCAAGCGCAAGCTGCTCCCGGGCTTGTTCCACCTGGCGATCGCCGGCCTGATGCCTCGTAGGTATCGGATCGTCGGGTCGGCTCCATCGGGTGGCAAGTCCGGCGCAGCC
The DNA here is from genome assembly GCA_050998615.1 of Nocardioidaceae bacterium. Lineage (GTDB taxonomy): Bacteria > Actinomycetota > Actinomycetes > Propionibacteriales > Nocardioidaceae > JBPCQA01. The sequence goes on from JBPCQA010000039.1 coordinate 11,017, forward strand.
GACTTTCGGGATTTGGTCCACGGTGCGCTCGAAGACTTCGGCCGCAAGGAAGTGACCGCCGATGCCTGGGCGACATTCGGCGATGCGCTGTCATTCGCGTCGGCTTCGGACAGTGACATGGCAGCGCTGGTCGAGGGCGTGTTGAGGGCTGAGACCGAGCTGGGCACGGCCCAACGCATCATCCACCTGGCCGTTCCTCCGCCCGCGTTCATCCCCATGATTGAGGCCCTCGGGGCCTCGCACCTGGTGACCGAACAGACCAAGTTGGTGATCGAAAAGCCCTTCGGGTCCGACCTCGACTCGGCTCGGCGGCTCGATGCGGCGCTGCACGCGGTCTTCGAGGAGTCCCAGATCTATCGCATCGACCACTTCCTCGGCAAGGAGGGGGTCCAGAACATCCTCGCCCTACGATTCGCCAACGGCCTGTTCGAGCCCACCTGGAACGCGGAGCACCTCGACTATGTCCAGGTTGACGTGCCCGAGCAGTTGACCATCGAGGGCCGGGGTGCGTTCTACGAAACCACCGGCGCGTTCCGGGACATGGTCGTCACGCACCTGTTCCAGCTGCTCGGCTTCTTGGCCATGGAAGCGCCCGCCGCCCTTGACGCGGCATCCCTGCGTGCAGAGAAGCTGCGGGTTTTCCAAGCCATGCAACTGCTCGACCCGGCTCGCGTTGTGTTCGGCCAGTACGACAGCTACCGCCGCGAGCCCGGAGTCTCCGCGGACTCAACCGTCGAGACGTTCGTGGCGACTGAGGTCGCCATCGACAACCATCGATGGGCAGGAGTGCCGTTCTACCTGCGCACGGGCAAGGCACTCGCCGAAACGCGGTCGACGGTCACCGTGGGGTTCAAGAAGCCTGCCCATCAGCTGTTCGACCTGGGCCTGGACGAGACAGCCGACCTGCGCCCCAACGAACTCATCTTCGAGCTGGCCGACCCGGGCAGTGTCACCGTGGCGTTCTCGGCCAAGAAACCGGGGCCACGGATGGTGCTCGAGCCCGCCGGGTGCTCGTTTCCCTACGCCAATTCGTTCACGGTGACCAACGAACTCGAGGCGTACGAGCGGCTGTTGCACGACGTCATGCTCGGTGACCCCACGCTCTTCAATAACGCCGCCGGGCTCGAACGGCTGTGGGAGGTCGCGGCACCGCTGCTCGCATCCCCGCCAGTCCCGCTGCCCTATGTCCAGGGCTCATGGGGACCGGAGCAGGCCGGTCCACTTGTCTTCCCGCACCGCTGGCATCTCCCCGACGACTCGATCGACAGCCACAGCAGCCGGCTCCAAACGTATTAGCATGGAACCGCTGCCGAGGGTGCCACCATGCGCTTCATCCACCGTCATCAGCGCCGCTCAGCAACCGGTCCGCATTGTCGGGCCTGACCCCGGCCCTCGCCGCCCTCAACGAGAGAAACAGGGAACGACATGACGCAACCTCAGGGACGGATCGTGGTCGGAGTGGACGGATCGCCGGCCTCGATCGATGCCCTTAAGTGGGCCACCCGACAGGCAACGCTGACTGGAGCCACGGTCGAGGCGGTGATCTCCTGGCAGCATCCAAGGGGATACGGCGGCTACCCAATCAGTGTCGAGGTCGACTGGCCGTCTAATGCGCACAGTGTCCTCGACACTGCCGTAGCTGAAGCCCTTGCGTCGGAGCCGGGGGTGGTGTCCCGCAAGGTTGTCGAGGGCCATCCCGCGAAGGTGCTCGTCGATGCGGCGGTCGGCGCCGATTTGCTCGTGGTCGGCAGCCGGGGCCACGGTGGCTTCGTCGGGATGCTCCTCGGGTCCGTGAGTGAACAGGTGGCGGCGCACGCATCCTGCCCGGTTCTGGTGGTCCGAGATCCGGCTCGGTGATGCCGGCTCGTCTCATCATCCCACATCCCTGGAAACAGACCTCTTGATGGCGGAAAGGTGACTGTCGATGCGAGGTGAACGTGTCGTAGTGGTGATCGCCACCCAGCTCGATGCCGAGCTGGTTGCTTCGATCGAGGCGGTTGACGACCGACTCGAGGTCCGCTGCCAACCTGATCTGCTTCCCCCGCTGCGCTTCGTCGGCGACCATCGCGGGGTCGAGTCGTTTCACCGAACCCCCGACCATGAGCACCGCTGGCGCGCCATGCTCTCCGAGGCAGAGGTGATGTTCGGGCTGCCCGGTGACTCCCCAGCGGGCCTGGCCGATGCCGTCCGAGGCAACAGCGGATTGCGTTGGGTCCAGGCGACGGCTGGTGGTGCCGGCGAGCAGGTGCGGGCCGCCGGCCTGACCGGTGACGAACTCAGCCGGGTGCTGATCACCCGAGCGGGCGGCGTGCATGCCGGACCACTGGCCGAGTTCGCGCTGCTGGGTTTGCTCGCGTTCACCAAGGGTCTGCCTCGGCTGCTCGCGGACAAGCAGGCACGGCGCTGGGATCACTACCCGGTGGGAGAGCTTGCTGGTGCCACCGTGCTCATTGTCGGGCTCGGTTCGATCGGCACGGAGGTGGCAAGGCTGGCCAAGGCGTTCGGCATGCGGGTTCTCGCGGTCAACCGCACTGGCCGCACCGACTCGCCGTACGTCGATGAGACCCGCCCCGCACGGTTTCTGGCTGATCTTCTGCCGGTGGCGCATGGCGTTGTGCTTACCCTGCCGCTGACAGAGGAAACCCGCGGGCTGATCGACGCGGCGGCGATCAGCCGGATGCATACCGGTGCTGTGCTGGTCGACGTAGGCCGAGGCGGTGTCGTCGACGAGCCGGCGCTTGTTCGGGCACTCCAGCAGGGCCGGTTGGCCGGGGCAGCCCTCGACGTCTTCGCCACCGAGCCGCTGCCGCCCGACTCCCCGTTATGGGAGCTGCCGAACGTGCTCGTCAGCCCACACACCGCAGGCCTTTCGGTGCGGGAGAACGAGCGGATCGTGGCTCTGTTCACGGAGAACCTACGCCGCTATCTGGCCGGGGGTGAGCTGTTAAGCCGCGTCGACCCGGCGCTGCTCTACTGATCTGAATCCGCCGGCCACAGCGAGGAGTGCGACATGGCAAGCAAGCATGAGGTGAGGGTCCGCCGGGCGTACGACGATCCGGCGAAGGCCGATGGTGCCCGGGTCCTGGTCGACCGCATCTGGCCTCGGGGGCTCGGCAAGGAAAGGGCAGACCTTGACGAGTGGTGCAAGGCGGTCGCGCCGTCGACGGCACTCCGGAAGTGGTATGGGCACGATCCCGAGCGCTTCGAGGAGTTCAACCGCCGTTATCGAGTCGAGCTCGAAGAGCCCGAGCGCGCCGAAGCCCTTGCGCATCTGCGCGACCTAGCCGCGCACGGCACCTTGACGCTGCTCACCGCAACCAAGCATCCCGATATCAGCGAGGCCATGGTGCTGGCCGACCTGCTTCAAGGTTGATTCACCGTGCGGGCTGTAAGTAAGCAGCAGCACGTGTTCGGCGGCGAGCCCGGTTGGGTAATAATAGATAGAAGGAGAGATTGTGAAGAAGTCATTTGATGTCGTCGTCATTGGAACCGGTGAAGCTGGCTCGGCGGTGGCCATGCAATGCGGGGCGGCCGGCCGGAAGGTGGCCGTCGTCGACTCCAGGCCCTTCGGCGGCACCTGCGGGCTGCGGGGCTGTGACCCCAAGAAGGTGCTGGTAGGAGCGGCCGAGATCATCGATCGGAGGCGCCGTATGGAGGGCCGAGGCGTCGTAGGGGACTTGCGCATCGATTGGCCTGAACTGATCCGTTTCAAGGCCACGTTCACGGATCCGTTTCCCCAGCAACGAGAAGATGGCTTTGTCCAAGCAGGGGTGGAGACTTTCCACGGACGTGCGCGATTCCTTGACCAGCGTTCGATCGAGGTGGGCGATGACGTGCTCGACGGCGCTCACCTTGTCATCGCGGTTGGCGCGTGGCCGGCCAAGCTGGACATCCCGGGTGAAGACCACCTCACCCGAAGCGACCAGTTCTTGGATCTGCCGGAGCTGCCCGGACGGATCGTCTTTGTCGGCGGCGGCTACATCGCCTTCGAATTCGGCCACATAGCGGCCAGAGCCGGGGCGTCGGTCACGATCTTGCATCAAGGAGCTCAGCCGCTCGAGCACTTCGACCAAGACCTCGTGGAACGGCTTCTGGAACGCACCCGTGATGCGGGGATCGACGTGCGCACCGGCACGAAGGTGGTAGGCATCGAGGGAGCGCCGGGAAACTTCGAGGTCACGGCCTCGACAGATTCGGCGTCGGAGGTCTTCGAGGCGGATCTGGTCGTCCATGCGGCTGGTCGAGCACCCGAGGTCGACGACCTCGACCTGGCCACCGCCGGCGTGGAGTGCGACCGTCGTGGCATCAGCGTCGACGACCACCTGCAAAGCGTCTCAAACCCGGCGGTGTACGCGGCAGGGGACGCGGCTAACAGTGGAGGTCTGCCCGAGACGCCCTTCGCTCAGTATGAGGGAGGCCTCGTTGCCGACAACCTCCTAAACGGCAACCAGCGGACGACTGACTACCCCGGCATGGCGAGTGTGGTGTATTCGATTCCCGCGCTGGGCACGGTGGGGATGACCGAGCAGGAAGCCCGCGCCAAGGGTCTGAACTTCACCCTCAACCAGGCAGACACCTCCGGTTGGTACTCGGCGCGGCGGGTGGCCGAACCCGCGTCAATGTACAAGATCCTGATCGAAAAGAACAGCGGCAGGATCCTCGGCGCTCACCTCTTGGGCCCAGAGGCCGACGAGTTCGCGAACGTCTTTGCCCTTGCCATCCGCGCGGACATTCGCGCCGACGCGTTGAAGCGGACGCTGTTCGTCTATCCGACCCAGGCCTCCAACATGGCATCGATGCTGTAGTGTCGCACGCGGAAGAATCCCACTCGCTTGGTCAGCCGGTCTTGGTCAGCTGCTCGTGCTTGGAGCCGATCCTGGCCAGCAGCGCCTTCCAGGACGCATCGAACGAGGCTGCTCCCTCCCGCTGAAGCTCAACCGCAAGGACTTGGTCATCAATACCGACCCGAGCGAATTCGCTCAGGGTCTCGTCGGCGTCACCGCCGTCGGCCGCCATCAGCGTCTGGACCTGTCCGTGGTCGGCGAAGGCGAGCAGCGTCGCCTCAGGCATGGTGTTGATAGTGAAGGGGGCGGCCAAAGCGGTCACGTACAAAACGTCGGGCGCCTCCGGGTTCTTCGTTGAGGTGCTGGCCCACAGCAGTCGCTGCGGGCGAGCACCTTCGTTGGCCAGCCGACCCCAACGAGGCGAGTCGAGCAGCTCGCGGTAAGCCAGGTATGCCTGGCCCGCCACCGCGATGCCGAGGCGATCTTGAAGTTCGGCGGGGACTCGGTCGGCAACCGCCTTGTCCCAACGGCTCACGAAGACTGAGCCTACCGAGCTCACGGCTGGGTCCAGCCCCGCCTGAACTCGCCGTTCGACTCCCCGCAGGTATGCCTCGGCGGAGGCCTGGTACTGCTCTGCCGAGAACAACAGAGTCACGTTGATGGGAAGTCCCGCAAAGGTGCACTCCTCGATGGCGGGCAATCCCTCGGGAGTGCCAGGGATCTTGATGAACACGTTCGGCCGCTCCGCCTGACTGTGCAGTCTCTTCGCCTGCTCGATCGTCGCATCGGTGTCGTGCACGAGCAGCGGCGACACTTCAAGCGAGACCCACCCGTCGACGCCGTCGCTGTGCTCGTGGACCGGCCCGAACAAATCAGCGGCCCGGCGCAGGTCGGCCAGGGCAAGCTCGAAGAAGACCTCCTCGTCGGACGCACCAGCCGTCTTGCGGGAGGCGATGTCGGTGTCGTAGTCGTCGCCGCCCTCGATCGCCTTGTCGAAAATCGTGGGATTGGAGGTGAGCCCGGAAACCGAGTGCTCGGTGATATAGCCCTCAAGCGCCCCCCGGTCGAGCAAGCCCCGGGTGATGTTGTCCAACCACAGACTTTGACCCGCATCGTGCAGCCGCTGAGTCGGCTTCATCGCACCTCCTTGTTTGCCTTCATCATGCTTCCACGAGCCTGCGAGCGGCCTCGACGATGTGACGAGACGATATGCCCGCGGCGTCCAACAGCTCCGGGGGCGTGCCCGAGGTGGGCAACGCTGGCACGGCCAGGTGGGCGACGTGCAGCGCCGGCACCGATGCGTCGGCCAACGCCTCCAGCACAGCGCTTCCCAGACCGCCCTCGGGATAGTGGTCCTCGGCGACGACCAGACGGCTGCCAGTCACCCGACAGGCGTCCACCAGCGAATCGCGGTCGATCGGCTTGATCGAGTATGCGTCGATCACCCGCGTCGCGACACCGGAGCCGGCGAGCTCGTCGGCAGCGGCCAGGCACTCGTGCAGCGTCACCCCGGCCCCGATCAGAGTCACCCGGTCGTGAGAGCCGGCTCGGTGCACCTTTGACCCACCAACCGGGAAGGTCTCCTCGGGTCGGTAGACAACCGGATAGGCACCGCGGGTGGCGCGCAGGTAGACGATACCTGTGGTATCGGCCATCTGGGTGACGAGCTGGGCGGTCGATGGGGCGTCGGCGGGATACAGAACGACGGAGCCGTGTACCGCTCGCAGAGCGGCCAAGTCTTCCAGGGCCATCTGGGAGGGTCCGTCCTCGCCGATCTCGACACCCGCGTGGGAACCGACCAGGCGGATGTTCACTTCGGAGATCCCGGCCATCCGGATGAAGTCGTAGGCCCGGGAGAAGAACACCGCGAAGGTGGCGGCGAACGGTATGTAGCCTCGCACGGCGAGCCCGACAGCCGTGGCCACCAATTGCTGTTCGGCGATGAAGATCTCGAAATAGCGTTCGGGACGGACCTTTTTGAACTCCTCCGCGTGGGTGGAGTTGCCGACCTCGCCGTCTAGGACGACGACCTCGGGACGAGCGGCCAGAGCTGCCAATGCGGCGCCGAAGGCGACCCGGGTCGCGACCTTCTCGCCCAGCTCCCAGGTCGGGAGGGTGATGGCAGCGGCGGGGTCAGGGGTGACGGCCGGAGTTCCCGGCGCCGGGCGGGACGTGGTGATTCTCAGGTCGGTCGGTCCGCCGAGGGCGGCGATGGCGCGCTCGGCCATCTCGGGGGGCAGCGCCTTGCCGTGCCAGCCGTTCTCATCCTCCAGCTCGAGAACTCCCTTGGCCTTGATGGTCCGGGCCAACACCACAGTGGGTTGTTCGGCGCTCGAGCGCGCCTCGGTCAGTGCCTCATCGATGGCCGCCGGGTCGTGGCCGTCGACGACCAGTGCGCGACAGCCGAAGGCCTCCACCCTCGCGGCGTAGCGGTCCATGTCCCATTCCAGCTCCGTGGGTCCCCGCTGCCCGAGACGGTTGACGTCCACGATCGCGGTGAGGTTGCCGAGCTTGTAGTAGCTTGCCTTGTCGAGGGCTTCCCAGATTGACCCTTCCGCCGTTTCGCTGTCTCCGCACAAGACCCAGACGTGGTAAGGCAGATGGTCCAGGTATTTCCCGGCTAGGCAGACTCCGACAGCGTCGGGAAGCCCCTGGCCCAGCGAACCGGTGGCAACGTCTACCCAGGGCAGGGCGGGAGTGGGGTGGCCTTCCAAACGCGCCCCCAGCTGACGGTACGTCTTGACCAGTTCGTCCTCGGTCACCACACCCGCGGCTCGGAACATCGAGTACAGCAGCGGTGAGGCATGGCCCTTGGAGAAGATCAGGTGGTCGTTGTTAGGGAGATCGGGCTGGTCCCAGTCGTAGCGGAGGTGGCTTACGAGAAGTACGGCCATCAGATCAGCGGCCGACAGCGACGACGTCGGATGCCCCGAGCCGGCCTCGGTGCTGCAGCGGATGGAATCCACCCGCAGTTGAGCGGCCAGCCGGCGGACAAGGTCGAACTGCTCTGGGGTCATCGTGGTGCTCCTTTGATGCGTCGCCCTCGATGTCAACCAGACGCCAAAGACCGCTTTGCGCTCGGTTGGCTCTCCTTGTTCACCTAGAGGTCTGGCAACACAATATGCCGCTGGGTCTCGTTGTCTGCATGCACCAGTCGCACGTCCACGTTATACCGGACCTGATCGATGCGCCATACGACGAATCACCCGCGGCTCCGTGGCACGGTGCTGAACGCCGGATTGATCTCAAGGACCTTCCCACCGGCGTAGGGCGAATTCAGGCGGTCGTCGCAACGAGGGGTGATTCGGGGTCCAACAGTAGGTGCTGCATCGCTTGCGTGGGTGTGATGCCGCCGAGGGTCTTGGGTGGCCGGTCGTTGAGTTCGGTGGCCACCTC
>JBPCQA010000046.1:0-6784 GCA_050998615.1 Nocardioidaceae bacterium
GACTACTACACCCGGCTCCACCCCGACCGAACCAAGAACCGGGCACTCGCGCAACTACGAGACATGGGATACGACGTCACCCTGGCCCCACACCTGGCAGCCTCTGGCTAGGGAATCTTCGCGTCAGTGGGGTCACATCTGTTTGAGCGTCCCGCAACACCCGCCCGGCAAGAATCCCGGTGAGCCAGTGTCTACCGGAACAGCGCACCCCGTCGCTCCTGACAGCGGGACCGCCCTCCTGGGTCCACTCCAAACCGTCATGGTGAGGCCAGATCGGGTTGACATGTTCAGCTGGCAGTACCGAGCGTTATCGAGAGCCTCCAGCAGCTCCTTGCCAGATCCCCCGCGGTCCTAACGACGCTGCGAGGGAGGCCGTCGAGGACTCGTTCGGAGGCAACGCCCAACATGACTGACATACAGATAGCAACGAGGATGCATTGCCGGAAGCGCTTCCTCGACCCAGCGCTGCGGGGTCGATAGCTGGCGAGTGGTTGCGGAGGCGCTGAAGGTACTCCTCTGGGTCACGCGGCTCCCAGGCGCCACCCGTTTGCAGCCTTGATTCCGAGACTGCTCGGTCGCCACCGCCAGTTGTCGGTGCCTGAGCCCTGATCGGCGGGATCCAGGTAAATGAGACCCTCCCCGACCAACCCCAAACGGCCTCCCACCCGTCCTGCGTGGGGCAGTCTGCAGCCGACGCCATCGGCCCAACGACGTACGGATGACCGAACCGGTTGTCGGCCTGCGGCGTCACCGGGCGCTGGAGCAGTCTGGTCCGTAGATTTATAGTGGCAACGCTACGAGGACGCCGCGGACCGGATCACCGGATCCGAAGCGCGGGTCGCGGTCGACTGCACGCGGCTCGACGCCGTGGAGGTCGGCGCCACAGTCCGAAAAATCAAGGTTCGCGTCATCCCGAAGTTGGCCGCTCTACGTTGCTGTCACCGTTGCCGTCAATCGCCCGGGCCGAGGTCGAGGCGTTGGCCGGGAATGCCGCTGACCTAGGGAAACGTGGCGCGCTCGCAGGGATTCGGACCCCAACCTTTTGATCCGTAGGCAAGTTCGGAGGTGGTAGCCGGTGGGAGCGGGTGGCCGTTTCAGGCTCAGTTGAGCCGTCCTGACGCCCAAGAGTCACATCGGTGGTAGCCGGTGGTAGTCCATCTCGTGAGAGATGTGGTGAGAGAAGAAGCGGCCCCAACCCCCACGAGGATGGGGGGTCAGGGCCGCCACTGACCGCCGGAACCGCTGGCGGGCAAGGAGTATTAGCCCTCCCGGCGGCCCTCCGCCACCCAGCGGCGTCGGAGGTATTCGAGGGACTCCCGCTCAGCGCGGCGGTGGAGTTCCAGATCGTGTCGTCTTTCGGCTTGGGCCACGGCTTCTCGCCCGGAGTTGCTGGGCCGTCCGACGTGACTGCGACATGCACTTTCAGAAACCTCGACACTCTCGTTCACGCGAAACCTAGAAGGAAGGCAAACTGATGCCTAGCGGCTTCCCAGCACCCGAGAAACGGTGCGTTGGCAAGAACCAGCATGGCGAGCGTTGTGGCAAGGCGGGCGTCCCATGACCGAACCTCCCCGTTGTCGGTTCCACAATGGCCACAACGCTGCCGTGTTGGCGAAAGCCCAGGAACTCGCGATCAACGCGGTGCCGCCCAGCGGCGACGGCGACGGCGCCAAGCCTGCGCCCTGCCCTCAAACGCGCCGAACTCGCTGAGGCGGCCCAGGGCCATCCACTGTGAGCGGCGGTCAGCCGTTTCACCACTTCCGCAAGGCTCCACAGCCGTGGCAGTCAGCGATCATCCAGCGGGCCGCTCTTCGCCAGGAGGAAATCATCCTTGGCTGACGGGGGCGCCGGCGGCTGGCATCCCATCAGCGGTCAAGACCGCAATCGCTGCAGGGACACGGCGCGTCGGAGTTGACAGGATCGAACCGTGGTGGAGGCAAACCGACTGCGTGGAATCCTCGAATTGGTTGAGGAAAGCTTAGACGAGCCGGATCTGCAAGGAGCGGACCTGGCCGGGCGGGCGTACCTATCGCGCTATTACTTCGACCGGCTGGTACAAGCGGCGCTCGGGGAGCCGCCAGGCCGGTTCCGGCGTCGCCTGCTACTTGAGCGGGCGGCACATCGGCTCACCACGGCCGGCGAAAACGTCATCGAGGTTGCGGCCGATGCCGGCTACGCCTCGCCGGACGCATTCACCAGGGCCTTCGTACGCGCATACCGGTGCACTCCGAGCGCCTACCGGCACGGCCACGGCCGCGACTACCGACTGCCGTCGGACAACGGCATCCACTTCCACCCACCCAGCGGGCTGAGCCTGCCGGCACTCGACAGGAGCAGTTCTATGGACGTCCTCACTCGCATGTACGAGCACCACATCTGGCTCACTGGCGAAATCGTCGAACGCCTCGACCGGCTCGACGACGCCGCCCTGGACGGCACGATCGAACTGGCCGTTGAAGGTATCGACGACCATCCCTCGCTGCGGGCCCTGGCGGACCGCCTAGTCCGCCAACTCGAGATGTGGGCAACCGCCATCGAGGGCGGCCAGCAGATCGCCGCCGGAGGGACCACCATCGCTCAACTCCGCGAGCGACTCTTAGCGGCGGAACCACGCTTCCGCGCCGCGGTCGTCGCCCCGGTGCAGGACGGGCGGGCCGAGGAGACGTTCGTTGACGCCACGTACGCGCCGCCGCAAACATTCTCACTCGGCGGCGTACTGGCGCACGTGCTGACCTTCTCGGCCGCCCGGCGAACCATGGCCGTCGGTGCGCTGACCAGCGCCGGCATCCCCGATCTCGGTGCGGGTGACCCGATGAGCTACGTTGGCGGGTCGGGTGCGGATGCCTCGACCATCAGCCGCAATTTCTCCTAGACCCATGCGGCGCCGCGGCACTCGTGGACGTCAGCACTGAACTGACCAGCGGAGGTAACCATGCACCCATACCTTATGCCAGCGCCCGCTCATGAGCATCAGGCCGCGCTGCTACATGATGCGGACACCGCGCGGATCGTACGCCGCGCCGCCGCCGACCGGAAAGTCACTCGCGTCGCTCCGGACCCCGACGCCAAGCCGGGCGGCCAATCGCCACGCTGGGGCGTCCTCTCGCGCCGGCTCGCCGCAGGCCGCCGCTCGCACAAGCCTGGCACAGCTGCGATTGGGCGTTGACCAGCATTACCGAACGAGATGTACTCATGAGGCCGACCGTCACGGCTTGATGCCTCCCCGATGGACCGGTCCATCGCACGATCCCGTCGTAGGTGGTTCGCTTCTTCGCCCAGCCCATACGAGCCCGCGATCAAACTCCCTCCCCGCTCCCAAACCCAAGCTCGAAATTGCGCTGTGACATGGGGTTTTGCTGGCGCGCTCGGAGGGATTCGAACCCCCAACCTTTTGATCCGTAGTCACCTTAAGGCCATCCTGGCCTGTCCGGCTGCATTCTGGTGTGTCCGTGATATCCCCTACGAATAAGGGAATCCGGCGGTATCTCGTCTCAACGCGTCCGAGCCGATTCCACCCAGTCTGTGAGAGAACCGTGAGAGCGGTGACGCCACAGTCCAGCTCGACGCGATGGCCACAGGGAAGGCCGGCACGGCCCTGCTGGTCGCGTCTGGGTGGCGGACCTGAACGGGATGCTTGACGGGTTCGACCTGCTGCCCGCCCAAGACGCGATGACGCCGATCTCCAACGGGTGGTACGAGTTCGACGACGGCTCGACGTGGGTGCGGCAGGTCCGGCCTGCGACGAGAACCTAACTTGTCGGTCACCCTGCGGGACACCCGTCTCGGCAGTACCATCCCTCCACGGAGGACAGATCACAAACGGGACGGAACCATGGGAAAGACACTCGTCGTAATCGCCGCCTTGTTGGTCGGGCTCACCGCATGCGGTGGTACTACCGCAGCCAAGAACGTGCGGCAAGCCGCGCCCCCCGTAAACGCCAAAGCCATGGCCGACTACAAGACGTGCGCACGTCAGATGACCCCGCTGTTGACGAAGCTGAAGGATCTAGATTCGCGCTTGGGTGTAGGGATGCAGCAGGCGGATTACAACACAGCCGTTGGGGATGCGAAGGTAGCTTACGATCAGATCACGCCGGGTGCTGTACCGGCAGACTGCACAAGCCAGGTATGGACGGCGCTTGAATCAGCACTGAACCGCTACATCAATGCGGACAATGTGTGGAGCAACTGCATCCAGGACACCTACTGCACGATGGACACCGACGCGACGCCGAAAATGCAGGCTGCCTGGTCGAAGGCCAAGGCATCAATCCAGACGGCGACCACAAATCTCGGCTTCTTGAAGGTCGGCGCTCAGGGGTGACCCCATACATGACGAAGCGCCCCGTTTCCCCACGCGCGCGCGGGCGTGAGGTCCCCGATCAGGGCAGTTGACCTGATCGGGGACCCCAGGGGGTCGGTGAAATCTCCACGGCGCCGGCCAGGCCTGGAAGCTCGCCACGGCCCTGCTGATCGCGGGCGCCTGGCTCAGCGACCCCGAGCAGGCAGCCCGGAACGAGCGGCGACCGTAGGGTGTCTCCCAGATGGCGCGCGGCTCGAACCCCTGGAGAAGTTCTCCCAGGGTTCGAGGGGGTGGAAACTTTCCCTACCCTCGCAGCCTCGCGGGACTCCGCTGAACGTTCCGGAAAGTTTCCGGAAGGTTTGAGATCGGTCCGAGTCCCCCGACGCTCCCTAACTCGCTCGGCGGTGGCATCTTCCCGAAGTGACCGGAGTCTGTCCCATCGGCGGCGAAGGGCCACACGTCGAAATGCTGGCGAGAGTCCGGTGCGTTACCGAAAACCGGAAGCTTCCGGTTTTCGGCAAGCCATCCGCTCACAGTCTGTTGTGGAACGCCGATGCGCTCGCTAACTTGCGGCTCACTCAGACAGTCCAGCCCACGCATCCCACGCCGCGGCCTTCTGCGCTTCCTTCTCGTCGCGGCGGGCGTCCCGCGTGTACGTCTCAGCGGTCGCTCCCGACACGGACAGTAGCTCGGCGATCTCCGCGTAGATCCCGCGAGCTCGGCGCGGGACTGCGGTGCCCGACTGGAGAAGTTCTCCCATCGGGTCAGCCCCACACGCGCCCGGTCGCGAGCTGGGCGCGATGCATAAGATCAACCCCCCTAGCGGATAAGTCAGCCGCGTCGTGCGGTTGGCCTTATGCCGGTCGGAGGTCAGTGGACCACTGCCTAGCCTTGCCCCCTACCAGACCTTGAGCCCACGCCTGGTGGTACAGCCCCCACCAGCGGTGAAGGGCTCCGGCGATTTCCGCGCTCAGCTCTGCGCGCGCACTTTCGCCCACCTGTCCGGTCTCTTTGAGCGCGGCGAGCAGCTCCGGTCGGTCGGCCCAGATGCTCGCCTCCATGGCCTCCCACAAAGCGGCCGGGGATATCGACGGGTCTGGCGGTTGCTCGCTGAGCGCGTCGAGGTTGTGGAAACGTCCGGCCCGCGCGTAGTGGTCGACGGCTTCGAGCAGCAGCGAGAGCGTGCAGTCTGTGCCCATGTCGCGCACCAATCCCTTGACGTATGGCGGCGTGGAGTCGTCAGCCAGGAAACCATCACGGCACTCGCGGTCCATCTTGACGATGCCGTGACCGTAGGCCTGCATCTTGCTGACCGATGGCCACGGTTTCCCATCCCTCATGGCTGACAGCCCGATGGTGAGCTTGAGCATCAGCTCGGCACCCGTGGAAAGACAGGCGAGCGTCACCGAGGCACTGTCCAGCGAGGTCAGGTTGACTATCAGCTCGTGTGAATGCCGAAGAAGTTGCCGTGCCTCTTCAGTCGCGTTGGCTAGGGCCACATCTGCACGGCGTTCATCGGCGTCCATGGGCTGACAGTAGGCGACCAGACGACAAGGGCGAGACCCCCTGCCTCTGTTGTGGACAAGTGTCCACAACAGACCAAGACCCGCGAGGAGGTGGCCGCGAAGGTCGGGAACGCGACCGGAAAGCAGACGGTTCGGCGCTGGCAGGTCTTAGCGACGGAAGGGTCATGTAACCCGCTGGCTGCCTCGGCCGCAGCCTCGCGGGACGGTCCCGATTGGGAAACTTTCCCGGTCGGGGCTGTCCTGGTCGGCCCTGCCGTTCCTTCGCCTTGGGTTGCTCTATCGCCAGCAGCGCCACGTACAGCGCGTGCTCCTCGGTCGGCAGCAGCGCCTTGCGGCACGTGTTCTCGTCGCGTTCGGCACGTAGCAACGCAGCGGCGTCGTGAAGGTCGGCGACAACGTGCACCTTGACCTGAGTCCAGCCGAGCGACCGAGCAGCGGCGATGCGACGTTCGCCGGCCACCAGTGATCCGTCAGGAGTGACGGCGATTGGCTGTAGTTGGCCGAGGTCCTGCATCGACTGAGCGAGTCCGGCTATGTCACCGAGGTCGTAGCGGTGACGTTTACCGACACGGATGGAGTCGAGTTTCATGCCACGGCTTCCGTGACACGAATGTCGAATAGATCCGAAAAGCTCTCCCCTGTAAGGGGGTCGGTGAAATCTCCACCAGCACCGCGCGGTCACCCGGCGCAGTACGAAAAATCTGCGCGCGATTCTGGTGGTTCGCCCCTCCCCGCTGACCTCACATCAGCGCGTCGGACCGGAAACACCGTTTACTGCACAGTCCCAAACCCTCACCTTCGATCGCCGCCGACAATGATCGAGCGACTCGCGGCATGTGCGGATGTCGGTCGCATCGGTCCCGCGTGGGTTCAGTCAGCCGTAATCGTCGTAATACAGAACGGGTGCCCGGCAGGGTCGAGAAGCACGCGCCATCGAACGTCAGGTTGCGGATCG
>JBPCQA010000011.1:0-19657 GCA_050998615.1 Nocardioidaceae bacterium
TACACCCGGCTCCACCCCGACCGAACCAAGAACCGGGCACTCGCGCAACTACGAGACATGGGATACGACGTCACCCTGGCCCCACACCTGGCAGCCTCTGGCTAGGGAATCTTCGCGTCAGAGGCCACAACGCGCCGGTTCACCGCTCAAGTAGCCCTCGTTTCCGAGGCAGGTCCTTGGCGTGAATCGGACTTTTAATCCGCGGGTTGTGGGTTCGAGTCCCACGGGGCCCACCGGTTTGACCTGGCGCTTTACCGCCGACCCGATGCTGCGCCGGGACCGAACCGACTCGGACGGCAAGAACATCAGTTGGCTCTGTTCACGCGGAGCCGTGGCGCGACAGCGACTGCGCGAAGCGCGACCTGCCGAACGTCAGACTCCAGACCGCGACGGCGAATACTGCAAACAGGGCCACCCAGACAATGCCCTTGGTCAGCAATTAGCGGTCTTCCAACTCGGTGATGCCATGACGACGACCATCGGAACGCTGGGCGACGCCGAGCAGCCGCCAGGTCGTGGGAAGCAGGCCTACTGCGACGGCCAGCTTCACCAGATCACCGGCCAGGAACGGCGTAACACCCAAGGTCAATCCCTCGGCGAGGCTGACGTGCAAGGTCGCCATCAGCCACACCAGCCCGAAGCTGTAGATCACCAGCGAGCCCAGCGCCATGGTGAGCGCCGTACGCCGAACGGTGCGGTCTCCTCCTCGCGCCGCTAGTGCACCGACCAGCGCGGCCGCAACGGGGAAGCCGGCCAGATAGCCGAAGGACGCCGCATGCACGATCGCCACGCCACCATGATGCCCGGCGAACCAGGGAAGCCCGACCATCCCCAGGGCCAGGTAGAGCAGCATGCCAAGCGCGCCTCTGCGCAGGCCGAGGCTTGCACCGGCGAGCAGCACCCCGAACGTCTCCATCGTCAGCGGGACGGGGGTGAAGGGCAACGGGATCGAGATCTGCGCGCAGAGGCCAACGAAGCCGGCAGCACCGACGACCAGTGCGACATCGCGCAGCCGGGCACCTGGCAACAGATCCGCCAGCACGAGCCGGCGGCCGCCAGCGGCGGGGACTGACAGCGACGACATGGCATCTCCTACAGGCGACGGCAACCGAAGGGTCTACGGCGAAGCCAGACGTTAGCAGACCTCGCCGTGCGGCCGACGATCCGACCAGCTTCACAACCATCCACGACGCTGCGCGAGTAGTTCGCTAGGTCACGCCCGGGTTGGCATGATGGGCGGGTGTCCGAGGAGCCGTCGCTGCTGCGCCGAAGCCGGATAGCGCTGCTGATCGGATTGGGCGTCGACAACTTCGGATCGGGTCTTTTCCTGCCGTTCTCCCTCGTTTATCCCACCCGAGTGGTCGGGTTGCCGCTGGCAACGGCCGGCGTCGTTGTCTCCGTCGTGCTGGTCGTCGGTCTGCTCGTGCCTCCGGTCGTGGGGCCCGTCGTGGACAGGGTCGTGCGGGGTGCGTTCTTCGGGCTGGGCGCTCTGGTCGCCGGCGGCTTGATCGCGCTGCGAGTTCGACCGGGTACCGCATTGCGGTCGCTGCGGACGCGCTGAGCTTCGTCGTGTGTGCGCTCGTGCTGACGTCGTACGTCCATGTGCCCCATGTCCGGGCTCCATCGGCCGACGCTGCGGGGCGGGCAGGCGGGGTTGGGCGGGATCGGCCATTTCTCGGCCTGATCGTCAGCAGCTTGCTCGCCGGGATCAGCGTCGACTTCTTCCTCGTCGGCATGCCCATCTACGTCCTGCATGAGCTGGCCGGACTCGCGTGGCTGCCAGGGGCGATCGTCGGCTGGCTGACGGTGTGCGGAGTGGCGGCAGGCCTGGTGGCGATAGGCGTCGCCGTCGGGATGGCCCGCACCACTGCGTTGAGCCTGCGATGTGGCTTGTACGTCCTCTGGTGTGCGGCGAGCCTGGCAGCCGTCGCGGTGCCGCCGGGTTGGCGGACGGCGTACCTCTTGCTAACCACGATTTCCTTGCTGCCGGCTCGCTGCTCGGTCCGATCACCAACGCCCTGGCCGAGGCGTCGGCGCCGGTGGCCGAACGCGGCCGATATCTCGCGGCCTTCCAATACGCGTACACGATTGCGGGGATCCTGGCGCCGGCCATCGTGGCGTTGTTCACGTACGCCGTCTGGTTGCCGTGGGCGATCGTCGCCGCTGCGTCCTTGGCCGCCATCGGGGGCTCCCGCTGGCTGGCCAGCCGGCTCCCGGCAGCGGCTGTGTTCACGGCGAGGGCGACCGTCTCAGCCGACCCGTCTTGCCGGTCTGTGCGTTTATCGGTTTTGCGGCCGGGCTCCTGGTCGGGTGGCTCATCCTACACGTGACCTCCGTGGTCATCGCCCTCCGTTGTGGCGGTCGCAGCTCGACGTGAACTCCCAAGATTTCCCAGGATTCGCCTTGTGGATAAGCGATTTACGGGTCGAAACTATCGTCGCTATCGGATATACTCGAACTTATGCTCGAGACAATGGTTCAGGCGGTCGACACCGCGCTGGGTGTCGACGTGCCGGCGCTGGACACTGACGCCACCCTCGGATTCGCCCGTGCCGCCCAAACTGTCGCCGACCGTGGTGAGCTCGCCATGTTGCGTGCCGCTGCGCACTGGGCAGACCTCAACGGCCTGATCGACTCCGCCCCGCCCGGACAGCCGCGCGGGGCCGAAGCCTTGGCCCAGTTCGGCGGCGAAGGCAGCCCAGGAGTCGCCGAGTTCGCCGCGGCCGAGCTGGGTGTCGAGCTGGGCACGTCGACCTACTTGGCGGCGATGCTGATCGGTGACGCGCTCGATCTGATCCACCGGCTGCCCAAACTGTGGGCCCGGGTGCAGACCGGCCAGGTGCGGCCGTGGGTCGGTAGGCGGATTGGCCGGGCCACCCGCGACCAGCCCGCCGCAGTAGCCGCTCGGGTGGACGCCAAGGTCACCCCACGCGCCCACAAGCTTGCTTGGGGGCGGCTGACGAGCCTCATCCAGGCCACCATCATCGCCGCGGACCCGGTCAGAGCCGAGCAAACCGCGATCCAAGCCGCGACCCGCCAGGGGGTGTGGGTTCAACCGTCGAACGACTACGGCATCAAGGACATCATCATCCGCACCCAAACCCCGGCCGCGATCTGGTTCGAGGCCACCGTCGACCACGTCGCCGACGCCCTGGAGGTCCTGGGTGACAACACCAGCAAGGACGTACGCCGGGCTACCGCTGTCGGGATCCTCGCCCACCCCGGCCAAACGCTCAACCTGCTCGCCCAAGCCCGCCAGGCCACCACGAACGGCACGAATTCCGGATCGACGACACAACACTCGGATGTTCCACCGCAGCCCGATTGGGCAGGGCCGCGACCCAAGGCCACCATGTACGTCCACCTGACCGGCACCGCCCTCACCGACACCACGGGCACCGATGATGCCGGTGAGGGCGCCGTGGCGCGGGTGGAAGGCGACGGACCGGTCACCGTGGAGCACGTGCGCCGCTGGCTCGGACACTGCCAGGTCAGCGTCAAACCCGTCATCGACCTCAACCACCAAGCCCCAGTCGACGGCTACGAGATACCGGACCGGCTACGCGAAGCCGTCTTCTTGCGCAACCCCGCCGACGTGTTCCCCTACGCCGGCTGCACCAGCCGCAGCCAAGACGTCGACCACACCAACGGACACGTCGACCCCCACAATGGCGGCCCACCCGGCCAGACCAGCATGGAAAACCTCGGGCCACTCACTCGCCAACACCACCGCGTCAAGACCCACAGCGGCCGATGGCAGGTCAAACAGCCCTTCACCGGCATCTTCATCTGGCGCACTCCGCACGGTCGCTACTACCTGGTCGACAACACCGGCACACAACGCATCACTGGCCCGGGCTCAAGCTGCTGACGACTTGTCTTTCGACGGAACTACTCAGTGTGCTCCGGATCGGCGCTGCTCGGCACGACTCCCATGGCGGTGATCAGCCACTCACCGTCGCGAGTTGCGATAACCTCCTGCGCATAGCCAGCCGGAGCGATCTGAGCGTCGGATCGTTGCGCCAGCGGCCGCGCGGATCTCATGAAGGCGGGTCGGATCGGGACGCCAGCTGTTCGTGGATGCCTTCGGCCCGGGCGAGTTGGATGCTGGCGGTGCCCATCAGCAGGAGCATCAAGACCAGCACCGCGCCACCAGCTGGCCCGCGGTGGATCTGTTCGTCGTATACCAAGATCCCGAGGGCGATGCTGAGCAGCGGATCCACCGTCGAGATGGCCGGCAGGCTCGCGGTCAGCGGACCGGCTTGGAAGGCGAGTTGGTTCAGCAACAACCCGGTGGCGCCCAGCACCACGACCGCGTAGGGCTGCCAGCTGCCCAGCACCACGATCGGGCCGTTCAAGGCAATGTCCGTGACCGCCTTGAGCAACGCCGCCACCGCGGCATAGATCATGCCGACGGCGACGCCGAGCAGTGCCGCCGAGCGACCGCCGTGGCGAAGCCGCCGTCCTAACAACACGCACACCAGGGCTAGCACCAGACCGATCGCAGCGGCAGCCACCGCGGGCACTCGGTCCACCGTCCCGTGCACTGACGGGTTGGCGGGACGACCCAGCCAGAAGAAACCAGCCAGCGCAACCGTCAACACAACCGCCCAGGCGATCTCGCGGCCGGTGATGTTGTGCTCGTGCCTTTGCCGGATCAATAGTGCGAACAGCAACCCACTGACCAACAGCGGTTGCACCACCGACAGCGCCCCCAGATGCAGGGCCAAAATTTGCAAGCTGAGTCCCACGACGTCAGCACCGACTCCACCCAGCCACAGCGGGTGCGCGAGCGTGGCCAAGATGAAGTGCATGAGCTTGCTCGGGTGCAGGTCCTGCGCGTCTGGAACCTGGCCCGCGCTCACGTGTTTAAGCGACGTGGAGACGGCGAAGGCTAGGGCGGCCGCCAGCGTGATGAGAACGACGATCCAGTCACCCACCAGTCGGGTCTCCTCATCTTGCAGTGTCTCCGCCGACGGCAACCGCCGACAGAACATCATCGTGCCCCGGCGCCGCCGTTACATGTGACCGACCCCGGGGTACCTCCCTGGCAAACGATCCAAGACAGCAACGATCCAAGACGGCAACGATCTAAGTCTGAAGGCGGCGGCACATGAAAGCAGTGACCTGGCACGACGTACAAGTCGATGACGTGCCGGACCCCGCGATCCAGGAGCCGACTGACGCGATCCTTCGCGACTCACCGGCTACCGCTGGAGCATGCCCCGCAGGCCTACGAGGCATTCCAAGCCAAGCGCGACGGCTACATCAAGGTCTTGTTGCAACCATGAGCGCCACGGTGCCCCGCAGCGAGGCGGGTTCGAGTCGACGAGGATTTCTCAAGGGTGCGGCTGGGGCGCTGGCGCTCAGTGCTGGTCTTGGTGCCGGGCTTGGGGATCTGGCATCACCGGCGTCGGCAACCACGCTCGGCAGACGCAACAGCCGGGGCTCGTTTCCCATCAAGCATGTGATCGTCGATTGCCAGGAGAACCGGTCCTTCGACCACTACTACGGCTACGCGCCCTGGATCGGGCGGTACGGCGTCCCAACGCACTACTCGCAGCCGGACGGACATGGTGGGAAGGTGCGGCCCTTCCACCTGCCAAAGCCGGTGTCACCCGACGTCGGCCACGACTGGGCCACGATTCATCGCGAGTGGGACTTCGGCGAGATGGACGGCTTCTACACCGCGGACGGCAGGCAGGCCCTGGGCTACTACACCAAACAGGACTTGCCCTTTTATTACAGCCTGTTCGACACCTCAACGCTGTGCGTGAACTATTTCTGCTCGATGCTCGGACCGACCTACCCGAATCGGTTCTACCTGGTCGGCGGCACCTCCGGTGGCATCACGACCAACGGCGTCTACGGCTACGGAGTCTTGGACTACCCGATAATCCTCGACCTGCTCGAGGACGCCGGTGTCAGCTGGAAGGTCTACAACATCGGCTTCGACAATGTGCCGCAGGGCTACAGCGACAACGTCTTCGTCTTCTTCAAGCGGTGGGCCCATGATCCGCGCACCCGCGCCAGCAAGCAGGACTACTTCGACGACTTGAGACGTGGCGCCTTGCCTCAGGTGTCGTTCGTCATCCCGAGCTATTCGCGCGGATGGGACGAGCATCCACCTGCCGACATTCGGGTCGGCATGCGCATCCAGAAGGAGCTCATCACCGCGCTACGAAACTCCAGCGCATGGCCGCGGTCGGCGTACGTCTTGACCTATGACGAGAACGGCGGCTACTTCGATCATGTGGCTCCGCCTGAGTTCGATGCGTACGGCGCGGGCATTCGGGTGCCGACGTGGGTGATCTCGCCGTACGCGAAGAAACGCCACCTCGAGCCCGCTGTCCACGAGCATGCTTCGATCCTGAAGCTCCTCGAGACGCTGTTCGGCTTGCCGACGTTGGCGTCGGTCAACCACCGCTTCGACGAGTCGACGCCTGGTGGTCCGAACAATGAGGCGGCGGGTGGATACCCGTTCGGTCCGGCCGCCCCGCCTCGCGACCGGCTCGACGTCGTAGGCAACCTGATGGAGTGCTTCACGTTCTGATGGCTGTGATGGCCGCAGTGCATCGATGACCAGCGGTCAGCCATCGGTGCGCTTGGTGCTGACTGCCGACACGCACGTGCCGAAGCGGTCCCGGGACCTGCCCGACCAGCTGTGGCGCGCCATCGATGCCGCCGACATCGCGATGCACGCCGGCGACTGGGTCGATGTCTGTTTGCTCGATGCTCTCCAGCAACGGGCGAAGCGACTGATCGGGGTCTACGGCAACAACGACGGTGGCCCGCTTCGACACCGACTGCCAGAGGTGGCGTTTGCCGAGATCGGGGGCGTCCGCTTCGCGGTGGTGCACGAGACCGGATCGGCCACCGGACGGGAGGCGCGGTGTGCCGAGCGATTTCCCGGCATCGACGTTCTAGTTTTCGGCCACAGCCACATTCCGTGGGACAGCACGGCTGATACCGGGCTGCGGTTGCTCAACCCAGGCTCTCCCACCGACCGTCGGCGCCAACCGCACTGCACTTACCTCACGGCGACCGTGGCTGGCGGCGGTCTCCGCGAGGTGGAGCTGCAGCGGCTGCCGCGCGCCTTCGAACGTGAGCGGCCTCTCGGACCGGCGTACGACGAGCCATCAGATCGAGAACCCAATCACGATCGGGCCAAGCAGTAGTCCGAGGATGATCTCGCGCCACCACCAGGTCCTGCGCCGAGTCGGGCGCGCGACTGCTTATCGCGCCGGACAACGTCGCCAGCCAGAGGTTCGCCCAGGCGACCGGCTTCGTCCTGATCGAATCGCCGCTGGTCACGCGCCGTCGCAAGGGCCAGGTGGTCAACCTCGCAACCTGGGAACGAGCACTATCCAACCCAGCGAACGACGCCTGATAAGCGGTTCCCTTCCGCGAATAGCGGGAGATCTGCTATCCCAAGCCGCTGACAGCGACCGAAATCCCGCAATTCGGGGAGTAAAGGGCGCCGCGCAGACCTCAGGGCCATTGGGATACCTTGCAAGAATGGCAGATTTCGGGACGCCTTCGTCTGGAGGACATGCAATGGTGACCATGGGGATCGATCCTGCAAAGCCGACGAGCCATGCCTAACCCCACGGCAAGCCCCGGTGCGGCGGAACACGACAAACTGCTCGGCACCTACCTCAACGACCACCTGGCCGGATCAAGTGCCGGCGTGGACCTCTTCGCCCGGGTGGCCGGGCACGCCGAGGGCTCGGACGCCGACGAGTTGGCGACGCTGGCGCGTGAGGTGTCCGAAGACAAGGACGCCCTGCTCGAAGTCATGAGAGTGGTCGGCGTTCGGCCCCGGCAGGCCGCGGTCTTGGTCGGCCGGATCGCAGAGAAGGTCGGGCGATTGAAGCCGAACGGGCACCTGGTACGCCGCTCCCCGCTCACTCCGCTCGTCGAGATCGAGATGCTGCGAACCGCCGTGGCGGGCAAGACCGCGGGCTGGCAGGCATTGCTGGCTCTTGCCGCTGACGATCAACGATTGCCCGTCAAGCTGCTTGAGCGACTGCTTCAGCGCGCGAACGACCAGGCGACCCAGTTGGTCAGCCTGCATCAACACACTGCCCGGCGGCAGCTCGGCGATCCGCCAACCGACTGACTGCGGGAGCCGGCAAGAGCCGGCAAATCAGAGTGCGACGGCCATCCGGCGTACCGCTTCGATGATGTTTTCTGCGGATGTCGCAAGGTTGAGTCGAACGTGTCCGGCGCCGACGGCTCCGAAATCGAGCCCGGAGTTGAGCGCCACTCGCCCTCGCTCCAGGAAGGCGGCCGCCGGGTCGTCACCGAGCCCGAGAGCGCGGCAGTCAAGCCAAGCCAGGTAGGTGGCCTCCGGCGGGGTGTAGGCGATGCCTGGCAGATATTCCTTGACCAGATCTGCGAGCAGCTGGCGGTTGCGATCCAGCCCAGCCAGCAGCGCGTCGAGCCACTCACCCCCGGCTTGCAGGGCGGCCGTGTGCGCGATGATGCCGAGGTGGCTCGGCCCGTGGCTGACCTCTTCTGGCAGGCGCGCCAAATCGGGCGCCGCGTCGGGACCGGCCACCGCAAGCGCAGCCTTCAACCCGGCGAGGTTCCACGCTTTCGAGGCCGACATCAGCGAGAATCCGCTCTCCCCGCCGGGCACCGATAAGAACGGCACATGCCGCGACCCAGCCAGCTGCAGTGGCGCGTGGATCTCGTCCGCGACAACCCGCACGCCATGCCGGCTGGCCAACTGCGCGGCGGCGGTGAGCTCGTCCCTGGTGTGAACCGTGCCGGTGGGGTTTTGCGGGTTGCACAGCAGGTACGCCGCAGCGCCCCCGTGGCCGACCGCTTCGGCGAAGGCTGCGTCGAGCGCCGCTAGATCCAAGCGGTGCTCGGACGTGAGCGGCGCGGCAACGATCCGGCGGTCCAGGTGCTCGACGAACGCGAAGAACGGCGGGTAGACAGGGGGGTTGAGCACCACCGCCTCCCCGTCGGCGGTGACCAGCTTGAGCATCTCGACGATGCCCAACATGACGTCGGGCACGATCGCTGTGTTGTCGACGTCGGAACTCCAACCCCAGCGCCGCTTCGCGAACTCCAGCAGCGCCTCGGCGTACGCCGTCCCACTGGGGTAGCCCGTGTCGCCGATGGCTATCGCCTCGGTGAGCGCCCGAACAACGGGCTCGGCCAGCGGAACGTCCATCTCTGCCACCCACAACGGCAGCACGTCATCGGGGTATTGCCGCCACTTCAAGCTGCTGCGTTGACGCAGCTCGCTCAGCGACAAGGCGTCGAGAGGGTTTTGCATGCGGCTCCCGGTGTTAGCCCGGCTGGCCTGGAAAGGCCGGAGCCGGCAGTTAGAGCCCGCAGGCCCTTGGTGGCATGTCCCCAACCTACCCAAACAGCCGGACAACTGGCGATTCGGCCACCATCGCGTCGCCGTACGGATATCGTCAACTGGGTATCCCCGTGCGGTAGGCCCCCCGAGTCGGCACGGGGGAGTGATGTGCGTCACACTTCACCCGACTTCCGCCGCCGAGCCAACTCGGCCTCGTAGCACCAGTGAAGGTAGGCAACGAGCGGAGGTTGGCGATGCGGGTCACAAGACGTGGCATTCAGGTTGGTCTGGGCCTGCTTTGGTTGCTCGATGGAGCTCTGCAACTCCAACCGTTCATGTTCACCAGCAAGTTCGCCGAGCAGGTCATGTTACCGGCCGGCCAGGGCCAGCCGGGCTGGGTGTCTGGACCGGTGACGTTCTTCGCCGGCCAGCTCGCGCAACGACCGGCACTGCTCGACACGGCATTCGCACTGGTCCAAATGGGGTTGGGTGTCGCCCTTTTGATTCCCTTCCTGGTGCGGCCGGCCATCATTGGCTCACTCTGCTGGGCGGCCGGGATCTGGTGGCTCGGCGAGGGGTTGGGTGGCCTGGCAAGCGGGCAAACCTCCCTTGTCAACGACGCGCCCGGCGCCGTCTTCTTGTACGCCGTCCTCGCCGTGGCCGTCTGGCCGATGCGCCGCTCCCCTCAGGGGCAATCACGGTCGGATACGCCGGTGGCCGGCTGGCTACCGGTGGCGTGGGCGGTGTTGTGGGTCGGCGGTGCGATCTTGCAGGTGCTCCCGGCGCAGCGCGGCGGCGAAGCGCTTCGTCACCAGTTGGGCGAGACGGATGGGGTTCCAGGCTGGTTGGGGTCCGCACATCGGGGGGTTGACGGCGTGCTGAGCCACGGTGGCACAGGCTGGTACGTCGGCCTGGTTGCGGTGATGGCGATCGTCGGGGTTGTTGTCCTCCTGCCCGGCGTCTGGCGGATGGCGGCCGCCACGGTCGGAGGCCTGCTTGGCATCCTCATCTGGGTGTTCGGTCAAAACCTCGGCGAGCTTTACTCCGGGCAGTCAACCGATCCCAACACTGGTCCGCTGCTCGTGCTGATGGCCGTAGCGATTCTCGGTGCTGCTCCAGTGCGACGTTCCCGTGACAGCCGCGACGACCGCGACACGTCCGTGGACGTGCCTGACCATCGGCTCGGGTCGAGCGTGGCCGTCACGGCCGGACGCTAGCCGTTGATCTCTACGCGGGCCACCGTCTTGAGCACGGGAGCATCCTCCCGGCCGCCTTGCACTTCCCCTGCTTCCCACCGCATCGACAGTCCGCGCCCTTGTGTCTCCAAGGTGGCGATGTTGTTGTCGAACCACGGCCCTCTCACCTTGGTCCACTCAAACGGGATGCGCGGCACCTTCGCCAGCCGGGCCAGCGCCGACGTTAGTGGTGTCGCGAAGCCTCCGGCCAGCACTGTCATCGCCATCCGAACCGAGCGTGGCAGCGGATTGCGGATCGGCGAGCACACCGCCTGAACGATGCGCGACTGACGCTTCCCGACCGCCTCCGACACGTAGGAATGGTGCACGTCGCCGGACAGGAACGTCACCGTGCCGGGGGCCTGTCCGCGTTCTCCGGAGGCGAGCTCCAACACCATCTGGGCGATCTTGCGGAAGCCCTCATGGAAGGCGGCCCAATGCTCGAGGTCGATCGCACGGCGCAGCTTCTCGCCGGCCACCGCCGCACGTTTGCCCCATGCGCCGGTCGCGACCGCCTCGTTCCATGCCTCGAGGTGGTGCAGGCCGTGTGAGAGCAAGAAGGGCAGTGAGGTGCCGATGATGACGTGGTCGAAGCCGCCTTTCAGCAACTCGTCGAACCACGCCACCTCGGCGTCATCCATGATCGAGCGATGATCGGGCTTGAGCACCCGCGCGCAGCGAGAGTCCACCACGATCAGCCGGTTGCGGCCGATGTCTCGGGTGTAGCTCCACCGGTAGGAGTCGGGCTGCTCGTCGGCACGCTCGGCGAAGGCGTCGATCAGCTCGCCCAGATCGCCGGATTCGTCAGTGGCGCGGGCCGCCTGAACCTGCTTCCACATTTCGTCTTTAGCACGATCTGCAGGCGACAGATTGCCGAGGTGCTGGTAGATCCAGTAGGAGCCGAGGCCACCGACGATCCGGTCGTGCCACCAGGGAGTGGCAGCCATCTCTCGGCGCCATTGCGCCGAGGTGTTCCAGTCGTCGCGGATGTCGTGGTCGTCGAAGATCATCGCGCTCGGCACCGTCGACAGCAGCCACCGATTGCCTGGATCAGACCATGACAACTCATACAGGTGCGCGTATTCCGCATAGTCCTTCAGCTCGCCCTTCGGCGGCGCCGTGATGTCACGCCGAGCGGCGATGAACTTCTCCATCGACTCCGGCGGCTCGTCGGCGTACACCTGATCGCCGAGGAACAGCATCAGGTCGGGCCACTGCGCGACCTCACCGCCGGCCAGGGCCAGGGCATAGGCACGCATGGCGTCGACGCCATGGCTGGCGTTGCTCTGCCGGTCATGAGGCACGCTCATCCGACAAGAGCCGAACAGCATCCGCAGCTGCCGGTGGCCGTCGAGGGTGTTGATCCGACTCGCCGGGAACGCCGATTCCGACGGCGGCCACGCCAGCTCACCGTCGATCTCCACGTTGTAGTCGTACGTCGATCCGGGCGCGAGCCCCTCGATGTCGACGAGCGCATAGTGATGCCCGTGCACCGCGAACGTCCGCGCCAGCCCGCTACCACCCGACGTCTTCACTTGTACGACGCCGGCGGCTCGCGTCTCTACCCACACCGTCGCGGTCGTCTCGTCGACGTAACGCAACACCGGCCCCACGAGCAGGGAATCAGAACTCATCTGCATGTTCTACACCACGAGCCGCCCTCGAACCGTCCTCGAACCGTTCACGAGCCGTTCACCGAGCCGGACAAGATCAGACACCTGAGGTCCCTAGCGTCGGCAGCATCAACGGATCCACAGTGACTCGACCCCAGAGAGGGACCCGACGTGAGAAGCAACTCCCTGCGCCATGCCGCGCTCATGGGCACGGCATCGCTCACCGTTGCATTCAGCCTGGCCGCTTGTGGCGCCGCCAACGAGAACACTGTAAGCACCGGAGCCTCCGGGAGCAACGCGCTTTCTGGTGACCTCAACGGCGCCGGCTCAACGGCCCAAGAGGCCGCCATGCAAGCATGGAAGGCTGGCTTCCAAAGCGCCAATCCCGACGTCACCGTCAACTACGACGCCATCGGCTCCGGCGGCGGCCGCGAACAGTTCCTTGCCGGCAGCGTACAGTTCGCCGGCTCCGACGCCTACCTGACCAGCGACGAGCTCGCCTCGGCCAAGAAGACCTGCGGCGGAAACCCAATCGAGGTGCCGGTCTACGTCAGCCCGATCGCCATCGTCTACAACCTGCCAGGCGTCTCCGGCCTGAAACTTCGACCACAGACGCTGGCGGCCATCTTCGCCGGCAAGATCACCACCTGGAACGACAACGCCATCGCCGCCGACAACCCCGGCGTCAAGCTGCCCACCGCCACGATCACTCCCGTGCACCGCTCGGACGAGTCCGGGACCACGGAGAACTTCACCGACTACCTCTCGCAAACCGCCGGGACGACCTGGACCGCCGGCGCGGTGCAGACGTGGCCGATCAAGGGCGGCGAGGCGTCCGATGGCACCTCCGGCGTGATCTCCTCGGTGACCAACGGCGCAGGCACGATCGGGTACGCCGACGCAAGCCAGGCCGGCGGGCTGAGCAAGGCCCTGATCGGGGTCGGTTCGCACTACGTGGCCCCCACCGCGAGCGCGGCGTCCGCTGTGCTCGACGAGTCCAGCCCGGTGCAGGGCCGCGCGTCCACCGACCTGGCCATCGCGGTGAACCGCACCACTGCCAAGACCGGGGTGTACCCGATCGTGCTCGTCTCCTATCAGCTCAGCTGCTCGACGTACGCCTCACAGGCCACCGTCGACCTGGTCAAGGGCTTCGAGTCCTACGTCATCAGCCAGGCGGGGCAAGCCGCCGCCGCCAAGCAGGCCGGCTCGGCTCCGATCACCGCCTCCATCCGCGCCAAGGCACAGACCGCGATCGACTCGATCTCGGTCAGGTAACGGTCGCGGCCACCGCACCGCGGCCCAACCGGCTTCGGTAGCAGCAATGGAGTTCGGAGATGACAGCCAGCACGACGACCGGCAGTCCACGATCACCGCGACGGCCAGGAGACCGGATCTTCAAGGGCCTGACGGCCGGTGCCGGAGCGGTGATCGTGACCACGCTTGCCGGCGTCGCGATCTTCTTGACCTATGAAGGGCTGCCCGCCTTTACGGCCACCAAGGCGCAGATTCCCGGCGGCACCGGCATCGTGGCCTATCTTTGGCCGCTGGTGTTCGGCACCCTGCTTGGCGCAGTGCTCGCGCTGGCGATCGCAATGCCGCTGGCAATCGGCGTGGCCCTGTTCATCTCACACTACGCTCCGCGGCGGTTTGCCGGCCCGTTCGGCTATCTCGTCGACCTGCTCGCGGCGGTGCCCAGCGTCGTCTACGGGTTGTGGGGGATCTACTTCCTGGCGCCCAGCCTGACGCCGCTCTACACCTGGCTTGAGTCGCACCTCGGCCTCTTTCCCGTGTTCGCGGGACCCGCCTCGGTGACCGGCCGCACCATCCTCACCGTCGCCGTAGTGCTGGCGGTGATGATCTTGCCGATCGTCACCGCCTTGTGCCGCGAGGTGTTCTTGCAAACGCCGCGGCTGCACGAGGAGGCGGCGCTGGCCCTCGGCGCGACACGCTGGGAGATGATCCAGCTGAGCGTGTTCCCGCACGCTCGCTCCGGCATGGTCAGCGCCGCAATGCTCGGGCTCGGACGTGCGCTTGGGGAAACCATGGCGGTGGCCATGGTGTTGTCCACGACAGGTGTCGTGACGTTCAACCTGATCAGCAACAACAACCCGAGCACGATCGCGGCCAACATCGCGTTGAAGTTCCCCGAGGCCAGCGGCATCCAGGTCAACCTCTTGATCGCCAGCGGCCTTGTCCTGTTCGTGATCACGTTCGCGGTCAACCTTGCTGCCCGCGCGGTTGTCGGTCGCCGGCGCGAGTTCTCGGGGGCGAACTAGTGACCCGAGCTCAGCAACGGCTGCGAGCAGTCGACGACGAGGCGATCCTCGGGAAGCTCGACTCTTCCCTGCGGGCACGCGCGTTGCCTCGTCGTACGGCGACCATCGCCGCGGTCGCCGCCGCGTTGCTCGCAACATCCCTGCACGTGGTGTGGGGCCTTGGCGTGGCGATCGCGGTAGTGGTGTGCTGGGCCGCCTACGTCGTTGGCCTCACTACGATCTCCCGGATTGTCGAGGGGGCCCGCAAGAGCAAGGACCGGCTGGCGACCAACCTGGTCGTCAGCGCGTTCGGTCTCGCGTTGTTGCCGCTCGCCTCGTTGCTGTGGAAGGTGGTCAGCAACGGTGCCCCGGTCCTGAACGCGACGTTCCTCACCAACTCGATGCGCAACGTGGTCGGTCCCGGCGGTGGCATCTACCACGCCGCTGCGGGCACGCTGCTGGTCACCGCGATGGCGGCGCTGATCTCGGTGCCGATCGGCTTGCTAACCGCGATCTATCTGGTGGAGTACAGCGACGGCGCGCTCGCCCGGGCTATCACGTTCTTGGTGGACGTGATGACCGGGATCCCCTCGATCGTGGCCGCCCTGTTCGCCTACGCGTTGTTCGTGGTCTTCTTCGGCGCGGGCGTCCGGATGGGGCTTGGCGGCGCGGTGGCGCTGTCGGTGTTGATGGTTCCGCTGGTCGTGCGCTCGGCCGAGGAGATGCTCAAACTCGTGCCGACCGAGCTGCGCGAGGCGTCGTACGCCCTGGGCGTCTCCAAGTGGCGCACCATTGTCAAGGTCGTGACGCCCACCGCCATGGCCGGCATCGTCACCGGCATCACGATCGCCGTCGCGCGGGTGATCGGGGAGACGGCGCCGCTGCTGATCATCTGCGGTGCGACCGACTCGACGAACTTCAACCTGCTCAACGGCCGGATCATGACGCTGCCGGTCTACATCTACGGCCAGTACAAGAACCCCGGCATCCCGCCCCAGTTCAGCGAGCAACGCGCGTGGGGAGCCGCCTTGGTGCTGACGATCATCATCATGGCGTTGAGCCTGGTGGCGCGGCTGGTTTCCCATTTCCTCTCACCCAAGACAAGGGCCTGAGCCATGACGACCGTCGTACCGGAAAGACACCGCAAGACCACCATGGCCACGAGCATCGATGTCAGCGATCTCAACGTCTACTACGGGAAGTTCCTCGCGGTCGAAGGGGTGACGGTGCCGATCGCGGCGCGCTCGGTCACCGCGCTGATCGGCCCGTCAGGCTGCGGCAAGTCCACGTTCCTGCGGGTGCTGAACCGGATGCACGAGGTGATACCGGGCGCTCGGGTGGAGGGCAAGGTGCTCATCGACGGACAGGATCTGTACGACGCGGACATCGACCCGGTCGAGGTGCGCCGCAAGATCGGCATGGTCTTCCAACGCCCCAACCCGTTCCCGACCATGTCGATCGCGGAGAACGTGCTGGCCGGAAAGAGGCTCAACGGCAAGTTGCTGAAGTCTGAGGCCGAGGCCGTGGTGGAGCGTTCGCTGAGCTGCGCGAACCTGTGGGACGAGGTGAAGGACCGGCTTAACCGGCCGGGGTCCAGCCTGTCCGGTGGGCAGCAGCAGCGGTTGTGCATCGCCCGGGCGATCGCGATCGAGCCGCAAGTGTTGTTGATGGACGAGCCATGCTCCGCGCTGGACCCGATCTCGACGAGCGCGATCGAAGACCTGATCCATCAGCTGAGGCAGAGCTACACGATCGCGATCGTGACCCACAACATGCAACAGGCGGCGCGGGTGTCGGAGACCACCGCGTTCTTCAACCTCGCGGGAGTGGGCGGACCGGGCCGGCTGGTCGAGTACGGCCCGACCGCGAAGATCTTCTCCAACCCCGACAACGCGGCCACCGAGGACTACATCTCCGGCCGCTTCGGCTGATCCTCCTCCCCGTCGAGCCGTCAGCTTTTTCCCGCCGACCCGCCAAGTTTTTCCGGTCGAGCGGAGTCGGTGGCAGCAGCGGCTGGCTCAGGCGTAGCCGAGCTCGTGCAGGCGCTCATCGTCGATGCCGAAGTGGTGGGCGATCTCGTGGACGACGGTGATCTGCACTTGCCGGCGTACGTCGTCTGGGCTAGCGCTAACTCGCAGGATCGGGACCCGGTAGATCGTGATCCGGTCCGGAACGGCCATTACATACGCCGTGTCGCGTGATGTCAGCGGCACGCCTTCGTACAGACCCAGCAGGTTGTCCCGGCCGGGCGCCCCGTCCTCTACGAAAATCGCGACGTTGTCCATGACGGCCGCGATCTCGGCAGGAAGCGTGTCAAGTGCGTCGGCGACCAGCCCGTCGAACGCCTCGCGAGACACATCCATCATCGCGCTAGCCTACGTTGGCTTGGCCCAGGGCTGCGGCTGGCCGAGACGGCCGAGACAGGGCACCGATGCCAGGGTTTTGTGCCACTACCCAGAGCCCCTATGCTGGTCCGGTCCCCGACGGTCTCCCTCCGGATGCCCGGACGTGGAGCCCGCCGGCAGGGCTTCGAGCCCCCATCGTCTAGTGGCCTAGGACGCCGCCCTTTCACGGCGGCAGCACGGGTTCGAATCCCGTTGGGGGTGCTTGGTGCGCTATCGTTACGCGCGACAACCGCACCCATCTGGGTGCACAACCTGGCCCCGTAGCGCAGTTGGTTAGCGCGCCGCCCTGTCACGGCGGAGGTCGCGGGTTCGAGTCCCGTCGGGGTCGCCGTGTGGTCGGCTGGACGCCTCGCCTGAGAGATCAGTGCGAGGCGTTCGGTTGTCGTCGTACGCCGGTCTGCCTCGGCTCTTGCTTGGAAGGCGAGGTCGGGAACGCATCGACGCGCTGCGGTACAGTGTCCCGCGTCGTGGGCTGCGCCTCACGTCGGATGGCCAGGTAGCTCAGTCGGTACGAGCGTCCGACTGAAAAGCGGAAGGTCGCCGGTTCGATCCCGGCCCTGGCCACTCTCGTACCCGCCGGTGAACGCGGCTCTGGCCTGCCTGGTTATGCCCTCACGGCAATTGTGGGCTGCCTCGACTAACAGCTCGTGCACAGTGTCGAGCCGGAGAAACGCGGCTGGCCGCGGGTGCCGTTCGTGGGGATCGCAGAGACATACATCTTGCGCCCACTACGTCAGCTACGCATGCCCATGCATGACATCGCCCGAGCTGCGCAGATTGTCCGTGAAGAGTTCACCAACGAATATGCCCGGCAGCGCGGCCGTAGTCACCGCCGCCGCAGCCACTCCGAGGCGGTGCGCACATACGACCGGTAGTCGATGCTCGCCTTGCGTGCCGCCAGGACGACCAGCTCCAGGTCGACGTCGACATACTCAGGAGCCAGCACATTGCGCAACCCGACGGAAGGCTGCAAAGTGGCGGACAACTCCCGGTCGATGAGGCCGGCCGCGGCGGCGAGGTCGAACGACGAGCGGTAGTCCGCTGGTGCTTTGCCCAGCACGGTTGCCGAGACGTGACCGTTGACGGACACCGCCAGCTCGACGATCTGTGACAAGATCCGTTCGATGGCATGTCGGAGCATCCGGTCCCGCGTCAGCAATTCCCCGGTGAGCTCGCCTGCGCGTTCGAGATCGTCGAGCAGTTCGTCGATGAGCCGAAGCCGCGCCTGCACCACACCGGTGTCGAGGTCACGCGGCGTCATTTCGACATCAGTTCCAGCTCGACTCGGCGCATCTCGTCGGTGTCGAGCCGTTGCATGATCGCGGCGATCTGTTCGTTCGCGAACCGTCCCGGGTGTGCTTCGGCCAACACCGCCGAGCCGACCAAGGCACGCCGCCTGAGACAACACGGGCAGTCAGATGCATACCTGTAATGAAGCACGCCGTAGGCCGATCCCAATCGGAACGAGCCAGCGGTCAGACTTACCCCCGGATGACACTGTCGTCATGGTGGTCATCTCAGACATCAGCGGCGGCGTGGTCGCGTAGGTACTCCCGCAGGTAGGGCAGCGCGAAGTCGACGTAGCCGTGGCGGGTGGGGTAAATCAGCTCGGCCACGATCAGGCGCAGCCGGTACTGACTGGCGTAGTTGACGTCGACGTCAAGCCGTTGCTGGATGTCGGCCATTTTGGACGGTCCGTTGTCGTGGGCCATCGCCAGAAGGAACGACTTGTCGATGTCCGACGCGGCGCTGAGCGCAGGCTCGTGGATGAGCGTTCCGAGACGACGGCGTGCTCGGGTGACGCCGAGCGTCGCGTCCTCGACGGTGATCTCGGCTGCTGTGGGATGCAGCCGCCAGGTTTGTGCGCCCACGAGCTGCAGCAGGAAGGGGTAGCCGCTGGCCCCGTCGACCATGACCTGAAGTGCGGCGCCGCCGATGCTTCGACCGGCCGTCTCGATGGGCTCCCGGAAGGCGCGTTGTACCTCGGAGCGTTGAACTGAACCCAGACTGTGGCGCTCAGCGCGGCGCAGGAAGGTGAGGACCTCGTCGTTGGCGACGTCGCTGACGCTGGCGGCCAGTCCGGCGCCGGCGAACGCGAGTTCGCGGCCTTCCCGGAACGCATGCTGCACTGTGGTGGCGACCTCGCGCAGCTCCCCGACTTGGTTTTGGTGGATTTCATCGAGGGTGACCAGGACGCCGGTGCCGTGTTCGACGAGCAGATCGGTCAGCAGCTCGATCTGATTGCGTAGGCCAGCCCGGACGATGTGGGTCTCGATGGTGTCCCAGGCGACGGACCCGACATTGAGTGGAGCCGTGACACCGGTCATGCGGCGGCGAACTGCCTCCGGGTCGAAGCTGCGCAGCAGGCGGGGGAGATGCTGCTGGGTGATCCGCGCCACGAACCCTGGCGTGGCCGTCTCGCTGATGACCAACCAGCCGCGCTCCTTCGCGCGGTCTTCAACCGCGTTGAGCATGACGGTCTTTCCGGCACCCCGTGCCCCTGTGTACAGCGTCGCGTCCGGACGCCCCTGGGCCGTCTTCGAGCGCCTCGACGAAGTCTTCGAGCACGCCATCGCGGCCGACCAGCAACGGCGGGCTCACTCCGAAGCTCGCATGGAATGGGTTCGGCATGTAGGCACCGTACACCGTTGCTTTAGAGTCCTTTAGAGTTTTTAGAGCCAGCTAGACCCGCTAGCCGATGGCGGACTCAATCGGTCGTTGCAACACCCCTACTGATGTGAGGTGTTGTGGATGTGGTCGAAGAAGGAACTGATCGAGAAGCAGGCTCGGTTCTGGCAGGTCATTGCTGGGGGCTCGACACTGCAGG
>JBPCQA010000032.1:0-5684 GCA_050998615.1 Nocardioidaceae bacterium
CGAACGCGGCGAACCCGACCAGCGCACGCATCCGGCCGGTCCGCGTGATCTTCCGAACGCGCATGACCATCAGTCTGGACCGTGCCCAGCCACCACCGCTCAAACCCGTCTGCTTGTCCCGTACGCCAGTGAGGATGTACTTGGCTCCATCTGCTGGGTCTGACTCACCGTAAGCCTGGCGCGAACCTGCTGCCTTTGGATCGATTCGTCGGCCTGGTGGGTGGTGCGGCTTGCACGTGAGCGGCCGGGTGGCGTGACCTCATAGGAGCCTGCGCAAGAGGCGCCCATCACTGGCTTGTCCGCCCTGCCCGACCGCTTCGTGCCGACCACATCCGATGCAAGCGGAAGAGGTACGGCGATGACTAGCATGACCACGACAACCCTTGATGTCACGGGAGGTGTCGACACCCACGGCAAGACGCATCACGCCGGGGTTCTGGACCCGCTCGGGCGTCAGCTCGGCGACCGAGAGTTCCCCACGACACCGGCGGCCTACCGGGCGCTGCTGAGCTGGCTGCGTAGCTACGGTCAGCTGCAGCGGGTCGGCGTCGAGGGCACCGGCACCTACGGCGCCGGGCTGACCCGGTATCTGCGCGTGGCTGGCGTGCCGGTGGTAGAGGTCGACCGGCCCGACCGCAAGGCCCGGCGGGCCAAAGGCAAGTCCGACCCGCTGGACGCCTACTCCGCCGCACGTGCCGCGTTGGCCGGCACCGCCAACGGTGTCCCGAAGACCCGCGACGGCCAGGTAGAGGCGACCCGTGCCCTGCGGGTGGCTCGCAGCAGCGCGGTCAAGGCACGCAGCCAGACCACCAACCAGCTCAAGTCGCTGCTGGTCACCGCACCGGCGGAGCTGCGCGAACAACTGCGGGAGCTGAGCGTGACCGCGCTGGTCATCACCTGCGCCCGGCTGCGCCCGACCGTCGATCTCGCCGATCCCGAGCAAGCCACCAAGACCGCGCTGCGCCGCCTGGCCCGCCGCCATCAGTACCTGTCCGAGGAGATCGCCGAGGCCGACGGACAGCTACGGACGCTGGCGACCGCAGCCGCCCCACGGCTGCTCGCGCTGCGCGGCGTCGGACCGGAGGTCGCCGGACAGCTACTGGCGACCGCTGGCGACAACCCTGACCGGCTGCGCTCGGAGGCCGCGTTCGCACACCTGTGCGGTGTCGCCCCGATCCCGGCCAGCAGCGGCCGCATCCACCGGCACCGGCTCAACCGCGGCGGGGACCGCGCCGCTAACAACGCCCTGCACATCGTCGTGCTGGGCCGGCTGCGCTACGACCCCCGCACCCGCCAGTACGTGCAACGCCGCACTACCGAAGGCCTGTCCAAACCAGAGATCATCCGCTGCCTGAAGCGTTACGTCGCCCGCGAGATATTCACCGCGCTCACCACCCGCGACAGCGACCATCAACTCTCGGCGCCGCCGACCATGTCAACGGCGGCTTGACATGCCCACCGCACCAACGCGTTGCCTCTACGCGCTTCGCCCGCATGAGCGGCCTAACTGCCAACTCAGCCCGACCGTGGCCTACGGCCCCACCACCGCGCTGTGCTCGTCCTGCGACCAGCAGCGCAGCACCCTTGGCAAGGGCCACGCCGCACGCCAGCTGTCCGGCCACGAAGAAGCTGTCCCCCTCCGTCCCCAGTTCGGTCCCGTCATGCGCCGCTCACGCGTCCCGCAACACCCGCCGCTGCCCATCCAATGCCTCCGCATGCACCGGATCCAGCCGCGACAACAGTACCGTCGACCCCTCGATGTCGGAGAACAACAACGACACCGTCCCGGACGGCAGGCCAGCCATCCCACATCATCAACCCATCGCCGCACCCGGCGCTACAACCTCAACGGGCCGATTCATCGCGGCCGAGCCCTCCGTCAGAACCGGGCGGAAAGAGTACATCAAGGCTAGTGTCATCCAGGAGGCCACTGACGGAAGTCAGGATGGTCCGGAGGAGTTCAGCGACGCGAAGGAGCTCGGTACATGAGTTACCAGGCACGCAAGGCACTTGGCAAGATCGACCTGTTCGCGGGTCTGTCAGCACAGACGTTGGATGACCTGGTCCAGCGGGGCACCACGTTTACCACCAAGGCGGGACACCGGGTGGTCACCGAGGGCGCGCCGGACGTAGGTCTGCAAGTCATCCTCGACGGCTCCGCCGAGATTACGGTCAATGGCGAGCCTCGCCCCCCGCTCGGCCCAGGAGACTACTTCGGCGAAATTTCGATGATCGATGGCGCACCCAGATCAGCGACCGTTGTGTCGGGTCCCGAAGGCATGACGGCGTTCGCATTGTCTTCGCTGGCGTTCGCACCCATGATCGACCGGCCGGAGGTGTCCCGCGTCCTCCTGAAGGCGTTGTGCGCCCGAATCCGCTCCATGGAGATGCCCGAATCGGCACCTGGTTGACGCCAGGAAGGGTGAGGATCGGCCCGGTCATGATGTGTGGTCGACGCCCCTCGTCCTCCGGAAAAGAAGCGGATCCAACCCCACCACCACCGTGTCAGCTGGTGGTTTGGGGCATATTGACGCCATTGCGACAAGGGTTGGACCGGTCCAGCCAGCTGGTCAGGGCTGCACCAAGGCGTCCGTGACGACCTCGCTGAGGGCTTTCTCGACGATCATGTTGTGTCCGGCCTCGTGGTGGACGTGCCAGACATGCTCACCCAGAGCGGCTTGGGTTCTGGCGCGAAGATCATCTGCGTCTGCCTGCTGCGCGGGTCCGGGAACAGTTCCGTTCCGCGTCCGCATGGCCTCTGCTGACGCCATCAGCTCGGTGGCTCGTTCGTGGTGTCCGAGATCCCCCAGTAGTCCAGCATATTCCTCTGCGAGCTCGGTGAGGACCTCGGGCTCGGCTAGATGCAGCATCTGCGGGGTGAGTCGCGCCAACAGCCGGTGGGCCTCCCGAAGCCGTCCCATGCCCCGAAAGGTCATTGCGATGATGAAGCGATCACACATCACATCGTATTCGGAGCCCCGCGCACGGTCGATATTAAGGGCCTGGTAAATGAGCTCAAGCGCACGATCGTAGTTGCTTTCGAAGAACTCCACCCGACTCAGTTGCCCCAGGCTGTACGAAAGTCCGGCCCGGTCGTCAATCTCGCGGGCCAGGTCCACCGCCTCTTCATGGGCCCCACGGGCGGCCCTCAGGTCGCCCACGCGACGTTCGGCATATCCCAACCAGCCAAGTACAAACGACAGTACCCCTTTGTCGCCAAGGCGTCGACACACCGCCACAGCGCGGGCGGCAGCGTCTCTAGCCAGCCCGAGATCTCCCGCTGAGAACCACCCGCCGGCTAGCCAGGAAAGGCAAATGGCGAGCTCGAGGCTGTCCTCCTCGCCTGCCAGGCTGATCGCTCGCAGCAGCCACCGTCGCCCTTCGGCGATGGACCCTACCGCGAACCAGAGCCTGCCTGCCACAGCGCACAGCCGAAGTCCCACGCTCAGACGATCTTCTGACGGTGGCTCCTGACCGTCCGACCCCAGTGCCCAACTCAAAGCCTTGCGGACATTGTCATGCTCAATCTCAAAGCGGCGGCGGGCGTCCAGAAGCTGATCACCGACACCGGAGTCGAATAATATGGCGTGGAGGTGCTCCACCACGCCGAGGTAATACTCGGCGTGGATGCGACCAAAATCTTCGAGCTCGCCCGTTTGCCGGAGCTGATCTTGGGCGAAGGAACCGATGGTTTCCAGCAACCCGACCCGGGGCTCGCCTTCGCTGTTCTCGCCGATAGTGACCAGGCTGGCATCAGCCAACTCAGCTACCAAATCCAGAACGTCGACGTGGTCGTCCGACGCCGTTGCGACCGCTGTCAGGGCGTCCAGGTCCGCGCTGCCGGCGAAGACACCCAGGCGTCGGAAGAACGTCTGCTGGTCTGCACCGAGCAACTCGTAAGACCACGCGATGGTGTCCCGCAAAGTGCGCTGCCTACCCGGACCATGAGCGCCACTCGCGGCGATGTCGAGGGCCTGATTCAGGCGCTTGAGCAAGGCCCTGGGGCTCAGCAGCTTCGACCGGGCAGCGGCTAGTTCAATGCCCAACGGCAATCCATCCAGACGCAGGCAGATCGCCGCGACTTGAGCGGCGTTGTCTGCAGTAACAGCGAACCGCGGGCGGACCATCCGCGCCTGCTCGACAAACATCTGTACCGCCCCGGACGCACAAGCCTCATCCACGTCGATGCCGTCAGGTAGCTCCAGCGGCGGGACCAGATGCTCATGCTCGCCAGCCACATGCAACGGCCGCCGAGACGTCGCGATCACCAGAATGTTCGGCGCTTCCTCCAACAGCCCGGCGACCACCCTGTCCGCGCCCGCCAGCTGTTCCAGGTTGTCCAGAACAAACAAGGCGCTGCGGTGGGCGACATGGGTAAAGAACCCTGGTGGCATCCGCCCCTCGGGCGGCACATCCAACGTCTCGGCGATGCTGGTCCACATCACCTCTTCGGTCGTGGCCGCTGCGAGCGGCACGAAGTACACGCCGTCGGGACACATTTCGATGAGCCGGTGCGCCACCTCGGTCGCCAGCCGAGTCTTGCCGGATCCTCCTGGTCCGGTCAACGTGACGAGCCGCACCTGCGGTGAAGCCACCAACGCCGTGAGCTCCGCCAGCTCACCGTCGCGTCCCACCAGCGGGGTCGCCGGTCTAGGCAGGCTGGACGCCGCGCCCAATGTCTTCAACGGTGCGAACTCGTTGTCCAGCCCACCGATGGTCAACTGGAACAGCCGTTCGGCTACCGCGAGGTCCTTCAGCTGATGCGACCCCAGGTCCCGCAACCCAGCCGTCTCAGGCAAACAACCATCGAGCAGATACGCCGTGGCCTGCGACACCACTACCTGCCCGCCATGAGCAGCCGACGCGATCCGCGCCGCCCTATGCACGTCCAGGCCAACATAGCCACCGTCATGCACCGCCGGGGACCCGGTATGGATCCCCATCCGCACCCGCACCTGCTCACCCGCCGGCCATCGATGCTCCGCCAGCCGCCTCTGCGCTTGCGCAGCAGCCGAAACGGCAGCCCCAGCTGTTGGAAACACCACAAAGAAACTATCCCCCTCGGTGCCCATCTCCGTGCCGCCATGCGCTGCCCACGCGTCCCGCAACACCCGCCGCTGCCCATCCAATGCCTCTGCATACGCCGGACCCAGCCGCGACAACAGTACCGTCGACCCCTCGATGTCGGAGAACAACAACGACACCGTCCCGGACGGCAGGCCAGCCATCCCCACATCATCGACCCATCGCCGCACCCGGCGCTACAACCTAAACTGAGCGTCACTGAGGTTCCCCCCGGACCTTAGAGGCTTCAGCTATAAGGAGAGCTGTGGCAGAGAAACGGAAGAAGTACGACCGGGAGTTCTGTGAAGGGGCGGTCCGGATCGTCGAAGAGACCGCGAAACCGATCGCTCAGGTCGCGCGCGACCTCGGCGTGAACGAGGGCACGCTGGGCAACTGGGTCATCCGAGCTCGCGAACAGGCCGACGGCACGCGCGGGTTGTCTAAGGACGACGTCGCCGAGCTCAACCGGCTGCGCTCGCAGAACGCGAAGTTGCGGATGGAGCGTGATGTCCTCATTGGATGAGTATGGGGACGCGGGTCAGGTTGACCTGTTCGTCGGGAACGGCGAGGGACGGCCTCGATGTCTTGCCACTTGATGGCCTGTTTGAGCTGGTCGCCCT
>JBPCQA010000040.1:0-49921 GCA_050998615.1 Nocardioidaceae bacterium
GCGCTCTCAGTAGACGTTCGCGTCGGGTTCTTCGTCCTTGGCTCAGACGCGGTCCTCGGCTTGGCCGCCTTCAGCGGCGATGGCCTCGGCATACGCGGCGGCCATGCGCTCGCTTGTGGTGGGACCGTTCCGATGGGGTGCAGGTGCCCCGAGGTGGTCGGCGCGCAGCTCGGCCATGAAGTGCTCCCACAGCGCGGGCCCGCCGTCGGCCAGCAGTTCGGCCCGAACGCGGAGCGTCCGGGTCGTCGGACGGTTGCGCGCTCCCCACCTGCCGAGCGCGGCCATCACCGGAACCAACTCGATCCCAGCCTCAGTGAGGCTGTAGATCGCGCGCCGCCCGCGGCCGGCATCCACCCGGGTGAGTAGACCATCCGCGACGAGCCGGCGCAGGCGGTCGGCGAGGATGTTCGATGCGATGCCCTCCTCCGAGCGTTCCTGGAGGACGCGGAAGTGCCGTCGATTACCAAACATGATGTCGCGGAGGACGAGCAGCGACCAGCGATCGCCGACCACCTCCACAGCGGCGTTGATCGCACAGCCCGAGCGCGGCTCAGCAGGCGTCCTCCTCACGCTGCCCGGTATAGCACTTGCGCTTGGCCATCACCTGCTAACGTGTCCCGACCGCTTGCAACTCGCAATCGCTTGGGAGTGCCGATGACGGACACCACCTGCCACATGTCGATCTCACTCGATGGCTTCGTCGCCGGGCCAGACCAGAGCCGCGAGAACCCGCTCGGGAAGCGTGGCGTCGAGCTGCACGGTTGGCATATCGGAGGCCCACGGGCAAACGAGGCCGACGAGATCGCGAACGGGTGGCTCATGCGCCCCCGCGGGGCCTACGTCATGGGCCGGAACATGTTCGGGCCGATCCGCGGCGAGTGGGATGAGGACTGGGATGGATGGTGGGGCTCCGAGCCGCCCTACCACGCGCCGGTCTTCGTGCTCACCCACCACGCCCGCGAGCCGATCGAGATGGAGGGCGGCACGAGCTTCCACTTCGTCACCGAAGGCTTTGACGCCGCCTACGCGCAGGCGCGTCAGGCGGCCGGCGAGGATGGCATCGACGTCGCGGGCGGCGCCTCGACCGTCCGTCAGGTGCTCGCCGCCGGAGTGATCGACGAACTCACGCTCGACGTGGTCCCCGTCCTGTTCGGGTCCGGCGAGCGGCTGTTCGACGGAGTCGAGTCCCTCGGGTTCGAGCCGGTCGAGGTGCTCCACTCTCCGCTCGCCACGCACATCCGCTACCGGCGGGCGGGGTGAGGAGCCGATCTTCGGTCTGGGGCGGCGTCAGCTTTCTGGCGGACGCTCATGCGGCTCGACTTGATCGACGAGT
The DNA here is from genome assembly GCA_050998615.1 of Nocardioidaceae bacterium. Taxonomy (GTDB): domain Bacteria; phylum Actinomycetota; class Actinomycetes; order Propionibacteriales; family Nocardioidaceae; genus JBPCQA01. Next base: position 1,334 of record JBPCQA010000040.1, read on the forward strand.
TCCGCCTGGACCTGCACCCCTACGTCGCGGGCGAATATACCCGGTTGTTCGACGACGTCGCCAGGTCCTACCGGCTCGACCTGGTCTCCAGCAGCGAGTTCCGCAACGGGACCGTCGGGCTGCACTATCTCCGGCATCGCTAACCAGCGGCCGACACACAAGACGAGTGGCAATCAGGCGAGCGCTATCGAGGCAGCGAAACCAGCTCAGCCTCGACCCGCGCCGTCAGGTTCGTATTGTGTGTGGCCGGGGGGCGCCGTATGGGATGCCGCCCAAGCGGCTCAAGCTGGTCAGTTCGCGAGCAGCGGGTACGCCGTCCGCGAGGCGCGGGTGAACCAGTATGCGGGAAGCGCCCTGCTCTCAGCTGCGGCTGATGTGCTGGTGCAGCCAGTCGTTCACCACGGTGAGGAGTCGGGCGCTGTGGAACAGTGCCGCGGGGGCCTCGGACGATGGCCCGAAGGGGGCATATCCGCCCGGTCCGGTGCCGCCAACCCGCCGACCGCCGTTGGCGCACACGTGAGCGGCGTATTCGGCGTTTTTCTGTAGCAGCGCCGACTGGACCCGATCGGCGTTACTGACCACGATCAGCCCGTCGATGTCACCGAAGGAGTACGCCTCGACCTGCGCGATTTGGCCGCCGTAGGAATGACCGGCGAGGACGATCTTGGAGAAGCGTGGTGCCTGCCCGCCGGAGACCAGCTGATAACGGCCAGAGCGAAGATCCATGATCATCTGGTGCGCGATGTCTGCCCGCGAGCCGACACAGATCGCGAAGCCGTTCGGCTTGCCGCTACTGCCGTAGCCAAGCCGGTCGATGACTACCGAAACCTGCCCGTTGCGTGCCTGATTGGCCGCGTAGTCGAATCCGCGAGCGCCCTGGAAGTGCCAGAAGAACTGGCCAAAGCTCAGGCCATGCAGGTACAACGTCATCTCGTCGACCCTGGGCGAGTGCACCTTGGCAGCCGGGCCAACCATGTGCCCGCGCACGGTGTACGTCTTGCCGTCGCTGGCACAGGGCACCTTGGACCGGTTGACGTTACGTACCCGGAAAGAGATGGCCACGTCCGCTACTCGCGTCGCACCCGACGCGGGTGCGACGGTGTTGCTTCCTCCCGTGGCAGTCGCGGTGCCGGTAGCCGCGGTTGCGGACGCTGCCCCCAGCGGCCCTAGCCCAACCAGCGCCGCCGTGGTGGCAGCGAGGCCATGGCGATCCGAGTCGGGCGCGACCCGGTCCACGACGGCGGGAAGGGCGGCAGCGAGCGTCTCCAAACCCCGCCTGCACAGATGTGGTTTCGAGGCGGCCGCTAAAGCGCCTCTTCAACGACCGTGGATGCGGCTCGTCCACCGTGAGTGCGGGCTCGCTTTTGCAGTGGCACCATCGCTAGCGCTTGCTCTGAGCGTGGGCAATGCGGCCCGATACCGTGAAGCGATAGCCTTGTCTTCTTCACCCCCATCATTTTCACCACGCGAAAGCAGCGGAAGAGGCGAAACGCAGGCCGTGTCCCAGTCCACGCACACCAGTGCCCTGTCCGACTTCGGCGCTAATGAGTGGCTTGTCGATGAGATGTACGACAAGTATCAAGCCGACCCCGATTCAGTCGACGTGGCCTGGCGTGAGTTGTTCAAGGATCGAGCCGCCCCGGCTGCGGCTGAGCCACGATCCACTGAATCAGGGTCCAATGGGCGTGGGACACCGGCAGAGCGTGTGCCGAGCGCCCGCACCCAAGAATCGCCTCCTGCTCAGCAGCCATCAAGGGCACAACCAGCGCCATCAAAGCCGGCAGCGCCCCAGCCCCAGCCCCAGCCCCGGCCCCAGCCTAAAGCCAAGTCGGGGGCCACAACCACGTCTCCAGCGCCTGCCAAAGAGACGCACGAAACGGCCGCTCCCACTCAGACCACCCCACCAACCCAGCAGTCGAGAGAGTCGGTGCAAGAGCAGTCAACGCAGACGGTGGCCAAGCCGGTGCCGAAGGAGCCCAGGCCGGTTCCGAAGGAGCAGGCGTCAGCCGAACGCCCAGCCGACGTCGCTGCGCCCGAACACGTCGTGTTACGCGGCGCCGCGGCCCGAACCGTCGACAACATGGATACCAGCCTCACCGTGCCGACGGCTACAAGCGTGCGAACCGTGCCGGTGAAACTGCTGGTCGACAACCGAGTCGTCATCAACAACCATTTGGCTCGGGCCCGAGGCGGCAAGGTCTCTTTCACCCACATCATCGGCTACGCGCTCGCCAAGGCATTGAAGTCGATGCCGGAGCTGAACTACGGGTTCGAGGTCGTTGACGGCAAGCCAAACCTGATCAAGCCCACGCAGGTCAACCTGGGGTTGGCGATCGACGTCAAAAAGGCGGATGGGACACGCCAGCTTGTGGTGCCATCGGTCAAGGGAGCCGACACGCTCGACTTTGCCGGCTTTTGGAGTGCCTACGAAGACGTCGTACGGCGGGCCCGCGACAACAAGCTGACGGTGGCGGACTTCCAGGGCACGTCGATAAGCCTCACCAACCCGGGGACGATCGGCACCGATCATTCGGTTCCGCGCCTGATGAGCGGCCAGGGTTGCATCATCGGCGTCGGGGCAATGGAGTTCCCGGCGGAATACCAGGGCGCCTCGGAGGAGACGCTTGCCCGCAACGCAATCAGCAAGGTCATGACGCTCACGTCGACCTACGATCACCGCGTCATCCAGGGCGCCCAATCGGGGGAGTTTCTACGCCGGATACACCTGCTGCTGCTCGGCGAAGATGAGTTCTACGACGAGATCTTCCGCGCGTTACGGATCCCGTATGAGCCGATCCGGTGGGCACCGGACATTCCGGCCAACCACGAAGACGAGATCAGCAAGCAGGCGCGCATCCTGGAGATGATCCACGCCTACCGCGTGCGCGGGCACATCATGGCCGACACCGACCCATTGGAATACCAGCAGCGCACCCATCCGGACTTGGACGTCGCCAACCACGGTCTGACGTTGTGGGATCTCGACCGGGAGTTCGCCACCGGCTCGTTCGGCAACCAGCGTTTCATGAAGCTGCGGCACATTCTCGGCATTTTGCGCGACTCCTACTGCCGCACGACCGGCATCGAATATATGCACATCCAAGACCCGGAGCAACGCCGCTGGATCCAGGAGCGAGTGGAGCGGCCCCACGAGAAGCCGCCGCGCGAAGAGCAGCTCCGCATCCTCCACAAACTCAACCAGGCGGAGGCATTCGAGACGTTCTTGCAGACGAAATTCGTCGGCCAGAAGCGCTTCAGCCTCGAGGGCGGCGAGACGACCATCCCGCTGCTCGACGAGATCTGTGAGGCGGCCGCAGACCACTCACTCGACGAGGTGGTCATCGGGATGGCTCATCGCGGCCGACTCAACGTGCTGGCCAACATCGTCGGCAAACGCTATTCGCAGATCTTCCGCGAGTTCGAGGGCAACATCGACCCGCGAACCGTCCAAGGGTCCGGTGACGTGAAATACCACCTCGGCGCCGAAGGTGAGTTCGTCGCCGGCAGCGGCGCCACCATCAAGGTGTCGGTTGCGGCCAACCCCTCCCACCTCGAAGCCGTCGACCCGGTCCTGGAGGGCATCGCCCGCGCCAAACAGGACCTGCTCGACCAGGGGTCGGCGTACCCGGTTCTCCCGCTGCTTGTGCACGGCGACGCCGCATTCGCCGGCCAAGGGGTGGTCGCGGAGACGTTGAACCTGTCCCAGTTGCGCGGCTACCGCACCGGGGGAACCATCCACCTCGTAGTCAACAACCAAGTTGGCTTCACCACGTCGCCGTCTTCGTCACGCTCGTCGCTGTACTGCACCGACGTCGCGCGGATGGTGCAAGCACCGATCTTTCACGTCAACGGTGATGATCCCGAGGCGTGCATCCGCGTTGCCCAGCTGGCCTTCGACTACCGGCAGGAGTTCAAGAAGGACGTGGTGATCGATCTCGTGTGCTACCGCCGCCGCGGTCACAACGAGGGCGACGACCCGTCGTACACGCAACCGCTGATGTATGACCTGATCGAACGGAAGCGCTCGGTCCGCAAGCTCTACACCGAAGCACTCATCGGTCGCAGTGACATCACCGTAGAAGAGGCTGAATCAGCGCTCAAGGATTACCAGCAGCAGTTGGAGCGGGTCTTCGCCGAGGTCCGTGAGGCCAAGGGTGATGAAGAGTCCGACGCTTATGTCACGGCTCCGGAGTATCCCACCAAGGGCGCTGCCACTGGCGGCGCGCAGACCGCAGTCTCGTCGGAGGTGCTCAAGCGCATCGCGGACGCCCACGTGAGCCCACCAGAGGGCTTCACCGTGCACCCCAAGGTGCTCCCACAGCTACAACGGCGGGCGGCGGCGATTGCTAACGGGCCGATCGACTGGGGCACCGGCGAGATCTTGGCGTTCGGGTCGTTGCTGCTGCAGGGCAGGCCGGTTCGACTGTCCGGCCAGGACACCAGGCGCGGCACGTTCGTCAGCCGGTTCGCGACGATCATCGACCGGCTCACCGGCGACGAGTGGGCACCGTTGCACAACCTCTCCTCTGACCAGGCCCAGTTCTACTGCTACGACTCGCTGTTGTCGGAGTACGCCGCGATGGGTTTCGAGTACGGCTACTCGGTGGCCCGGCCCGAGGCGCTGACGTTGTGGGAAGCCCAGTTCGGTGACTTCGCCAACGGTGCCCAGATCGTGATCGACGAGTTCGTCTCGTCGGGTCAGGCTAAATGGCAGCAACGCTCCGGCGTCGTCCTTCTTCTCCCGCATGGCTACGAGGGGCAGGGCCCCGACCACTCCTCCGCGAGGATCGAGCGCTTTTTGACGTTGGCCGCAGACCACGCGTTTACGGTGGCGCAGCCTTCGACGCCGGCCAGCTACTTCCACCTCCTGCGTCAACATTCGCTTGGCTCGACGCATCGGCCGATGATCGTCTTCACCCCGAAGTCGATGCTCAAACGCAAGGATGCGGCCTCGATGCCCGACGAATTCACCAGCGGCACATTCCGCCCGGTGATCGGCGTTGACGCGGTCGACGCGTCTGCGGTCGAGGTGGTCGTGTTGTGCTCCGGGCGCATCACCTGGGACTTGCTGGTCGAGCGCAAGCGCCGGGAGGAAGAGCAACCCCGCACCGCGATCGTCCGACTCGAGCAGCTCTATCCACGTCCCGTCGACGAGCTGAAGACGGAGTTGGGGAGATATCCCAAGCTCAAGGAGATCCGCTGGGTGCAAGACGAGCCCGCCAATATGGGCCCGTGGCCGCACATGAAGCTCAACCTTGCCCCGGAGCTCGGCGACCTTCCCTTCAACCGGGTGTCTCGCGAGGCGTCCGCCGCCCCCTCGGTCGGACAGGTGGCCGTGCACCAAGCCGAGCTGCGCGACATCTTGGAGCAGGCGTTTGCCCCGCCAGATTGAGAGATCGTATGTATTTCACTGATCGCGGGATCGAGGAGCTCGTGGGGCGACGTGGCGACGAGGAGGTCGCCTTGGTTTGGCTGGCCGAACGGCTGCAAGAGTTCGTCGATCTGAATCCGGAGTTCGAAATCCCGATCGAGCGCCTCGCGACCTGGCTAGCCCGCCTCGATGACGACGAGTAAGAGCGAGCGCACATTTAGCACGAGAGTCTAATTAACGGCGACACTGTAGAGCCTGGACATCCCCTCAGGGACGAGTAATTCGAACGACTCTAAACACGATGACTCGGCTGAATCCAATACCATCCATTTGCCAGGCATAGCATCCCACTGACGGGACAAGCGTGTTTGAAGGCTGCGAGTCGTAGGCGATCCGCAGCTGACTTTGGTTCGGCCTATCAAAGCGCATCGTGTTGGGTCCGTCTATCTGGCGGCCACGAACAAGTACAGGCCCCTTATAGCGGAGACTTACAGCCCAAAGCACTTTGTTCCAAAGCCAACCATGTCCGTGTGGCACCATCTGGACAACCCCCCTCGTGCGGAGTAGCGCGAAGTCCGTGAAAATACCGGGATAAGCGGGACCTGGTCCCAAGACTAAAGGCGTCAGTAAGTGTTGGGGAATTTTGGCGGCTGAGCGTGCCGTCCACTGCCTGGTCACTGGACAGTTTGCGCTCGGTCGCACCGTCGGAGTGTGCAACGGCCGGGATGCCAGTCGCTCCCATACGCTTGTGGCTGATGGGTCCGGGGGCCTTGTGCCGACAGTTGCCTGAAGATCACTCGCTGTTGGCGAATGACCAGGGGGGTGCTGAGCGCTTGGTGTAGAAGAAGAGCATCCGCCAAGCAGAATGCCAGCAGACACGGTTGCTACGAAAGCTCTACCACCGATCGAGTAGCAACTACGGCCATTATAAGTCATATTACGGTCCTGGATCTACGTCTCTGTATCTACTGCGAGGCGACAAGCGTGTCTAGCTGCTTAAACAAGCGGTCCACGTCCCCGATGGCGTCGATTGCGTAGGCGTTCGGTCCCTGCACGAACACGCGGACGCCGTTGGCGACCGTCTTGATGTTGTCAGCACGGGGGTAGGCCGCGGGTCGGTCCTGAACACACAGGCCGTCAGCGGCACCGTGGGCGACGTGATGTCGAGGTCTGCATAAGACGATAACGGCACGGCGAGGCCACCAGTGGAGGCCCGCTGAGCCAGCCAAGTCTCCAGGGACGCCGCGGTAGTCACCGTGGAGCGCGCCGATGTCGCAGAACCCTCACCGGTCACCCCAGGATCCTTCGCCGGCGCGGCGCACTCTTCCAGATCGTCAGCTACGGCGACCGCGCTCGCCATGCTATCCGGCCGCCTCGAGGGAGGCCCGCCTGCTGCGGGCTGCGTCCCGCCGGCGGTGAGGACTAGAAGCAAGCACACCGGCACGGCCGGCTTGAGCGCGCCTGAGTGATCCCCCGGTCGATCCGTCGAGTACCCATGGAACGCCAAGGCCGCGCCGCGGCCGCCGAAGATGAGGACCACCGTCATCACCGCGCGCTTGAGCGCTGACAGAACCCCCAGCATAGATCTGAGCAACTGACCCTGCTATAGGGCTTATGGGTGGTTTCGATTCGATCAAACCCGCCTCACCGACCTGACATCCCAAGTTGATACCAGGTTTCTTCGCTCCACCCAACGCGCCCGGATCACAACTCGCGGCACAAGCACACGATCCCGTGGATCACAGCGGACGGATCGCGGATTGGAGAGCGACACCCGTTACCGCTGCGACGAGTCCGCTGTCCCGGGATTCCCGACGCACCGTGGAGCCAAGATTCGTGACCGCAGCCGGGTTCCCGGAGAACTTGACGAACTCACGCGCCAGATCGCCGCAGTTGCGATTCTCGGCCAGAGCACGTGCGATGCCGTCCCGGTACCAGGCGAGCGCCTCCCCCGTGTGCCCGCTCCTCAAACCCCGTGGTGCGGCACCGCGAGGACCCCGTGCGCCGCAATTGTCAGACGGTGAAGACGACCTTGCCGAACAGGTGGCCGCCGTCGATCATCGCCGAGAAGCCGACGCGCGCCTGGTCGAGCGGGAGCACCCGATCGATGACGGGTCGTGCGCCGCTCACGTCGAGCAGCGCGACAAGCTTTTCGAGCTCGTCGCGCGTGCCCATCGTGGAGCCCTGCACCCGCAGTTGAAGGAAGAAGATGCGGGTCAGCTCACTGCTCTTGGGCTGTGGGCCCGACGTCGTACCGGAGACCACCAAGGTGCCGCCCGGCCGCAACGACTTGATCGAGTGGCTCCAGGTGGCTGCCCCGACTGTCTCCATCACCGCATCGACGGGTGCGGCGAGGCGAGTGCCGGATTCGACGGCGTCAGATGCCCCAAGCTTGATTGCACGCTCGCGCTTGGCCTGGTCTCGGCTGGTGACCGTGGCTCGCAGGCCGGCCGCCTTTGCCAAGACGATCAACGCCGTAGCCACTCCGCCACCGGCACCCTGGATCAGCACGCTGTCACCTGGCCTGAGCCGGCTTTGCGTGAACAACATCCGGTACGCCGTGAGCCAGGCGGTCGGCAGGCACGCGGCCTCTTCAAAGGACAACGAAGCGGGTTTCGGTACGACGTTCCGCTGGGGCACGATCACCCGCTCGGCCAAGGCGCCCTGATGACGTTCGGACAGCAATGAGCGCTTGGGGTCGAGGGTCTCGTCACCACGCCACGACGGGTCGCTGATCACCGCGTGCACCACGACCTCGCTGCCGTCTTCGGTGGTGCCGGCCGCGTCGCAGCCCAAGATCATCGGTAGCCGGTCTGCTGGAAGGCCCACTCCCCGCAGCGACCAGACGTCATGGTGGTTGAGCGACATCGCCCGCACGTCGACTCTCGCCCACCCGTCGCCAGGGCTCGGATCCGGACGCTCCCCGAGGGCCAGGCCCTTCAGCGGCTGATCGGGGTTGATGGACTCCGCGTAAACAGCGAACATCAGTGCAGCATAGAGCCCGCGCGGATAGGGGCGTCGGAAAGGGAGCGGGTCATTCGCGCCCGGATGGCCAGGCCGAGGAGGGAGGTGCACCGGGGGGTGCGCTGACCGACGAGAACGCAGCCAGCCGGGATGCGAGGGGCCGCGAGCCCGGCGACTCCCTATCCGCGCGGGCTCTAAAGGCGTGGTTGGGTTAGCGGGTTCGACGGGATCGCCGCCGAGGCGGCCAGAGCCGGCGTACGACGCAAGCGACCACGTCGTCGTCGGGGATCGTGCCCACCAGCCACGAATCTACGCCCGCGCCAGGGTTGTCTCGTTCCACCCACCACCCGCCGTCGACGCGTCGGGCGGCACGCTTGACGGCCACCGGGCGATCGGGCAACCGCACAATCACGAGCTGGCCCGGCCGCGGGGAGCCGCCGTACCGGACAAGCAGCCGGTCGCCGTCACGCAACGTGGGCTCCATGGAGCGACCGCGCACGACCGCCGTCCCGAATACTGGCCGACCCAACCGCTTTGACCCCATCTCTGCTGGGTACTCTCAAAGCCATAGTCTGGCAAGTCCGCATCACTTTTCGAGGAAAGGACCAGCATGCTGGCTCGATTGTTTGCTCCCCCCATTGAAGTCTCCGCGCACTGCGATCTGCCGTGCGGCGTCTATGATCCGGCTCAGGCGCGGATCGAGGCTCAGTCGATCAAGGAGATCATCGGCAAGGTCGCCGACAACGACGATCATGACTTCAGGACTCGGGCCATCATCATCAAGGAGCAGCGCTCAGAGCTCGTGAAGCACCACCTGTGGGTGCTGTGGACCGACTACTTCAAGCCCGAGCACTTCGAGAAATACCCGCAGCTGCACACCCTGTTCAACGAGGCAACCAAACTGGCCGGAGCCAGCGGGACCAAGGGCACCCTCGATGCGGGCAAGGCCGATGAGCTGTTGGCGAAGATCGACGAGATCGCTGCCATCTTCGCCGAGACCAAGGCGGCCTAGCGCTCACGCAGAAGGCATCGAACGGTTCTTCCCCTCAGGTCTGTCCTTCCTCGTCATCTGCACCCGCCCGATCTGCCCCGTTCGGGTCCGTGCTGGCGCGATGCCCGTAGAGGGCCACGGTTGTGGGTGGGGAAAATACGACGAAGAGTACGACGGCGGCTGGCACGGCCAATAACACGGCGACCCATGTCGTGTTGTTGCCGTGAAAGCTCCAGGCCACCCCCAGCTGAATCAGCTGGGCCAGCACTACCGGTCCCCTGCTCCAGTTACGCAATCTCGCCAGCCCGCGAGCCGACAACACCAGCCCCGCGGCGTACAACAGGAAGAAGATCGCACTGGTCACGCCTACGCTCGGGTGCGCGGGTCGCAGTTGGACCAGCTCGAAGACGCCCATCACCGCAGCCGCCAGGCCCTCCAGCAGCACCAGCGCGGCGGCAGCCCGGATCCGGTTGAGCGTGTTCGTGGAAACCACCGGCACACTGTATAGCCAGTGTCGGGCTGGGAGTTCGCACATTTTGTGGAGTCCGCACCAACGGTGGTTGAGGTGCCCACTTTGACGGCCGACATGCTCGCTTCGCTCGCCCCTCAACCACCGTGACGGCTCGCTCCCCGCCGCGGTGCCTTGGTGCGCGCGCCTCAACCACCGTGCTCAGGAGGCGGATCGCGAGTGTGGTGGGCTCGGCGTTGGCCGTTTTGTGACCAAAGTGACAACGGCCAAGCCCTTGTGTAGGGCGCAAAGTCTTGCAACGATCGATGTCGCAAGCACTTGATCGTAGGGCCTTGTGCTGCACCCTTCCCGATCGTCGTACACCGAAAGGCGCCGACGTGAGGGAAGGCTCGTGAATTCCTTCACGAGCAAACCCCACGTGGGCGTGGTACGGGACTATCGCGTTCACCAAGTGAAGAGGAGCTGTACCGCCATGGATTGGCGCCACCGCTCCGCGTGCCTCGACGAGGACCCGGAGCTGTTCTTCCCGATCGGCAACACCGGGCCGGCCATCCTGCAGATCGAGGAGGCCAAGACGGTGTGCCGGCGCTGCGAGGTGCGCGAGCAGTGCCTCGCATGGGCGCTCGAGGCTGGTCAGGATCACGGTGTTTGGGGCGGGATGTCCGAAGACGAGCGGCGCGCTCTCAAGCGACGCAATGCTCGGGCCAAGATTCGCGCTTGATGCCTCGCCCGCCGGCGCCAGTTTCGGGGCTGCCGGCCGATTTGCTGCTACACCACCAAGCCTGGGAGGGCCAATGAGCAAGACCGGACGCAAGCGCCGCGCACGCCGCAAGAAGGGCGCGAACCACGGCAAGCGGCCCAACACCTGACCACGGACGCGACCAACCCGCCTCTCTGAGCCACGGCGAGGCGGATTTCTTGCGCTACCAGCACGCAAGCCCCGAGGCTCAGCAGGTCAGAACAGACTCAGCGACTGATCCTGCCGCCGCACTATTCGAGGTCGAGGCGTTGCTGGCTGAAGTCGAGTTGCACTTGCCGAATCGAGAAGATCACGCGCTGGCGTAGCTCGACGGGAGCCCGCTCGGCGCAGGAGCGGGCGATCAGCTCCTTGACCATCCGCTCGAGATCCACCGCACGCAGGCATGGCCCGCACTCTTCGAGGTGTGCCTGGATCTGCCGGCTATCAGCGTCTTGAAGCTCATTGTCGATGAAAAAGTAGAGGCGCCCGAGCACCTCGTCGCAGTCTGTCGAATGGTCGCGTTCCATGCTCATGGCCGCGCCTCCGCCTCGACCGGTGGCGCGTCGTGAAGCAGGCCGCGATCTTTGGCGTAGTCGGCGAGCAATGCGCGGAGTTGACTGCGCCCACGGTGCAAGCGCGACATCACGGTGCCCACCGGCGTGCCCATGATCTCGGCAATCTCCTTGTACGCAAAACCTTCCACATCGGCCAGGTAGACAGCGAGGCGGAAGTCCTCGGGGATTTGCTGGAGCGCCGACTTGACGTCGCTGTCCGGAAGGTGCTCGAGCGCCGACGCCTCGGCTGACTGCAACCCCGTTGACATATGGGTTTCAGCCCGAGCCAGCTGCCAATCCTCGACCTCTTCGTGTGAGTCCTGGGTCGGCTGGCGTTGCTTCTTGCGATAGGTGTTAATGAACGAGTTCGTGAGAATGCGGTAGAGCCACGCCTTCAAGTTCGTGCCCGGCTTGAACTGGTGGAAGGCGGCGAATGCCTTCGCGTACGTTTCCTGCACCAGGTCTTCGGCGTCGTGGGGATTGCGCGTCATCCGCATGGCCGCGGAGTAGAGCTGATCGAGGTAGACCAAGGCGTCACGTTCGAAACGCGCGGTGCGCTCCTCGATGGTCTCAGGTTCCGGGATGTCGGTCATCACTGGCAAGGGTAGCGGTCGCACCTGGCGCTCGAGCATGGCCAGCACCTCAGCGTCATAGCTTTCAACGCTGGCGAGGGCGGTGTGCATCGAGAGGTACCTCCAGTAACCGGTCCAGAACGAGCGCCGTCGGTCGATCGCATAGTGCACAACCACACAAATGGCAGGTACATTCCGAGCCGGGAGCCGGTGGCCGGAGCGCACCGACAAGGAGCCCGCGCAGATAGGGAGTCGCCGGCCTCTAAGCAACCCGGGCCGTGATCCATTCGACAGCAGCTTCGACGATCAGGGCGAACGTCTGCTCCTGGGTCAGCGCGGCCCGCTTGGGGACCGCAAAGCTGTGGTCAGCGTCCGGCACCGCCGTCAGCTCGACCCACTCCGGGAAGTCGTCGGGCGAGCCGAAGCTGTCGCGATCCCCTTGTACGACGATGGTGGGCAGGCCAACGCCCCGAAGCTCGGGAAGCCGCGTCGCGGACGCCGTACCCCCGCGACTAGGCGGGTGGAGTGGGAAGGCAAGCGCCAAGCAGCCGACCGAGCCCATCGACGCGGCCAATCGGCACGCCACCCGGGCCCCAGCGCTACGGCCCCCCATCACGATGGGTGTGCGAACGCGGATGGCGTTCATGCACGCGACGGTGGCAACGTCGAGCGAACGCGGCCCCGGGGCCACCTTCTTTCCGGCCACCCGCCAGGGTTGTTCTATGCGGAACACCGAAATGTCTTGCTTGGGTAGAGCCCGGGCAAGGGCCACAAGGTCCGGGGAATCCACACCCTTGCCTGCCCCATGGCCCAGCACCAAGGCGGCGACTGGATTCGTGGCCCGGTCCGCGTGCAGGCGTGCCTCGCCCAGCTCGGTCGGAATCATCCGGATGTGGGTCACGGGCTGAAGAGCGCGTCCGGCTCGTCCTCATGAGAGACTCGGTCGAGCAGCTCCGGCCCGTTGTTGCTCACGTTGTTGACTGCCGTCGAGACCGGATAGGCAGCTAGCCGCCCCGCTGCGGCGGGGACCAGCAGGGCCGTGAGATCTTCGGCGTTGGTCGACTCAACATCAAGCCAGGCGTCGTACTGATCGGGCTCGACGAGCATCGGCATTCGGTCATGAATGCGTCCCACCACATCTTCGGCTGTCGTGGTGATGACGGTGGCCGTCCACAAGAACGCGTCGTCATGATCTTGCGGCAGCGCCTGGTTGCGCCAGATCTCGTACAACCCGGCCATCGCCAGCGGCCCGCCATCAGTTGGCCGGATGAAGAACGGCTGCTTGACGGGTTTGCCGTTAGTGCCGAGCTGCTCGGTGACATCCCACTCGTAGTAGCCGTCGGCTGGGAGCAGGCAGCGCCGTTTGGCAAAGGCCTTCTTGTACGCCGGCTTGTCCGCCAGCGTCTCGACGCGGGCATTGATCAGCCGGGAGCCGATCTCCGGGTCCTTCGCCCACGAGGGCACCAGACCCCACTTCACGACGCGAAGTCGCCGTTGCGGCTTCGGCGCTTCACGATCGTGGCCCCGCCGGTCGAGAACGGCGTACACATCCTTGGTCGGGGCGACGTTATAGTCGGCGGCGAGCGGGCTCGCGACGTCGACGCGATCTACCTCGAACTCCTCGACCAGATCCTCGGGCTTGCGGCTCGACGCGTAGCGACCACACATGAGCATCAGCCTGTCACAACTCGCCGGTGGCGGGCGGCGTGGATCCGCGTGAGTTACCCGATGAAGCTGGGGTACGCCCGCGCGTGATGACCGCGGCGACGCGTTGGTCTACCGTGGAGGCCAACGCTCCCTCAAGAAGGGTCGACGCACCCGTCACAACGCCATGGGCCAGCCAGACGTCACCGACAACACCACCATCCCCAGCGACGCCGAGCTCATCACGGCGGTCCGCGACGGTGACGCTACTGCCTACGGCACGCTCTTCGAGCGTCACCGCGACGCGGCAGTGCGACTCGGGCGGCAGCTGGTCGGGCCCGGCGATGCCGACGACCTGGTGTCCGACGCCTTCGTCAAGGTGCTCCGCGTCTTGCAACGAGGCGGCGGCCCCGACGTGGCGTTTCGCGCCTACTTGCTCACCGCCGTACGACGATTGCACATCGACAAGATCCGGGTGGCCAAGAAGATCGCGCCCACAGACGAGGTCGAGCAGTTCGACCGGGGTGTGCCGTTCGCCGATCCCGTAGTCGCGAAGTTCGAGCACGCGGCGGCCGCCAAGGCGTTCGCCTCCCTGCCGGAGCGCTGGCAGCTGGTGTTGTGGCATCTCGAAGTCGAGGGCCAAAAGCCGGCGCAGATCGCCCCCTTGCTCGGCGTAAGCGCCAATACCGTCTCGGCGTTGGGATACCGCGCGCGCGAGGGCCTGCGGCAGTCCTACCTCCAGGTGCACGTGGCCGATGCGGCGGCCGACGATTGCCGGTGGGTGATCGAACGGCTGGGCGCCCACGTGCGCAAGGGACTCTCGGCCCGCGATGAGCGCGCGGTCGAGGACCACCTCGACGGCTGCCGGTCCTGTGCCGCGATCTGTCTGGAGCTGACCGAGGTCAACTCCGACCTCGCCGGGTTCATCGCCCCCATCCTGTTGGGTACGGCGGCCGCGGGTTACCTCGCTTCGACTGGCTCGACAGCCGGCGGCGCCGGTGCGGTGTTCGCCAGGGTCGCCGCGCTTGCCAAGGCCCACGCGGGCATCGCCGCTGGTGGAGTGGCCGGCGTGGTCGCGCTCGCCGTCACCACGGTCATCATCACCCATCAGCCTCAGCCGCCGGCTGACAACGCCTCCAATCCGGCGGTCCAGGCCCGCATCGTCAATCCAGCGAACAGTACGACGACACCACGCTCCCGCCCCGGCGCGCCGCCTCCGGGCGGCCAGAACACCACGGGAGGTCGGGGGCTCGAGCCGCCGTTGCCGGGCGCCTTCCTGCTTCCGCCGTTCGCGACCGGATCGGTGACCTCGACCAGCCAAACTACCGCCGGATCTTCGCACGTGCGGTCAACTCACTCGAACACCGGCCGGTTACCGGTGTCTACGCAAAACCCCACCGGACCGCCTGTCACCGGGCCAACCGGGACGGCTCCCACCGGCACCGGACCAACCGGCACCGACCCCACCACAACCGGGCCGCCCAGCACCGCGCCCACCACAACCAGGCCGACCAGCACTGGACCGACTACCTCTCCCCCGTCTACTCGACCCACGACCACGCATCCCACGACCACCCGCCCCACGACGACCCACCCCACCACGACCCACCCGACGACCACCAGCCCCACGACGACCCGTCCACCTGGTCGCACCACCATCGACCTGTCGTTGACCGGAAGCCCGTTGCTCCCCTCCACCCGGCTCACCTTGCACATCGCGGCCAATCCTCGCCGGCCGACCTCGGGTGCGTTGGCCGTGCGCATCCTGGTTTCGGTTCCGGGGCAGCTGTCCGTGTCAGGGTCCGGCTGGTCTTGCCCGATCACCGGGCCGCAGGAGATCACTTGCACCAGCTCACCCACCGCCACTCCGCACCCGATCGTCGCCAGTTGGTCCTTGTTGCTGCCGGGGTTGAAGGCCGTGGCTCTGGTGTCGGCAAGCGACAACAGCGACCCCCACCTACTCAACAACGTCATTCACTGGTTGCTCTGACTCCGAGGGCGTCCCGGTCGTCCCCCGTACCCGACGTAGCGGCGCTCGGCATTTGAGTGGCGCTACGACCCGTTTGCAAAAGCGCGTTGAGGGGCCGCCTAAACTGGTGCCCACAGCGACGACAGAGACAAGTAGTCGCGGGTAGTCGACAGCCCAGAGAGCCGCCGGGAGCTGGAAAGGCGGACTGCGACCCCGAGACGAAGACACTCTCGAGCTGGAGTGACAAACGAGGCCGGCAAGCCCGACGGTTCTGTGGGTGCGGGTTCCAAACGCCGGCGAAGGTGTGGTGGCACCGCGAGCTTGCCCGTCGCCCACGCCTCCAGGGCCCATCCATCTCTGGAGGTGTTCTCGTGTCTTCTGGTTTTCATTCAACCGAGCCGCGCAGCTTTGCGGCATCACTACAGCGGCGCACGCTTGCTGCCGACCTCCCGTCGTACGCCGGATCCGATGGCGCGCGCGTCCGCGTCAGCGGCTGGATCCATCGTCGCCGCCGATTGTCGGGGTTGACGTTTGTCGTGATCCGGGACCGTAGCGGGCTCGCCCAGGTAGTGGCGAGGGACCCGGTGGTGCTGACCCAGGTCGACGAGCTCACCGAGGAGACGGCCGTCGACGTGGTCGGTGAGGTGGCGGTCAACGCGCAGGCTCCCGGTGGTGTGGAGGTCATCAATCCGACGTTCACCGCGCTGACCGCACCCGCACAGACGCCGCCGATCGAGCTGTGGCGCCCGTCGATCTCGGCGGGGCTGCCGACCATGCTCGACCACGCGCAGGTGACCTGGCGACATCCCCTGCAGCAGGCCAAGTGGCAACTGGCCGCCGCGTCTTTGCACGGCTTTCGGGCCGCCCTGGACGCCCACGGCTTCACCGAGGTGCACAGCCCCAAGCTTGTCGAGTCCGCTACCGAGTCAGGAGCCAATGTCTTCCAGGTCGACTATTTCGGCAGACCGGCCTACCTCGCGCAGTCGCCACAGTTCTACAAGCAAGTGATGGTTGGCATCTTCGAGCGCGTCTACGAAGTCGGGCCGGTCTTTCGTGCCGAACCACACGACACGGTCCGACACTTGGCCGAATACGTTTCGCTTGACGTCGAAGTCGGCTTCATCACCGACCACCGTGACGTCATCGCGGTGCTGCGAGATGTGGTCGCCGGCATGGTCAGTTGCATCCACGACCGGGCCGAGCCGGCGGTCGAGTTGCTGGCTGCCGAAATCCCAGATGTGCCGGCGGAGCTGCCCATCCTGCACTTTCGAGAGGCACTGGAGATCGCCGGAGCACCTCCGGACGAGCCGGACCTGTCACCCGCACACGAGCGCGCGGTTGGCGCGTGGGGGAAAGACACTCACGGCAGCGACTTTGTCGTGGTTGAGGGCTACCCGACCGCCGATCGGGCGTTCTACACCGCGCCGAGCCCAGCTGACCCGCATTGGTCGAACTCATTCGACCTGATCTTTCGCGGCATCGAGCTGGTGAGCGGTGCGCAGCGGCTGCACCGCTACCACGACTACGTCAAGGCGTTGCGCTCGCGTGGGCTGCCAGTGGAGCCGTACGCCGGCTACCTGGACGCGTTCAAGCACGGGATCCCGCCGCACGGTGGATTCGCCATCGGGCTCGAGCGTTGGACGGGCCGCCTCGTCGAGGCGGAGAACATCCGCGAGGTCACGCTGTTCCCACGCGATCTGCATAGGTTGGCGCCGTAGGGTAATAATGAGGCCATGGCCCTAGTCAGATTGTTAGCTCGCCCGATGTTGTCCACCATGTTCATCGCTGGCGGCATCAACTCGTTGAAGAACTCCGATTATCTCGCCGAGCGGGCCAAGCCCGTGACCGACAGGTTGATGCCGGCCGTCGAGCGGGCGACCGCGTCATTGCCGATCACGGTTGACCACAAGACAATCGTGAAACTCAACGGCGTCGTGCACGTGGTCGGAGGCGCGATGCTGGCCACCGGCCGGTGGCCGCGACTGTCGTCGCTTGTGCTCGCCGCCACCCTCGTGCCGACGACGCTTGGCGGTCATCGTTTCTGGGAGGAAAGCGATCCTCAGCAGCGGGTGAACCAGCGCGTCCACCTGCTGAAGAACATCTCGATGGGGGGTGGCCTGCTGCTGGCGAGCGTGGACACCCAGGGCAAGCCGAGCCTGGCTTGGCGCGCCAAGCACGGCGCCGACAAGGCGAAGCAGAAGGCCGACAAGGCGAAGCAGAGGGCCGGCAAGCTCACTAACAGCTAGGTTGCCCATTCCTCGCGAGTGTGGGACTCGCTGCTGTCTGCGGTTGGGTCCGTGACGAGCGGCTGGTTGACGCCGTACGCCGATCGGCCGGTGCAGGCGACCGTCTTGCTGCCTGGGTCGAAGTCGATAACCAACCGGGCACTGGTCTTGGCCGCCATCGCCGATCGACCCTCGCGCCTCCATCGTCCACTCCGGGCCCGGGACACCGAGTTGATGATGGCGGCGCTGCAGTCGCTGGGCGTGGGCATGGATCGCGTTGCGAATGCCATCGTGGTGACTCCGCAGCCGCTGCGGGGGCCGGCGGCCATCGACTGCGGGCTCGCCGGCACGGTCATGCGTTTCGTGCCGGCGATCGCCGGGCTGGCAGCCGGTCGAGTCCACTTCGACGGTGACGCGCGGGCGCGGCAACGACCGCTTGGGGTGATGCTGGCTGCCCTGCGTACCCTCGGCGTTGCGATTGGCCAGGAAGCGGTGTCGCTGCCCTTTGACTGTGTCGGCGCTGGTGCTGTCAGGGGTGGGGTGGTCAGGCTCGACTCGTCGGGGTCCAGCCAGTTCGTCTCGGGCTTGCTGCTGGCAGGCGCTCGATACGACAGCGGTGTCGACGTCCGCCATTGCGGCGACCCGATACCCTCGATGCCCCACATCGCAATGACGGTTGCCATGCTGCGCGAGCGTGGCGTTGCAGTCGATGACAGCGCACCGAACCGATGGGTGGTGGCGCCCGGGCCGATCGCTGCAGTCGACGTCGACGTAGAGCCTGACTTGAGCAGCGCGGCGCCTTTCCTCGCGGCCGCGCTGGTCACCGGCGGGACAGTGACCATCCCCGGCTGGCCTGGGCAAACGACACAGGCGGGCGACCGACTACGTTCAATCCTGACCGAGTTCGGCGCACAGGTTACCCACTCCGGCGACGCGCTCACGGTTGCTGGGACCGGCCGCTTCGACGGCATCGACGTTGACCTGCACGAAACCGGCGAGCTGACTCCGGTGATTGCCGCCGTCGCCGCACTGGCGGACTCTCCTTCCCACCTTGGTGGCATCGCCCACCTGCGTGGCCACGAGACCGACCGGTTGACCGCGCTGCGCATCGAGCTGACGGCGTTGGGCGGTGACGTTCGAGAAACCGATGACGGACTCGAGATCCGGCCTCGCCAGCTCACCGGTCAGCTCTTTCACACCCACGGCGACCACCGATTGGCGCACGCCGCCGTGGTGTTGGGGCTGGCCGTCCCACACGTGTACGTCGACGACATCGCCACCGCCGGCAAGACTTACGCCGACTTCGACGCGGCCTGGACGGAGCTGCTGCGATGAGCTCGCGAGGTTACGACGTCGAGGATCCGAGCCGGTTCGAGCGGCCACGGCGTCATACCCGGCCACGCACCAAGGACCGGCCGACGTACGCCGACGCCGTGGACGGCTTCGTGATCACCGTCGACCGTGGCCGCTTCACCGTCAGGGTCCTCGAGGGTGACACGGAGCGCATCGTGCTCGCGATGAAGTCTCGGCCACTCGGTCGTCAGGGCGTAGTCGTGGGCGATCGGGTCCGGCTGGTCGGCGATGTCAGCGGCATGACTGGGAGCCTGGCCCGCATCGTTGAGGTTGTGGAACGCCGGACGGTGCTTCGGCGTACCGCCGACGACGATGATCCCGTCGAACGAATCCTGGTGGCCAACGCGAGCCAACTCGTGATCGTAGTGGCGGTGGCCGACCCGCAGCCGCGGACCCGCCTCATCGACCGTTGCCTGGTGGCGGCGTACGACGCTCGGCTCGACCCCTTGCTGTGCATCACCAAGGTCGACCTCGCCGATCCCGAGGGCCTGCTCGGGATCTATCGGCCGCTGCAGGTGCCGTTCGTGGTGGCCGAGCGCGGTGCCAACCTGGCGCCGGTTCGCGAGTGTCTGAAGGACCAGGTGAGCGTCCTGGTCGGACATTCGGGAGTCGGCAAGTCGACGCTGGTGAACGCACTGGTGCTCGGGGGTAATCGGGCAACCGGCCGGGTGAACGAGGTGACCGGCCGAGGCCGACATACGTCGACCTCGACTCGCGCGATGGAGCTCGACTTCGGTGGATGGGTTATCGACACTCCGGGGATCCGCTCGTTCGGCCTGGCACACGTCGACCCGCGTCACCTGATCGGTGCCTTCGAAGATCTCGACGCGCTGACCGTCGATTGCCCGCGTGGCTGCACTCATGGCGCCGGTGAGCCCGAGTGCGCCCTCGACACGGCGGTGGCTGACGGACGTGTCGACGCCGAGCGAGTCGAGTCGTTACGGCGACTGCTCTCCAGCCGGGAAACCAGTTAAGCAACCTCCTGCTCCACCGTGGGCGTGGTTTCGAGACGCTCGCAAGCCAGAGGGCGTCACTTGTAGTTGACGGTGCCGGTCGGGTTCCACACGGCTCGCGCCCCAATGTCCCCGACGCGATACGTTTGGACCACCAGCGCCGCCGCACCGACCAGCAACACGGCGGACACGACGAACGCGATTGGCCTGGTGAACGTGGATGGCCGGTGCGACGCTGCGAACGCGACCACGACGATGACCGCGAAAATCACCACGATGACCAGCAGCACATTCGCGCGCTGCGCGTGCTGCTGGACCAGCGACCCGATCTGTGACGAGATCCAGCCCGGCCCGTTGTTGCGTTCCAGCGCGTGTCGGAAGCTTCCACCGGTCAGCTTTGCGATGTACACCGCGATGGCGGCAACGGTGGCGACGATGAGCAGCGGAAGCCGCGACCATGCCCGAGTTCGCGGCACCACAAACAAGATCGCCAACAGCGCCGCCAGCGGCACGGCCACCACGGCGGCGTGCACGATGAGCACATGAAGCGGCAAGCCGTTGATCTGGCTGAACATGACTGCTCCTATGCGCGCGCCCCATTCTGGACCAGCCCATGCTCGCATCGATAACTAAGAGCATCCCAAGGTGATCAGACCGGCGGTGCGCGTCGCGCCGCCCGAAAGAGGCTCCGCGCCGTAGCGTAAAACCCATGCCTGTCGACCACACCGACGATCTGCGTCTGGCGCATGTCCTCGCCGATGACGCCGACTCGTTGACGATGGACCGCTTCAAGGCACTCGACCTGCATGTGCTAACCAGGCCCGACCTAACTCCAGCGTCAGATGCCGACAAGCGGGTGGAGGATGTGATCCGCCGCAGTCTGAGCCGGGCTCGCCCGCGCGATGCTGTGCTCGGAGCAGAATCCGGCACTGCATGGGATTCGCGGCAGTGGGTGATCGACCCGATCGACGACATCAGCAACTTCAGCCGCGGCGTGCCGGTATGGGCCACCTTGATCGGGCTCATGGTCGAAGGCGAGGTGGTCGCCGGCGTGGTGTCGGCTCCCGCGATCGGTCGCCGCTGGTGGGCGTCGAGGGGCAGCGGCGCCTGGACTGGCAAGTCGTTGTCGTCGGCGGTCGGCTGCCATGTCTCTGATATCTCGGTGCTCGAGGACGCATCGTTGTCTTACTCGTCGTTAACCGAATGGGAAGCGCACAACCGGCTTGACGAGTTCATCGCGCTGACTCGACGTTGCTGGACAAGCCGAGCGTACGGCGACTTCTGGTCGGCCATGCTCGTCGCCGAGGGCGCCGTCGACATCGCCGCCGAGCCCGCGCTCCCCCTGTGCGACATGGCAGCGCCCGCCGTGATCGTCGACGAGGCGGGCGGTCGGTTCACCGGACTGGACGGATCACCCGGCCCGCAAGCCGGCAACGCGCTGGTCACCAACGGTCGGTTGCATGAGCAGGCACTGGCGTTCATCGGCACGCTGCCGGACGGGACGTTTGATGCGCTCCCGATCTCGCCTGGCGGCAGCGTTCATGACCTCGGCTCCCACCGACAGCGTTTCACCCCAGCGACTCGGCCGCCTGATGCCGCCGATTGAGCAGTCGGATGATCCACGGCGACACCGAGATCGCGGCCAGGTCGAACCAGCCGTACCCGCCGGGTGCTCCCGACGGTGGGTTGCCAATAGGCACCAGGCCGCTCGGGTCGTGAGTCTGCCAGGTCCACGTGCCGAGCGACGTGCCGACCAGCTCCAGATAGGTGACGACGATCGCCGCGCCGATATAGACCCCGCGTGACGGCCCCCACTTGAAGAACGCCGCCAGACAGACGAACCAAAAGGCTCCCAGGGCGTCCGTTCGCTGGGCAACCGCGACGCCGTACGTCGCCCAACCGCCGCCGATCAACAAGACGGCTCCCGACCAGGCCCGCGAGTAGTTTCGCACCAGCGCCGTCCGGCCAATCGACAACGCGGCAAGGTAGACGAGCCCATGCCCGGGAGGAACATACATCGGCACGTTGTCGAATCGGTAAACATAGACGCCCAGTAGCGGAGAGAACGTGAACTCCACAAGCGAGGCGAACACGATGACCACAGCCGTCTGCACCCGGACAAGCACCGACTCGCGCATGAGCACCACGAACAACACGAGCCAAGTGAGCACACCCAGGGCGCGCTGGAGCTGATGACTTCCGTGGGAGTCCAGCAGCAGGACCGTGGTGATCCAACCGACGACGACGGCGATTACGACGGTCGGCGGAAGCGCAGCACCCGACCGTGGGTGCGAGCGAGCCGCGGAGGGCGCGACAGGTTGGTCGCGCAGAGTGGTCACGCCCGTCATCCTCGCAGGTGACAATCAACTGCGAGGCAGCTACCACGCAGCAGCCGGCGCGACTAGTCTCGGTCCCTAGGCGGGCCTGGGAACGGCCTGGGAGGGTCAACGATGCGCGAGCGGCCAGTGAGGCGATGAAGCGGCTCTTCGCGGCAATCCTCCTCCCGTCCGATGTCGAGTCCCACCTCGACGGGCATGTTGACGCGGCACGGGCGGCGCATCCCGAGCTGCGATGGGTGAAGCCAGCTCGCTGGCACGTGACCTGCGAGTTCATGGGCGAGAGTGGTCCGCACGAGGTCGACCGCCAACTGCGGCGGTGGGAGAAGCGGGCTAGGCGCAGCATGCCGCTGCGGTTGCAGCTTGCCGGGGTCGGCACGTTCCCGAAGACATGGATGGCCAAAGTCTTGTGGGTAGGCCTCGGCGGTGACGTCGAATCCTGGCGCAAGCTGGCGGCGTACGGCAACGACCCGCATCTGACGTTGGCCCGCACCCGTCAACGCACCGACTTGACCGGAGTGGTCGACGAGCTCTTGTCGTACGCCGGTCCGGCCTGGACCGCGGAGCAGGTAGCGGTGATCGAGTCACATCTAGGTGGCGCGCCCGATGGCGGCCCACACTACGAGGTGCTGGAGGCTTTCACACTCGGCCGCGCCACGACTGGCGACGGCATTGACGGCTCCGAGTCGGATTGGCAGTATTCCGACGAGGGCCCTCGCAGGCCGTCCCAACCCTAGAGCGGTGCACCCACATGAGCCAGCGCAACGCACCCGAAGCATCCGGCGAAAGGCCCTTGCAGACAACGGGAATCTTCCGTCGTAAGCCAATCGAGGGCGATCGCGACGAGGCCAGCACACTCGAGCGAAGCATCGGGTTGTGGCAGCTCACCGCTATCGGCCTAGGTGCGATCATCGGGGCGGGCATCTTCGCGCTGGCTGGCCCGGTGGCGAAGATGGACGCCGGGCCGGCGGTGTCCGTGTCCTTCGTCATTGCGGGCATCGCGAGTGCGTGCGCCGCGTTGTCGTACGCCGAGTTCGGTGGCATGATCCCGAAGGCGGGCTCGGCCTACACGTACGGCTACGCGGTGTTGGGCGAGGTGGTCGGCTGGTTTATCGGCTGGGACCTGCTGTTGGAGTACACCGCGATCGTCGCGGTGGTCGCGATCGGCGTGTCGCAGTACGTCACGTTCCTGCTCGATGGCTTTGGAATCAACCTGCCGGCCTGGATGCTCGGAGCACCCGGAACCGGCGGAGGGCATCAGGTCGACATCTTCGCGATCGTGTTATGCCTGGCCGTCGCCTGGCTACTCAACCGCGGCATCAAGACGAGCGCCCGGGTCGAGACCTACCTGGTGTTCATCAAGATCGCGATCGTGCTGGCGGTGGTCGTGGTGGGTGCCTTCTACATCACCTCCGACAACCTCACGCCGTACTTTCCGCACGGGCTGAGCGGCGCGGCAACCGGGGCGGCGACAGTCTTCTTCGCCGTGTTCGGCTACGACGCGATGAGCACCGCGGCGGAGGAGTCCAAGGACGCCGAACGCAATCTGCCCAAGGCAATTGTGCTGTCGTTGGCGATTGCCATGGTCCTCTACCTGCTTGCCGCCACCGTGCTCACCGGGATGCAGAACTACACCAAGCTGTCGGATTCAGCGGCCTTTGGCTACGCCTTCGACTCGGTTGGACTCCCGACGTTCGCCAAGATCGTCGCGTTCGGGGCGATCATCGGTATCATCACGGTGTTGTTCTCGTTCTGCCTCGCCGCGTCACGGGTCTGGTTCGCGATCAGCAGAGATGGGTTGCTGCCAGGGTGGTTCGCCTCGACGAACGCCCGGCATTCGCCGTACCGGCCGGTGTGGATCGTGGGTGTCGTCGCCGCCGGCATCGCCGGATTCGTGCCGATCGGATCCGCTGCGGAGCTCACCAACATCGGCATCCTGCTGGCCTTCGTCGTCGTGTCGGCAGCGGTTATCGTGCTGCGCTACCGCTCCCCCGACCTCCCGCGCACGTTCCGTACCCCGTGGATGCCGTTCACGCCGTTGCTCGGCATCGCGTTCTCGCTATGGCTGGTGTCGAAACTGCAAGAGGTGACCTACTTAAGGTTCATCGGCTGGTTCCTGATTGGCGTGGTGATCTACGGGTTCTACGGCTACCGGCACAGCAAGCTCGGCCACGGCACGGTCGTCCAGACCGACGACGTGTGATGGCGCGATGTGAAGCCTGTCCCACGGTGGTTTTCGGACCAGGGAGCGAGCGCTAGCGAGCGACTCGAAACACCAATCCCGGCGGAGGATTCGTAAGGCCAGTTCGGAGCCCGCTCGGAGCCCGCGATAGATTGGCAAGCGGTGTGCCGGGAAGTCTGGTCGGCGAGAGGTCCGTCGCGGTCGGGCGCAGGCCCTTAACCCGGGAGGTTTCGTGACCCACCTACGCTTTGCCGGCCACCTGACAGTGGTGATCGTGTCCACATGAACGACGTGGAGACGTTCAGCGTGGTGATCAGTCTGATCGCCGGGGCGGTGCTGGTCGCCGTGCTGTCCAATCGGGTGAGCGAGCACATCCGGATCCCCGCGCCCGCGTTGTTCCTCGTGATCGCCGCGGTCGCCTCCGACGTCTTCCCGGCTTTGGGCGGACTTTCGATCGTGACCGACGAGCGGATTGTCACGGTCGCGCTGATCTTCATCCTCTTCGACGGCGGTCTGCACATCGGCTTGGCCCGGTTCCGCACCGCGGCCGGCGCTGTGCTGTGGGTGGGCGTGGCCGGCACCCTTGTCACCGCGGCCGCGCTTGCCGCAGCCGCACACACGCTTTTCGGTTTCGAGTGGCGCACCGCGCTGTTGATCGGTACGGCGCTCGCTCCCACCGACCCTGCCGTCGTCTTTTCCGTGCTGGGCAGACGCGAGATCTCCGGTCGTTCCGGCACGATTCTCGAGGGCGAATCGGGCGCCAACGACCCGGTCGGCATCGCTTTGATGGTCAGCCTGCTCGGAGCTACCGGCGGAGGCCTGCATGCGCTGGCCGGTGGCCTGGGGGAATTCGCGCTTCAGATGGTTGTCGGCGGCGTGGTCGGGCTCATCGGCGGCTATGGGTTGCTCCAGTTGATGAGGCATGTGGCGTTGCCGAACGAGGCCCTGTATTCGGTTCGGACGATCGCCTGCGCCGCTCTGATTTATGGAGCTGCGACCCTGTTGCACGGCTCCGGCTTCCTCGCGGTCTTCCTCGCCGGCATCTTGATCGGCGACTCCCGCGCGCCGTACAAGTGGGAGATCGAACGCTTCGTCGCGGGCATCGCGAGCGTTTCGGAGATCGTCGCGTTCGCGGTGTTGGGGCTGAGCATTTCGCTGCGTGACATGCTGCGTGGGGACGCCCTGTGGATTGGGCTCGCGCTGGCCGGGTTGCTCATTTTCGTGGTCCGACCGGTGCTGGTCGGCTTGTTAATGGCTCGGGTCAAACTAGCCCTGGGTGAACGTGCGTTCGTGCTGTGGGCTGGGCTGAAGGGGGCGGTGCCGATCCTGTTGGGCATGTTCGTTCTCGGCGCCGGGATCCCTGATGGCCAACGGATTTACGGAATCGTGTTCGTTGTCGTGCTGATCTCCGTGGTCGTCCAAGGCGGCCTTGTCCCGACGTTCGCCGCGCTGTCACGCGTGCCGATGCGGGTTGTAGAGCCGGAACCGTGGGCATTGGGCATGCGCTTCCAGGACGAGCCGCACGGCTTGCGCCGCCACGTCGTATCCGCCGGATCACCGGCCGACGGGAGCACGGTCGCCGATTTGCCTCTCGGCGAGTCGGCCTGGATCAGCATGATCAGCCGGGATGGGCGACTGCTTCAGGTGAGAGGCAACACCGCACTGCGCGCCGACGATGAGGTGCTGTTGCTGGCCGACCCCGACGCACAACTGGACCAAGTCTTCACGAACGGCTCGCGTCAGTAGGACGCACGGAACGCTGATCCGGACCGACCGGTGACAGCCTCAGCGGGGGCTGGTGCCGGCCCCAGCCGTCACCCGGTTGGGCCGTCGCTCGATGAGCGCCGACCCGATGAGCACGACGGCCAACGCGACAACAGCGACGCCGAAGCTGCCCAGAATGTCGCCGGGGTAGTGGATGGCGTCGAAGACCCTGGCGAATCCGATGATGACCGCGGCAACCAACGCCACTACTCCCCAGACCCGCGACAAGAAGAAGAGCAGGGCGAGCCCGATCGCGAAGGCGGCGGTGGCGTGATCACTGGGGAACGACTGACCCGCGGCGTGATGCACCAAGACGTCGAGGCGGGGATGTGTCGTGAACGGCCGCGGCTCGGTGTAGAGCTTAGCCGCCACCACGCCGAGCACGAATGCGAGCACCAGCGTGATGACGGTCTTGAGCACGCCCCACCAGTCGCGGCGACGCAGCGCCGCGATCCCCACCAGCGCGAGCACCAAGAACACACCGAAGATGAGGTACTTGGCGCAGAAGCTCATCACGTCGTCGAGCAGCTGGCTGTGGCCGGCTAGTCCGTTGACGTCTTTGAGCAGGTCGTAGTTCACAAGGCGGTTCCTTACGCGAGATGTCGTGCCGAGCCTAAGGGACCAACCTGAAGAAACCGTGCAGCGCGGCGGTGTTAGACCCGGACTGAAGTCGAGACGTTGCCAGCGGGGTGCTCGCGCCGATGCGCGCCTACGCCGTCGTACCGGGCTCCAGTCGAGAACCAGGTGCGACGGTGACTCCACGACCGATCGTGCATCCCACCGTGTATACACGTGATGTATAGTGTGTTCCATGTCCGCGTCTCAGGCCCTGCTGGCGCTGCTCGAACGAGAGCCTGCACACGGTTACACCCTCAAGCGCAAGTACGACGAACACTTCTCCCGGGCCCGGCCGCTCGCGTTCGGACAGGTGTACGCATCGCTGTCCAGGTTCGAAAGACACGGTTGGGCACGGGTTGCCGACGTCGAGCCCGGCGAAGGTCCGGAGCGCAAGCGTTACCGGATCACCCCGGAGGGCGTCAGCGTCGTCGACAACTGGGTGTTCGAAGCTCAGCAGCCCGACGTCTTTTCGACCAGCACTCTGCTGACGCGGGTTTCGGTCGCTTTGATGTCCGGACGTTCCGCGGAAACCGTGCTAGCGAACCAGCGAGCGACCCTCCTGCCGAGGATGCGCGAGCTGACGGCGGCGCGGCAGAACGCCGACGTTGCCGACGTACTCGCGATCTCCTATGAGCTAACGCATCTCGACGCCGATCTGCGGTGGATCGAGGACTCGGGCAGCCGGTTGGAGGAGGTCCGCGACGGGATGTTCGCCGGCAGCGATGACTAACGTCCCGATCCTGGAGGCTCGGAAGCTCGAGCTGTCGTACGGCGACACGCGGGCCCTGCGCGGAGCCAGTCTGCAACTCACCGCAGGGGAGCGAGTTGCGCTGATGGGTCCCTCAGGGTCGGGCAAGTCATCGCTCCTGCATTGCTTGGCCGGGATCATCAGGCCGGACCGCGGTGAGGTGATGATGGAAGGCGCCAGACTCGACACGCTCTCGGAGTCGGCGCGCAGCTCGCGTCGGCTGGCGCGGATCGGCGTGGTCTTCCAGTTCGGCGACCTAGTGCCCGAGTTGACACTGGTTGAGAACGTCATGCTGCCGCTGCAACTCCTCGGCCGCAAGAAGCGCGAGGCTCGAGCCGCGGCGATGGATCTGCTGGACTCCTTGGACATCGGCGGTGTTGCCAATCAACGTGCTGGAGGGGTCTCCGGCGGCCAGGTGCAGCGAGCGGCGGTGGCTCGAGCCTTGGTGCACCGCCCGTCGATCGTGCTTGCAGACGAGCCAACCGGGTCTCTTGACACGGTCAGTGCGGAAATGGTGCTGGATGCGATGGTGTCCCTTGTCGCGCAGATCGGTGCCGTGATGCTCGTCGTAACCCACGACAATTTGGTGGCGGCCCATCTTGACCGGCATGTCGTGATGCGAGACGGAGCGCTCGCCCATGCGGTTGAGGCGTCCGGGTGAGACACGCGGTTCTTCTCGGCCTGCGCCTTGCCGCGGCGCATACGGGCGCCGCGCGATTCCGGTCGTCGATGGTCGCGCTGTCGGCCGCCATCGGGACCTGGCTGTTGTTGTGCGTTGCCGCGATAGCCCGGGCCGAACAGTTTCAAGACCCCGAGTTGTATTCCAGCGCCGACATGAAGCGACTGCTGCTGGCAGTGGTATCCGCTGTGGCGCTGCCCGTCCTCGTCCTCGCCGCCACTGTCGGGAGGCTTTCCGCGGCGCTGCGCGATCAGCGACTTGCCAACCTGCGACTGCTTGGCCTGACACCGATCAAGACCCGAATGGTGGCAGTCACCGAAGTCGGAGGCGTCTCGACTATCGGAGCGGGGCTTGGGCTGCTCGTGTTCGCACTGATGAGGCCGGCGATGAGTTACGTCGGCGTGGCCGGACGGCACTGGACTTCCGAGTCGCTTCGC
Source organism: Nocardioidaceae bacterium (assembly GCA_050998615.1). GTDB lineage: Bacteria > Actinomycetota > Actinomycetes > Propionibacteriales > Nocardioidaceae > JBPCQA01. Next base: position 29,902 of record JBPCQA010000040.1, read on the forward strand.
CCACACCTGAGCGACTACCTGGTCGTTGTCGTGCTCGTCCCGCTCGTAGTGATCGCGCTGGCGGCGCTGCCACGTCGGCTGGACATCTCCGAGGTGATGGTCATGGCGCGAAAGGCCGCCGTGAAGCGGCCGTCGTCGCTCCGTATCGTGCCGCTCGTCGCCGGCTTGGCCCTATGTGGCTACGTGATCAGCCAGCGTGCGGCGGTGAATCCAACTGGGGGCGTCATCACCTGCTTTCTCGGTGGTGTCGTGATGCTCGGCGTCGGAGTCCTCATGGTGGTTCCGATCTTCGTGAGACTGCTCGCTGATCTGATGCTCCGGATCAGTGGTGGACCCGTGACCACGATCGCGGCCCGGCGACTCCAGGCGCAGCCCGCATCGGTGACGCGGGTGATCTCCGGCCTGGTGATCGGCCTGTTCCTGGTGACCGGCGCGCGATCTGTCGTGGTGGCGTTCGAAACGACGCCGCAGTACCTGGCCGCCCAACGACAGCTTACGCAGGAACAACGCATTGTGGTTCAGGCTACGTTCAGCGACACCGCCGCCGTGGTGGCGAAGGCGAAGCGCGTCGCAGGCGTACGCCGAGTGGTGGCCTTCTCGGCCCTCGATCACGATTGCGACCGCCGAGTCGGGGACTGCATGACTGCTCTCGTGGGTACTTGCGCCGATCTGCACATGGTGGCACCCCACCTGACCGGCTGTCGCGATGATCAATCGACGTGGCTCAACAGGCAGGGTGCAGTCGCGGACGCCTCCGTCCGCTGGAAGGCGCCGACGGGCAAGCCAGAGCGAGCGTCAATCTCGCTGCCCGCTCCCACGACAGCGATCCACGGCCACGGCATCAACGAGATGAGCCTCCTCGGTGCCAACACGGTGTTCGTGCCACGCAGCCTGATCGGCCGCGGCCCGGTGTTGAAGCAGGCGCCCATCGACGTGCTTGTCATCGCTCAGCCGGGCCGCCGCCTGGCCGACGAGCTCACCTTAGCTGGGCTGCCCAGCAGCAACCATTGGGAGTGGGCAGACTACGACTTCGTGGCCGGGCTGCGCGCGATGGTGTGGGCGATCGCCGCGGTGATCCTCAGCGTCGGCCTGTTGGCATTTGGCGTCGCCGCGATTGACCGCGCGCTCGGGAGACGGCGTGAGGTGATGTCATTGCAGCTCGTCGGAGTTTCGCCCCGGCTGCTGCGGCGTACCCAATGGGTCGAGGCCGCCCTACCGATCGTGCTCGGGGCGATGTTCGCCATCGGGCTGGGGTTGTTGGCGGGGGCGACCTACCTGTCGCTGGGTGACACGCTCATCCGGGCGCCGTGGCAGCAGTCACTCACGCTCCTCGCCGTGTCTGTGGTCTCGGGAGGTCTGATCGCCGGACTGACCGTCCTCGCCGCCAGTCCACGGATCCGCCCGGACCTGATCCGCACCGAGTAGGCGTCGGTTCCCACACCTGAGCAATTCGTGTGAGAATGCCGGCGGACGAGAAGATAGGAGAAAGCATGTCCCCCACACTCGGACACGGCAAGGTCTGCTACCTCGAGATCCCGGCTACCGACATCGCAGCATCCGTGGCGTTCTACAAACGAGTGTTCCATTGGCAGACTCGCGAGCGAAGCGACGGAGCCATCTCCTTCGACGACCCAGTGAACGAAGTGAGCGGGACCTGGGTGCTGGACCGGGCGCCCATGTCCGAGCCTGGGCTCGTGGTCTCGATCATGGTCGCGGACGCCGCCGCGACGATCGACGAGATCAAGGGGGCAGGTGGTGAGATCGCGCGACCACTCGACCCTGGAGGAGACGAGGTTTACGCATGGTTTCGTGACCCGGCGGGCAACGTGCTGGGGATATACCAGCAGGCCGGGCTTGCCGCGGATGGCTGGCCAGGACGACGTAACTTCCCTTCCCCGGAATAGCGGGAATCGGCGGTGTCGCTCGGCGTGTCGGCGAGCGATATCCCGCAATTGTAATTGCGGGGATTGAGCGGGTCGGCGGGAAAAACCTGACGGCTCGGCGGGGAGCGTCAGCCAATGGAGCGAGGACGGGCGTTGATCCAGCGCCTCTGAAGGTTGGCGAGCGCGTCGGCGGTGAGCTCGCCCCACAGCCGCAGCCGGCTCAGTCCGCCGTCGGGATACACATCCAGCCGGACATGCGTGCCGGGCGCCGCGCCATCGATGACGAACCGGTGCCGGGTGTCGGGTTGGACTCTGGTCTTCGGCACTAGGTCTGCCCACAGCGAGGGGTCGGCCAAGTCCGTCCGAGCAGCGGCGGCAGCCAGGTCGGCGCCCCGCGCGTCGATGGTCGACAGCCGCACCCAGCCCGGGGCGTTGCCGACGAAGTACGTCGTGTCGACCTCGACGTGGCGAACGGTGCCCAAGGCGGCGAGTGAGAAGACGGCGAGGTCGTTGCCGTCGCCACGGCGGCGGGCGTTCTCCCAGCCCTCCCCCATGTGCCGCGCGCGACCCGGCATGATGATGTTGGCAGGTGAGGCGTAGAACGCGTTGGAGCAGTCGACGACCCGGCCGCCGTTCTCCGCAGCCACCAGGTCGACGGTGCCGGCCATGAACCGAGGATCGGGCAGCACCTCGCCATGCACCCGGAAGCGGGCGACCCCGCCGTCGGGATAAATCGAAAGTCGCACGTGAGTCCAGCACCTATCGTCGCCAACTGGGTAGGTGTTCGCGTCGTCTCCCGCCGCCGGCGTCTTCGCCACCAACGTCTCCCACTTCGCACCCGGCAGTTCGTCGACGCAGGGATAGCCCTCCACAGCCGCCGCCTCCACCGAGATGTACGGCGGGCAGTTGCCCGTGAACCACGAGGTGTCAACCACCACACCCTTGACGATCCCCGGCGCGCCGAGCCGCACTATCGCGTAGTCGTGGCCCTCGTCACGACGGCGGCGGGTTTCCCAGCCGTCGTACACCTTGCCCTTGTGCCCGAACTCTGACACGTCGAAGCGCGGGGCGCCGGGCTTGATGAGGTTCTCGCGCTCGGCGAACAACTCATCGCTGGCGCTCACCACGCTGCCGCCGAACGCCCGACAGGCCAGGTCGGGGTACGTCGTGAAGGCCGCGGCGGCGGCGGCGCGCTCGCCAACAGCAGCCGGTGTCTCGTCGCTCATGCCTCTCCTCGGATCAGCAGCCGACCGGCCGGCCGGTTGCCCGTGACCTCGGTGCCGCGCAGCAGGGTCCTGCGCACGACACCAGACAGAGTCTGCCCGGCGTACGGCGTGATCGGGTGCTTATGGTGCAGCCGTGCCGCGTCGACCACGAAGCTGTCGTCAGGCGCGAACACGGAGAGGTCGGCAGCGTATCCGACAGCCAGCCGACCCTTGGCCCTCAGCCCGGCGATCTCGGCCGGGCGCGCGGCCATCCAGTGCACGACGTCGTCGAGATCGAAGCCGCGTCGGCGAGCCTGCGTCCATACGATCGACAAGCCGAGTTGCAAGGACGAGACGCCGCCCCACGCGTCACCGAAGTCGCCGGTGTCGAGCCGCTTGAGCTCCAGCGGGCACGGCGAGTGGTCGGACACCACGCAGTCGATCGAGCCGTCGGCGAGACCACCCCAGAGCAACTCGCGGTTCGCCCGTTCACGGATCGGTGGGCAACACTTGAACTCGGTATGCCCGGCGGGCACATCGTCCGCGGCCAGCGCCAGATAGTGCGGGCAGGTCTCCACTGTCAACCGGACACCTTCCCGGCGAGCTCGGGCAATCATCGAAAGCGCGTCCGAGCTCGACAGGTGCACGATGTGCGCGCGCACCCCGGTTTGCCGCGCCAGCTCGACCACCCGGGCGATCGCGAGGTTCTCGGCGGCGCGGGGACGCGAGCGCAGGAAATCGTCGTACGCCGGCCCGTGCGCGGCGGGCGCCTCGTCGATCACCGCGGCGTCCTCGGCGTGCACCAAGATCAGCCCGTCGAACGCGGCGATCTCCGCCATCGCGACCGCCATCTCATCGGGTGCCAGTGCCGGGAACTCGTCGACACCTGAGGGCAGCGGGAAGCATTTGAAGCCGCAGACGCCGTCGTCGTGCAGGCGGCGAAGCTCGCGGAGATTGCCCGGAACCGCGCCGCCCCAAAAGCCCACGTCGATGTGGCACTGCCTGGCGGCGGTCTTGCGCTTGACTTGCAACGCCTCGACATCCACGGTGGGCGGAATGCTGTTGAGAGGCATGTCGACAAGCGTCGTGACTCCGCCGGCGGCCGCTGCCCGAGTCGCAGACGCGAAGCCTTCCCAGTCGGTGCGACCGGGCTCGTCGACGTGCACATGGGTGTCGACCAGGCCCGGCAGCAGCACTTCGTCGCCGGCGAGCTCCATCACCTCGGGGGCAACCAGGCCCACGCCGTACGGCTCGATCGCCGAGATGACGCCGGCACACACGCCAACCTCCGCGGCAACGGTGCCGTCAGGCGTGACGACTCGGGGTCCTCGCAGCACCGAGTCGAACCCGGCATGCCCAGGCGGGCTCACAACGCGCCGGCCTTCAGGACAAACCACAGGCAGCTCAGCAGAAACCGGGAACGGCGAGCCAGGCGTTGCCCGCATCGACGGCGTCGTCGCGCAGCACGGTGGCCTCGATCAGGCCGTAGGGGCGGTCGGCGGTGTGGAACACCTCGCCGGGATTGTCGACGCCGAACGGTGAGAGGTCGACGAGGAAGTGGTGCTTGTTGGGCGCGGAAAACCGGATCTCGGCTACCTCGTCCCGCCGTTCGAGGACTGCCTGCCCCATTTTGTGCAGCGAATGCTGCAGGGCATAGCTGTGCACCTCGGCGAACGTCTGCAGCAGCACCGCACGGATGGCGTCGTACGACGTGTCCCAGTCGACGTCGGCGCGCGAGTAACGCCACTTGGCCACCAACGACGTGGCGAGGACACGGTCGTCGGTTTCTGGCAGCGTCGTGTACCTGTCCTTGCGGAAGCCTCGGAACTCCGAGCCGGTCGTCTTGAGGATCACCAGGTCCTTGATGCCCGAGACGACCCATGCCTGCCGCTCGTCACCGCTGCCTTCGACGTTCACGACCGTCGTGCGGGTCTCCTCCCCCCGGCGTACGAACGAGTGGTCGTCGAGCACATCACCAACACCGATCCGCTCCCAGGCGTACTCGTCGATCTCGATCCGAGCACCCCGCGCCGACGGTGTCTCGGCGATGAAGTGGTCGGCCAACGTGAGCGCGAAGTCCTCGATCGCGCCGACGCCCTTCTCCCTGGCAAACGAGAAGATCGTGTTCTTCTGGGTGTCGGTGGGCAACACATCCTGCTGGTCGCCACTGACGTGCGCCGCAGTGAAGTCACCGCGCAGTTGCGAGGTGACGTTCAGGTCGCGGATCTCGTGCCGGGCGCTGTCGCGGTACACCCGCAGGACGCGGACCTCGGCCTTGCCGTATTGGTTCGGCCCCAAGACGATGGCCATCGCCGATCAGCTCCCGCGGTAGGTGGAGTAGGTGTAGGGGCTCACCAACACCGGCACGTGGTAGTGCTCGGCGGCATCGGCTAGCCGGAACGTCACGCTGATCTCCGGGAAGAACCCGGTCTGCCCGGTCGCCTGGTGATAGGCGGCGATGTCGAAGACCAACCGGTAGGTGCCGGCTGACACGTCCGGCCCGCCAAGGTCACCGGATCGGCCGTCGTCGTCGGTGGTTGTCGTCGCGATCACCGTCGGCTGGCCGTCGAGGACCTGCTCGAGACGTACGAAGACATGGCGGGCCGGGCGTCCGAGCGCAGTGTCGAGGACGTGGGTGGAGATGCTCACACCGCCACCACCCGGCGCAGACGTCGCAGGGCGATCTTGCGGAACTCGTCGGCCACTACGGCTTGCTCGGTGGCGGTGTCGTTGTCGAGCCGGGCGCGTAGCGCGGTGAGGATTTGTTCGGCGCTCAGCCCGGCCGCACAGATCAAGAAGACGCGGTCGAAGCGGCGTTCATATTCACGGTTGGCCAGCACCAGTTCCTGGCGAGTTTCCTCGTCGTCGTCGACACCGGACTGCTCCGAGCGTGACCATGCCGACTGCATGCTCTGGCCCTCGGCTTGCTGACCGATCCGGGGATGCGTGCGTACGGCGTGCTCGACCTCGGCCGCGGACAGCCGCCGCGCTGCGCCGTCGGCGGTCTCGATCAGCGTCGGCAGGTCAGCGTAGGGGCGGCCGGCCAGAATGGTGTCGACCCAGGTGGCCGAGTCACAGCATGCGCTCAGTTGCTGCCGTGCCTCGGACTCCGGCATCGCGTTGAAGCCGTCCGTGGTCTCTCGACCCGGGTCGGGGCTCACCATCTCGCCTTCACCGCCTGACATCTGCTGCCTACTGCCTGCTGCCTGCCAACTGCACGCGTGAGTCTATCGCCGAGCGAGCCTGGCGAGCCCGGTGACGTCAAGCCCGGTCTGCTCACTGACCTCGGTTGCGTCGACCGCCCCACAGTCGACCGCTCTCAGCAGGAAGCCGGCCAGCCCGACCGCGGTCGCCGGCTCGTCGAGGAAGCCGGAGTCGGACCTCTCGACGTACGCCCGGAGTCGACGGGCAGCAGCCTCGAAGCCCTCCCGATAGAACGCATACACCGCCACGAACCTGCTCGGCAACTGCGCCGGGTGCAGATCCCAGCCCTGGTAGAAGGCCCGCTCCAGCGATCGGCGTACCAGTCGAGCATGCAGCCGCCAGGCGGCGACCACCGACGCATGATCGCCAACGGGCAGCACGTTGGTGGAGCCATCGGACAAATGCACACCGGTGCCGGCCGCCGCCACCTGCATCACCGCCTTGGCATGGTCGGCAACCGGATGCTCCATGCTCTGGTATGCCGCGGCGACTCCGCACGAGGCGCTGTAGTCGTAGGTGCCGTAGTGCATGGCCGTGCACCGCCCTCGCGCCGCGTGGACCATCCGGGCGACCAGCGCGGTGCCGTCGGGGCCGAGGATCGACTGCGGCGTCTCGACCTGGATTTCGAAACGCAGCCCACCGGCCGGCAGCCGCAGGGACCGTTCGATGTGCTCACACACTCGAACCATCGCGCCCACCTGGTCGACGGACGTGACCTTCGGAAGCGTGACGACGAACCCGTCAGACACACCGGAGAGGCCGCGAGCCGCGACCAGCTCACGGACGAAAAGGTGCAGGGTGCGGACGCCTCGATTCCTGGTCGGCGCCTCCAGGCTCTTGAAGCGGACGCCGTGAAACGGTGGTGCCGTGCCACCCGACAATGCCTGCGCCAAGGCACGCGCGGTCGTGCCAGCGAGCTCGTCCTCTTCGTCGTCGGAGCGGACGCCGAGGCCGTCCTCGAAGTCGACCCGCAGATCCTCGATCGGCTCGCTGCCGAGCTTGGCCAGCACCCGCTCGTGAACCGCGGCCGCCGTCACCGGGGAAAGGCCGAACACCGCCGCCACCTCGGCCGGTGAGCCGGCATGCTCGCTCAGCACCTCCAGCGCCTGCGCACCCCAATCCTGCCCGAGCCGGGCATGGAACCGGTCGGCAGCCACATAGACGGTATGGACAGGCTGGCGCACACCCCGGTCGCCGGGGAACCGGGTGATCAGCTCGTCGTCCGCGGCTGCCAGCAGCGTGTCGAGTTCGTCTAACAGGCCTGATAGGTCACTCATTGACCGCCCCTTCGGCTCGCCCGGTGGGAAATTGCTGGCTGCAGTCTCGCATCGGCCGGGGACACTTTTTCGCAGCTGAGTCAATCTCAAGCGTTGTCCCGCCGATTGGCGAGATCGTTCTATCGTTCGGTCATGGCCGAGGATTCCGACGTACACCGCGACCGGTCTTGCCGGGAGATGCGTGCGGAGTGACAGTATTCCTCGATACCGCCACCCTCGAGCCGTTCGACGATGAGTGGGCCACCCGTGACCAAAGTTGCGTGCGTGTCCGGCGGCATGAGAGCTGGCGAGCCGGGAACAGAGGGGCCATGAGGTACGTCGAGCTCTACCGTCACACGGACAATGACGACGACCAGCTCTCCCCTGATGGCATCGCCGCCACCGAGGCGATCGGTCGCGGCAAGCTGACACCGCCGTACGCCGCGTTCGTCTCGAGTGGAGCGGCACGGGCCACTCAGATGCTGCAGATCTTGCGTAGCGCCGCCGGACAAGACGAGGTGCCTATCAACCAGGCGCCTGGGTTGCGCTCCTCGGTCGAGGACCGCTGGCGGGAAGCCGCCAAGGCGGCTGGCAAGGGGGCTGGCCTTGAGCAGATGCGCGACGTCGATCCAGACCTGGTGGAAAAGGAGTCCGGTCTGCTTGGGCTCGCGCTCAGACAGGTGATCAACGCGCTCCCAGAAGGCGGCCGCGCGCTCGTCGTCGGACACAGCCCGACCAACGAGGCCGCCGTGTTGGGGCTCGTCAACCGCGAGGTAGCGGCGATGGGCAAGGGTGAAGGCGTCCTCGTCACCGAGGCAGACGGCAAATATCACGTCGAGCCGTTGAGCTAGCGGCCACAGCACCCACTGCCGTTGACTGCAGCAGGCAGCTAGCGCGCGATGAGGTAGCGCTAAGCTGGTCATCATGACGCTACACGATGGTGGCTCTGAGGTCGGCATCCGGGAACTCCATGACAGACTCAGTGAATACTTAGATCTTGTCGAGGAGGGAACCGATTTCGTCGTTACTCGGCGCGGCAAAGCCATCGCCCGACTCTCCTCCGTGGATGACGAGGATGTTCTCGAAGAGCTTCAACGGCGTGGGTTGATCACGCCCCCTGGGAAACCCCGGGCCGCCAGGCGGCCACGAGTCAACTCGCGAGGCTCCGTCTCCGAACTTGTGTCCGAGCAGCGGCGTTGACCCTGTATTTCGACACCTTGGCGCTGGTGAAGCTTGTCGTGCGCGAGGACGGCTCCGAACTCGCGACGCGGCTGTGGGCCAGTCGGCTCTCCGCAACCTCGAGCATTCTCGCTTACCCGGAAGGCCGCGCAGCCCTCGCCGCCGCCCTACGCACGGGCCGGCTGACCGCCCGCTCGCATCGCAAAGCTGTCGGCGACTTCCAGGCCCTCCACCAAGAGTTAGCAATTGTCGGAATCGACTCCGCACTCGCACAGGACGCTGCCGAACTCGCTGAGAGTGAACGGTTACGGGGATATGACGCGGTTCACCTGGCAAGCGCGCTCGCTTTGCGTGGGAATACCACGCTTATCACGTGGGATCGAGATCTCGGGCGGGCCGCGATAGGCCGGGGATGCGCCGTCGCTCCCCCGCCGGGTTGACAATGCCGACGCGGCATTCCTCCCGAGACAGGGACCGTTGGCGGCCCCAGATCAGCTGATGTCGTCACCGCGGGCCGCAGCACGGTGGGCTGGTCGATGTGCTTTGCTGCGGGCTGTCGTCCAGCGGCAATGGACTCTCGTCATCGCAGTCGTCACGGCATCGGGAGGTTTCGTGGATCGCTGTCCCGGTGCGGCACGTACGTGCCTGACACCTCCCGGCAGTGCCCGCAGTGTGGATTGCAGCGGGGCGGGTTGCAGCGGGAATCGCGAGGCCGCCGGCGACACTAGACTCTTGGTTCGTGATTCGGACAAGCCGAGTGACGACGCTGTGAACAGCCACCATGACGTGCCGGCTGACCTTTGTGGTGGCTCGCCGGAGTGTCGATTTGGTGTGAGCGAGGGTGCGCAATGAGCTCAGTGAACCAGGGGCCCGTCGACGGGACCCAGATCCCCCGGTACGCCGGCCCGCCGACGTTCGCGCGGCTGCCCCGCCTGGAGGAGGTCGGTGGCTGCGACATCGCGGTGGTCGGTGTGCCGTTCGACAGTGGCGTCAGCTACCGGCCGGGGGCGAGGTTCGGTCCAGCTCACATCCGTACGGCCTCCAAGCTGCTGCGCCCCTACAACCCAGCGTTGGAGGTGCAGCCGTTCCAGGCCCAGCAGGTGGCCGATGCCGGGGACATCGTGGCCAACCCGTTCAACATCGACGAGGCGATCCGCCAAATCGAGGCGGGTGCCGTGGCGTTGGACAGTGACGAGACAAGGCTGCTCACGTTGGGCGGCGACCACACGATCGCACTGCCGCTGCTGCGGGTGATGGCACGCCGGCACGGCCCGGTCGCCGTACTGCATCTCGACGCGCACTTGGACACCTGGGACACCTACTTCGGTGCGGCGTACACGCACGGCACACCGTTTCGTCGAGCCTCCGAGGAGGGCCTGATCGATCGCGAACACTCCCTGCATGTGGGGACGCGAGGTCCCCTGTATGCACCCACCGATTTACGAGACGACCACGCCCTGGGCTTTCAGGTGGTGCCCTGCATCGAGTTCGACGCGCTTGGCGTCTTTGGGGTCATCGAGGCGATGCGGGCGAGGCTCGGCGAAGCACCCGTCTACGTCTCGGTCGACATCGACGTCCTCGACCCTGCCCATGCGCCCGGCACCGGCACACCGGAAGCTGGCGGGGTGAGTGCCCGCGAGCTGCTCTCGATCCTTCGCTCACTCAGCACCCTGCACGTCGTCGGCGCTGACATCGTCGAAGTGGCCCCCGCCTACGACCACGCCGAGATCACCGGAATCGCTGCCGCCCACGTCGGTTACGAACTGATCTCGGCGATGGCACCCAGCTGAGCCAACGACTCAGCGACGCAGCCAGCTCAGACCTCGCCGATGTCTTCGGCCCAGACGTCGGGATAGCGCTGCTGGAACTCAGCCATCAGCGCGACACACCGCTCGTCGTCCAAAACGATCACGTCTACACCTCGCGAGCTCAGCAGCTCCAGCTCGCCACCAAACGTCTGCGCTTCGCCAACCACGACAAGCGGGATGCCGAACTGGATGATCGTCCCCGCGCACATCGCACAGGGAGCCAACGTGGTGTAGAGGACCGCGGACCGATAGGTACGCCGACGTCCCGCGCTACGCAGACACGACATCTCCCCGTGTGCGATCGGATCCCCCGATTGCACCCGCTCGTTGTGCCCAGCGGCTACCCTTACGTCGTCGATGTCGAGGGCAGATCCGACCGGAACGCCGGCTTCGTCCAGGCTCTTGCGAGCCTGTCGCACCGCCTCGTCGAAGCTCGTCATACTCCACTGCGATTCGCCCACGACCACACCATATCGACCGGTTAGCTGGCCGCCCCCACGTCGGGGATGCGCAAGGGGCCGGACCCTAGAAGCTTGGCGGAGTGATGGAGATCAAGAACACTGCGGGGATCTGCTGGTCGTTGAGGTAGCGATGCGGGAGACGCGAGTCGAAGTAGCAGGAGTCGCCGGTGCGCAGCTCATGACGCTGACTGTCAACCTCGGCGACGAGTATCCCCGATGTGACCACCACGCATTCTTCCGGCGGGTGAGACCATGGCTGCCGTGAGGACGAGGCACCCGGCTTCAGCACTCCCTCGAGCACTTCGAGTCGGCCGATCCCGGGTGAGACCCGTGAGTACGTCAGCTCGGCATGCGGTGACCTTGATCATCGCGAACCAGTATTCGAACTCGCCGAACATTTTCACTGCGGCCGCATTCACCGCCAACACAAGGAGCCAGAAGAGTGTCACCGGCAGCCACAGGGGAATGTTCGGCCACCAGTACTGCACGTAGATTCCCGCGGCGATCACTTCCCCGCCGATGGCGATGACCTGCATCGACCAGTAGGTCCACCGCAACACGAACCCGGCCCACGGCCCGAGGTAGGAGTGCGCGATGGTACGAGCTGGCGGCCGGTCAGACCACGATGCAACTCAGTGCTTGGTTCGGTCCCTCGCGCGATGGTCATGTCGCCGTCCCTTTGGTGGGTTGGCCCTTCAGTGGTTGGCCGTTCAGCCGTTGGCTGTTGAGCGGTTGCGGTAGTTGCGGATCGCCCCGATGACGGCGTCGATGTCCTCAGCGGTGTTGTAGTAGTGCAGTGAGAGACGAAGCAGACCGCCGCGCGGACTTGTGACAATTCGCCTACTCGCGAGATAACCGGCTAGCTCTTCGGGGCAGGCGTCGATGACCGCCACCTGCGGCCCGCGCTGCTGAGGGTTGGTCGGGGACCACAACCGCTCGCCGTCTGCGACCAGCCGGTCCTGAAGCTGTTGCCCGAGCTTGGCGATGTGGCCCTGTACGGCGGCGGGATCAAGAGTCGCCAACACCCGCATCCCCGCCACCGCACCGAATGCAGACGGGATCGAGGGAGTGCCGGTTTCGAAGCGGCGAGCGTGGGCCGGATAGTCGATGTGGCGCGGGTCGAAACCGAACGGGTTTCCCCTGCCGAACCAGCCGGTCTGCGCCGGCGGGATGGTATCGGCGAGGCCGCCACGAACATACAAGAACGCGATGCCAGGAATGCCGAGCATGTACTTGAGCGTGCCCGAGGTCAGGTAGTCACAATCAAGCTCGCGTACGTCGATGGGCTCGACCCCGGCGCCTTGATACGCGTCGACGAAGGTGCGTGCACCCGCGGCCCGTGCGGCCGAGATGACTTGCTTGGCCGGCAGCCTCGACCCGTTGCGGTAGGAGATCAGCGGCACCGACACCAGGCCGCAGCTTTCGTCGATGACCGCCTCGTAGTCGGCGGCGTCTAGCAACCCATCGTGATCCGCGGCGTAGACGACCTTGGCGCCCGAAGGTTGCTGAGCCAACCAGACGTGCGCGACCGAGGGAAACTCCATCTCGGTGGTGACGATGCATGGTCGGTGACGCCAGTCCTGGGTCGAGGCGACCTGGAAGGCCGCGGCGGACGCGCAGGACACAACCGCCACGTCGTCGACGTCCGCGCCGATCATGCCCGCGAACAGTGCCCGGGCGGTGTCGACCTCTTCCATCCACCTCGACCACGGTGCGCCGTACTCGCGCATCGTGTACTGGAACTCCAGCAGTGCCGTGGCCAACGTGTCGGACAGGGCTCCTTGACTGCAGGAGGCCAGATGGACGGTGTCGGTCAGCGAGGGGAATCGCCGCCGGAACTCTTCAGGCGTTTGCATCTCGTCCTATCCTGTCGACCAGCTACTGAGTGCCCACGGTCAATGGGATGGATTGGGCGGGGCTTCCGGGTGGAGTAAACACTCCGAGAAGCCGCAGATAGTCGCTGCTGATGTTCTCAACGAGGTGCGGCGTGCCCCGGGGCAGGTAGAAGCACCAACCCGGAGCCACCCGTTGTTCGTGGCCGTCGATCTCCACAACTCCCCGGCCGGAGACGACACACAACATCTCCGAGTAGGGGTGGTAGTGCGGCGGCGTGCGCAGCTGTGGGATGTATCCGATGAACTGGGTGACTCCGGAGCAACCGCTGCCAGGGTCGTGTAGCACTCGGAACTCGCGTTCGCTCGTCGCGTCTTGCGCCACTTGCTCGGCGAGGTCGATCCGTTCGCGGATCGGGCTGATCTGGTCGGCGGCTCGTGATCTCCCGGAGACCGCTGCGATCTCCAGCGGATGAGCGTCTCGCTCTCCGACCAGCTCGTACGTCGAAGCGCCCGGCACCAGCACAGCGACGTCTCGGCCATCAGCGACTCGGCGGGGATGCCGTTGTTCTCACACTCGTTGGCGAGCGACATCGCAAAACAGCCGGCATGAGCTGCGCCGAGCAACTCCTCTGGATTGGTGGCCGGCTCCGCACCGATCCGGGTCTTGAGCGTAAACGGGAACTCCGCGCCATCCCTGCCAAGGACCAGTGCACCCAAACCGCTGCTCGCCGGGCCGGCCCAGCGAGCCGACGACGTACGACGAAGTGACAACACCACGGCCTCCATCAAGGTTACGACGTAGTGTTCAACCAGGTTGAACCCCGGATCGACCGACAGTAAGCCTGGCTATTGCGTCTTGTCAACGGCCGTCCTGCCTACGCAATGGTGAGATTCGGGTCCGTAGCCCCGACTTCTGGCGCACCCGGAGGGGCGACTGCCGTGTCGGGCGCCGGTCGCCGTGGGTAGCCGGCCGTCAAGTGCGACGCCGTGCACATTCGACACCGTGCGCATGTGGCCGGGCACACCTGGCCGGGCATACTTGTCCGGTGCGATTCGGAGTGTTCCTTCCACCCTTCCAGGAGTTTGCGGAGCCAGCGCGTGTGGTGGCCTTGGCCGAGGCCGCTGAGGATGCCGGCTGGGATGGTCTGTTCTTGTGGGATCACATGCTCGCGGGGCCTGGGGTGGCCGTCGCGGATCCCTGGGTGGTCATGGCTGCCATCGCCGCGAGGACCACCAGGCTTCGATTCGGCGCGTTGGTGACTCCCCTTGCCCGGCGCCGTCCCTGGGTGCTGGCGCGCCAGATCACCACACTGGACCGACTGTCCGCGGGACGGCTGGTCGCTGGCCTAGGCCTCGGCGACGACGGATGGGGCGAGTTCAGTTCGTTCGGGGAGGTCGTCGACCCGGTGGTCCGTGGCGAGGTGCTCGATGAGGCACTCGAGCTGTTGCAGCGGTTGCTGTCGGCCGAACCCGTCCGTTATCGCGGGCGCCACTACACGGTAGACACCGGCGCGTTCCTGCCAGGGCCACGACAAGTCCCGCTGCCCATCTGGGGGGCTTGCCGGTGGCCGAATCGCAAACCCATGGCAAGGGCTGCCACGTTGGCCGGCTGCTTTCCGATCTTCCCCAGTGCCGGAGCCCCGCCACCACCCGACCCGGCGGACATCGCCGCGATCCGTACGACGCTCACCGACTACGGTGCCAGCCCCGACATCGATCTGGTCGTCCGGTATGCGCTCTCCCGGCATGAGTCGACCAGCCACGGCGACCAGATTGCCACGCTCGAAGAGGCGGGGGCGACCTGGATCTTGGACAGCTTCGCGCCAGGTGAGCAGCCGGCGCTCGTGGAAAACATCGTCAGCTCGGGCCCACCGCGCGAACGGTAGCCGGCGAGTCCGACGGCACGCTGGTCGTGGACGTAGCGGCCAGCCGCCGGCGTAACGGCCCGGTGGCGCTTGCCTAAGTCTGGTGGAGTGGACAGACTGAGTCCATGCAACGGATTTCTCTCGAGGCCCTCGCCCGTCAACAGCTCGACCGAGCGGCCACCGCGCACGGGGGGCACACTGCGGACACCGTCTATGGGGGCCGCGAGAAGGTGTTGCGTCAGACCGTGATTGGGATAGTTGCGGGAGCTTCCCTGGCCGAACACGAAAACCCTGGTGAGGCGACCGTGCAGGTGTTGCACGGCAGGGTCCGGTTGTTGAGTGGCGACTTGTCGTGGGAGGCCCGCACCGGTGACATGATCTTCGTGCCCGACGCCCGCCACAGCCTCGAGGCATTGGAAGACTCAGCGCTGTTGCTGACCGTTGCGAAACTGCCCTAGCATTCCACGGCGGCCCCGGACGTTGGCGCTACAGCATTGATGCCATGTTGAAGGCCTGGGTCGGATAAACGAACAGCGTCTGTTTCAGGGCGGCGCGGATGTCCGCGCGGATGGCGAGGGCAAATACATTCGCGCACTCATCGGCCTCCGGGCCCAACAGATGAGCGCAGACCGCCAACGGTGTTAGGTCAGCACTTCTCTGCCCGGTGGAGACTGTCCAGGCGATTCGCTGTAGACCTGCGTCAACGGCACGTCGGGATCGACCAGCTTCGCGGTGTCAACCCGCCGCCCGGAGGCGACCAGGGTCTGGATGTCATCGGTGACATCCCAGATATTCACGTTCATCCCGGCGAGCACGGTGCGGTTCTTGACCCAAAAGGCCAGAAACTCCCGCTTACCGACATCGCCACGGAAGACCACCTCGTCGTAACCGCCAGCTTCGACGTAGCCGGAATACTCCAATCCCAGGTCGTACTGGTCACTGAAGAAGTAGGGCGGCTTGTCGTAGACGGCATCCCGGCCAAGCATGCCCATAGCCGCGACTGCCGGCTGATTGAACGCGTTGGACCAATGCTCCACCCGGATGTGCCTGCCCAACGAGGGATGAAACGCGTTGGCGACATCACCAGCGGCGTAGATGTCGAGATCAGACGAGCGCAGATGCTCGTCGACCACGATGCCATTGTCGACGGCGATCCCGGACGCCTCCGCGAGCTCGGTGTTGGGTGTGATGCCCACCCCGATGACGACCAGGTCGGCATCGAGGTGCGAACCGTCCGCCAGTCTCACACCGGTGGCTCGATGTTCGCCGCCGGTGATCTCGGCCACCTGCACGCCGAGCCGCAGGTCTACCCCATGCTCGCGGTGCAAGCCGGCGAAGACCTCACCCAGTTCAGAGCCCAGCACGCGCAGCAACGGAAGCTCAGCAGCCTCCAGCACACTGACCTCCAGGCCCAAGGTGCGGGCTGCCGCGGCGACTTCGAGGCCAATCCACCCGGCGCCGATCACAGCGACCCGCGACGCGGTCCGCAACGTCACCTTGAGCTGTTCACAATCCTCGATCCGGCGCAGGTAGAACACGCGATGCGGATCCGCACCTGGCACGCCCAACAAACGAGGCGAGGACCCGGTGGCGAGCAGCAACTTGTCGTAGCCGACCGGATCTCCCCTGTCAGTGCTTACCCGGTGCTCGGCCGGATCAATGGCGGTCGCACGGGTATGCAAGCGAAGATCGACGGAGTGCTCGGCGCACCACTGCTGCGGATGGACGTAGATCTTGTCCTTCTCAGACCGGTCCATCAGGTAGTCCTTCGACAACGGAGGCCTCTCGTACGGGCGCTCCGCTTCCTCGCCGATCAGAATGACGTGACCGTCAAAGCCCTCCTCCCGCAAAGCCTCGGCCGCCTTTGCGCCCGCCAAACTGGCCCCCACGATCACGAACGTTTGGTTCGCCGTCACCGGTGTCACTCTCCTTGTCCGTCGTCCGCATCGTAAGACTGCCCAGTGGAGGGCGCCAACGGTTCACGGTCACCGCCAAGCCTTCTAGACTAGGCCGGATCCGGCCTAGACCTGTCCCGCGCCGGCCGTTCGCGCCGCTGGTAGCGCAAGAAGAGATACCCCTCGTCCTCCAGCACGTCGGCGCGGCTCATCTCCAGGGGTTCGGGCAGTTTCGTTCCGTTTGCGATCCGCGGCGCGCCGCCGGCCAGCATCAGCGGGCTCAGAGTCAGGCACAGCTCATCCAGACACCCAGCCGCGGCGAGCTGGGCTAGCAGCCGCGGCCCGCCTTCGCACGAGATGCGTGTGTGTCCCCGCGTCGCGAGCGCATCGACGGCGGCCACGGGCTCGACCCAGTCGCCGCCGGCGACGATCATGTCCGCGACCTCGGCCATCGCACGCCGACGCTGAGCCGGTGCGGACTCGCAGGTAAGCACGATCGTCCGCGCGCGCTCGGGTGCCCGGTTAAACAGCGGGTCGGACAGGTCGAAATCCAGCGTCTTGGACACGACAGCGATCGGCGGCGTCGGCGGTCGGCCCACCCGGAGATCGCCCCACAGTGGCGTCGGCTCCACCGGCTCGTAGTGCTCAACATGGACCGTACCGGCGCCCACCAAGATGACATCGGCAAGACCACGCAACAGCGAGAAGAGCGCATGGTCCGTCTTGTTACCAAGTCCACCGGAGCGACCGCCGACCGTCGCCGCACCATCCACACTTGATACAAAGTTCGCCCGCACCCAGCGCGTACCGCCGTCGGGAAATGAGTACGCCGCCGCTAGGTCCACATCCTCTTCGAGGTTGGGATACAAACGTCGCATCGGCGGCATCTCCATGTCAGGTTTCAGCAAGACGCTGCCACTCTATTGCCGGGGGTCATCGGTCCCGGCGGCGAGGGGCTCGTCCAGTTCGTCGCCACAGGAATGGACCGCCGCACCCAGGAGCGGATCGGAGATCGCCTCTTGGACGCGGCATCCTGCGGCTGTGCATCGACGGGCCAGAGGCGGCCATTCGACTCGATGACCTCTCCGCGCACCCGACGCAAGACGACTTCCCAGCCCGCCATCCCCTTATCGTCTGGCCTCGGGGTGCCCGTCCGGATCAGGGGCACGCTCTTCGGAAGCCTGCACCTGACCCACAAAGCCGGATCTGCGACTTTCACCGACGACGAGACGATGGTGCAGGCGTTAGCCACAGCCGCATGTTTCGTCATAGACAACGCCGGGCTGCGGGCGCATTTGGCTGACCGCGGAGCGCTAGTCGCCGTCTAGGACAAGGAGTATGGATCGGACGACATCAAGGAGCGGGAGTTGCTCGCCTCATTCGCGAACCAGGCATCCCTCGCTCTAGACCGGACGCAGGCGCTTTTCGACCGTGAGGAGCTGGCCGTCATCTCGGACCGAGAGCGCGTCGCGCGGGCCCTGCTCGACCTGGTCATCCAGCGGCTCTTCGCGCCCGGGCTGCGGCTGCAGGCCATCGAGTCCGACGCGTTCCGTCCCGAGATCAGCGCCTGGATCGGCAGGTTGGACGACGGTGCGGGTCTGCCTCGGGTGATCCGCGAGAGTGGCCTGCGCAATGCCAGATGCCGCGAACGCAGACTAGGGGGCGTGTTCGAAATCACCAGCCGCGAATCGCATGGCACCTCACTGGTGTGGCGCGTCCCACTCTCCTGACGAGCGGTGCTGTGTCCGCTCAGAGTTCGGGGACGACAGCCACGACGCAGTGTGCATGCTCGGTCACGGTACGGCTCACCTGGCCCTCGAGCCTAGCCGAGAGCGTGCTCTTGTGCCGGGCACCGACGACAACCATGCCTGCGTCCTTCGATGCCGCGAGCAGGGAGTCGTCGGGGAGGCCCTTGGCGATCCGGTAGGTTACCACGACGTCGCGGAACTTCTCGGTCATTCCGGCGACGGTCTTGAGCACTTGCTGCGCTTCGTCCGCGTAGGCCAACGCCTGCATGGCGTGGGGCGCGGTGTCGGTGTGCCCGAGCGTCGGGTCCCAGAACCCGTGCAGAATCGTCAACGGCAACGATCTCAGGGATGCCTGTCGGAAGGCGAACTCGGCCGCGCTGCTCAGCGGCTGGAAGCCGCTGAGGCCGACCACGATCTGACGCTGGCTGTCGTCGGCTTCCTGCGGACGCATCACCACCACGGGGCAGCGGGCGTGTTGGGTCAGGGCGATGCTGACCGAGCCCAGCAACAGCGAGCGGACCGGTCCGTATCCCCGCGAGCCCACGACGATCATCGACGCTTCGTCTGAGAGGTCCATCAGCACCTGTCGAGGATCGGCGAGCTCGAATATGGTCTGGACGTCGAGCTTGTCGTTCGCATCGAGGCGGACTGCGGCGCGTGCTGTCTCCAGCAGCTCTCTGCCCCCGGCCTCGATCGCCTCCACGAACTGCGTCATGCCGAAGCCGTATTCACCGGCCCACTTGTTTCGCCGCGGGTCGATGGCGTGGACCAGAACCAACGGACGGCCCTCGAGCCGGGACTGCTTCTCGGCCCAGAGCACCGCGCGCGCACTGGCCTCGGAGCCATCAACTCCGACGAGGATGCTGCCAGCGGCATTTGAAGTGTTCATGACTCAACCCTAACTGTCGGATGCCCGGTCGGTAGTGTCCGACGTCCTTTCGAGACAGGACCATTGGCCTTGCGAACCGCGCCGACTCGGGACGCGCCATGGACGTGTTGCCAACCTCGGAAAATATGCCTGCCGGAGTCCATCGAGCTCAACCGGAGATGTGCGAACGCTGGGTGCGTCTCCGCGCGGGAATCCGAGCGATAGCGCTCTGCGCGGAGCCGGACTCTCCCACCACAGTGATGTCACCGGCCCTCTCAAGCAGGGCGCGCAGCCCCTTGCGCACCACCTCATGGTCGTCAAGCAGGTAGACGGTGATCACGTTCGAATCGCTCATGTTGCTCTGTGTTACCCCTCCCGGCTAGGCGGGCTCAATCGGTCGTTGCAACACCCCCTGAGGTTCCCCCCGGACCGTAGAGGCATCCACAATGAGGATCGAGATGCCAGAGAAGCGGATGAAGTACGACCGGGAGTTCCGTGAGGGAGCTGTTCGGATCGTCGAAGAGACAGGTAAGCCGATCGCGCAGGTGGCTCGTGACCTCGGGGTGAACGTGGGCACCCTGGGTAACTGGGTGAACCGTGCACGCGAGGCTGCTGAGGGCACCCGGGGGTTGTCGAAGGACGACGTCACTGAACTCAAGCGGCTGCGCGACGAGGTCGCGGAGCTCCGGATGGAGCGTGATGTCCTCATTGGATGAGTATGGGGACGCGGGTCAGGTTGACCTGTTCGTCGGGAACGGCGAGGGACGGCCTCGATGTCTTGCCACTTGATGGCCTGTTTGAGCTGGTCGCCCT
>JBPCQA010000044.1:0-58840 GCA_050998615.1 Nocardioidaceae bacterium
ACTAAATCGTCATGTGACGAGGCAACACCCGCGCAACCCCGCGCGCCCGAGGGCGCGGGGGGCTGACCATTTTCAGAACTGAAATGGAGGTCGGAGTGAACACGCCCCCGCGCGCGCGTGGGGCTGACTCTGCGGTGCCCGACCTTGAGGACAATTGTCCTCACGCGCGCGCGGGCGCGTGGGGCTGACGCCCAGGGTCGCGGCCAAGGATGCCGGCGTCGTTGCCGTCCTTCACCGTGCGGACGCCTCGATGCGCGCCTTGATCCCGGCTGACCATGCGGCGGCATCGGTGCGCGCCCTGGCGATCTCGGCTGACCATGCGGCGGCGTCGGTCGCGTCGTCGAGGAAGGTCTCGATGTACTCGGCGTAGGTACGCAGCGCCTCGTCTGCTCTGAAGAGGGTGAAGGTCTCGGAGGACTGGCCGTCGGAGACAACCCATCGGGGAGCGTCGAAGGTTTCGCCGAATGCCTCGGTGGCGATCTCGATGCGGAATCCGCTGGTCGGGGTGTCACCGGCCCATCCAGTGACAAGCGTGCGGGCGATGGTGTGGTAGCTCACGACCGGCCCTCTATCCGCGCTGCCTGCTCGGGGTCGTTGAGCCACCCTGACGCCACCAGCAACGCCGTGCCCGCCTTGCCCGCGGCCATCGCGTCGAGCTGCACGGTGACGACGCCGTGCGGGTCGGCGATGCCCAGGTAGGCGGTCAGCTCCCCGTGTTCGTCGGTGAGTAGGTGCACGGTGACGACTCGGTCTGCACCGACCGGGATCAAGGTGACCGGGCGAGCCGGTCGGGGTTGGTGGTTGGTGTTGGTGGTCATGGTGTCGCCCTCCTAGAACTAGCTGCATTGGTGTATGCAGTGTCGTCTAGTTGAGCATCGTTGTCTTCCCGGCTTGAGTGCCACCAGCCACGATGATGTTGAGACCGGCCACCACACAGGCATCGAGGAACGCAGCCGCTTGCGACGTGATCGAGCCGAGCCCGACGAGATCGTCCAACCGAGCCGCTTTCACGATAAATTTCCGCACGTTCACAGCACTAAAACCATGCGTGATGCCGTCGAGCACGACATGCAGTCGATGGCCTGAAGGCAACATCGCGTCCACAAACGGGGTCGAAAGATCAAGCCGGCGGCCAGACGTCTTGAGCATCCGCTCGACGAGGTCGCGCACCTCGCTCGCGGTGAGGATCGTGGTGGTCAGCTCGTGGCGGCCATTGCGGGCCACGAACACACGTTGCGGTTGGTTGATCCAGATCTCCTCCACGCCCGGGTCGTCAAGGTAGCGCTGCAGCGGCCCGAAGCCGGCGACCCTAGCTACCAGCTCGTCGATGGTCAGCTCTGGATCCTCGACCGGCCGGACGACACCGGACAGGCTGCGCTGATCGTGCTCGCGCACCGCAGCCTCGGCGAAGCGGCGCACGGCGCCGACGTCGGTGAGCGGATCCACCCCCCGGCGCCGCACCTCGTCTCGAACGTCAGCGTCGAGTGCCTCGAGCGCGGACGCGTGGTCAGCCGAGCGCAAACGGCTCATCACAACCCACCCCATCGGTGCGACTAAACGAGAGAGTGTGCCAAAGCTGTCCCGATCGCGCTAGACCCAATCTGGCGTTTGTGCATAACCAGCTTCTTGCTCCGACAAATCGTGCGCATCGGTTGCGGTCCGGCGTGAGATCGGTTTGGGTGGGTACGTGGCAGGTCGGCGTACCCGTCACACACGTCTATCGAGCGCTTGAGCCCCTTACCTATGAAGGAGACAGCCATGGCGGACGGAGTCGAGACCGGTCGGATCACTACCGACATCCCGGCACGGATGGACCGGTTGCCCTGGGCACGCTGGCACTGGCTGATCGTGGTCGGACTCGGCACGGTCTGGATCTTGGACGGCCTTGAGGTGACGATCGTCGGCTCGATGTCCGCCGCCTTGGAGCTGCCAGGCACCGGCCTGAGCATGAACAGCACCGATATCGGAATCGCCGGCGCCGTGTACGTCGCCGGAGCATGCCTCGGCGCGCTGTTCTTCGGTCAACTCACCGACCGCTTCGGCCGCAAGAAGCTGTTTATGATCACCCTCGGCGTCTACCTGGTCGGCACCGTGCTGACCGCGTTCTCGCTGAACCCGCTGTGGTATTTCGTCTGCCGCTTCATCACCGGCACCGGCATCGGCGGTGAGTACGCCGCGATCAACTCCGCGATCGACGAGCTCATCCCGGCGAGGTACCGCGGCCGTGTCGACGTCGCGATCAACGGGTCGTTCTGGGTCGGCGCGGTTGCCGGTTCGCTGCTGACCATCCCGCTGCTCGATCCCACCGTGATCAACCAGTCGTACGGGTGGCGGCTGGCCTTCGCCCTCGGCGCTATCCTGGCGATCGGCATCTTGTTCGTGCGCAAGAACGTGCCGGAGAGTCCCCGCTGGCTCTTCATCCACGGCCGCGAAGACGAGGGCGAAGAGATCGTGCGGGACATCGAGCACACGGTCGTGGCGGAGACCGGCAAAGACCTGCCGACCGTCTCGGACAAGATCACAATCCGCCAGCGCAAGACGATCAGCCTCGGCCTGATCGCGAAGACCGTGTTCACGATGTATCCCAAGCGCACCGTCTTGTGTTTCTCGTTGTTCGTCGGGCAGGCGTTCCTCTACAACGCGTTCTTCTTCACGTACGGCGACACGCTCACCAGCCTGCTCGGGGTCAGCCAGACCGGGTGGTATCTCGCGATTTTCGCGGCCAGCAACTTTATCGGTGCACTGGCCCTCAGCCCGCTCTTCGACTCCATCGGCCGCGTCAAGATGATCGCCGGGACCTACATTCTGTCGGGCCTGTTGCTGGCCTTCACCGCGATCATCTTGGGCAACCTGAGCGCCACCACGTTGACGTTGATGGGTGCGATCGTCTTCTTCTTCGCGTCGGCGGGCGCGAGCGCGGCGTACCTCACCGCCAGCGAGGTCTTCCCGATGGAGACTCGCGCGTTGTGCATCGCGTTCTTCTATGCCATTGGCACAGCGGTCGGGGGCATCTCCGGCCCCCTGCTGTTCGGGGTGTTGATCAACAATGCCAAGGCCAGCGGTGACATCACGAACATCGCAATCGGCTATTTCATCGGCGCCGCGCTGATGATCGCCGGTGGCATTGCGGAGGTCTTCCTCGGCGTCAAGGCCGAAGGCCAATCGCTGGAGAACATCGCCAAGCCGCTCACCGCGGAGGACGAACCGGGCAGCTCCGCGGCAGAGGAGCACGCCGCTGCTCCGGCCTGACCTCTGCACGAGAGCCAAGCACTGAAGGAGGCCCAACCCATGCCCATGCCACCACCCAAGCCCAGCACCGAAGGCATCCGAGATCGACAGGTCACGCATGAGATGGGCCAGATCGTGCGCGCGCTGAGAGCCGAGGGCCCGATGACCCTCGAGCGGTTGGCGACGATGCTGGGTGCGACGTACTGGGACCCACATCGCTTCGACCGTGCGCTGGCGCTCGCGGTCGCGGACGGTCTGGTCGTCCGCACCGCCGAGGGTCAGTTGACGGTTGTCTGAGACGCCGCGCCACCTCGGGTGACGTGTTGCTGCACGCAGCTCGGCGCCTTCCAGCGTTTGGTGCCACCCGTTCGACTGACAGACTGGACCCCATGACTTTGACGGACAAGCCGACAGCGGACGTGAGCGTGCGCCTGGCCTGGGCGGCCGATGCGCCGGACATCGCCGCCGTGCAGGTCACCGCGTGGCAGCAGTCGTATGCCGACGTGCTGCCGAGCCATGCCTTGGCGGCTCTGCCGGCAGATCAGTTCGAATCCCGGTGGCGCGAGTCGATTACCCACCCCAAAGCGGCCCGTCAGCGGGTGCTGGTGGCGCTCGAGCGGGCAGCGCTGCGCGGTTTCGTGGCGACCGCACCGGCTACCGACCCCGACACCGATCCGGTCAGCGACGCGGAGATCGCCGAGCTCGTGATCGACCCGAGACACCGTGGCGTCGGTCATGGCAGCCGGCTGCTGCACGCGGCCGTCGACACTATGCGCTCGGATAGGTTTGCCCGGGCGACCATCTGGCTGAACTCGACGGACGACGACCAGCGTCAGTTCCTGGTCGACCAGGGATGGGCACCCGACGGGGCGCACCGCGAGCTCGATCTGCATGGCGACGGCTCGGTGCTGGTCAAGCAGCTCCGCTTGCATACCGCCTTGACCCGCGTCGATTGACTTCCTACCGAACCGTCAAGTTTTCCCTAGTTGGCCAGAGAGTTGGTAGCAGGCAGCACCCGGGGACGGTGGACCAAGAGCGGCAGCGAGCGTCTCGAAACAGCCCGGCCAGGGGTGCCAATCCATGGCTGATGAGCGAGAAGGCTGCGGCGGGGATTCCTCATGTAACCAGGGACTCGGCTGCGAACGCCGCCTCCGACCACGTGAATGTGGCCTCCGCAACCACCGTGACTGGGGCGGCCACTACAGTCGTTCTCGTGCTCAAAGTGGGCGTCATTGGCGCAGCCGGCAGGATGGGAAGGCTCGCGTGTGAAGCGATTGAGGCGACCGACGACCTGGGGTTGGTGGCACGGGTCGGCCGTGGTGACTCGCTCGACCAGCTCGAGGGCGCCGACATCACTATCGACTTGAGCGCTCCCGCCGCCGTCATGGACCATATCGATTGGTGTGTCCGCCATGGTGTAAATGTGGTTGCTGGAACGTCCGGATTCACCGATGAGCGGCTGAGCATGATCGAGGAGTCGTTGCGCTCCAGGCCCGAGGTCGGGGTGATCGTCGTACCCAACTTCTCAATTGGCGCAGTGCTGATGATGCGCTTCGCTGCCGAGGCGGCCGGTTTCTTCGACTCCGTCGAGCTTATCGAGCTGCATCATCCGGCTAAAATCGATGCACCTTCGGGTACGGCGCTGCGCACCGCCGCGCTGATGGCTGCGGCGCGACGCGGTGCGGGTCGTGGCCCAATGCCAGACTCGACCGTTGATAACACGCTGGGCACTCGCGGTGGCCAGGTGTCGGGTGTGCCGGTGCACAGTGTCCGACTGCGCGGTCTGGTCGCGCACCAAGAGGTCCTGTTCGGCAATGAGGGCGAGACGCTGAAGATTCGGCACGACATGCCCGATAGAGCCGCGGCGATGCCAGGCCTGCTGGCAGCAACTCGAGCAGTTGTCGATCGGCCAGGCCTCACCGTCGGGCTCGAGCACGTGCTCGGTCTGGGTAGCTGATCGTTACGAGCCGGCACGTAACGGCTCGGACAAACTTGACGGGTCGGCGGGAAAGCGGCGGGTTAGCGGAGGCGCTTCAGGGTGCGCGCCGGCCCGATGACGGCCAACGTTGGCTCACGCGTTAGCACGGTCTGGGCGACCTCGTGGACGTCGTCGAGCGTGACCGCGTCGATGCATGACATCGACGCGTCGATGCTCATCAACCCGCCAGGCACGATCTCGGACTTGCCTATCCGAGACATCCGGGAGCTGGAGTCTTCCAACCCCATCACCAGACTGCCGCGCAGCTGTCCCTTGCCGCGCTGCATCTCGTCGAACGTGATTCCGCCCGCGGCCACCTTGGCCAGCTCGTCGCGGCAAATGCTCAGCACATCGGGCAGCTTGCCGGGCATGCAGCCGCCGGCGACCGCGAGGTAGCCGGCGTCGACGTACTGACTGGTGAAGGAGTAGATCGTGTAGGCCAGGCCACGACCCTCGCGCACCTCTTGGAAGAGCCGGCTCGAGGTGCCGCCGCCGATTGCGAAGTTGAGCACGCCGAGCGCGAACCGGCGAGGGTCGTTGCGCGGAAACGACGGCACCCCAAGCACGAAACTGGTCTGCTCGGTGGGGCGCTCGATCAGTGCCGTGGTGGCGTGTGTCTGTGCCGGTCGGCCGGCAGGTCGAACGCCGGCCGGCGCGCGACTGGGTTCGCCCAATGCCCCGGCAGCCTCGAACGCTTTGCGCACGAGGCGAACCACCCGGGCATGGTCGACCCGCCCAGCCGCTGCGAAGATGAGATTGTCGGCGGTGTAGCGGCGCTTGTAGTAGCCATGGATCTGGCGTCGGGTCAGCGTCTTTATCGAGTCGACTCGTCCGGTGATCGCCCGACCCAGCGGTGAGTCGCCGTACAACGCCTCCACGAACGCGTCGTGGACCATGTCGTCGGGATCGTCGTCGTGCATTGCGATCTCTTCGAGGATGACCCCTCGCTCGCTCTCGACCTCGTCGGGCGGGATGAGCGAAGACGTCACCATGTCGCAGATCACGTCGATGGCCATGGGCACGTCGGCCTCGAGCACTCTGGCGTGATAGCAGGTGTACTCCTTGCCGGTAAAGGCGTTGAGCTCTCCCCCGACGGCATCGAGCAGGGCGGAGATCTCAAGCGCCGTACGACGACGGGTGCCCTTGAACAACAAGTGCTCCAGGAAATGGGTCGTCCCCGAAAGGGTCAACCCCTCGTCGCGAGACCCCAGGCCGGTCCAGAGGCCGAGCGTCGCCGACCGGGCACCGGGCATGGCTTCGGTGATGACGCGCAAGCCGCCCGGAAGCACGGTGCGGCGAACCGTGGAACCCACGGATTCGCCGTCACCGCGCTCGGACAACAACGTGCGCGTCGAGCCCGGCCGCTGGTCAATGGCCGCCAGATACGCCACGGTCAGGCGCCCGAGGTGCTGGCCATGGCCGCTCCGGCGTCTTCGTCGACGACGGGGACCAGGGACAGCTTGCCCCGGTCGTCGATCTCACCGATCTCAACCTGCAGCTTCTGACCAACCGACACCACGTCTTCGACGTTCTCGACCCGCTTGCCGCCGGCGAGGGCGCGCAACTTCGAGATGTGCAGCAGCCCATCCTTACCCGGAAGCAGGGACACGAACGCGCCGAAGTTGGTCGTCTTGACGACCGTGCCGAGATAGCGTTCACCGATCTTAGGCATCTGCGGGTTGGCGATCGCGTTGATCGTCGCCCGAGCTGCCTCGGCGGCAGCGCCGTTGTCAGCACCGACGTAGATCGTGCCGTCGTCCTCGATGCTGATCTGCGCGCCGGTGTCATCCTGGATTTGGTTGATGACCTTGCCCTTGGGTCCGATCACCTCACCGATCTTGTCGACCGGAACCCGCAAGGTCAGGATGCGCGGCGCCGTTGGCGCCATCTCGTCGGGGCCGTCGATCGCCTCGGCCATCACGTCGAGCAGCGTCATCCGGGCATCCCGAGCCTGCTGCAAGGCCGAGCCGAGCACCGACGCCGGAATGCCGTCGAGCTTGGTGTCGAGTTGCAAGGCGGTGACGAACTCACGCGTGCCGGCCACCTTGAAGTCCATGTCACCGAACGCGTCCTCGGCTCCCAAGATGTCGGTGAGCGTGACGAACTGGGCTTCGCCGTCGAGCTCGCCGGAGATCAGCCCCATCGCGATGCCGGCAACCGGGGCACGCAGCGGGACACCCGCGTTGAGCAGGCCCATGCTGGACGCGCAGACCGAGCCCATCGATGTCGACCCGTTGGAGCCGAGCGCCTCAGACACCTGGCGGATCGCGTACGGGAACTCCTGACGCGACGGCAACACCGGCATCAGCGCCCGGCCGGCCAGCGCGCCGTGACCTATCTCGCGTCGCTTGGGTGAGCCCACCCGGCCGGTCTCGCCGGTGGAGAACGGCGGGAAGTTGTAGTTGTGCATGTAGCGCCGCGTCTTCTCCGGAGAGAGCGTGTCGAGCTTTTGCTCAAGCGACAACATGTTCAGCGTCGTGATGCCCAGGATCTGCGTCTCGCCACGCTCGAACAGCGCCGAGCCGTGCACCCGCGGCACCACACCGACCTCGGCATTCAGCGTGCGGATGTCAGCAAGCCCGCGCCCGTCGATCCGGATCTTGTCGCGCAGCACCCGCTCACGAACCAACTTCTTGGTCAGCGAACGAAACGCTGCCCCTAGCTCCTTCTCACGGCCGACGAAGTCGGCGCCGAGCTTGTCGAGGACGGCCAGCTTGATCTCGTCGAGCTTGCTCTCGCGCTCCTGCTTGCCGGCGATGGTCAGCGCCGAGGCCAGGTCAGAGCCCGCAGCGGCGTCGACAGCGGAGTAGGCGTCCGCTTCGTAGTCAAGGAAGCGGGGGAACTCGGCCACCGGCTTGGCGGCGATCTGCGCCAGGTCGCGTTGCGCCTCGCACAACTGCTTGATGAAGTGCTTGGACGCCTCGAGACCCTCGGCGACGATGTCCTCGGTGGGAGCCTGCGAGCCAGCCTGCACCTTCTCCCAGGTGGCTTCGGTGGACTCGGCTTCGACCATCATGATCGCGACGTCCCCATCTTCGAGGACCCGCCCGGCCACCACCATGTCGAACACGGCTTCGTCGAGCTGCTCGTGGGTCGGGAAGCCAACCCAGTGTCCGTCAATCAGCGCGACGCGGGTCGCACCGACCGGGCCGCTGAACGGCAGGCCGCTCAACTGGGTCGACAGCGAAGCGGCGTTGATGGCGAGCACGTCGTACGGCGTGTTGGGATGCAGCGCCATCACGGTGATGACGACCTGCACCTCGTTTCGCAGCCCCTTCGCGAAGGTCGGGCGCAGCGGTCGGTCGATCAGCCGGCAGATCAAGATGGCGTCTTCGGAGGGACGCCCCTCGCGTCGGAAGAACGAGCCGGGGATGCGACCGGCGGCGTACATTCTCTCCTCGACGTCGACCGTCAGCGGGAAGAAGTCGAGGTTGTCCTTGGGATGCTTGCTGGCGGTCGTGGCCGACAACAGCATGGTCTCTTCGTCGAGGTAGGCCACCACGGAGCCGGCAGCCTGGCGGGCGAGTTGCCCGGTTTCGAAGCGGATCGTCCGCTTCCCGTGAGCACCGTTGTCGATAACTGTCTCAACGGCTTGGGGTTCGGATCCCGTCATAGGGGTATCCCTCTCTTTGCGCGTGACGTCACGCGATGCACGCCGTTGGCGTGGGGCCGTTCACCAGGTGTCTTAGCACTCCGGCGCGGCGCCATTGCGGCATGGCCGACTCGCGGGTACGCCGAGTGGCGCGCCCCGCCGACGATGTCGAGGCCGGTCTTCGATCGAGGCCCGCGGGGTGTGAGCTCCATTTGAGAATGGGCTACATCCCGAAGGTCACTACCGAGGACCGGCGCCTCGCGCCTCGCGTCAACGCATGACGTCACTAGTGGCAATGCCCCATGCTGGAGCATTGGTGTTGGTGTGAACTCTATTCAGTTGGTCTGTATTCAGTTGGCTTCGGTGAGCGCTCGGTCGACGTCATACGCCGACGCTGGCCCGGTGCCGCTCTCAAACCGCTGACTTCTGCGGGCCTCCCGAAAACATCCCTGCCGCTTAGCGGCGCAGGCCGAGGCGCTCGATAATGCTCCGGTAGCGGGCGATCTCGGTGTTTTGCAGGTAGTTGAGCAGGCGACGGCGCTGACCCACCAAGAGCAGCAGACCACGACGGCTGTGGTGGTCGTGTTTGTGCTCCTTGAGGTGTTCGGTCAAATCCTTGATGCGGGTGGTCAAGATCGCCACCTGAACCTCGGGGGAGCCGGTGTCACCTTGCGTGGTGGCATATTCGTCGATGATCCGCTTCTTGGTCGCAGCATCAAGTGGCACGCGATCTCCCTCCGGGGCTCGTTGCGCGGCGCGCCGGGGCCGATTCACCCGGGCACTATCTGGTCCGCGGCCGTTCAAACGGCGCTCTCAGGGTATCAGCGCGACCCCTGAGCTCCCAATTCCCGTGGAAGACCGCCAAGCTCCGACGCGCAGCCTGTTGTGCGACGTTCAGCCAGTGGGGCGTGCTGTCGGAGCGCGCTCAGCGTCAGATCGTTCCGCCTGCAGCGCGGCGTCGCGCACGGCGGGCGGCTGTGCTTGGCTGGGCCGCAACAGCCGGCCGCGCAGGGATGCCAGCAGATAACCAACCGCCGCCACGGTTGCCACCGTCATGATCGCGAAGATCCAGTGGTAGTCGAGCAGGGTGACAAGCAGCGCTCCCACAGCTATCGAGAGCGCCTGCGGCGTCCCCATCACCACCTCGACGGCAGCAGACACACGTCCCATCAGCGGCCCCGGGGTGCGTACTTGAATCAGCGTGTTGAACGCGATTATCAGCAGCGGCAACGAATACCCGAAGAGCACGGTGGCGGCTAGCATCAGCCAGAGCCACTGCGATCCGGCGATCAGCGCCATTCCGGCCGCCATGATCACCAAGCTGGTGGCGATGGTCCCGGGCTCGCCTATCCGGCGCACCCAGCGCGATGCCGTGAGGCCGCCGGCGATCGCGCCAACGCCTTGCACGGTCACGATCACCCCGACGAACTCCACGGGCTTGTCGAAGAAGTCGATGATCGCGTAGATCGAGGACTCGGTGAAGCCCACCACGAGGATCACCAGGCCGATCGCGACCAGTGTATGGCGCAGGATCGGGTCGGCTCCCAGATGTCGCACCCCCGCGGTCATCTCCCCCCACCAATGCTGCTCCGTCCGCGCCGGCTCGTCTTCTCGAAGCTTGATGGTCAAGATCATCACCGCGGCAACCACAAATGACACCGCGTCGATAATCGCCACCGATCCGCCACCAAAAGCCGCAAACAGCCCGGCTCCGGCCAGCGGTCCGATCAGCCGGAAGCCCTCCTTGGTCGTCGACAACGACGCGTTCGCGTCCACCAACAGATGCTCGGGCATCAACTCCTTGAGCAGGCCGTTCAGGCCGGCGGGGATCACCACGAAAGAGATGCCGTAGCAAAAGGCCACGACGTAGATCAGCCAAACGTCACCCGCGTCGTGAACCAGCAACAGCGGGAGCACGATCAGCGCCGAGACGAGGTTGCCCCAGATCAGTAGCGGCCGGCGCTTCACCCGATCCACGAACATCCCATACAGCGGCGCGAACAGCGCGGGCACCACCATCCAGAAGAACGTCAGGCCGGCCTTGGCGTTGGAATCGGTCAGCGACTTGACCCACATGCTGAGCACGATGAGCATCAGCGAGTCGCCGAACATGCTCGCCGATAGACCGGCGTACAAGCGGGTGAACCCGTGTTGGGCGAAAGCCTTGCGCATCTCAGCTCTCCTCGGTCAGGTCGAAAGCGGGGACGCCCCACGCCAAGAAGGCGCACAGCCGGGCACCGTCTGGTCGCAGCGTCGGATCTTCGACCCGCTCGATTTTGCTCAGCAGCAGGTCTTTGACCGCGGTGTTGATCTCGGCGAGCTCCTCCGGAGTCAGCCAGAGCATCGACTGAGTCACCGTGCCGGCATCGCGCCACTGCGTCGGCTCGACCGACCGGCGATCCAGCGCTCTCCACAGCCTGTCGATCTCGCGCTCCACGAGCATGCGGGTTAGCAGCTTCCCGACGATTGAGCTCTCCGATCCTGGCAGATTCGGCGCGGCGGACTCAGCCTCACCGCTACCTGGCTCGGCTGCCATAGATTCGGCGGCGTTGTCCCACTGCATGCCGAGGTGCGCTGCCCGCCATGGACGTTGGCGACCGGCTCCCCCCTCGGCCTCGGTAACGAATCCGTGTTCGGCCAGCTTGTGCAGATGCCACGAGCAGTTCGCGGGCGATTCGTTGAGCAGGTCACCCAGTTCGGTGGCGGTGAGCGGGCCGCCGATGGTCAGCCGTTCTAGGATCGCGATCCGCAACGGGTGGGCGATCGCCCGCAAATCCTTGGGATCGGATAGCCGGCGAGGTGCGAAGGACATTCCTCGAAAGTACTCTTTCGAAAGACACCTTGCAACACCGCTCACGGGCCGAGTTTTGAATACTTCAGTCGCGAGCTCTTAGTAACGCCTACCCGCCATCGGCTCCAGGGCCACGCAGGAGTACGCCGACCGCCACGGCCGCGAGCGCACACACGACCGCGGCGCAGAGCAGGGCGGCCTGCATGCCGTCGGTGAAGGCCAGCTGCGCCTGGTGCCTCACCGCCGGACCGAGCCGTGCAGCCAACGCCAATGACGAGCGGGCCTGGTTCGCGACAGAGCCAGGAAGTCCGGCCGGATGCAGAATGTCGCGGTACGTCGACTGCAGTAGGCTTCCCAGCACGGCGATTCCAAGCGCCCCACCCAGCTCGCGTGCCAGGTCATTGATCGCGGAGCCGATGCCCTGCTTGGCCACCGGCAGGGCATCGGTAATCGCGGCGGTCGCCGGTGTCATCGCCAGGCCCATACCGGCACCAAGCACCATGACGCCGACGAAGAGTGCCCAGTACGAGCCCGACACGCCCAACCGGGACAACACGAACAGGCCGGCCGTGACGAGTACGAGGCCAAGGACACAGGTCTGCATGGCTCCGGCGCGCGCCGTCAGTCCTGGCGCGATGAAACGCGCCGACGGCACCATCGCCAGCGCCATCGGGACCAGACTCAGCGCAGCCATGAGCGGACTGTCGCCACGCACCAGCTGAAGGTATTGCAAGATCAGGAACACGAAGCCGAAGAACGCGAAGAACTGGAGCAGGATCGACAAAGTGCCTGCCGCGAACGCTCGGTGACCGAACAGTCGCGGGTCGATCAGTGGGTCAGGCCGGTGCAGCTCCCAACCGACGAATGCCGCTAAGACCAGCAGACCAACCGCGATGCCGGTGACGGTCCGCCCGGTGGCCCACCCGGTGGTCGGGGCTTCGATGATCGAGTAGACCACAACGCCGAGCCCAACCGTGGTGAACGACGCACCCCAGACGTCGAGTCGGGGCGCATCCGGTTCGACCGACTCAGGAAGGAAGCGCAGCGTGCCGACGATCGACACCGCGGCAAGCACGACGTTCAGGCCGAACACCGATCGCCACGACCACGCTTCGAGCAACAGACCGGATGTCAGAAGACCCAGAACCGCGCTGGCACCGGCGACGCCTGCCCAAGCACCTACCGCACGAGCCCTTTGCTCACGGGGCAACGTGCTGGTGATGGTCGACAGGGTGGCGGGCATGACGAGCGCGGCGCCGAAGCCGAGCACGCCGCGTGTGACGATCAACCATCCCGCGTCACTTGTCGACATCGCGGCGAGCGATCCGCCACCGAAGACGAGAAGGCCGCCCACCAGTGCCCGGCGCCGTCCGTAGCGGTCCCCGATCGCCCCGCCGAGCAACAACAAGGCGGCGAACACCAATGCGTACGCGTCGATGATCCAAGACAGCTGGGTCTGGGTGGCGCGCGTTTCTTCGGCGATCGATGGGATCGCAACGTTGAGTGACGCCACGGCCGACACGACGGTGGCGAGGCAGAGCATGATGACCGGCAGCAAAGCGCGCGTGGCGGAGCACTGTTCGCGGGTCGGCGAGACGGTGAGCATAGTGACCTCCAGGCGAATTCATCGTTGGTGAATTGAAGCTGGCATATGCTAGGGATAGATTTCAACCGTGATGAATAAAATCGCTGTTGGGAAGCGGGGTCGACGCAGTGGCCGACCCGAAACACGTGCGCTCATCCTTGATATCGCCCGGGCCCGGTTCATGGCCGACGGATACCAAGCCGTGACAATGCGCTCCGTCGCCGCTCAGGCCGGCGTCGACCCGGCTCTGATCAGCTACTTCTTCGGCTCGAAGCGAGGCTTATTCGGGGCGGCGCTCGCGTTGTCCGCAAACCCGCCTGAGGTCTTGCTCGGCGCACTGCATGGCGACCCGGCTACGATGCCCGAGCGTGTCCTGCGGGCGCTGCTGGACACGTGGGACGACCCAGCACGAGGTGAACCGCTGCGCGTCATGCTGGTCGCGGCAGTGCAGGACGATGAGATGGCCAGGCTGCTCAGGGAGATGCTCGAGCGCGAAATCGTCGACCGGCTGACCGCCCTGCTCCGCGGCGTCGACGCACGACATCGGGCGGCCGCGTTCGGCACCCAGCTCGCCGGCGTGGTCTTCGCGCGATACCTCTTGCGACTCGAACCGGTCGCCACGATGCCGGCCGATGAATTAGTCCGGCATCTCGCCACCGGCTTGCACGCCGTGCTACGCAGCGGATCGACCGGGCGACCAAAAGCGGCGCGCCGCCGCGTGTGAAGCTCGACTCGCACGCTGAGCGGGATCGGTGACCGCTACCGCTGCGCCGTACCCCCGGAGGTGCGACCGCTGGCCAGCTCACGCTGGCGCCGAATCGCCGCAGCCTCGACCGGCCGGTTGGTGGTGACGATCGCGACCCGGGGATCGCCCAGCCAATGGTTCAGTTGTCGCTTTCCGTCGATGGTCCACACCATCAACGGCAACCCGACTCGAGAAGCCCACTGCGCGAGCCCGCGGCGAGCTATTGCAGGGGCGGCGGCAACCAGGTTTGCATCGCAGGTCTTGATCTGAGCGACTAATCTGTCCGCGCCGAGGAAACGGCCGATCTGCCCGACGGAGGCGAAGCCCGGACAGGAAAGACCCGTCGCGCATGCCACCAACAGCGCTGGCTCGGCGCCATGCGACCACCGGCGGATCGCGGCCACCCCCGCTGGCCCGGTAGTGATCAGCGCATTCTCAGCACCCAACACCGCCACCGCCCGGCGCGCCGCGGCGACGTACGCCCGCGGGTCAGGTGGAGTGAGTGCCTGGTCGAACTTTAGGTCTAGATGCGCCTTCTTGCGTCCACGCAGCGTCGCCAGCGCGTCGTCGTACAACACGACGCCTGGCACCGCTTCGGCCACCTCGCCGAACGCGGCATCCGACACCACCAGGGACCGTCCGGCCAGGCTGACCCGGTTGTCGTGAAGGCAGACGAGCTGCTCGTCTGCGGTGGCCTGTACGTCGAACTCGACGTACTCGCAGTCGAAATTCAGCGCCTTGCGAAGCGCCATAGCAAAGCTGCCGTAGTCGAGTCCCGGGCCAGCGCCACACTGGTGAGCTGAGATCAATGCCATCGACACTGACGCTACGCCGACCGCTAGTGTGACGCCGTTTCGCCTTGACGTGCGGCAGTTTTGTGGCCTCGGCGCAGCTCGAACAACTCACTCGGCGAGATGGGCATCGCGGTGATCGGGAATCCCTCGGCATCCTCGATGGCCGAAGCGATTGCCGCCGAGCCTGGGATCACGCCGGCCTCCCCGGCGCCCTTCGCACCGAGCGGGTTGAGCGGCGACGGCGTATGCAGGTGGTCGATCTCGATCTGCGGCACCTCAGAGGCGTAGGGCATCAAGAAGTCCATGAACGAGGCGTTGATCAGCTGCCCCGACTCGTCGTACTCCATCCGTTCGTACAGCGCGCCACCGACGCCTTGCGCCACACCGCCGTGGATCTGGCCCTCGACGATCATCGGGTTGATCACCGTGCCACAGTCATGCACGACGCAATAGCGCAAGATCGTGACCTCGGCCGTTGCGGGGTCGGTTTCGACCACCACCGCATGCATGCCGTTGGCGAACGTCGACTGTGTGGGTGAGTAGTAGTCGGTGCCCTCAAGACCGGGCTCGTCGCCGGCATCGATCGGTGGCCTCGTGGGATCGGTCAACGCCGCGAACTGAGTGGCGCGCGCGGCCCCGGCGTCAAATGCATAGCGCAGCGGATTCGACAGCACCGCAACCACGCCAAGGTCGATCGCGGCGTCGGGGCTGCCCTTGACCTGGACGTGCCCGTCGACGATCTCCAGGTCATCGACCGAGGCCTCCAGTGCATTCGCGGCGATGCGCAAGGCCTTAGCCCGCACCTTGCGCGCCGTCAATGCCACCGCGCTGCCCGACATCACGGCGGTGCGTGAGGCGAACGTGCCCACGGCGTACTTGAACCGCCGGGTGTCGCCGGTGGTGACACGCACCCGGTCCATCGGCACGCCGAGCTCGTCGGCGACGATCTGCGCCAGCATCGTCTGGTGGCCTTGGCCCTGGGTTGTCAACCCGGTGGACACGACGACGGTCCCGTCGGTCTCCACGCGGACGTGACCACCCTCATACGGTCCGACTCCGGTACCCTCGACATAACAGGCGACGCCGATGCCTACCCGCCGACCGGCCGCCCTCGCCTGCTGGCGGAACGTGTCGAAGTCGTCCCAGCCGACCAGTGTCTTGAGCTTCGCCATCGTTGCCGGGAAGTCGCCCGAGTCATAGATGAGCGGGCGGCCGTCTTGGAAGATCAGCCCATGGTCGTACGGCATCTCCTCGGGCCTGATGAAGTTGCGCTCTCGGACGACGACCCGGTCCAGACCCCGCTCGTGGGCGATCGCATCCATCACCCGCTCCATCACGAAACACCCCTGCGGCCGACCGGCGCCGCGATACGGCGTCACCTGCACGGTGTTGGTGTAGACGCTGTGAAATTCCACCCGATAGGCCGCCGGCTTGTAGGGGCCGAGCAGCTGGGTGGACGTAATGATCGGCACGATCAGCCCGTACGGCGTGTAGGCGCCGTTGTCGTGCCAGAACTCGTCGGCCAGGCCCAGCAGCCGGCCCTCATCGTCATAGCCGAACGACACCTCGTGGCACTGGGCGCGCTCATGCGCCGACGAGATGAAGTGCTCTCGCCGGTCCTCCACCCACTTCACCGGACGGCGGAGCTTGATCGCCGCCAGCGGGATCAACACCTCCTCCGGCCAGGGGTGCACGATCTTGACGCCAAAACCTCCGCCGACATCGGGAGTGACCACCTCAACCCGGTCCACCGGCAACTCGAGCTTCGCCGCGATCGCCTGCCGCACGCTGGTCGACGACTGGGTGGACGTGTGCACGAGCAGCGACTCGTCGTCGGGCTCCCACCGCGCCAGGACGCCCTTGCCCTCCATCGGTGTCGACGCACTGCGCTCGATCCGCAACGACAGCAAACCTGAGTGTGTAGCCGCGGCAATCACGGCGGCCGCGTCGCCGACCTCCTGGACCATCGTCGCTGCCACATTGCCCGGCACGTCGGGATGCACGAGATCCGCGCCGGCTCGCGCCCGCTCGATGCCCACCACCGCCGGCAGGTAGTCGTAACGCACGTCGATCAGCCCCGCCACGTCCTCGGCAACATAGCGATCGGTCGCCACCACCATCACGATTGCCTCGCCGACGTAATTGACTTCCTCCTTGGCCAACGCGAACTGGGTGCGGCCATGCGTAAGGGTAGGGTGCGGGATCAGCAAGGGCAGCGGCTCGGCCATCCGTCCCTGCAGATCGTCGTACGTGTAGATCGCCACGAGCCCGTCGACCTCGAGGGCCGCGGTCACGTCGATGTCGGCGATCCGGGCATGCGCATGGGGGCTGCGGACGAACGCAACGGCCAGCGCGTCGTTGCCGAGATCGTCGAGGTAGCGGCCTTGCCCGGTGACCAGCCGCGGGTCCTCCACCCGGCGCACCCGTTCGCCAAAGAGCTTGGTGGTCACCGGCCGGCCGCCTGTTCACTCGAAAGCGTCTCGGATCGCTCAGCCTTGATCTGCGCGGCACGCAGCACCGCTGCCACAATGTTCTGATAGCCCGTGCACCGGCACAGGTTGCCGCCGATCGCCTCCCGGGCCTCGGCTTCGGTCGGGTCGCTGTTGTGCTCGAGAAACGCGGTGATCGTGGTGATGAAGCCTGGCGTGCAATAACCGCACTGCAACGCATGGCAGTCCGCGAATGCCTGCTGCACCGGCCCCAGCTCGCCGGCTGGCGTGCGGCATCCCTCGGTGGTGGTGATGTCGGCGCCCTCGGCGCACACGGCGAACATCAGGCATGAGCGCATCGGTGCCCCGTCGACAAGCACGGTGCATGCACCACACACGCCGTGCTCGCAGCCGACATGGGTGCCGGTGAGCCCGGCATCGTGTCGGATGGCGTCCGACAAGAGCCTGCGCCCCGGAACCGAGAGCCGATGCGGCACTGCGTTGATTGTCAACGAGACATCGTGCGCACGCTCGCCGTTGCTCATGGCGTCACCACTCATGGCGCCGCCGGTTGATGTGCAACGTCGCCGAGTGCCGCACCGAGCGCCCGGCGTGACAAGACGCGGGCCAGCTCTCGGCGGTACTGCTCGCTCGCGTGGATGTCCGCTTCCGGATCGATGGCGGCGTCTACCTTCCCAACGGCGTCCGACCAGTTCACGTCGTCGTACGGCGACCCGATGCACGTCCCGCCGACATCGACCACCACCGGCGTCGGCCCGACGCTGATCAACGCCACCCGCGCCGAGCTGATCACCCGCCCCGCATCGAGCGTGACCAACGCGCCGACACCGACCATCGCGTAGTCGCCTCGTCGGCGCGCCAGCTCCACCCAGCTTGTCCCGCTGCGCGCTGCCGGGATCGGGAAATTCGCCGCCACGGCGAGCTCGGCTTCCTCGAGGGCGGACTCCAGCGGCCCGACAAAGAATTCTCCGGCCGGAATGGTCCGCCCGCCGCCGGCGGCGTTGATCACCTCGACCGAACCGGCAAGTAGCGCAAGCACGGCGGCCATCTCCGCCGCCGGATCGGCGTGCACCAGGCTGCCGACGACAGTGCCGCGGTTGCGAATCGTCGGGTGGGCCACGTGACGCAATGCGCGGCGTAACAACGGGTTGGCCGCGAAGGCCGCCTCGTGGTGCTCGAGCGCCGCGTGCCGGACGAGTGCGCCGACTCGCACCGCCGCTGAGTCGACCTCGACGTCGGCAAGGTCGGGGAGGAAGTTGACGTCCACCAGGGCAGCCGGGGACGCCAACCGCATCGACATCATCGGCACTAGGCTCTGACCACCGGCGAGCACCTTGCCATGGGTCTGCGCCAACATGCCGGTCGCCTCGTCGAGGCTCGTCGGACGCAGGTAGTCGAACGGAGCCGGCTTCACCAGTTCACCCTAGACACTCATGGGCCTGCGACGGGTCACTGGGCGCTGCGGTGCGTACCACCCGGATTGCCCAGTGGTTCGTCTTCTCGGTGCGCGCCGGGGTGACCGACCGCGATGAGCGCCCCATCATCCTTTAGATGTGCGGGGGCGATGCTGCGAGCCAGGTGATAGAAGACGAGCACCACGATGGTTCCCAAGGCGATGCCCGACAGCTCGAAGTTGTTAGTGATCTTCAACGACGTGCCCCCAATCGCCAGGATGAGGCCGGCCGCGAGCGGCACCAGGTTGACGGGGTTGGCGAAGTCGACGTTGTTTTCTTTCCAGATCTTTGCGCCCAGCAGCCCGATCATGCCGTACAGGACCACGGTGATGCCGCCAAGCACGCCGCCCGGCGTCGAGGCGACCAAGGCACCAAACTTCGGGCTGAGCCCGAAGATGATCGCGACGATTGCGGCGACGTAGTAGGCGGCGGTCGAGTAGACCCGAGTCGCCGCCATGACGCCGATGTTCTCGGCGTACGTCGTCGTCGGTGAGCCACCGAACGTGCTCGCCAGCACGGTGCCGAAACCGTCGGCGGCGATGGCCTTGCCCATCACCGGGTCGAGGTTGCGATCGGTCATCTCCGCGACCGCCTTGACGTGGCCGGTGTTCTCAGCGATCAGCGCGATCACGGCCGGCAACACCAATAGCGTGAACGTGACAGAAAAGCTGGGGAAGTGCCATCCGACCACGCCCGTTGCATTGTCGGTGTGAGGTGGGAACCCGATCCAGTCCGCGGACCTGAGCGCGTCCCAGCTCACCCGGTAGTGCGGGAACGGCTGGGCAATGCCCGCCGCATTCAGGTGCTGGCCTGGCGAAATCGAGGTGATCTGGCCAAAGATCTTGTCGGCCAGGTAGGACAAGACGTAGCCGAAGATCAACCCCAAGAAGACCGAGATCCGGCCGAAGAAGCCGCGTAGCCCGACCGCGATCAAGATCACGAAGGCCATGGTGAGGAAGGCGATCCACTGGTCTTGTGGCCAGTAGACCCCGGCGACTACGGGTGCCAGGTTGAAACCGATCAGCATCACCACAGCTCCGGTGACCACGGGTGGCAAGACGGCGTGCAACACGCGCGAGCCGAGGTAATGAATGAGCACTCCGACCACCAGCAAGACCGCGCCGGAGATCAAGATTGCCCCGGTCACGTCCGCGGAGTCACCGCCTTGGGTGCGCACCGCCGCCACACCTCCCACGAACGCCGCGCTGGTGCCCAGATAGCTAGGCACCTTGCCCTGCACGATCAGCAGGAAACAGATCGTCGCGATGCCGCTCATCATGATCGCCAACTGCGGGTTGAGGCCCATCACGATCGGGAACACGAACGTTGCACCGAACATCGCCACCACGTGTTGTGCGCCGAGTCCTACGGTCCGGCCCCACGACAATCGTTCGTCAGGTGCAACGGCTTGTCCCGGTGGCGGCGTCCTCCCGCCATACACGACCTTCCAGCCAACCGCCATGCTCAACTCCGTTCTTCGGTCGGGACACGCGTCACCTCTACACAGAATGCCCGAATGTTATGCAGGAGTGCGGCGACTCGCGGAGCAAGACCCTGCCGGCCGCGTGCCCGATCTCCGCAGCGACCTCCTCAACCGCCAGGAAAGCGCGGCATCAACCACGAACAGCCGGCGCTGAGCCAGCCGGAGCGAGCTCAGCGTCGGAGGTTGGCAGCCAGCCCTGCGGCAGGATCAGGCACTGTGCGGCTGGCACGGGCTCAGCGTTGAAACCTGCCGCACTGGAACCTAGTGTCGTGTGTGGGAAATTATTGTTTGACCGATTGCCGTGAAGCGCCGGGATGGATCCCAAGGCCGAGGAGGAGGGCATAGCTGGGCCTATGGCCGACGACGAGAACGCAGCGAGGCGCCCGGCGAACGCGGCAAGCGTAAACGTATTTCCCATACACGACACTAGAGTCCGCGCATTGAGATGACCCGCAGCGCCAGGGACAGATCCAACCGCAGGTCCGGGTCGTCGGTGAACGGGCCCACGATTCGCTCGAGTTTGCTGATGCGGTAACGCAGTGTGTTGTAGTGAAAGTGCAACCGGCGCGAGGTCTCTGCCACGTTGAGGTTGGTGTCGAGCAGCACTCGCAAGGTGCCTCGCATGTCCGCGGCTTGGGTGTTCTCGTCGTCGGCCAGCTCCCCAAGCACCTCGACGACGAAGTTCCGCAGCTCGGCAGTGTCGTCGATGAGGCTCAACAACCGGAAGGCACCCAGATCGTCGAAGTGGGCGAGCGCCGACGGACCGTGAAGTTGGCGTCCCACCTGGACGGCTCGCCGCGCCTGTTGGTAGGCACCGACGATTCCGCTCGGATCCATGACGAGCCGGCTCACGCCGGTGGAGAACGGGATGCGACCACCTCCGCCGTCGCCTGAGACGGCACCGACCAGCCCGTCGACGATTTCACGTGCGGACCTCCCAGTCGGCACCGCGATCAGCGCCACGACTTCCTGCGCGAAACCAACCACCGGTGCCGTCTTGTCGTGGCGTCGGACCACGTTGGCCCAGGCATTGGCGAAGCGATCTTGGGTGGCGCGGGCCCGGTCGGCGCTGCCCCGGTCGGTCGTGCGCCGGTCTGCAGTGAGCGATCCGGCAGAGAGCTGGGCAGCAGTGGTCTGGCGGGAACTACGGTGAACGGCTGGAGACGCAGGATCGTGAGCGCCGACCACGACGACCAGCGGTCGCGCCACGTCCCAGCCCAGCGTCGTGAAATGACCGACCACCGACTCGGCCGACCCCGCTCGGCCCTCCAGCACGTCACGCACGAAATCCCCGCGGTACTTGGCCTCCACGGCTTGCACCGCCAGCGACTTAGTGATCACCAGCGCCGCAACCGTGGCAGCCCGCTCCAGCACATGCAGGTCACACGCGGAGGGTGGCTGATGTCGGCGTACGACGACAAGCCGGCCGTGATCCGCGGTGCCCGCCAACACCGGCGTCACCGCCACCGAGTATGCGTGAGCATCCCCACCACTGACCGGACCGGGCCGCACCTGATGGGTCCCCGCTGGAAAACGCTCGGTGCGGAACCGCCCGAGCGGCTCGAACACTTCCGTGCCGCGCAACGCGACTTGAGCAGCCTCGTCCCCGGCCTGCGCAAGCACCCGGCCATCCGTGGTCGTGACGAACGTGAGATCGCCCATCAGCGCATTGAGTTCGGCGACCAACTCGGCGAGCTCGCCACCGTCGAGCACCACCGAGACCAGTGCCCGATGCACCAGCTCGCTGCGCTCCAAGATCGTGGACTGACGGTTGAGCACGTCAGCGAGGACTGGATTCAGCAGCTCGTCGAAAGCGACATCGTCGGGCAGCAGCAACACCGGCAGCCCACATCGGTCAGCTGCCGCCAGCATGTCGGCGGGGAGGTGGTCGAGATAGCGCCGAAGCTTCACGCCGAGCGCGGCGACCCCGGCGTGGTCAAGGGCATCGACCAGATAGGCGAGTCCCTGCGGCACCTCGCGCAACGGATAGCCGGTCGTCAGCAGCAGCTCGTGCGGCTTGACCCACGGCACGATGTCAGGGACCTCCATGATGTTGGCCCGCGACACCACCCGATCCAGCCCCTGCTCACCCGCGACGACCTGGACTGAGGCAAAGGCCGGCAGCCGCAGCAGATCGCCGACGCTGACCCCCGGACCGCCGGAAAAGTCAGCCACAGATTCCGCCCAATCGTTGGCAACATTTCTCATCACCGGACGCTAACCCAGCCGCTACCGTGTGGGAAGAGTCAGCGGAACACGGCTCTTCCTGCCCATATCGCCGAGGAGGCATGTGAGCGTCCCGGCCCAGGTGCTGGCCAGCACCCGCTGCCAGAGCCTGGTGGACGGCCCGTGCCAGCGCCTAGCCGTGGTGCACCAGTCCACGGACGCCTGGCAACTCGCCAACCTTGACGGACAGGCCATCGCCAGCATGGTGACGCCGTGGGCTGTCCGGTTGCCTAACTCGTTCGTCGTGCCGTGCCTGCCATCCGTCGTGCCGTCGCTTATCCTCGGCGGCGGCCGGCTGATGTGGGACGGACACCGCGTGAGCGTCGCTCGCTGGTTCGCGCCGGCCCGACCCCGGCTCCCCGGCTTGAGCGCCTGGCTTCGTCCGGTGGCGGAGATAGCCGCACAGACGAGAGCTTGGCGGCAGAGCTTGGGCGGCGGTTCGGGCCTCACGCCGTACGCCGATGATGTGCTCGCCGGCGCTCTTGTCACCCTCTGGGCAGCCGACGATCCGCGGGCGGTTGGCTGGTCTGCCGCCGTGCTGAGCGCGCCGCTGGAGGAGTTGACGACGGCCACGTCGGCCGGTCTGCTACGGCTGGCCTCGGACGGCTGGTGCATCGAAGCGGTGGCGCAGTATCTGCGTGCCATCGCCAACCGTCAGCCACTCGATCCGGCGCGTACGGCGCTGGTCGCGGTCGGTCACTCCTCGGGACGTGGCCTGCTTGAAGGCGTCCACCGGATCCTCGACGTCGCGCCGATCGCGGAGTCCGCGGCATGACCCGCCTCGTGCAGATCCGACAAGGCAAGTATCAAGACTCGGTGAGTCTGATGCAGGTCAGCAACAAGATTTCGGCCCACGACGATGTGACGTCCGCGCTTGTCGCGATGGCGACGCCGCTCAACGTCGAGTTGCTGATCGGGATGGGGTTCCAAACACCGGACGGCGTCTCTTCGAACGAGATGGTCATCGCGATCGAAGCCGACAGCCCGGACGCCGCCCAGGCAGCGGTCGCCGCTGTCGACGAGGCGCTGGCCGCCAAGCCGGCCGGCTCTGGAGCAAGCGGCACGGGATTCGGGCCGGCCGGCTCCAGCGGATCGGCGGCGAAGACGATTGGCGCGGCTGCTCGCCGAAGTCAAGCGTCGCTGGCGCTCGTCAGCACCCCAGGATCGGTAGCCGCAATCGATGCCGCCGACGCGTTGAGCGCCGGTCTGGACGTGATGATCTTCAGTGACAACGTGACGGTCCAGCAAGAGATTGCTCTCAAAGACATGGCCGCTGCCGATGGTCGGCTGGTGATGGGCCCCGACTGTGGCACGGCGGTGGTCGAGGGGGTGGGCCTCGGCTTCGCCAACGTCGTACGCCCCGGCCGGGTCGGTATCGTGGCGGCGTCGGGGACTGGTGCACAACAGGTGCTCGCGCTGCTGGACGGGGCAGGTGTCGGCG
This sequence comes from Nocardioidaceae bacterium, assembly GCA_050998615.1. Lineage (GTDB taxonomy): Bacteria > Actinomycetota > Actinomycetes > Propionibacteriales > Nocardioidaceae > JBPCQA01. The sequence goes on from JBPCQA010000044.1 coordinate 23,768, forward strand.
TCAAACACTGCCTCGGTGTGGGTGGCCGAGACCTCTCCTCCGACGTCGGAGGTCGTTCGACTATCGCGGCGCTGGACCGACTGGCCGGCGACGACGACATCTCCACGATCTTGGTGGTGTCCAAACCACCGGCCGAGCGGGTTGCCACCAAGGTGACCGAACACGCCAACCAGCTCGGCAAGACCGTCGTTTTCGGCTACCTGGGGGCCGGCAAACCCGACTTGACCGCCACCGCGGCTGCGGTCGTGGCCACCGTCGGGTCGCAATGGAAGACGCCAGAAAGGTGGGGGTCCACCGACCTCGAGCCCTCGACCGGATACCTGCGCGGGCTCTTTGTCGGCGGCACGTTATGTGACGAGGCGATGCTCATCACGGTCGACGTGTTCGGCGAGGTGGCGTCCAACATCGCGTTGGCCGGGCAACCGTCGCTCGACAACCACCTGACAGCTCGCGCCCACACGTTCATCGACTTCGGTGACGACCGACTCACCGTCGGCAGGCCGCACCCGATGATCGACCCAATGATGAGGATCGAGCGGCTGCGCGCCGAGTTGGCCGACCCGCAGTGCGCGGTCGTCCTGCTCGACGTCGTGCTCGGCTACGGTGCTCACCCCGACCCGGCCCGTGCCCTGGCGCCGCTGATTCATGCGACGGGCAAGCCGGTGATCGTCACTTTGATCGGCACCCGCGACGACCCGCAGGGCAAGGATGCCAGTGCCACCACGCTCGCCGATGCTGGTGCGATCGTGCACGCGTCGAACGCGGCCGCCACTCGGGAAGCCATTAACCTGATCGCGGGAGGAGACAGATGACCTCGACACCGCACACACTTGCGGCTCGCGGAGTGGTCACTGCGGGCGCCGAGTTGTTCGCCGATGCCCTCGACGCCCAGGGCGTCACGACCACCCGCGTCGACTGGGCTCCGCCGATCACCGGCTCCGAATCGGCGCTCGCCACCGTGATGCTGGATCAGCGCCGTGCTGCGGCCAACACGCGCGCGTTGGAGCAGATGACCGCAGCGCGAGCAGTGCTGACCGATGTACGCCCCGCGAAGGACGTGCTCGGGCTCGAGCCGGGGCAGTTCCTGCACGCCGGCCCTCCGATCAGCTGGGAGAGAGCGTCGGGTCCGATGCGTGGCGCGCTGGTGGGCGCCACGATGTTCGAGGGCCTCGCCGCGACTCCCGAGGCCGCCGAGGCGCTGCTCGCCGGCCGTTCGTTGAGCTGGCAGCCGTGTCACTCGCGCGGTGCGGTAGGTCCGATGGCGGGAGTGGTGTCGCCGTCGATGTGGATGTTCGAGCTGTACGACGAAACACACGATCGCCACTCCTGGTGCAGCCTGAACGAGGGCCTGGGCAAGGTGCTCCGCTACGGCGCCTACTCAAGCGAGGTCATCGAGCGGTTGCGCTGGATGACCGAAGTGTTGGGCCCGGTCCTGCAGGCCACCACACGGGCCACCGGTCCAGTCGACATCGTCGCGATCGTTGCCCAGATGATCGCGATGGGAGATGAGGGCCACAACCGCAACCGGGCCGGCACGTTGATGCTCCTCAAGGAGTGGCTGCCCGACCTGATCACGTCGGGCATCGACCCAACCCAGCTGGCTGACGTGGTGCGCTTCATCTCCCGCAACGACCACTTCTTCCTCAACCTGGTGATGCCGGCGTGCAAGCTTGTCGCGGCAGCTGCGGGCGACATCCCCGGGTCGACGGTGGTCACCGCGATGTCGCGCAACGGCACCGACTTCGGCATCCAGGTCTCCGGCACCGGTGACGAGTGGTTCGTCGGACCGGCGCAGATCGCCGACGGGCTTTATCTCGGCAACTACGGGCCCGACGACGCCAACCCCGACATCGGCGATTCGGCGATCACCGAGACCGCCGGCCTGGGCGGCTTTGCGATGGCCACCGCGCCGGCCATCGTCCGCTTCGTCGGCGGCTCTGTCGCCGACGCCATCGCCACCACCACCGCGATGTACGACCTGTGCGTGGGTGAAAACCCCGGCTGGCCGATCCCGATCATGGACTTTCGCGGCGCCGCAACCGGCATCGACGTCACCGCGGTGTTGCGTAGCGGCCGGCTGCCGCAGATCAACACCGGAATGGCCGGGAAGGTGGCCGGCATCGGTCAGGTGGGAGCCGGTTTGGTGACCCCACCGATGGAGTGCTTCAGCGCCGCGATCAAGGCGCTCGCGTCCGCCGTCGTCGACCCGCCTCGCCCATTCCGTTATGGCTGAACGTCGCAGGCTCGAACCCTGATCTCCGCTTCAGCCATAGCGCCAGATTTGGCGGCGCTCTGGCTGAGGTCGCTCGCCTAGTCGCCCCGTCCCAGTCACCCGGTCCCAGTCACTCACCACGGTCGGTGGGCGAGTGGCCGGCGATGACGTCGGCCAGCTCGCGCGCCGAACGAGAGGCGCGCTCCCCATCGGAGGTCTGCAACGCCATCACGACGGCCGTCGTACCGTCGGCTAGGTCGATCAACGCCCATGGCCGGTTGGCACTCAGTGAGATCGAGACGATCTCCGCCCACTCGTATCGATGTGTCCGGTAGCCGTTGATGATCGTCAGGCCTTGCTCGTCGGCGCGGGCACGGGTCCGGAACAGCGCATTGAGCAGCCCGACCATGCACGCGAATACCGCAATCAACGTGACGCGCTGAAACCACCCAAAGTCCGACCTCACGTGCGCGGGCAGCATGAACCACAAGAAGCCGAGCACGCCGACCAGTGCGATCGTGGCCACACCGGAGACCATTCGGGTGCCCAGCGGTCGGTAGGTGCGCGGCAGCGCGACCGACTCAGACATCGAGGGACGTCTTCGCCGGTCGTAGCATGACCCTTTTCCGAACGACTATTCCGATTGAACGGCTGGCCGGATCTCTTTGAGGAGCAGCGCCGTCGAGATCGCCGCATGGGTGGCCTCGTAGCCCTTGTCCTCAGTCGAGTTGGCCAGTCCGGCCCGGTCAAGCGCCTGCTCCTCGGTGTCACACGTCAAGACACCGAAGCCCACCGGCACCCCGCTTGCCAACGCCACTGACATGAGCCCCTGCGCGACCGAGTTGCACACGAAGTCGAAGTGCGGGGTGCCGCCACGGATCACCACGCCGAGCGCGACGATGGCGTCGAAGTCGTCGTCGGTCAGCGCCTGCACGACGATGGGCAGCTCGAACGACCCGGGCGCCCGGATGATGACTCGGGCGTCGACCCCGGCGTCGTTGAGGGCGTGCCGAGCCCCTGCCATCAACCCCTCCATCACATGCTCGTGCCACTGTGAGGCCACCACCACCACCCGCAGGTGGCTGCCGTTGACGGGATCCAACTGCGGTCGACCTGCTTGGGTCATGTGGTGAGCCCTTCGTCATCGCGTACGTCGTACAAGTGGTCGAGGTCAAGGTGATCGAGCTGATGGCCGAGCCGGTCGCGCTTGGTCTCAAGATAGCGACGGTTGTCGGCGTCAGCGACAAAGGGTACGGCGATCCGTTCGCGCACCTCGATGCCGTACCCCTCCAGCGCCATCCGTTTGGCCGGGTTGTTCGTAATCAGCCGGACTGACGACACCCCAAGATCGTGCAGGATCTGCGCGCCGGTCCCGTAGTCACGGGCATCGGCAGGTAGCCCGAGATCGAGGTTGGCCTCGACGGTGTCGCGACCGACGTCTTGCAAGGTGTAAGCCTGCAGCTTGTGCAGCAAGCCGATGCCCCGCCCCTCGTGGCCGCGCAGGTAGACCACCACTCCCCTGCCGTCGGCGGCGAGCAACCGCAGCGCCGCACGCAGCTGGGGCCCGCAATCACAACGTCGCGAGCCGAAGACGTCGCCAGTGAGACACTCCGAATGCAGCCGGACAAGCACGTTCTCACCGTCAGAGACGTCACCCGCGACAAGCGCGATCTGCTCCGAGCCGTCGACGAGATTGCGATACCCCAGCGCCCGGAACGTGCCGAACGCGGTCGGCAGCTTCGTCTCGACGACTCGCTGCACCTGCTGCTCGTGGTGACGCAGATACCGGATCAGGTCGGCGATGCTCACCAGCGCCAGCCCGTGCTCGTCGGCGAAGTCCCGCAGCTGCTGGCCGCGCTTCATCGTCCCGTCGTCGTTCACCAACTCCGAGATGGCCCCGGCCGGTGTGAGCCCGGCCAATCTTGCCAGGTCGACCGACGCCTCGGTATGGCCAGGACGCACCAAGACGCCACCCTCGCGATAGCGCAGCGGGAAGACGTGACCAGGTTGCACGACCTCGAACGGCTCGGTCGCTGAATCGACGAGCACCCTGATCGTGTGAGCTCGATCGGCGGCCGAAATTCCGGTGGTGACCCCGTCGCGGGCGTCAACCGAGACGGTGTAGGCGGTCCGCATCCGCTCCCTGTTGAGCGGAGTCATCAGTGGAATGCCCAACCGGTCAAGCGCGGCACCTTGCATGGGCACGCAGACCACTCCACTGGTGTAGCGGATCGTGAACGCAAGCAACTCGGGGGTGGCCTTGCCGGCGGCGAAAACCAGATCGCCTTCGTTTTCCCGATCCTCGTCGTCGACGACCACGACCGCCAGACCGGCGGCCACGTCGGTGACCGCCCTCTCAACCAGGTCTAGACGCAGCTCGCCGCGCTCAGGCATGAACAGTCTCGTCCCCCTGCGACAGATCGGCTGACCCAGGTCTACTTCGCGCTCGTACTGGATCTGGTTCGAGGCGCTTCTCGGCGGACGACCACGCGAAGAAACCCCAGACACAGAACGCGCCGTACACGAGATACAGGGTCGCGCTCGGGTAATACTGCGCCTTGAACAGCAGCGGGACACCCACGGCATCGACACCGACCCAGATCCACCAGAACTCGACGTAGCCGCGAGCCATCCCGTACGTCGCCAAGATGCTGCCCATCAAGATCCACGAGTCGGCCAGCGGGTTCCACGAGCCAAGCGCGGCGAGGGAGAACGTGAACACGACCATCATCACGGCTGCGGCCACCACCATGGCGCGCAACTCTGATGCCCGCGCCCATCGCGGCACGATCGCGCCGCCATCGTGGGCACCACCGGCCCTCAGGCTGCCCCGCCATCTCCACCAGCCGTAAGCGCTGACCGCGAAGAAGAAGATCTGACGTCCGGCCTGCCCCCACAGGTCGTGCGCCTGGGGCTTGTCGAAGATGCCGCTGACGAAGACGGTGAACAGCAAGATGTTGCCGATCATGCCGACCGGCCATGCCCAAGTGTTGCGTCGCATGCCGAAGATCGCGCTGGCCAGCCCGAAGCCGTTGCCGACCACCTCCCGAACCAGGATTGGTGCACCGCCGACGACGAACGTGCCCTCCAACAGCCACTGCAGTGGGTTCATGCCTGGTCCTTCATGCCCAGTCCGTCGTGCCCAATCCTTGGTGCGTGGCCCTTTGTCGAAGTGGAGAGCGCGCCGAGAAGCCGCTCGAGGTATTTGGCGACCACGTCGACCTCCAGGTTGACAAGGTCTCCGGGCTGCTTGAAGCCGAGCGTGGTGTGCCCCAGCGTGGTCGGGATCAGGCTGACCGTGAACGTCGGCTCCGATGCCGGCGTCAGCTCAGCTCTCCGCGCGGCACAGGCTTGATCGCCGATGTGCTCATCCACGGGGTCTGCGACGCCGGAAACGGTGAGCGACACCCCGTCGACGGCAATCGAGCCCTTCAGTGCCACATAGCGGGTCAGCGCGATCGGCAACGCGATGGTGACGACGTCCCAGTGCTCGCTGTGCTCGCGGCGCGTGATGGTGCCGGTGCCATCGACGTGGCCCTGCACGATGTGGCCGCCCAGTCGGCCACCCGGTGTGACGGCGCGTTCGAGATTGACCCGGCTGCCGACGGTGAGCCGGCGCAGCGATGTCTTGTCGAGGCTTTCTTGCATTACGTCGGCACTGAAGCAGTCAGCGGTGGGGTCCAGCACGGTCAGGCAGCAGCCGTTGACCGCGATCGAGTCGCCTCGTCTGGCATCGGCGACCACAAGCGGGCCGCGCACCGTGAGTTGGACCGCGTCGGCTTGATGGGCGAGCGACACCACGTCGCCGAGTTCTTCGACGATTCCGGTGAACATCAGCGGTCCACTTCCTGCTCGGATGGCACGTCGCTCTCGCCGCCAATACCGCTCGTGACCACAGCGGGCGAAGCGGGGCGCCTCTCGCTGTCATACATCGTGAGCCGTACGTCGTCGCCCACCCGAGTCACGTCGGCCAGCTGGAGCCTTCGAACGTCGCGAATCGTGCGGATGCCCAAGTCGGCTACCGCGTTCTTCCCGCCGCCAAGCAGCGCCGGAGCGACGTACGCAACGATCTGATCGACCAGGCCGGCGGTAACGAATGCGGCGGCGAGTGTCGGGCCGCCTTCCAGCCAGACGTGTCGACGATCCAAGCCGAACAGCTGGTTGAGCGCAGCGGTCGGGTCGCGGGTGGGCAGCACGACAGTGGAGGCGTCGTCATCGAAGACGTGCGCGCTTGAGGCGAGCTCGCGCCGACCCATCACCGCACGTAGCGGCTGGCGGTTTCGCGGCAACGGTTGGTCCGCGCAATCGCGTGCCGTCAGCCTCGGGTTGTCGGCGGCCACCGTGCCGGTGCCGATCAGGACTGTGTCGCAGCGGGCGCGTTGGACTTGCACGTCAGCGCGGGCGGCAGCTCCGGTGATCCACTTGGAGGTGCCGTCGCTGGCGGCGGAACGGCCGTCGAGCGTGCCGGCGAATTTCCAGGTCACGAATGGGCGCCGTTGCTTCATCGCGAACGACCACACCACGTTTAGCTCCGCGGCCGCGGCTGCGAGCACCCCTGCTTCAACCTCGATCCCGGCCGCCCGCAGCGCGTCTGCCCCACCGGTTGCGACGGGATTGGGGTCTGTTTGAGCGAATACGACCCTAGCTATCCCGGCCTCGATGAGCGCTTGGGCACACGGGCCGGTTCGTCCTCGGTGGCCGCACGGCTCCAAGGTGACCACGACAGTCCCTCCTCGGGCACGATCTCCTGCTTGGGCGAGCGCGTCGACCTCCGCATGTGGGGTCCCGGCACCGCGGTGGCGTCCCTCCGCGATGGCCTCACCGTGCGGAGTCAGCAAGACCGCGCCCACTCGCGGGTTGGGGTCGGCCGGCGCTCCGCCCGGCGTACTGGCAAGCTCGATCGCGCGACGCATCGCAGCGGTTTCGGCAACGCTTGCCATCTTCGTTCGTCCTTCGTCCGGTCGCGGACCCCAGGGCGCACGACGTGCGCAGGCTCGCTGCCTCTGGCGGCGCTGCCACGTCGGCGTGCATCCTCCCATCCGGACTCTCACCGTCGGCGCCGGAATTTCACCGGCTCAACCAACCGCTGGCTGCGGTCGGGTCGCGGACTATCACCGCCGGTTCGGACTTTCACCGACCCCGGAGCACGCGAGTGTCATCACTCGGCAGCAATGCTACTCGGCCGCCTCCTGGGGCGTCACCTGCGCCAAGATCCGACGCTCAGCCCGCCACAGCCAGCCATACGTCGCAGCCTCCACCTGGCTACTGGGCCGGGTGGGGACGGGCTTGCTCGGCGAGCGTGCGCAAGGTGGCAATCATGGCGTCCGGGTCATCGGCCCCGAAAACTGCTGACCCGGCCACGAACACGTCGGCGCCGGCCTGCGCACATCGCTCGATCGTTTCAGCGGAGACTCCCCCGTCGACCTGCAGCCAGACGTCGCCACCGGTCTTGGCCAAAATCTCATGGGCACGGCGGATTTTCGGCAAACACAGGTCGAGAAAGGCCTGACCGCCAAAGCCTGGCTCAACCGTCATCACCAACACGAGATCGAGCTCCCCCAACAGGTCGGCGTACGGATCGACCGGCGTCGCGGGTTTCAAGGCCATTCCGGCCCGAGACCCCAAGGCGCGCAGCACGCGAGCTAGCCGCACCGGCGCTCCGCACGCCTCGACATGGAACGTGACGCTGGCGGCGCCGGCCTCGACGTACGCGGGGGCCCATCGGTCCGGGTCGTCGATCATCAAGTGTACGTCGAGTGGCTGGTCGGCCGCCCTGGCCAGCGCCTCCATGACCGGCAACCCGAAAGTCAGGTTCGGCACGAAGTGGTTGTCCATCACGTCGACATGTAGCCAGTCGGCGCCGGGGACGGATCGCGCGGCCGCCTCGAGGTTCGCGAAGTCTGCCGAAAGGATGCTCGGCGCGATCTGAATGCCCACCTCCCAGACCCTAATCGCCGACGCGGCACCAAGAACAGCGCCTGGGCTCCCACGGTGCCGACCGGCTTCGAGAGCTGGGAGGACTGGCTCACCCAACACGGCGTACCGGAAGACGAGTGGGACACCGGGGCGTCCATCTCCGACCCCAACGACAAGGCGCCTGAGATCTCATTCCTCCAGGTGCCCGAGGCCAAGACGGTGAAGAACCGCCTGCACCTCGACATCCAGATCGGCGGAGGTCGACACCAGCCGGTGGAGCTGCGGTGGCCACGAGTCGTCGCCGAGGTCGAGCGGCTCGCCGGTCTCGGTGCGCGGGTGGTCCAGGAGGTAGGCCAAGACGGCCGGCCGGACCACGTCGTCATGGCCGACCCCGAAGGCAACGAGTTCTGCGTAGTTTGAGCCAATCGGGGGAAGCGGAGGCACGCATGCAGGCGACGCGTCAGGTGATCGCGTGGCGAGGTCTTGCTCTGGTCTCGGTGGCGTTCGGGCTCGCGCTGATCGCGGCTGGATCGATGGCGGTCTCTGCGGTGCTCGTCGCGGTCAGTCATCTGGCCACGACCTCGGCGTTCGACCTGCTGGTTTGGACACTGGTGAGCTGGCTCGTCGTACGTGCTCTGCGCGACGGCGGACGCACGTGGCTCCTCGTCGGGCAGGTGGCGGTGCGTCGCCGTCGCCTATCTGGTGTTCGTCGTGCTCCTTGTGGCGCTCGGCGGCAAGCCGTACTACCTGGGTGGTATGTACCCGGCGCTGCTCGCCGCCGGTGCCGAGCCGACGCTGGCGTGGATGCGCCGCGGAGCGACAAGCGTGCGTCGCGCGCTGCTGGCGTTAGGCATTGTGGTGTCCGGTGTCGTGTCGGCCGTGCTGATGTTGCCGATCGTGCCCGTCGGAGTGCTTCACGACACTCCGATCGTCGCCATCAACTACGACGCCGGCGAAACGGTCGGCTACCCGCGGGCAGAGTTGCACAGATGGTCCGCCAGCGTGCAACGGGTGGCCACGATCGACAACGGCGTACGGTTTCCAGCCGTCAACTGCCGAACTTCCAATCACCGAGCCGGGCTCGCAACCTTCAATCACTGGCTCGTCCGTGGCATGTCGACCCAGGCTGTGCTCGCGTGACTGTCAACGGAGTTGGACTCTCCCGTGACCTGGAGGCCAAGCCGTCGTACCTGCGCGGCGGCCGTCGCGTCGCCCGTGCCGCCGTAGTGGCTGACCAGCACCCGACCAGCCGGCTCCACGAGCGACGTCAACGCGTGATCGACAAGGTCACGACGCCGGGCGACGGGCACCGCGTCGAGAAGCAGGTGCACGAAGGTAAATCGCATACCGGATCGAGGAGCGTAGTCGATAGCGTTGCCTACCTCGATGCGCTCGGCCCATTGCGGAAGCCGCTGCTGAGCCAGGCGCACCAGCCCGGGAGCAAAGTCCACTCCGTACGGCTCAATTTGCACCCCGCGCTCGGAGGCCCAGGCATGCACGGACTCCATCAGCAGCCCGTTGGCGCATCCCAGGTCCAAAAATGTGCCATCTCGACTCAGGGCAGCAACGATCATCTCCCGCCGGCGGCGCCATTCCTCGGGGCTGCTGCTCGACCCTGACCCCTGCTGAGGCGTCGTGCCTTTGAGGTACGCCGGCTCGAGCAGCCTGCGGTTGTCCGCGTAGTAACTGGCTTCGGCCTGGCTGAGGAAAGAGCGGCTCGCGTCGTCCACGACACGAGCCAGGTAGGCGCGACCCGCCTCGCGAAGTTGGCCGGCGACCATGCTCGGAGCACCGACCACCCAGTCAACGTCGACGTGGTGACCGTGGTGGCTGTCGCAGTCACCGTCGACCCAGACGAACAACTGCCCGCAGTCGATGGCGAATGGGTGGACCCGTTGTACTTGAAAACCTGCCGTGGTCAGCGGGATCCGAAAGGATGCGTCGAGCAGCCACGACTCGTCAGGCTCGACAACTCCCGATGGCAGCCGCAACGGATCATTGTCGACTCGTACGGCGAAACATGAGCCGTCCGGCAAGAACGGGACGAACGTCAGACGGTGAACCGAATACTCGTCTGGGTCACTCGAAATCAGCAGGTAGGGCACCCCCAGATTATGCAAGGACCACTTGGCCTCTCAGCTTGATGCACCCGCCCAGTCGACAGCAATAACAAGACACGGGGGCCTCCTCAGCCACGGGACCTGCCGCCTTTTCAACAAGCGTCAGGGCTGCGGCGTCGTAGCAGGGACACGAACATCGCGTCGGTGCCGTGTCGATGCGGCCACAGCTGGAGATGCGGCCCGGCGCCGGGGTCCGGCACCTCCGGCAGGGTCGCCCGGGCGTCTTCCTCGGCCACGTCACGGCGACTCGACAGCACGGCGTCCACGACGCCACGCGTCTCGGCCAGGTGCGGCGAACAGGTCACGTATGCCACGACTCCCCCGGTCCGGGTCGAGTCGATCGCCGCGCCCAGCAAGGCCTGCTGCAACGGCACCAACGCGTCGAGGTCCGCGGGCTGCCGCCGCCAACGCGACTCAGGTCGCCGGCGCAGAGCGCCCAGGCCCGTGCACGGCGCATCGACGAGCACCCGATCGAACGCCCCGTCCCGCCACGCGGGCAGCCGGCCGTCGGCGACCGCGACCGGTGGCACGCCGCCGTTCGCGCGCAGAGCCTGACGCACCAGCCGAGCCCGATGCGGTTGGTGTTCGGCAGCAATCAACGTGGCCCCGCGCGCTCGAGCCAGCCCGGTAAGCAACGCGGCCTTGCCTCCCGGCCCGGCGCACAGATCCAGCCATCTTGAGTCGCCCCCGCTCAACTCGACACGCGCCAGGGCCAGCGCTGCGAGTTGCGATCCCTCGTCCTGGACCCCGGCGCGGCCCGATCGCACCGCGATTAGCGCGCCGGGATTGCCGCCGTTGAGCACCACGGCGTACGGCGACCAGCGGCCGCGCTCCACACCCCGACCGGCAAGCCCTTTCCCGCCGACGCGCCAACTTTTTCCGGCCGAGCCGCCAACTTCTTCCGGCCGTTGGGTGCTCGCCGAGAGAGCCTCAGCCTCCAGCTCGTCAACCGACATCAGACCGGGCCGCACCGCCAACGTAACGGCTGGCGCCACATTGTCGGCCTCCAGCAGCGCGACAAGCTCATCGACATTGCCGAGCACATCGAGAAAGGCCGAGACGATCCACGCCGGGTGCGAGTATCGGACCGCCAAGTGACCCACCGGGTCGGCGTCGAGCGGCGGTGCGCACAAAGAGAGCCATTCGTCGAGCGAACGACCTTCGAGGCGACGGAGCACCGCATTGACCAGCCGGACAGGTCGCTCGCCGACCGCTTCGCGCACTAACTCCGCGCTGGTTCCGACCGCGGCGTGAGCCGGCACTCGCATGCTGAGCAGCTGGTGGGCGCCAAGGCGAAGCGCGGTGCGCACCTCCGGCTGCACGGAAGCGGCGCCGGCGCTGACCAGCGGGTCGATGATCGCGTCGTAGCTGCCCTGCAGGCGGGCGGTCCCGTTCGCCAGCTCGGTGGCGAATGCGGCGTCTCGAGCGTCGACCCTCCGCTCGGTGAACAGCCTCGACAACGTCAAGTTGAGGTAGGCGTCGCAGAGGTCGACCGCCCGCAATGCGTCGTACGCCGCCTGTCGTGCGGGGTCAAGACACGTGCGTGGTCGAGCTCGACGCGTCGACTTGGTCACTAGCTGCCCAGCCGCGGTGGCGCCCTGCGTAAGCCACGTGCCCAGTCAGGGGCCACCATCGACGGCTTGCCCGCGGCTTGCACGTCGCCCAGCTCGACCGGATGGCTCCCGGTGCCGACCAGCACCGAATGCTTGCCGATCACCAGCTTCCCCGGAGCCAACGAGGGGGCGTCCGCGCACGGCTGCCGCACGGGGCCGAGTTTGAGCCGAGCACCGTTGACCGTGGTCCACGCACCCGGCGTCGGCGTGCAGCCACGGATGAGCCGATCGACGCGCTCCACGGGCGCCCTCCAGTCGACCTTGGCATCTTCCACGGTCAGCTTGGGAGCCAGCGACGCCCCCTCGACTGGTTGCGGGCGTTCCTCGAGCGTGCTGTCCCCGATGCCGTCGAGCGTGGTGACGAGCAGGCCAGCCCCATGTTCGGCCAGCCGATCGAGCAGCGTGCCAGCGGTGTCGTCGGACCGGATCGTCTCGGTGAAGAGCCCGTACGTCGGGCCGGCGTCCAGCTCCTTGACGATCCTGAACGTCGTCGCGCCGGTCACGTCGTCCCCGGCGATCAGCGCATGGTGAACCGGCGCCGCCCCCCGCCAGGCCGGCAACACCGAGAAGTGCAGGTTGACCCATCCGCGCGCCGGGATCGCCAGCGCAGCCTCCGGCAGCAGGCCGCCGTACGCCACCACCGGGCAACAATCCGGCGCAATGGTTCGCAGCCGGTCCAAGAAAGCGGGATCGCGGGGCGACGGCGGCTTCAGCACCTCCAGGGCATGCTCGGCTGCGAGGCACGCCACCGGTGAGGCGGTCAGCGCGCGACCTCGACCACTTGGCGCGTCCGGTCTGGTGAGGACCGCGACGACGTCGTGCCGACCCGCGAGCAGCGCCTGCAAAGCCGGTAGGGCCACATCGGGAGTGCCCGCGAAGACGATGCGCACGGGTGGCTACAGCCCCTGCCCGTGCATCGGATGTGGTGACGTCTTGACGAGCGGCGCGGAAAGGCCACTCCACTCCGCCTCCCGGATCGCCTTCATCGCCGCCTTGCGAGTAGCAGCGTCCAGCCGATCGATGAACAACACCCCGTCGAGATGGTCGGTCTCGTGCTGAATGCACCGAGCGAGTCTCTCGGTGCCCTCGACCGTCACCGGCTCGCCGTACATCGTGAAACCGCTCGCGACCACGCGTTGGGCACGGACGCAGTCGAACGCCAAGCCGGGGAACGACAGGCAGCCTTCTTCACCGTCTTGGATGTCCTCGGAAAGGGTCAGCGACGGATTGATCAGATGACGCACCTCGTCGTCCACCTGGTAGGTGAACACCCGCAGGCCGACGCCGATCTGAGGTGCGGCCAACCCGGCACCGGGTGCGGCCAGCATGGTGTCAGTGAGATCGCGCACCAGCGTGCGCAGCTGCTTGTCGAAATCGTCGACCGGAGCTGCCTTGCTGCGCAGAATGGGATCGCCGAACAGCCGGATGTCACGTACAGACAAGGATTCGCTCCCGCTCCTGAAGGCCGGTCATTGCCCGCGCGCTCACATGTTGTCCATGGCGTCGCGGGCGGAGGTCAGCGCGATGCTCGCCTCCATGACCTCTCCCTCGGCAAGGACAGCATCTCGACAGGCCAGCGCAAGCAGCGCTGGCAGTTGGGCGGGCGGGACGTCGGTGCGGCTGAGGACAATCCCGCCGACGACGTGTTCACGCGTGGCGGGGGTCGTGAGACGTACGACGTCTTGCCCGCCGGTCACCGATGCCGCGAGTGGCCGTCGTAGGGCCCCGCCGGGGCGCTCGGGCTCGACGGTCATCCCGGGCACTCGGGCCAACAGCTCCAACAAGCCGGTGAGGCCCAGCTGACGGTGAGCCGACCGCAGCACCGGAGCGACCTGGGCCGGGTCCAGCGGGTCGACGTACCCGGCAGGCAGTTCGTCGCTCACTGCAGCGGCAGCACGAACTGCGGGGTGATGACCGCCGGCTCACCGGTACGGCGGACCGCTGTGCCGGAGGCGAAGAACTCCAGCGTGTGAGCTCCCCACATCCATTCGCTGGCTGCCCAGCTGACCCCGGTGACGCCGATGGCCTGGACTCGTTCGGCTTCGGCTTGCATACGGCTGAGGGCAGCCTCTCGCGCGTCGTAGTAGCCCTGGGTCCACTGCGGCATCTCGACGTTGCGTCCCACCTGTCGGAGGGTCTGCATGAATCCTTGCGAGGCGACGTGCCACACGCATACCCCCATCACGAACTCGACCGGCAGATGACCTGTCTGCAGCAGCGTGTAGAAGTCCTGCACGCCGAGGTGACTGGTGAACGGCATACCGTCGGGTCGTCGGAAGGAGCCTGGGTTTGCCTCCGACACCACGGCGGTGCCGACCGCGATGAACTCGATGTGCTCTGCGCTGGCGCCGTGCTGACGAAAATCCAGCCGCATTCCGACGATTCCGTCGGCGCCCACGGCTGCCGCCTCGGCGACCATCCGCGACATGGCGTTCATCCGAGCCGTGTACATCGCCTGGGTGAGCACCTGCAGCTCGATGGACTGGCGCAGCGTCTGTTGTTGCCAACCGATGTGGAAAACCGAGCTGCCCATCACGAACTCCAAGGGCTTGAACCCCGTTGTCTCCAACAGCGCGAACTCGGCGACCGACAGATCGCTGGTCCAGACCTTGCCTGCCTCCGCCAACCTCGCGGATGCGACTTCGTCTGGCTGAAACTCCGTCATAGGCAACAGTCTATCGACGGCGCCCTCGCACTAGTCCACAGCGGCGGGTGGGGCTGATCCGCGAGGGCAGGTCTCGTGCTGGCCTGGTCAGATCAGCTCGGCCGGGTCGACCTGGACCCGGATCGGGGAAAGCTTGCGGCTGCTTCGCGCTGCCTGCACTTGCTTGAGCGCACGAGTCAGCGCCGCCCCACGATCGCGGCTGGACCGTATGACGACTCGGGCCACGTCGCTGCTGAGATCGACCGGCCCCAACACCTCCGTCTCCGCCGGCAGGTCGAGCGCGGCCATCACCTCGGCGACAACGGCGCCAGGTGCGGTGATGCTGGCGAGTCTGACAGTCGGGGCGAGCCGGGCCGACGCGCGTTCGGCCAGCTCGCGGGCGGCAAAACCGCTGGGATCGACGCGCACCAACGCTTGCAACACGGGCAGCGACGGCTCGCCGACCGCCACCACACGGCCTCCTGAGCTTGCCGGGCGAACCAGTGCGGCGATATTGAGCCAGCGGCGCAGCGCCTCCTCGGTGGCGTCGAGGGTGGGTCGCCCGAGCGTCAACCAGGTGTCGAGGATGATCGCGGCGGCAAAACCTGGGCGGGCATCTTCTGCTTCGCCGCGAGGCCACGGTGCCGCCGCTTTCGTGCCCCGGTCTGAGGAGACGGTCACCATCGGCTCCGCGCCGGGGGTGGCGACCACAATCGCCGCCTGCGGGCCAATGTTGTCGAGCACGTGGTCACCGCCCGACGACAGCACGGGTGTCTGTGGGAAGCTGTGGCCCCACTCTTGCGCCGTACGAAGGGAGCCCACGATCGGTGCGCGAAGCTGCCGACCGTGACAGTGCGGGCACGACCATGCGTCGGCCGGCACCGCACACCACCGGCATGCCAGTGCTCGCTCGATGTCGGAGCGCCCGAGCGTCCCGCTGCAGTGAAAACAGCGGGCGGGTCGACGACAGTTGGCGCAGGCCAACGCGGGTTGGTAGCCATATCGGGGCACATGGACGAGCACCGGACCGATGTGCAAGGCCTCCCGGACCACCTCGAAGACGCGTCGTGGCATCCGGGTGGCGCCGATGGCGGCGTCGCGCTCAAGCTCGCGTTCACTCTCACCGGTGATGTGGACGCGAGGCGAGACGGCCCGCCGGTAGTTGGCCGGCGCCTGCAGCGACACCGCCCAGCCGGCCTCTAGGAGAGCCGCACACTCCACCGATCGGCTGTGTCCGCCGAACAGCGCCGCGGTCTGCTCATGGTGTGCGCGAAGCAACAAGACCTCCCGGGCGTTTGGGTACGGCGCGCGCGGCTCGTCAAAGAGATCGTCGCCGTCATCCCACATCGCCACGAGGCCCAGATCACGGACCGGGGCGAGCGCGGCAGCACGGGTGCCGACCACGATCTGCACCTGCCCTCGCGACGCGGCGAGGAAAGCCCGGTAGCGAGCAGCCGGCCCGAGCCCCGCGGTCAGCGCGACGTGGGCTCCACCGCCGAGCAGGTCTGCCAGCGCCTGGTCGACTCTGGCAACGTCACGGGCATCGGGCAGGCACAACAGGCTCCCCCGGCCCGATCGCAACGTTGCCGCTGCGACTGCGGCCAGCTGTGCAGGCCACACCGCCCCCGGCGTAGCCGTCCACACCGCGCGCGGTGACCCGCCGGTTGCCAGCCGGTCGAGCAGCGCCTGCCCGCCGACCTCGGCCGCCCAGCTGGCGGCCAGTCGCTGATCGGACATGTCGAAGGGCTGCGCTCGGCACACCGGCGGCTGCTCGCCTTCAACCCTGGCATGCCGGGGAGGCACCGCGAGCCGGAGCACGTCGGCCACGGTGCCGGCGTATCGGTCAGCCACCAGGCGAGACACCGCCAGCACCGACTCGTGCAGCACCGGCTCCGCGGAGACCACCCGTCGCAGCGACGCGAGCCGACCTGGATGTGTCGACCCGGACACCCGAGCAAGCAAGTAGCCATCGACATCGCGGCCAGAGAATCTCACCTTGACCCGGCAGCCGGGCACCGCCTTCTCGTGCATCGTCTCCGGAACCACGTAGTCGAACGCCCGGTCAAGATGGGCCAAGGCCAGGTCGACCGCCACTCGAGCAACCGGCAGCTGCGGTGCCGGGCCCGGTAGCGGCTTGGCGCGCCGCGTGCGCAGCTGGCTCTTCAGCAGCGCCAACTGCTCGACGGGTGCCGATGGCTTGGTCATGACGAGACAGTCCTACCACCCCTGCCCGACATATCTCGCGGTGAACCGATCCCCCTGTGGACACCGCCCTGACGGGTGAGACGCCGTCGGGAACCACCGGGCGTCGGGTTGTGTCGCGCCTGCGATGCCGAGGGTGTGGGCTCTAGGCTGTCGGCTATGAGCGCTGTGGTCGTTGACGGGCTGGTCAAGAGTTACGGCGGCATCGAAGCCGTTCGTGGAGTGGACTTCACCGTCGACGAGGGCGCGATCTTCGCGTTGCTCGGCCCCAACGGTGCAGGCAAGACCACGACACTGGAGATCCTGGAAGGGTTTCGTGGCCGCGACGCGGGTCGCATCGAGGTGCTCGGTCTGGATCCGGGCCAGCGCAGCTCCGCGCGTGCTCTGCGTGAGCAGATCGGGCTGGTGCTGCAAGACATCGCGGTCGAGCCGTACCTCACCTTGCGCGAGACGATTGCACGCAACGCCGGCTACTACCCGGCGCCCCGAGACGTCGACGAGGTCATCGGACTCGTCGAGCTGAGCGGCAAGGAGCGCCAGAAGGTCAAGGATCTCTCCGGAGGACAGAAACGTCGCCTGGACCTGGCTCTTGGCATGATCGGCAACCCACGGTTGCTTTTCTTGGACGAGCCAACGACGGGCTTCGACCCGAGTGCTCGTCGTGGCGCATGGCAAGTGGTGCGCGACCTACGATCTGCGGGTACGACGATCCTGCTCACCACCCATTACATGGAAGAGGCACAAGAACTGGCCGACCGGGTCGCAGTCATCGCTGCGGGAGCCATCGTGGCCGAGGGAAGCCCCGCCACGATCGGCGGGCGGGACACGGCCCAGGCCCGGATTCGATTCGCTCTGCCGCACGGATGCCAGGCAGCCGAGCTGCCGCTCGCGCCGGCGTCACATCAGAACGGTGTGGTCACGGTTGAGGTCGACGACCCGACCGAGCCGCTCCACCGGCTCACGAGTTGGGCGCTGGAACGTGGCACCACCCTGCCGCGCCTGAGCGTCGACCGTCCCAGCTTGGAGGAGATCTACCTGCAGTTGACCGGTGAGAGCGGTGACACGCCAGTCTCGAATGAGCCGCCCCAGCCGAGACGTCGCCGCCTACTATCGAGGAGCCGACGATGAGCGACACCACCACGGCCACAACACAGACCTCGGCGCGGCGGAGCCCCCTTACGTTGCTGGCCCATCAGATTCGGTATGAGCAGCTGTCGTTTTGGCGTAACCCGCAGAGCGCCTTCTTTACGTTCATCTTCCCGGTCGTGATCATCGCGATCTTCGGGGCCGTGTTCAACAGCAGCAAAGGAGATTCGTTCTACTACGGTTTGACCGGCCTGCAGTACTACATCCCGACGATCGCGGCCCTGTCGGTGTTGGGGGCGTGTTACAGCCAGCTGGCCATCGGGCTCGCGATCCGGCGCCAAACCGGCATCCTCAAACGGCTGCGGGCGACCCCGTTGCCGGCGTGGACATACTTTGTCGGGTTGGTGGCCCATTGCATCGTGATCAGCATCATCGAGGTCGCGCTCATCATCGGCATCGGCGCCCTGTACGGCGTTCCGCTGCCGAGCCACTGGACAGCGATCA
Organism: Nocardioidaceae bacterium; assembly: GCA_050998615.1. Lineage (GTDB taxonomy): Bacteria > Actinomycetota > Actinomycetes > Propionibacteriales > Nocardioidaceae > JBPCQA01. The sequence continues at coordinate 42,065 of JBPCQA010000044.1, forward strand.
TCGTCACGCTGGTTCTCGGCGCGGCCAGCTTCTGCACTCTCGGCGTGGCAGTGGCCTCGCTGATCCGCAACTCCGAGGCGGCCCCGGCAGTGGTTCAGTTCATCTTGTTCCCGCTGGTGTTCATCTCGGGCACCTACTTCCCGATTCACTCCGCGATCCTCAACAACATCGCCGATGTCTTCCCGGTGCGGCCCTTCAACGAGGCGCTGATCGGCCCGTTCGCCCAGCACACCGGCTTCGACTGGGACCACCTCGCGGTGCTGCTCGCCTGGGGCGTCGTCGGTGCGTTCGTGGCCATCCGCTGCTTCCGATGGGATCCCAGACCCGAATGACGACGCCGAAGGCACGTGATGCTGGCCCCGGACTTGCCGTCCAGACTCTAACCCCAGATGGCTGCCTTGAGGGCGTCCACGCGGTCGGTGCGCTCCCAGGTGAACTCCGGCAGCTCCCGCCCGAAGTGGCCGTAAGTGGCGGTCAGCGCATAAATCGGCCGCAGCAGATCGAGATCACGGATGATAGCGGCCGGGCGCAGGTCGAACACCTCTAGAACGGCTGAGCGGATCTCGTCGACGTCGGCGGCCTCGGTGCCGAAGCAGTCGACGTAAAAGCCGACCGGATGCGCCTTGCCGATCGCGTACGCCACCTGCACCTCGCAACGTCGGGCCAGTCCGGCCGCGACCACGTTCTTCGCGACCCATCGCATCGCGTACGCCGCCGACCGGTCCACCTTCGAAGGATCCTTGCCGCTGAACGCGCCACCGCCGTGGCGCGCCATGCCGCCGTACGTGTCTGTGATGATCTTGCGACCGGTCACGCCCGCGTCGCCCATCGGGCCGCCGACCTCGAATCGTCCGGTGGGGTTGACCAACAGTCGATAGTCGGTGGAGTCGAGGTCGAAGTGACCGAGCACCTCGTCGACGACATGCTTCTTGATATCGGGCGTCAACGTCGTGTCCAAGTCGACGTCACCGGCATGTTGACTCGACACCACGACGGTGTCGACCCGTGTCGGGCGGTCGCCGTCGTACTCGATCGTTACCTGCGTCTTGCCGTCTGGGCGCAGGTAAGCCATCGTGCCGTCCTTGCGCACCTCCGCCAATCGCTCGGCGAGCCGCTGGGCAATCGTAATCGGCAGTGGCATCAGCTGCGGAGTCTCGTCGCAGGCATAGCCGAACATGAGGCCCTGATCGCCGGCCCCTTGACGGTCGAGCGGGTCGGTGGACCCCTCGGAGCGCTCCTCGTAGGCGTCGTCGACACCTTGGGCGATGTCCCTCGACTGGCTGCCGATGCAGACTTGCACGCCGCATGAGGCCCCGTCGAAGCCCTTCTTCGACGAGTCGTAACCGATCCGCAGGATGCGGGTGCGCACGATCTCGTCAACCGGGACGTACGCCGCGGTCGTCACCTCGCCGGCGACCACGACCAGCCCGGTCGTCACCAGTGTCTCGACCGCGACCCGGCTGTGCGGGTCTTGAGCCAACAACGCGTCGAGCACGGAGTCGCTGATCTGATCGGCGATCTTGTCGGGATGGCCCTCGGTCACCGATTCGGACGTGAACAAGCGACCTGACAACGCGGCACTCTCCTCATGACGGCCTATGACGGCCTCACGACGGCCGCTGCCCAATGACGTCCCAACCTTATCGCGCACAACTGACTCCCGGCTCCAACTCTCCGCCGCGGGCGCCAGTTAGGCAGTCGATGCCTCTGCCGTCGTCGCCGCGCTCGACATCGTCTGCCTGGGCGGACGCTAGCCGGCAGTAGGCAGTCGCGTCCTCAGCTTGGGTCTGCGCTCACCGCTGCCCAGCGGGTGGCGACGCAATCCCAGACCACATGTGCGAGAGAGGTCTTGGTGCCCTCCGGGACCGGAAGGCGGACCCCGTCTGACGCCAAGATCACCGCGTGGGTCGCCTCGGCCCCGAACACGGCGCCTCCGCTGACGTCATTGACCACGAGCAGATCGCAACCTTTGCGCCGCAACTTGGTCTGGGCATGGTCGAGCACGCCGCCATCCTCATCACCTGTCTCGGCGGCGAAACCCACCAGGACCCGCTGAGGACCGGAGCGTTCGGCAACCAGTGCGGCGAGGATGTCCGGGTTCTCGACCAGCTCGATGGCGGGCGTTTGCCCGTCGGCGCGCTTCTTGACCTTGTTTTCGGCTCGACGCACCGGGCGAAAGTCTGCGGGCGCTGCGGCCATCACGACAGCGTCGGCAGCGTCAGCTGCCTCCATCACGGCGTCGAAGAGCTGCTGGGTCGATTCCACCCGCACAAGCCTGACCCCCGCCGGCTCAGGCAGTGACACGTTCGCGGCGACCAGGGTCACCTCTGCCCCGCGTGCTACCGCCGCCTTCGCCAACGCGAAGCCTTGCCTGCCGGATGACCGGTTGCCCAAGAACCGGACCGGATCAAGCTCCTCTCGAGTGCCGCCGGCCGAGACCACGACCCGTCGACCGCGCAGGTCAGGCGGACAGCCGCCGCGCCTCAGCACGTCGATGGCGACGTCGAAGATTGCACCCGGTTCGGGGAACCGGCCAGGCCCGGTGTCGGCACCGGTCAGCCGACCGTACGCCGGCTCGATCACCACGGCGCCGCGCGAGCGCAAGGTCGCCACGTTGTCCTGAGTCGCCGCATGATGCCACATCTCGGTGTGCATCGCCGGCGCGAAGACGAGCGGGCAAGAGGCGGTCAGCAACGTGTTGGTCAGCAGGTCGTCGCCAAGGCCATGCGCTGCCTTGGCCAGCAAGTTCGCGGTAGCCGGCGCGATAATGACCAAGTCGGCCTGCTGGCCCAGTCGTACATGCCGAACACTCGGCACATCGTCAAAGACATCGTTGGAGACTGACTTGCCCGACAGCGCTTCCCAGGTGGCCGCTCCCACAAACGTCAACGCCGAGGCGGTGGGAACCACGGTGACGTCATGATCGCTCTCGGTGAAGCGACGCAACAATTCACAAGCCTTGTAGGCGGCGATGCCACCACCCACTCCGAGCACCACCCGCGACACTAGGCCTCGGTGGGGTCGACGACGTCCTCGCAGGTCAGTAGGTCGGAGTTGATCTCGCGCAGCGCGATCGACAACGGCTTCTCCTGGACATGGGTGTCCACGAGCGGCCCGACGTACTCGAGCAGTCCCTCACCGAGCTGGGAGTAGTAGGCGTTGATCTGACGAGCGCGCTTGGCGGAGTACAACACCAGCTTGTACTTGGAATCCGTCTTCTGCAGCAGTTCGTCGATCGGAGGGTTGGTGATCCCCTCGGCAATGGGCAAGGTGCCGGACACGCAAAGGCCTCATTCAAAATTGGGGTCAGATCGCATCAATCCTACCAACTCCGCCGCGGCGGTCTGCACATCCGCGTTGATCACCGTCGCGTCGAACTCGGTTTCGGCTGCCAGCTCCTGTACGGCAGTCTCCAGCCGCCTGGTCCGCGCGGCGTCCGGCTCGGTGCCACGGCCCACGAGTCGGCGTACCAACTCCTCCCACGACGGCGGCGCCAAGAACACGAACAGCGCGTCGGGCATCACCTCACGCACCTGCCGGGCACCTTGCAGGTCAATCTCCAACAACGCGCAACGGCCGGCGGCTAGCGCGGCGTCTACGGGCCTCCTCGGGGTGCCGTAGCGGGCCGAGCCATGCACGACCGCCCACTCCAGCAGCTCGTCGCCCGCCACCATCGTGTCGAATGTTGCGTCGTCGACGAACCAGTAATGGACTCCGTCGACCTCGCCGGGGCGCGGCAGCCTGGTGGTGACGGACACGGAGATCCACACCTGCGGATAAAGCTCACGGATCTGCGCTGAAACAGTGCCCTTGCCCACGGCGGTCGGGCCAGCCAGCACCGTCAGCCGACCGCGCGGCGGACGATCGTCAGGAACGATGGCCAAATTCGCGCTCGAGCGACGCGATTTGGTTGGTCCCCAAGCCGCGTACGCGGCGTGATTGCGAGATTCCGATGCGTTCCATGAGGTTGCGCGCCCGGACCTTGCCAAGGCCCGGCAGCGCTTGCAGCAGGTCATAGACCTTCATCTTGCCGATGGCTTCGTTGTGCTGACCCTCTTTGAGGATCTCGGTGAGTGACGCCCCCGACGTCTTCAGCCGGCTCTTCACCACGGCCCGTTCACGGCGCACCTGCGCAGCCTTCTCGAGCGCGGCCCGACGTTGTTCGGCGGTCAACTCTGGAACGGCCACGACTTTACCTCAGTGCTTCATTGCGTTCGTCTCCACGGAACCTAATGATTTCTCCCCCGGGTTGCAACTTAACCCTCGCCAGTAGGACCGCCGGGCTCGCCCTACTCCCGTGCTCTTTGACCTCATCCGTTCGGACTCACACTAGCGGCTGATCTGGTCCTTGGCATCCTTTCCGGCGAGTCGGTCGAAGCGCGGTCAAAGGCCGCCAGGCAAGTTGATCTTGATGCCACAGTTGGCGCTTGCGTCGTTGGCGATCACCTGGAAGTCGTTGAGCACCCGCAAGACCATGCTCGGATCGGTGCTGCCGGTCGTGCCCCGCCCGACCAGGGCGAACAAGTCATCCCACTGCGGCTTGACCGCACTCGGTGCGAGCTGCTGAAGCTTCTTGACCTGGGCCAACGTCGGCGCGTTGCCGGAGGTCGCCAAACCCATCAGGTTGCCGTTGTTGGTCACCTGTTTGAGTTGGTTGCAGTACGCCGCCCGGGTGCTGTCACCGTTGTTCCGCAGCACCGCCCATGCCACCACCGCGCCGACAATGAGGGCGAGCACCACGATCAGGCTGATGATCAGCGGTTTGCGGCTGCGACTGCTCTGGACGTCCTGCGGCAGCAGTTGCTGCTGCGGATACTGGGCGGGGGCAGGCTGATAGCCGTCCGGCGGCTGGGTCATGACACAACTGTAGTGATCGCGCGCCCTGTGTGAAGTCGTCCCATGTCGAGTTGTGACGCCGGCGGCGGGATTTGTGTGCGCCAAGCCGTCCGGTGCGGAGTTGTGACGTAGCGCTACGAGGAGCGCGCTGCTGCAGCCGACGTACGCAGAGATTCCGGTGACCGTTTACGCTGGCCCGGTGCCAGCCGCCCACGCCTGTTACACCTGCGACCAGGAGGCGCAGTTCGCGGAGGCCGAGGGCTTTCATCACGTCCACTTCCACGTCATCCCGCGGGCCGCCGACCTGCCGCGTGATCTGCGGGGACCCGACATATTCGAGTTGCTGCGGCGGCCCAGTGCCGATCGCGTGCAGCCGAAACATGTCGAAGAAGTTGCGGCCGCGCTGCATGAGCACCTGACCCAATGACGCCTCCACAAGTCACCGCAGGTTGCGCGCGCTGAGGTTTGCCGCTTCTCGGAGAATCGCAGGTCCCCCACACTGCGCAACGACTTCAGTCGCGTTCGGCGGTGCACAGCACGGAAATCGTTGCATTGACCCGATGAGGCGGCGGAATCACTTGCACCGAGGCAATCCGTCGTTTATGCTCTTCGCGTTCCTCGACGCGAAGGGGTTGCGATGACGATGCCAGCGCACACCGATACTCATCACCCGCACCGGCTGCAGAACAACGTGTTGTCCGCGGCCGACTCGATCGTCATGGCGGTGGCGGGAAGCGCGCCGGCGTACTCGATCGCGGCGACGACCGCGACGCTGATCGCGGCCGCCGGGCTGGCTAGTCCCGCAGCGCTGCTGTGGTGCGGCATCCCGATGCTCGGTATTGCCTGGGCGTTCTCCTATCTCGGCCGCGCGGACATCAACGCGGGAGCGAGCTACTCCTGGGTCGGGCGCGCCCTCCACCCCGCGCTGGGATTCCTGTCGGGCTGGGCGCTCGTCGTCTCGGCGACGATCTTCATGGTCGCCGGCTCTTTGCCGGCCGGCTCCGTGACGGTCGACCTGTTCGCCCCAACCCATGACAGTTCCACCTGGTTGGTGACCCTGATCGGTTCTGTCTGGTTCCTGATGATGGTGACGTGCGTGCTGATCGGGATCCGACTCACTACCCGTGCGCAGTGGATCATGTCCTCGATCGAGGTCGCGATTCTCATCCTGTTCATCGTGATCGCCTTCATCCGCGCTGGGACCGGACATCACGCCGGTCCGTCATTCGGATGGAATTGGCTCTGGTTCAGCCATTTCGACGGGACATCAGGCTTCGTCGCGGCGGCGCTGATCGCAGCGTTCTACTACTGGGGCTGGGACGTCAGCGCGAACCTCAACGAGGAGACGAGGGATAGTCGCAAGAGCTCTGGGCTCGGCGGCATCATCGGAGTCCTCATCGTCTTCTCGCTGTTCGAACTGTTCACGATCGCGATCAACATGATGTTGTCCGCGAAGACGATTCAAGCCCACAGCGGCAACGTCTTGGGCGAGCTCGGCGACGTCATCTGGCCCGGACCCGGCGGCAAGATCTTGATCGTCGCGGTGATGCTGTCCACCATCGCGACCCTGGAGACAACACTCATCCAGGTGACCAGGTCGCTTTTCGCGATGGGACGCGACCGCACGCTGCCCGCGCGATTCGGCCGAACGAACCCCCGGTGGCGTACTCCGGCGTTCGCGACACTCGTCGTCGCTGGTGTGTCCCTGATCCTGTTCGTCGGCTCGAACTTCCTCGGCAGCATCGGCACGATCCTCGCCGACGCGATCAGCTCGATCGGTCTGCAGATCGCCTTTTACTACGCACTTGCCGGCCTCGCCGTCGTCGTGGCCTACCGCCGCGTCATCATGAAGTCCGCGAAGAACTTCGTGTTCATCGGACTTTGGCCGCTCGTGGGCGCGGGGTTCATGGTGTGGATCTTCATCGAGTCGATTCCCACGCTCGGCAAGACTGTCGACATCATTGGCCTCGGGACACTAGCGGTCGGCTTGATTCCGATGACGATCTACTGGATCAAGGGCAGTCCGTACTTCGTTCGTCGTCCCCTTGACACCAGCGCCACGGGCGAGCCGGAGCCTGAAGGCGGCGACGACGCGTTGGTAAGCGCAGTCACCAGCCGGGAGGACTAACCGCCATACCGGCGTCGAAGTCGTCCGGTGCGGAGTTGCGGGACATCTTCTCGTTCTCAGACCCGGGTACTTTCCGGGCTGGCGGATCGAAGCCGAAAGGCCGGGATGGTCACGTGGGTAATGGGGCCGATCGCGAGGGCGTAGAGCAGGGTCCCGACTCCGACGGTGCCGCCAAGCACCCAGCCCAGGACCAGCACGGCGACCTCGACCATCGTGCGGACAACGCGCATGGAGAGTCCTCGAGCGGCGATCCCGGTGCTGAGGCCATCGCGAGGACCAGGGCCAAGGCCGGCGCCGATATAAGCGCCGGTGGCAATGCCATTGAGTAGCACTGCACCACACAACACGGCGACCTGCACCGCCAGCAGGTGAGGCGCCGGAACAATCTCCAGGGTCGCGTTGATCACGACGCCGATGACGACGACGTTGCATACCGTCCCGAGCCCGGGACGCTGACGCAGCGGGATCCAGCAGAGCAGGACCAGTGCGCCCACCAAGATCGACCAGGTGCCCACCTGGAGACCAAGCGTCCGCGCCAGCCCCTGATGCAGCACGTCCCAGGGGTCGAGGCCAAGTCCCGCCAGCACGAGCAGACCGTCGCTGACGCCGTACAGGGTCAGACCCGCAAGCAACAAGGCGACCCGAGCGGGACGGCGGGTGAGGGGGACCGGAGCCAACAGCATCTCCCCACTGTGGCATCTTTGGCCTTGTTACAACAGGGCCAAATGAGACAGGATGGCCCGGTGCATCCCTCCCGGTTTGCCGATCTGCTGAACCCGTGGCTCGGCAGCGGCCCGGCGTACGCCGCGGTGGCTGCCGGGCTGCGTGCCCTGGCACTCGACGGGCGGCTGCCGGTCGGTGCTCGAGTTCCGTCTGAGCGTGACCTTGCTGCCGCGCTGTCACTGAGCCGTACGACGATCAGCGCGGCCTACGACGTGCTGAGAAGCGAGGGGTACCTGCGCAGCAACCGCGGCGCCGGCAGCCGGGTCGCGCTACCGGCCGCCCGACCGATCCGGCCAGATGCTGAGCCTGATGATCGCGCCGATGTCGTGGACCTCAGCGTGGCGGCACTGCCGGCACCGGCGCTGCTGGTCGAAGCGGTGCAAGAAGCCGTGGTAGCGCTGCGGCCGTTGCTCGCGGGCCATGGGTTGCACCCGCTCGGAGTCCCAAAGTTGCGTACGGCGGTGGCCGACCATCTGACCGCGCGTGGGCTGACCACTCGGGCCGAGCAGGTGCTGGTAACGGGTGGGGCCTTGCAGGGCTGGGATCTCGTCCTTCGCGGCCTCGGCGACCGCAGACAGCGAGTGCTTGTCGAGCAGCCGACCTACCCAGGTGTGCTCGATGCCGTCGCGGCGCACCGCCTCCGTCCGGTCGCGCTCCCGGTGAGCGTGGACGGTTGGGAGCTGCCTGTGACCCCGGCCGGTTTGGTCCACGTCACCCCCGACGGACAGAACCCGACCGGCTTCGTGGCGACCACCGCGCAACGCCGGGAGCTACTGCGAGCCGTTGACGGCGCGGTGGTGACGGTCGACGAGACGTTCGCCGACCTCATTCTCGACGGGCCTCCCCTTACCCCACTCGGTGCGCTTGACCGGCAGGTGATCACGCTCGGCTCAATGAGCAAGTCGTTCTGGGCCGGCCTGCGAATCGGCTGGATACGCGCACACCCGGATCTGTTGGGCCGCCTCGCGCAGCTTCGAGCCGGTCAGGATCTGGCGAGCCCGGTCATGGAGCAACTGATCGCAGCTGCGCTACTGCACAACGCGGACGCGATTTTGCCCGAACGGCGCGCGCTGCTACGCCGATCCCGCGATCGGCTCGTGCGAGCCTTGGAGCGCGACCTTCCTGCCTGGCGCTGCAGGCTTCCGCGCGCCGGGATGGTGCTGTGGGTGGAGCTCCCCGAGCCCTGCGCCACCCGCATCGCCGCACATGCGCTCGATGTCGGACTACGACTGACTCCCGGACCTCGTTTCACCTTGGACGGCACGGCAGACCGCTGGCTGCGGTTGCCGTTCACGCTGCCCATCGAACGTATCGACGATGTCGTCGCAATGTTGCGGGAAGCCGCCCAGCGGGCCAGCTCCGCTCGAGTCCCGACTCGAGCGGCGTCCCGCTGGACCGCCTAATCACCCACCACGCCGATCGGCTGGCGGCCGACTGGTACGTGCGCAATGCGGTCATTGGCGAGACGGTGGTTGAGGAGGCCGCTGCTCAAGCACCGGGGGCCGGGGAGATCCCCGGACCGTTGAACCGCCTGACGGAGCTACTGCCGCAGTCGGGCGATGGTGGTTTGTGCGGCATCGCGTAGCGATGCGATACTCGGCCCGACTTGCAAAATCGCCCGCGATGTCGTCGGGAGTGCGTAGTCGACAACTCCGGCGAAGATGCGTCGTACGTCGTCGATCGAGCCGCCCTGCGCGCCGAAGCCGGGAGCAAGCAACGGGCCGTTGATCACGAGATCCTCCTCGACCTCTCTCACGTTGGCCGCCACCACAGCCCCGACCGACCCCATGGGTCGCGCCCCCACGTTCTCCCTCTTGATCGCGGCCAGCAACTGTCCCGCCACGGTGAACCCGCCGGAGCGAGCCTGCTGAACCTGTGGTCCCTCGGCGTTGGACGTCAACGCCAACACGAAGACACCAGCATCGTTGGCAGCCGCGGTGTCGAGCATCGGGCGCAACGACCCGAAGCCGAGGAACGGGCTGACGGTCACCGCGTCAACCGCCAACGGAGAAGCGCAGTCGAGGTAGGCGTCGGCGTACCCCTGCATCGTCGACCCGATGTCGCCGCGCTTCGCGTCAAGCAGCACCAACGCACCTTGCTGACGCGACGCGGCGATCGCCCGCTCTAGCACCGCGATGCCGGCCGACCCGTGGCGTTCGAAGAACGCCGACTGCGGCTTCAGCACGGCGACCCTGTCGGCAAGCGCTTCGACACAGGTCATGCAGAAACGCTCCAGGCCGGCCGGGTTGTCGTCGAGACCCCAGGCCGCCAACAAGGCCAGGTGCGGGTCGATCCCGACGCACAGCGGCCCCCGCTCGTCCATCGCGAGGCGCAAGCGTGATCCGAAAGGCGCCACAGCTTCGGAGGTCACGTGCTGGCTCCGCGATGAGCGAACCCGACGGCCGCTGCCGCTGTGGTGAAACCCCAGGACGACATCGCCGCCCGCAGCTCGTCGAGGACACGACGCGGCGCGCTCGGGTCGTGGAAGATCGCGGTGCCGATCTGCACGGCGCTGGCGCCGGCGGCCAGGAACTCCAGCGCGTCTACACCGGAGCGAATGCCACCCACGCCCACGATCGGCACCCCGGGCATCGCCCGCGCCACCTCGAAGACGGCCCGCACGGCCACCGGCTTGATCGCCGGCCCCGAGAGGCCACCGGTGACACCACCAAGGAAGGGACGCAGCGTGTCTGCGTCGATGCGCATCCCCGGTATGGTGTTGACTAGGACGACGCCGTCGGCGCCCGCGTCTATCACGGCGGCCGCGATGTCGATGATGCTGGCCACGTCCGCCGACAGCTTGGCAAAAACGGGCACGCCGCGCGGGGTGTCGCGTCGTACGACAGACAGCACCCGACCGGCCTGGACGGGATCGCGGCCAAACACGAGGCCGCGGCTCTCGACGTTGGGCGAGTTGGTGTTGACCTCGATGCCGGCGACCCCTGGGGTGTTGCCAACCCGGCGGGTCAACTCGGCGTACTCGCCCAACGTCGAGCCGGCGATCGACACGATCGGCCGCGCGTTGTTTTGCAGCAGCCAGGGCAGATCGCGAGCCAGGAACGCATCGATGCCGGGGTTGTGGAGACCTATCGCATTGAGCATGCCGGACGCGGTCTCGACCACTCGGGGTGGCGGCAGCCCGGGTCTCGGGTTACGCGTGATCGACGGGGTCACTACCGCGCCAAGCTCGGCGACGTCGACGAACTGGTGGAGCTCACGTCCGGCGGCGGCGCATCCGCTGGCTGTCATCACCGGATTGTCCAGATGCAGGTCTGCGAGCACGGTGGTGAGGTCGACGTCGGTGACGGTCGGGCTCATGGCGCCTCTTTAGACTGCAAGCTGCGGGCTGCGTCCACTGGTGACCCCGTCAGCTCGTGCCACCGGACTTTTTCACCGGCGAACACCGGACCCTCCACGCATGCCCGGCTCAGTTTGACGACATTGCCCTCCGCGACCACCGGCACCACGCAGGCCATGCACACTCCAACACAACACGCCATCGCCGGCTCCAGCGCGGTCTGCGACCAGGCCCCGGCCGTGCAGGCGATGTCGACGACGGACTTCAACATGGCCACCGGGCCGGCGGCGTAGACGACATCGATCTGATTACGCGCCAGGAGTTGTGGAAGCGGCTCGGTCACCGTGCCGCGGATGCCGACCGAGCCGTCTTCGGTGGTGACGGTCACCGATTGGGCGGAGCGCCGAGCCTCCAAGGCGCCGAACAGCCGACTCTCGGTGTCGGCGCCGATCACCATGTGCACGCCGCAGCCGCGCTCTCTCAGCCGTTCGGCCAGCCCGAACAACGGCGCGGACCGGTAGCCGCTGCCGACGAGCGCGCATGATATCGACTCCTTCGGCAACGCGAAGGGGCGACCGAGTGGCCCTACCACGTCGACTTGGGTGTGTTGTGGACGCGTGACTAGCCAGTCGGTCCCGACGCCGCGGACCGACACGACGAGCTCGACGGTGCCGCCGTAGACGCCCGCCGCCCTGGCTCGGTAGATGAAGAAGGCACGGCGCAGCAACACTCCCGATGTGTCACCGCCCACGGTCAGCGCGACGAAGCTGCCGGGCCTGGCTCGCTCGGCAACGCCGTCGGCCACCAGCGTGACGTGGAAATAGTCACCGGCCCGTTTGACGGCAAAGACCTCACCCGACACCTGCACTGGCCGGCGAGAGGAGACCGGTGGCGCACCTTCAGTCACCGGGCGGTCCCAACAGCGTCTCGAGTGGCAAGACATTGCTGCACGCGCGAAGGCCACCACGGGCCCTCGAAGACGAACGCGGTGTAGGCCTGCACTAGCGTGGCCCCGGCCGCCAGCCTCTCCCGTACGTCGCCGGCGGTGCTGACCCCGCCCACCGACACCAAGGTCATCTCAGGGCCGACCCGTTCTCGCAGCGCCCGCAGCATTTGCAGCGACCGAGCCCGCAGCGGTGGCCCAGACAGTCCACCTTCGCCCACTGCCGCGACTGCGGCCTCGGGCGACGTCAAACGTTGGCGGGTCGTGGTGGTGTTGCAGGCAATGATGCCGTCCAGACCGAGCTCCACCGCGAGGTCGGCGATCGGATGCACATCGGTGTCGCTGAGGTCGGGCGAGATTTTGACGAGCAGCGGCACTCGACGTCGGCTCACAACGTCTGCCTGCCGACGCACCGCCCGGAGCAGCGGCCGAAGCCGCTCGGTTGCTTGCAGGTCACGTAGGCCAGGGGTGTTGGGAGAGCTGACGTTGACGACGAGATAGTCGGCGTACGGCGCGAGCAGCCGCGTGCTGGCCGCGTAGTCGGTGACCGCGGCTGCGGCGGGGACCGCCTTGGTCTTGCCAATGTTGACCCCAACGATCACCGGGAGGGCACCGCGGCGCCGCTTGCGCCGGGCCAGCCGGGCGGCCACGGCGGCGGCACCGTCGTTGTTGAAGCCCATCCGGTTGACGATCGCCCGGTCGGCCAGCAGCCGGAAGAGACGGGGCCGTGGATTACCGGGCTGCTCGTGCGCGGTTACCGTGCCGATCTCGACGAAGCTGAACCCGAGAGCGGCAAGCGCGTCGACCCCGAGGGCATTCTTGTCGAAGCCGGCGGCGAGCCCGAGCGGGCCCGGGAAGCGCAACCCGAGCGCGTGCACTTCAAGCGCCGGATCGTGCACTCGCAGCCGCCGATACGCGCGGCCCCGGACACCGGGCATCACACCAGCCGCCCGGATGGCAGCAAAGCCGAGTCGATGCGCCGTCTCCGCGTCGGCTCGCGAGAGCACTGCGTCAAACAGTCGCTGGTAGGGCGTCACGATGCGCCTCCGCCGGCTCCGGCCCAGCTCTGTAACGACCTGACCGCCAGATTTCCCGCGATGGTGGCTTCCAGCCCTTGAACGGCGGCGCCGAGCCCTTGCACCGTGGTGATGCATGGAATGTTGGCGGCGACCGACGCGGTGCGGATCTCGTAGCCGTCCACCCGGGGTGAGCCGCCGGAAGTGACGCCGTGCGGGGTGTTGATCACCAGGTCGACCTCGCCGCTCACGATGCGACCCACGATCGTCGGCTCGCCGTCGGGCCCCGGACCCTCGGAGTGCTTGCGCACCACGGTTGCGGGCACGCCGTTGCGCTGCAGCACCATGGCGGTGCCCGCGGTGGCTAGGATCTCGAAGCCCAGGTCGGCCAGCCGCTTGATCGGGAAGATCATGTGCCGCTTGTCGCGATTGGCCACCGACACGAAGGCGCGGCCACGCAGCGGCAGCCCACCGATCGCCGCCTCCTGAGCCTTGGCGAACGCAGTGCCGAAGCTGGTGTCAACCCCCATGACCTCGCCGGTCGAACGCATCTCAGGGCCCAGCACGGTGTCCACGCTGGTGCCGTCGGCGGCGTGGAAACGGTTGAACGGCAGCACCGCCTCCTTGACCGCGACCGGTGCGGTCACTGGCAAATTGCCGCCGTCGCCGTACGCCGGGAGCAGGCCCTCGGACCGCAGCTGCGCGATCGAGGCGCCGAGCATGATGCGAGCGGCGGCCTTGGCCAGCGGCGTCGCGGTGGCCTTGGAGACGAACGGCACGGTCCGAGACGCCCGCGGGTTTGCCTCGAGCACGTAGAGCACGTCGCTGACGAGCGCGAACTGGATGTTGACAAGGCCGACTACCCCGACACCGTCGGCGATCGCGTGGGTCGATCGGCGGATTTGTTCGATGTCCTCACGTCCTAGCGTGATCGGCGGCAGTGCGCACGACGAGTCTCCGGAGTGCACGCCGGCCTCCTCGATGTGTTCCATCACACCGCCGACGAAGAGCTCGACACCGTCGTAGAGCGCGTCGACGTCGATCTCGACCGCGTCGTCGAGGAAGTGGTCGACCAGCACCGGACGTGTCGCCGAAACCGGCGCGCCGCCAATCTGCAGGCTGTGCATGGCCCGCGCCAGCTCGGTCTCGGCGTACACGATCTGCATGCCGCGACCGCCCAGCACGAACGACGGCCGCACCAGGACGGGGTAGCCGACCTTCGCCGCGATGCGGGCGGCGTGCGCCGGCGAGGTGGCGATGTCGTGTCTCGGCGCCGGCAGGCCGGCTGCCGCGAGCACCCGGCCGAACGCGCCGCGGTCCTCGGCGGTCTCGATCGCCGCCGGGCTGGTGCCGACGATCCGGACGCCGGCGTCCGCGAGCCCTTGCGCCAAGCCGAGCGGCGTCTGGCCGCCAAGTTGCACGATCACGCCGGCGATCGGGCCGGCGGCTGATTCGGCGGCGACGACCTCGAGCACGTCCTCCAGCGTCAACGGCTCGAAGTAGAGCCGGTCCGACGTGTCGTAATCGGTCGACACGGTCTCGGGGTTGCAGTTGACCATCACGGTCTCGAAGCCGGCGGCCGACAAGGCGGTCGCAGCATGCACGCAGGAGTAGTCGAACTCGATGCCCTGGCCGATCCGGTTGGGGCCACTGCCTAGCACGATCACGGCGGGTTTGGTGCGCGGCCGCACCTCGGTCTCGTCGTCGTACGACGAGTAGTGGTAGGGCGTGTGCGCATCGAACTCGGCGGCGCACGTGTCGACCGTCTTGTAGACCGGGCGCACGCCGAGCTCCCAACGCACGCCGCGTACGGTGTCTTCGGTTGAGCCGGTCAGCTCGGCGAGTTGGGCGTCGGAGAAGCCATGCCGTTTGGCCAGCCGCAGCAGCTCGGCGGTCAGCGTCGGTGCGGCCGCGATCTCAGCGGCGACCTCGTTGATGAGCGACAGCTGATCGGCGAACCACGGATCGATGCCGGTGCATGCATGGACCTCGTCGGGCGTCGCCCCGGCCCGGATCGCGTCCATGACCAGGCGCAACCGACCGTCGTGCGGTGTCGCGGCGCGCTCAAGCAGCGCATGCTTGTCACCTGGGCGGCCGGCCCAGCCGAACACAGCGTCGCTGGTGTCCACCGAGCGCAGCGCCTTTTGCAGCGCCTCGGTGAAATTGCGGCCGATCGCCATCGCCTCCCCCACGCTCTTCATGTGCGTGGTGAGGGTTGGGTCGGCCGCCGGGAACTTCTCGAACGTAAACCGTGGGACTTTCACCACGACGTAGTCGAGGCTCGGCTCGAAGCTGGCCGGCGTCTGGCGGGTGATGTCGTTGGCGATCTCGTCGAGTGAGTAGCCGATCGCCACCTTGGCCGCGATCTTGGCAATCGGGAAGCCGGTGGCTTTCGACGCCAGCGCACTGGAGCGCGAAACCCGGGGGTTCATCTCGATGACGATGATCCGGCCGGTGGCTGGCTCGACCGCGAACTGGATGTTACACCCGCCGGTCTCGATGCCGACGGCACGGATCACCCCGATCGCCAGGTCGCGCATCTGCTGGTATTCACGGTCGGTCAGGGTCATCGCCGGCGCGACAGTGATCGAATCGCCGGTGTGCACGCCCATCGGGTCGAGGTTTTCGATCGAGCAGACGATCACGGTGTTGTCGTGGCCGTCGCGCATCACCTCGAGCTCGTACTCCTTCCAACCCAGCACCGATTCCTCGAGCAAGACCTGGGTGGTGGGGCTGGCAGCCAGGCCGGCGCCGGCGATCCGGGTCAGGTCAGCTTCGTCGTACGCCATCCCCGAGCCGGCACCACCCATGGTGAACGAAGGTCGGACAACCACCGGAAAACCAAGCGTCTGCGCGGCCTCGACGCACTCGGTAAGGCGGCGGCAACTCACGCTGCGTGCGACATCGCCGCCGATTGAGCTGACGATGCGCTTGAACGACTCACGATTCTCCCCGGCGTCGATCGCCTCGATCGACGCCCCGATCAGCTCGACGCCGTACTTCTCGAGGATCCCTTGCTGGTGCAGCGCCACCGCGACGTTGAGCGCGGTCTGGCCGCCGAGGGTGGCGAGCAGCGCATCCGGGCGCTCCTTGTCGATCACCATCGCGACGAAGTCGGGGGTGATCGGCTCGACGTACGTCGCATGGGCCAGCTCGGGGTCGGTCATGATCGTGGCCGGGTTGGAGTTCACCAGCACCACGCGCAGACCCTCGCTCTTGAGCACCCGGCAGGCCTGGGTGCCAGAGTAGTCGAACTCGCACGCCTGGCCGATCACGATCGGGCCCGACCCGATCACCAGCACCGAGTGGATGTCGGTACGCCGACCGCGCTTCGCACGGTGGTTGGGGAGGTCGCCTTGCGACCGTCTCGAAACCACCGCACCCACCGGTGGTCGCGCAGCAGGCGCCATGGCACCTGGTTGTTGAGGAGCGAGCAACAGCGAGCGTCTCGAAACCACCGCGCCAGCAGAGCCCCGGCGAACGATCAGTTCGACGAACCTGTCGAACAGGTGCACGGCGTCATGCGGGCCCGCCGCCGCCTCGGGGTGGTACTGCACGGAGAACGCCGGCCGGTCGACCAGTCGCAGACCCTCGATCACGCCGTCGTTCAGGCAGACGTGCGTGACTTCGGCGGCTCCGTACGGCGTCTCGAACATCCCGCGTCCTCCACCGGACAAGTCTCGCTCCGCGGCGCCCGCCGTGCTCCGCACGCCGACGCCGCTGTGCCCATGTTCGCGGCCCGGGGGGGGGGGGGAGGGCAGGGGGAAGAAAAAAAAAAAAACAAAGCGGGGGTGGGGCACGGCGGCAAACCGAGGGGGGGGGGGGGGGGGAA
>JBPCQA010000024.1:0-22549 GCA_050998615.1 Nocardioidaceae bacterium
ACGTTGCCACCGGGAATCGCGTCCTTCACGGTGGCAACGATGACGTCGCCGATGCCTGCATAGCGCCGACCAGAGCCGCCGAGCACCCGGATGCACAAGATCTGCTTGGCACCGGTGTTGTCGGCGACCTTGAGTCGCGATTCCTGCTGGATCATCGGATATCTCCTGGTTGTCTGCCTGGCTCTTACTTGGCCTTCTCGAGAACCTCGACGAGCCGCCAACGCTTGGTGGCGGACAGCGGACGGGTCTCCATAATGAGCACTCGGTCGCCGATGCCGCACTGGTTCTGCTCGTCGTGGACCTTCAGCTTGCTGGTGCGTCGCAGCACCTTGCCGTATAACGCGTGCTTCACGCGATCCTCGACGGAAACCACGACCGTCTTGTCCATCTTGTCGCTGATGACCCGCCCCTCACGCGACTTGCGACTGTTGCGCTTGGCGGGGCCGTCCATGGTTTGTTCAGGGGTTTGGGTCACTGTTGTCTCCTCACTCATGCGGCGCCCTCATCTTCGGCTTCTCGGCTCGCGGGCTCGATGATGCCCAACTCGCGCTCGCGGATGATCGTGTAGACGCGAGCGATGTCACGGCGAACCGAGCGCAGCCGACCGTGTGACTCCAGTTGACCGGTCGCGGCCTGGAAACGCAGGTTGAACAGCTCTTCCTTGAACTCGCGCAACCGCTCCTCGAGCAGGTCGTTGTCAAGGAGTCGCAGCTCGGCCGTGCTTGTCCCGGAACTCATCAGAATTCACCTGCCTCGCGCTTGACGAAACGACATTTCATCGGCAACTTGTGGATCGCCCGACGCAAGGCCTCGCGGGCGACGTCCTCGGACACGCCGGACAGCTCGAACATCACCCGGCCGGGCTTGACATTGGCGATCCACCATTCGGGGGATCCCTTGCCGGAGCCCATTCGGGTCTCTGCCGGCTTCTTTGTCAGAGGTCGATCCGGGTAGATGTTGATCCAGACCTTTCCGCCACGCTTGATGTGGCGGGTCATCGCGATCCGGGCGGACTCGATCTGCCGGTTGGTGACGTATGCCGACTCCACAGCCTGGATGCCGAAGTCGCCGAAGGCCAGCTTGGTGCCGCCCTTGGCCGCGCCGGTGCGCTTGGGGTGGTGCTGCTTGCGGTGCTTCACCCGACGAGGAATAAGCATGACTCAGCCTTCCTGTCCAGGCGTTTCCGCGGTGGCCACGCCCGCGGTCGCTGAGCCCACGGTGACTGGACCCACGGATGCGTCCACGGGCGCCTCGGTCCCACCGCTGGTCGCAGCCTCCGAGGGCTGTCGGTCGGTGCGCGTGGGGGCACCGACTCGGTCGGTACGCCGCCGGGTGGGCCGGCTACGGTTGCCCGCGGCAGCCAACGCCAGGGCCTGCGCCTCACGCTCCGCGCGGGTGCCGGCGACCTCGCCCTTGTAGATCCACACCTTCACCCCGATGCGACCGAATGTCGTCTTCGCCTCATAGAAGCCGTAGTCGATGTCGGCCCGCAGCGTGTGCAGGGGCACTCGGCCCTCACGATAGAAGTCCGAACGCGACATCTCCGCGCCACCAAGCCGACCGGAGCACTGAATCCGGATGCCCTTGGCGCCGGAGCGAATCGAGGTCTGGATCGCCTTGCGCATCGCACGGCGGTAGGCGACCCGGCTGGACAACTGCTCTGCCACTCCCTGGGCGACCAGCTGGGCATCGACCTCGGGGTTGAGCACCTCGCGAATGTTGAGCTTGACCTGTTTGCCGGTGAGCTTCTCGAGGTTCTCGCGGATGCGGTCCGCCTCGGCGCCCCGTCGACCGATCACGATGCCCGGGCGTGCGGTGTGGATGGTCACCGATACACGGTCACGGGTGCGTTCGATTTCCACTCGGCTGATGCCGGCGCGATCCATGCCCTTGGTGAGCAGCTTACGGATCGCGACGTCCTCACCGACGTACGACTTGTACAGCTTGTCGGCGTACCAGCGGCTCTTGTGATCGGTGGCGATGCCGAGGCGGAAGCCGTTCGGGTTGACCTTCTGGCCCATTAGCGGGATCCTCCGGTTGCTCGATGGTTGGCGTCGGCGGGCTCGACGACCAACGTGATGTGGCTGGTGCGCTTGAGGATTTTGGTCGCCCGCCCCTGCGCCCTCGGCCGGAACCGCTTCATCGTTGGCCCCTGGTCGACCATCGCCTTGGTCACCACGAGGTTGCCGCGATCGAGCCCTTCGGTCGTCGTCGCGTTGGCAACGGCGCTCTCGAGCACCTTGTAAACGGTGTCACTGGCGGCTTGCGGGGCGAATCGGAGGGTGGCCAGGGCATCGTCCACGCTCGCGCCGCGCACCATGTCGACCACGCGACGGGCCTTCATTGGCGTCACCCGGACGAAGCGCGCGCACGCGAAAGCACCGGGCTGATCGCCCAACAGGCTCCCCCGGCGGGCGCTCACCCGCCTACGCTCCAAAACGCTCATGTCTAACTTCTCTCATCACTGTGTCATCGATGGCAGGCCCACACCGCGTCAGCGGCGCCGGCTCTTACGGTCGTCCTTCTCGTGGCCACGGAACGTGCGGGTGGGCGCGAACTCGCCGAGCTTGTGTCCCACCATGGAGTCGGTCACGAAGACCGGCACGTGTTTACGTCCGTCGTGCACGGCAATCGTGTGGCCGATCATGGTCGGCACGATCATCGAACGACGTGACCACGTCTTGATGACGTTCTTGGTTCCCTTGTCGTTTTGGACGTCCACCTTCTTTTGCAGGTGATCGTCGACGAACGGACCCTTCTTCAGGCTACGTGGCATTGTCGTCAGGCCCCTTCTCAGCGCTTTCCACTCTTGCGACGGCGGACGATCAACTGGTCACTGGCCTTGTGCTTGCGGGTCCGGCCTTCGGGCTGGCCCCACGGTGAAACCGGGTGACGGCCACCTGATGTCTTGCCTTCACCACCACCGTGCGGATGGTCGATCGGGTTCATGGCAACGCCGCGAACCGTGGGCCGCTTGCCCTTCCAGCGCATCCGACCGGCCTTGCCCCAGTTGATGTTGGACTGCTCGGCGTTGCCGACGGCACCGACCGTGGCGCGGCAGCGAACGTCGACGTACCGCATCTCACCGGACGGCATCCTCAGCTGGGCACGGCTGCCCTCCCGGGCGACCAACTGAACCGACGCACCCGCCGAGCGGCCGATCTTGGCGCCTCCGCCGGGGCGAAGCTCGATGGCATGCACGGTCGTGCCGACCGGGATGTTGCGCAGCGGGAGGTTGTTGCCAGGCTTGATGTCGGCCTTGCCACCGTTCTCCACTTGCATGCCCTGCCGCAGACCGGTGGGAGCGATGATGTAGCGCTTTTCGCCGTCGGCGTAGTGCAGCAGCGCGATGCGTGCGGTGCGGTTCGGGTCGTATTCGATGTGAGCGACCAATGCCGGCACGCCGTCCTTGTCATAGCGACGGAAATCAACGAGGCGGTAGGCCCGTTTGTGGCCGCCGCCTTGATGGCGGGTCGTGATGCGCCCCTGGTTGTTGCGTCCGCCGTTCTTCGGCAACGGCTGCACCAGGGACTTCTCCGGGGTGTCGCGAGTGACCTCCACGAAGTCGGCGACGCTGGAGCCACGACGCCCCGGTGACGTCGGCTTGTACTTACGGATAGCCATGAGTTCTCAGTCCTCGTTGTCGAGCCCGGTCAGGAGACCGGACCTCCGAAGATGTCGATGCGCTGACCCTCAGCAAGGCTGACGATGGCGCGCTTGGTGTCGGGCCGGCTGCCCCAGCCGTCTCGAGTACGTCGGCGCTTGCCGACGCGGTTGATCGTGTTGACGCTGTTGACCTTGACGTTGAACACCTTCTCGACCGCGATCTTTATCTCGGTCTTGTTGGAGTCCCTGCGAACCAAGAACGTGTACTTGTTCTGGTCGAGCAGGCCGTAGGACTTTTCGCTCACCACCGGCGCCAGCAACACGTCGCGGTGATCCTTGTAGAGGTTGCTCACGCGTCGGCCTCCTCGGCATCGCCGGTGTCGGCCTCGGCGGCTTGATCCGCGGCGGCATCACTCGACGTGGCACCCGCATTGCCCGACTTGCCCGGGCGCCGCGCGGCCACGAACGCCTCGAACGCGCCCCTGGTGAAGATGACGTCGTCACTGAGCAACACGTCGTACGTGTTGAGCTGGTCTACGAAGATCGGGTGAATCGTGTCGACGTTGCGCAGACTGAGCCAGCTGATGTCGTCCCCTCGCTGCAAGACGACGAGCGCACGTGGTCGCTCGCTCACCCGCGCCAAGGTGGCCAACGCCGACTTCGTTGAAGGTATCTGGCCGGACACGAAGCTCTCGATCACGTGCACCCGCCCGTCGCGCGCCCGGTCGGACAAGGCAGCACGCAGCGCGGCTGCCTTCATCTTCTTCGGCGTGCGTTGGGCATAGCCATGCGGCGTCGGGCCGTGAACCACGCCACCGCCGGCGTACTGCGGCGCGCGGATAGAGCCCTGCCTGGCCCGACCGGTGCCCTTCTGGCGATACGGCTTGGCACCGCCGCCGGCCACCTCGCCGCGACCCAGAGTGGCGTGGGTGCCCTGGCGGGCGGCCGCGAGCTGGGCAACGACGACCTGGTGGATCAGCGGGATGTTGACCGGAATGTCGAAAATCTCGGCAGGAAGGTCCACCGTGCCCGACGTGCCGCCGGTGGCGTCGAGGACATCAATGGCGCTCACTGTTCGGCTCCCTTCGCCTTGACCGCGGTGCGGACTACTACGACCGTGCCTCGCGGGCCGGGAACCGCGCCCTTGATCAGGACCAGACCCCGATCGACGTCGACGTCATGAATCGTCAGGTTCTGGGTGGTCACCACGTCGTTGCCCATTCGGCCGGCCATCCGCATGCCCTTGAAGACGCGGCCGGGCGTGGCGCAGCCGCCGATCGAGCCGGGCTTGCGGTGATTGCGGTGTGCACCATGCGAGGCGCCCACCCCCGAAAATCCGTGCCGCTTCATGACGCCGGAGAAGCCCTTGCCCTTGCTCTTGCCGGTGACATCCACCAGCTCACCCGCAGCAAAAAGGTCAGCGCCCAACGCTTGACCAAGCGAGTAGTTGGCGGCATCGGCAGTGCGGATCTCGACGAGGTGACGACGTGGTGTGACGCCGGCCCTCGCGAAGTGGCCGGCCATCGGCTTGGTGACCTTGGCGGCCTTGACCTCCCCGAAGCCCAGTTGGACGGCGGCGTACCCATCCGTGTCGGCGGTCCTGACCTGGGTGACCACGTTGGAGGCGGTCTCAATCACCGTCACCGGCACGACGCGATTGTTCTCATCCCAGGTTTGAGTCATGCCAAGCTTGGTGCCCAGCAGGCCACGGACGGTCCGCCCGCTGACCCTGGGCGGCGTACTCAGTCCCGCCGTGCTCACTGGTGTGGTGCTCACAGTTTCTGTGCTCATTGGTGTCGTACCCCTCAGAGCTTGATCTCGATATCGACACCGGCCGGCAGCTCGAGTCGCATCAGCGAGTCGACCGTCTTCGGTGTCGGGTCAATGATGTCGATGAGACGTTTGTGTGTGCGCATCTCGAAGTGCTCGCGGCTATCCTTGTACTTGTGCGGTGAGCGGATCACACAGAACACGTTCTTCTCGGTAGGAAGCGGCACCGGGCCCGCGACCTTCGCACCAGTGCGAGTCACCGTGTCGACGATCTTGCGCGCCGAACTGTCGATGACCTCATGGTCGTAGGCCTTGAGCCGGATGCGGATCTTTTGTCCCGCCATGCTCGCTTGGTCCCTTCTCCGAAAGGCTCTGACTTGAACCGCTGTGACATTTGACTGCGCGGCACTGAACTGCTGTGACGCGTGAACTGCTGTGACCCAGGCTCAGTGTGCCGACCCCCGAGGTCGGGTGTGTCGGGCGCTGTGCACACGGCATGCCGAGTGGGTAGTCGTTGAACTGGGATGGTTAGCCTCACCGCCCCCTGATGGGCGCCGGGCCGAAGTGGCGTCTCCGTTTCGGCGAACCGAGGCTCCGTTGAGCCCGGCTCGCCCCGGCGACCCCGCCTGAGCAACCCCGATAGTCTGTCAGATGCCGGCCAGCCATGCAAAACCGACGGTGCCATGGCCACGTGCCCGAACGAGTTGCCTGCCGGGCTGAACCTATTGAGCCCAGGTCGGTTATACGGGAGGTGCGGAGGCGGTTACGGCACCATTGCGGTGCGTGTTTCTCTTGACGCGACGTCGCTCCGACACCATACTGGTGCGATGTCCTCGATCCCCAGACTTGGCGCCACAGAATCCGGCGTGGCCGACGTCCCAACCCCAGACCGGGTCATCGTCGCGAGCGACTTGCGGCGCAGCTACCGCAAACGCTCGGGCTGGTTTCGCTCGAGCGAGGTGATCGAGGCGGTCCGCGGCATCAGCTTCGCGGTGCCTCGCGGCACGATCTTTGGCCTGCTCGGACCGAACGGTGCCGGCAAGACGACCACGATCAAGATGTTGTCGACGCTGCTCATCCCGACTTCTGGGCTGGCGACCGTCGACGGTTTCGACGTCGTCGGTGACGAGGTGGAGGTGCGCCGACGGCTCGGGGTCTTGTTCGGCGGGGACAAGGGCCTCTACAGCCAGCTGTCGGCGCGGGAGAACCTTCGATACTTCGGCCGGCTCTACGGCATGGCCGACGACGCGATCAAGGCCCGCTCGGCCGAGTTGCTGGAGGCTGTGGGTCTCACGGATCGGGTGGATGAGCGAGTCGAGAGCTACTCCCGTGGCATGAAGCAGCGGCTCCACATCGCCAAGACGCTGGTGCACGCGCCGCCGGTGGTGATTTTGGACGAGCCGTCCATCGGTCTGGATCCGGCGGCGGCCATCGACGTACGCTCACTCATTGCCGGGCTGGTGCCGACCCACACCGTGCTGTTGTCCACTCATGACATGCACGAGGCGGACGTCCTCTGCGATCAGCTCGCGATCGTCGACAAGGGAAGGATCGTCGCCGAGGGCACGCCGACCCAGCTGAAGGCGGCTGCGCCCGCAGACCGCCAGGTCGTGATCCGACTCGCCGGACCTCTCGGTGCGGCTGCTCACGTGGTCACGTCGCGTCTCTCGAGACTGCCAGCTGTGGTGAGTGTGGCCCACCAGCCGGGCAACGACGAACTGGTGTCTCTTCGCTGCACGAACACAACAGCTGCCCTCGACGAAGCCCTGGCGTTGCTTCGAGTGGCCGGAGCTGCGGTCCGCGGCATCGAGATTCGTGAGCCGTCCTTAGAAGACGCCTTCCTTGGTGCCACCGGGCGAGAATACGAAGCCCCTGGCGCCGAGCAGACGGTCGAGCAGCAATCGTGAGCCTGCAGGCCGACGCGGGCGTCAGCGTTCATGGCCAGATCAGGCCACGACACACAGAAGTCCGGCTCGTGACTGGCACCGCTCGCGTGTTCTTGCTCCGATTCGCGTCCAATCCGATCATGCTGATCAGGGGACCGCTCGGGCCCGTGTTGACTCTGGTAGGCTTCCACCTCGTCTACGACATCTCCGGGCAGCATCAGGTGGCTGGTGTCGACGCGATGGGCTTCCTCGTGGTCGGAATGCTCGGCTCGTTGGCCTGGTCGTCGACGGTATGGGGCTCGGGGAATGCCATCCAGTCCGAGGTCTATCAGGGCACCGTCAGCTCCGTGCTTGTCGCGCCCGGTCGCATCTCGTCCGTGATCGTCGGTTACGGAGTGGGCAGCATCTTGTTCAACGTCCCGGCGCTGATCGTCAGCGTTCTTGCCGGCGTGCTCTTCGGCGCCGACTTTCGACTCGACCACCCGGTCGCGGTGTTGGTGACCCTGGCCGCTGTCTACGGCTGTTGTCTGTGCATCGGGCTCGGCTTCGGCGGACTGTTCGTCTTGTCTCGCCAGTCCAACGCGCTGTCCAACTTCCTCCAGGGACCGGTCTATCTGCTGGCCGGTCTCTTCGTCCCTCGGTCCGTGTTTCCCGAATGGTTGCAGTGGGTGTCCGACGTCTTGCCGATCGCCCACGCCGTCGACGCGTTACGAGCTACGACGTTGTCAGGGGCCTCGCTTGCCGAGGTCTGGCCGGCGTTGGCCGCCTCGGCCGCGACCAGCCTGCTCTTCCTCGCCGCCGGGTTATGGGGACTGCACCATCTGGACGACGTCGTCCGCCGTCGCGCCACCTTGGACCTGCTGTGACGGCGCCGGATGTGGTTGCTACGCGCCGACCGGTCGCCCGGATGCCCATCGCCGCAACTCTTCGGGTCGTCCCGGCGGCGGCTGAGGCAGTGATGAAGACCCGGCTGCAAACCTCGGGTTTGGGGTTCTACGCGCTGGTGTGGCTGGGATTTCCGATCTTCAACCTGCTGACCATCGCGCTGATCTATCGGGACAACCCGGCCCTTCGCGACTACGCGGTCGTTGGTGGCGCTGGGATGGCGATGCTGTTCGGGATGCAGTTCAACGCGGCGGAGATCCTCGACGGCGAGCGTCAGCGTGGGACGCTCGGCAACCTCTTCCTAGCCCCGGCGCCCAGGTATGCGTGGCTAGCCGGATTCCAGCTGTTCTCGATCTGCGAGTCGTTGATCACGGCCGCTTTCACCGTCGGCGTGGGCGTGGCGGCGTTTGGACTGCCTGTCTCGTTCAACGTCGCGGCTCTGCTGATGACCGTGTTGCTTTTCATGGTGTGCATGTGGGGCTTCAGCATGCTCGTCGGCGCCATCGGCCTGGCCATCCGCGATGCCAATCAACTGTCGAACCTGCTGTTCCCCATCATGTTGCTGTTGGCCGGCACGATGTACCCCATCGCGTTGATGCCCGGCTGGATCGAGGCTCCGGCCCGCTGTTTGCCGTTCGGCTACGGAATCTCGGCGATGGTGGACGCGGTCACACGAGGATCGTCGATCACCGACCTATCCGGCGATCTGATCCCCCTCGCCGGTTTCTCCGTCGGCCTGCCGATTGTGGGGATCGCGGCGTTTCGGGCCGTGGAGCGACGCGCTCGCAGAAGTGGAGCGCTGGAGTTGGTCTAGACATCGAGGTCACGGGGCTGCAGTGGGCCGTCAGCAGGCTCACTCCTGGTCCGACGTCCGGTCAGAACTGGGTCGTACGGCGCAGTCGGCGGGGGCGGCCGTCGGGGTCGTACACGACGTTGTAGAGCGGGGTGGCCCAGGCAAGCGTGCGAGAGTCGAGGCGGGGGGCGTCGTACGGCCGCAAACGTCCCGGCGGCCGCGGGCCCTGTCGTCCGCCGTCATGCCACTTTTGCAAGGCGCGTGCGCTCTGCTCGAACGCGGCAAAGGCCTTGAGGGGATCGACCAGAGCGCCATCGTCGCCAGCGGAGCGGTCAAGGTGCTCGCGAGCGAGCGTCAGCCGGAGTCGCTGAGCGAACCGCCCGGTCTCCGCAGCAGTGACGGGCTGCCCAGTGTCTGTCGCGTCGACATCATCGTCCATCACCGCGCAGGACAGCTCGGAATCGTGGGTCCACGACCGCCGGTTGACGTTGTCTGAGCCTACTGACGACCAGATGTCGTCGATCACGCAGACCTTCGCGTGCACGTATACCGGGACGCCCGCGTGGTTTTCGATCCCGTAGATTGCCACCCGGTCACCGCCAGCACGCCGCACCAGGTCGACTGCCTGCTGGCGCCCGACCAAGTTGGGCGGCTTGGAGAACCGGCCATCCTGGTCCGGGTGATGGGGGATGACCACAATCAGGTGCAGCTCGAGATTGCGGCGCAACGCGTCCGCGAAACAACTGACCACGTCCGACGCCCAGAAGTACTGGTCTTCGACGTAGATAAGGCTCTTGGCCAGTGCGGTCACCTTCGTGTAGGCATGGGCCACGCTCCGCTCGCCGGCGGGTGCGAAAGGGTAGCCCTCACGTCGATGCGGGTAGGTCCGCAAAACCTGCACAGTCTGATGACCGCACGGCTCGGGGTCCGGCAGGGGAGGCGGCAGGGGGTCGGGGCGGCTGTCTTCGCGGCGTACGACGTCGATGAGCCGATCGATCGGATTGCGGCTCAACGGGGCCGGGTCTTCCCACCTCTCGCGGAAGACGGTCTCGATGTCCCCGACCGCCGGCCCGCGAATCGCGAGCTGCACATCGTGCCACGGTGGCCGAGGGCCGTATATCTTCGCCATCTTCTGGTGTTGCGCATCGCCGGCATGCGCGTCGTCGTCGTACCGGCTGTGGCAGAGGTCGATGCCACCAGCGAAGGCGACGTCGAGCTCGGGGCGGCCCGGATGCCGCAGGACCACGAACTTCTGATGGTGTGATCCGCCCGGGCGCACCCGCATGTCGCGCAAACACTCACCGCCGGCGGCTTCGATCTCCTCGCCCAGATGCCGGTTCTCTTCCTCGGAGAACGCGAACCGGTCAAGATGCGAGCGCCAGACCAGCCCCTTGACGATCACGCCTCGTGCCGCGGCCCGACAAAAGAGTTGGCCGATCGCCAAGCCAGCCTCGCCAACCCGCTGATCAGGGTCGCCACGCCAGTCGGTGAACATCAGGTGATCACCAGAGCGCATTCCGTCCACGCATCTGGCGAGCTCAGGGAAGTACGTCGCGCCGTGGATCAGCACTGTGACATCGTTGCCCGTGGTCCAGGCGGCTCCGTCGGCATGCCTTCGGTCGAGACGGGTTGCCGGATTGCCACGCTCGGCCGGACCCAGCAACCACTCCTTGACACTCATGGCTGCATTCCTATCAAATGTTGTGCTTCTTTAGGTGTTGCGCTTCCATTTGCCTCGGCCGAACATCCGGCCGAACCGGTCGGCCAATGAGTTCCCGCTGTCGTCGCTTGGGTCCACCGTGAATGTCGGCTCGCCCTCGGGCTCCGGGAGGTTCGCCGCCTGATCGGCGGAGAGGCGGCATTCGACGTACGACGTTGTGATCTGCCCGACTTGGCTGGCATCGACAAATCGGGAGCCGCCATCAGTTCGCACCACGATGCCGTCGAAGACGTCCAACTCGGGCACCGACAAGACGCGTTCCACCACCCCGAACCGATGGCCGTCACTGGCCTGCACCGGGGTGTCAGCAGCTAGCGCCGTGTAGGCGATCGGGGTTGCCTCTTCGCTCATAGTGTCGACTCTACGACTTCGGGCTCGTCATCGCAGTTGCGGGCAACCCCTGACGGCGCCCGGTGAGCCCACAGATCCGACGTACATGCGGCCAGGGCAGGCGGCCAGAACGAGCTCAGCGCAAGATGATGGCGCTGGATCGTTCAGCACAACCCGGCTCAGGCGTCGGCTACCGTCACCAACTCCGCCTCCTCGGGGCTGCCCTCGACCGGCGCCCCATGCCCTGGCTGGGCGTCGATGTGGGCAAGGAACCTGCGTCCGCTCGCCAGCACCAGCGCCGAGACAAGAACCGCGCCCGCGCCCATCCAGAAGGGCACATGGGCGTTGATCGACTCGCCGAGCTTGCCGGCGAGCCAGGGCGCGACCGCTCCGCCGCCGAACCGGACGAAGCTGTACGCCGCCGACGCGACGCCGCGCTCGACCGGCGCGGCCTTCATCACCGTCTCGGTCACCAACGTGTTGTTGATGCCGAGGAAGGCCCCCGCGACGATTACGCAGCTGGCCAGCACCGCCTTGCTGTCGGTCCAAATCGCCATCGCCGCCAAGATCGCCGACAGACACGTCAAAGATGCCACCACGGTAGGCAACGTGCCGAAGCGCCGTTGCAGTCGCAGCAGGAACGTCGTACCGACCAGGGCGACGGCCATCAAGACCGACACACCGAAGAACGGACCACGCCACGATATCGACCCCAGCTCGCCGCCGATCAGCGGACCCGCGGCGATGCCGAGGCCAAGCGCCGCCTCGTACAAGATGATCGCCTGGCCAACGGATCCCTTTGCGGAGCTGACGATCGTGGCGAGGGCGGTGGCGATGAACAGGGCGTTCCCCAGGCCCCACACAGCTCGAAACGCCACCACACCGTTGATCGAATCCTGCATGCCTGCCAAGGCGGCACCGATGATGATCACGACGAGTCCGAGCAGCAGCGTGCGCTTGGCGCCGATCCGGCTGGCGACCACGCCTGTGATCAGCATCGCGACGCCCATAACGGCCATGTAGCTGGTGAACAGCAAGGACACCTGCGACGGCGAGGCGCCCAACTGGTCAGCGATCGGCTTCAGGATCGGGTCAACCAGCCCGATCCCCATGAACGCGATGACACAGGCGAATGCCACCGCCCAGACTGCCTTTGATTGACGCCACATGCTCAGTGGCTCTCCCGTACGTCGTCGAAGTGTGCCGCCGCCGATGCAGAGCCGGCTGGCGCCGCGGGGTGCCTGGAAACAGCATCGTGCGTGGCTGCAATGTCCAGCAGCTGGTGGAGGATAGTCAGGGCCTCCGCCATGTGTTGTTGTTGGTCAACGCTCAGCCGATCGATGGGTGGTGCTACGACCGCTGCACGTGACAGGCGAACCTCGCCTAGCAGCCGGCGCCCTTCGGCGGTCAGCGAGACCAGCACTGCGCGGGCATCGACCGGGTCGGTGACCCTGGTGGCCCAACCGAGCTCTTCGAGCCGCTGAACCTGGGTAGTCATGGTCGGCTGGCTGCAATGGTCGGCGCGGGCCAGCTCGCCGATCCGGGCGACCTCAAGGTCGTCGATCTGGGCAACCAACCTGGCCTGCGGTGGCGAAACCGAGAGGTTCTCAGGGCGGGGGTTACGAGACGCTCGTTGCGCTCACTCCTCAACTACCGTGGGATGGCTCGCTCCTCAACTACCGTCGCAACCGCCGAGAGGCCCCGCCCCCACATGGGGGACGGGGCCTCTCGGCGTTGGTGGCAGGTGGCGATGCTACTTGTTGATCTTGGTAACTCGGCCAGCGCCGACGGTGCGGCCGCCTTCGCGGATCGCGAAGCGCAGACCGTCTTCCATGGCGATCGGCTGGATGAGCTCCACTGCCATCTCGGTGTTGTCACCGGGCATGACCATCTCGGTGCCCTCAGGCAACGTGACAACGCCGGTCACGTCCGTCGTACGGAAGTAGAACTGAGGACGGTAGTTGTTGAAGAACGGCGTGTGCCGGCCGCCCTCCTCCTTGCTCAGGATGTAGACGTTGGCGTCGAAGTTGGTGTGCGGCGTCGTCGAGCCAGGCTTGATCACGACCATGCCGCGCTCCACGTCTTCACGCTTGGTGCCGCGCAGCAACAGCCCGACGTTCTCGCCCGCCTCACCCGTGTCGAGCAGCTTGCGGAACATCTCGATGCCGGTAACCGTCGTCGACTGCTTGTTGTCGCGGATGCCGATGATGTCAACCGTCTCGTTGATCTTTACGACGCCGCGCTCGATCCGCCCGGTGATCACGGTGCCGCGACCGGTGATCGTGAAGACGTCCTCGACGGGCATCAAGAACGGCTTCTCGGTGTCACGCTCGGGCTGCGGGATGAACTCGTCGACAGCGTCCATCAGTTCAAGAACCGACTGACCCCACTTCTCGTCGCCCTGCAGCGCCGGGAACGCGGCAACCCGCACCACCGGGGTGTCGTCGCCGGGGAACTCGTACTCCGACAGCAGCTCACGCACCTCAAGCTCGACCAGCTCGATGAGCTCCTCGTCTTCAACCATGTCGCACTTGTTGAGCGCGACGACGATCGCCGGCACGCCGACCTGACGCGCAAGCAACACGTGCTCACGGGTCTGCGGCATCGGGCCGTCAGTGGCCGCAACCACGAGGATCGCGCCGTCCATCTGGGCCGCGCCGGTGATCATGTTCTTGATGTAGTCGGCGTGTCCCGGACAGTCGACGTGAGCGTAGTGACGCGACGCGGTCTGGTACTCGATGTGGGCGATCGAAATCGTGATGCCGCGCTGCTTCTCCTCAGGGGCCTTGTCGATGTCGTCGAATGCCCACTGAGGGTTCAGGTTGGGGTACTTGTCGTGCAGCACCTTCGAGATCGCCGCGGTCAGAGTGGTCTTCCCGTGGTCGATGTGGCCGATGGTGCCGATGTTTACGTGCGGTTTGGTCCGCTCGAATTTGGCCTTCGCCACTTGGACTTCCTCCTAGATTTAGAAACCTGACTCGTTACGTGTACGCCGAGAAGCGGCCCTGCAGGGCTACTCGCCTCGGACCTTCTGGACGATCTCGTCGGCGACATTCCTGGGAACCTCGGCGTACGAGTCGAACTGCATAGAATACGAGGCGCGACCCTGGGTCTTCGACCGCAGGTCACCAACGTATCCGAACATCTCAGACAGCGGTACCAGAGCCTTCACCAGCTTCGCTCCGCCGACGGCTTCCTTCATGGCCTGGATCTGCCCACGCCGTGAGTTGATGTCACCAATCACGTCGCCCATGTAGTCGTCGGGCGTGGTGACCTCTACTGCCATCATCGGCTCGAGCAGCACGGGGTCTGCCTTGCGGGCGGCCTCCTTGAACACCATCCGGCCGGCCATCTTGAACGCCATCTCGGATGAGTCGACGTCGTGGTAGGCGCCGTCTTGCAGGGTGACCTTGATGTCGACCATCGGGTAGCCGGCCAACACGCCGAACTCCATGGCCTCCTGGATGCCCTCATCCACCGGCGGGATGTACTCGCGCGGGATGCGACCGCCGGTCACGGCGTTGACGAACTCGTAGCCGCCATCGCCGCCACCCGTCGGCTCCATGTCGATGATGACCTTCGCGAACTGACCGGAGCCACCGGTCTGCTTCTTGTGAACGTAAGTGACCTTGTCGACGGGGCGACGAATCGTCTCGCGGTAGGCAACTTGTGGTTTGCCAACGTTCGCATCGACCCGGAACTCGCGTCGCATCCGGTCGACAAGCACCTCGAGGTGGAGCTCGCCCATCCCGGCGATGATCGTCTGGCCGGTCTCGTCGTCAGTGCGGACCTGGAACGTCGGGTCTTCCTCCGAGAGGCGCTGGATTGCCGTACCGAGTTTCTCTTGGTCACCCTTGGACTTCGGCTCGATCGCGACGTGAATGACCGGAGCCGGGAACGTCATTGACTCGAGCACAACCGGGTGCGCCTGATCGCACAGTGTCTCTCCGGTGGTCGTGTCCTTGAGACCCATGACCGCGACGATGTGGCCTGCGCCGACCGAAGCGATCTCTTCCCTCTTGTTCGCATGCATCCGGTAGATCTTGCCGATGCGCTCCTTCTTGCCTTTGGTGGGGTTGAGCACGGTCGTGCCAGTGTCGAGGCGACCGGAGTAGACCCGAAGGTAGGTCAGCTTGCCGAGGTGAGGATCGGCCATGATCTTGAACGCCAGCGCGGAGAACGGCTCCTTCTCGTTGGGACGCCGCTCAACCACCACAGTCTCGTCCTTGACGTCATGACCTTCCACCGCCTCCACGTCAAGCGGTGAAGGCAGATACGCCAACACCGCGTCGAGGAGTGGCTGGATTCCCTTGTTCTTAAAGGCAGTGCCAGTGAGAACCGGTGTCAACTTGTCGGCGATGGTGGCTCGACGAATTGCAGCCTGAAGTGCCTCGACGGAGGGCTCCTCACCCTCGAGGTAGAGCTCCATCATCTCGTCGTCTGCTTCGGCGAGCGTCTCCAGCAGCCGATCACGCCATTCGCGGGCCGCGTCCACATGCGATGCCGGGATTTCCTCGATCGTGTAGTCCTCACCCTTGACGGTCTCGCCTCGCCACGTCAGCGCCCGCATCTGCACCAGGTCGACGACTCCGATGAAGTCGGCCTCGGTGCCGATGGGGATCTGCAGCACGAGCGGAACCGCTCCCAGCCGCGACTGGATCATTTCGACGCAGCGGTGAAACTCCGCACCTGTGCGGTCAAGCTTGTTGACAAAGCACATCCGCGGCACGCGGTAACGGTTGGCCTGACGCCAGACAGTCTCAGACTGCGGCTCGACGCCGGCGACCCCGTCGAAAACCGCGATCGCGCCGTCCAACACCCGAAGGGAGCGCTCGACCTCGATAGTGAAGTCGACGTGGCCCGGGGTGTCGAGGATATTGATCGTGTGGTCTTTCCACGTGCACGTCGTCGCTGCGGACGTGATCGTGATGCCGCGCTCTTGCTCTTGCTCCATCCAGTCCATGGTGGCGGCACCCTCATGGACTTCGCCGATCTTGTAGTTGATTCCGGTGTAGAACAAGATGCGCTCGGTGGTCGTGGTCTTACCGGCATCGATGTGAGCCATGATGCCGATGTTGCGGACTCTGCCGAGATCGGTAGTGATGTCGATTGCCACGATTGGCGTTTCCCTAACGATGGATAGGCCGGTGACGTGTCACCAGCGGTAGTGTGCGAAGGCCTTGTTGGACTCGGCCATCTTGTGCGTGTCCTCGCGGCGTTTGACTGCCGCTCCGAGCCCGTTGGCTGCGTCGAGGAGCTCGTTCATGAGCCGCTCTGACATGGTCTTCTCCCGGCGGGCCTGGGAGTACTGCACCAGCCAGCGCAACGCGAGAGTGGTCTGGCGAGGCACGCGGACTTCGACCGGCACCTGATACGTCGCGCCACCAACTCGGCGGCTGCGCACCTCCAGCGTCGGCTTGACGTTGTCGAGGGCACGCTTGAGCGTGACGACTGGGTCGGTGGACGTCTTGTTACGACAGCCTTCCAACGCGGTGTGCACGATGTTCTCCGCGACCTGCTTCTTGCCGTCGACGAGCACCTTGTTGATGAGCTGGGTGACCAGCGGGCTGCCGTAAACGGGGTCGATCTCGACCGGTCGTTTGGGGGCCGGGCCCTTGCGTGGCATTAGCTCTTCTCCTTCTTCGCGCCGTAGCGACTGCGCGCCTGCTTGCGATTCTTAACCCCTTGGGTGTCCAGAGAGCCGCGGATGATCTTGTAACGAACACCTGGCAAGTCTTTCACCCGGCCGCCACGCACGAGAACGATGGAGTGCTCCTGCAGGTTGTGGCCGACGCCGGGGATATAGGCAGTCACCTCGATGCCGCTGGTCAAGCGCACTCGAGCCACCTTGCGGAGAGCGGAGTTCGGCTTCTTCGGCGTCGTCGTGTAAACACGCGTGCACACGCCACGCCGCTGAGGAGATCCCTTCAGGGCTGGTGTCTTGGTCTTCGACACCTGGTCCTGGCGACCCTTACGGACCAGCTGGTTGATGGTGGGCACCGCGTGGTTCTCTTTCCTGTCGATGTTCAGCGGGACGCGTTCTATGCGGCGTTCTGTGTGGAGCACGTGCGCTTCGGGCGTTTGCGGGACCAACCCAAGCGTCCAGGCGTGCCACTCGGACGCTGACGGTGTCCAGCCAACTGCCAGCCCTGGTGTCGGATGGGTCGTGCGCTAACCTCATGGCCGGTGATGGATCACACCGCGAGATCGCGCTGCGAGCCGTCGGGCACTCAAGAGGACCTAGAGAGACTCTAGGCACGAAGACCAAGATTACCGGCTCCCGTATCATGGGTCAAAGTGGCCCAGATATTCCCGGCTAAAGCTCGGTGTCGAGGTGAATCAACACCCCTACATGGTTTCATCCGGCCGATTGGGGTGTCGAGGTATCACCGTGACGGAAAAATCAGGCCGATGGCTGGTCGGGTCCCTCATCGCGCACGGTGCGAACCTGCTCCATTGCCGAGCGTAGATCGGCGAGCCACTCATCGCTGTGCTTGCCGACCAGGCGGACACACCATTGCAGCGCGTCTGCCCGCGACCTCGCGACTCCCGCCTCGACGAGCGTGTCGAGCACCTGGCGCTGTGGTTGGCGCAGCCGGGTCATCACGGGTACGGCGAGGTGGGTGAACAGCGCCGTACTGTCCTCGATGGAGGCTGCCCATGACACCTTTCGGTCGAAGCGAGCCTCCGCCTCGCGCGCGATCGTCATCCGGGCCTCGCGGGTTTCCTCACGCCAAGCCGAGATGCGGCCCGCGTCGGCCTGAATCCAAGCGTCGTCCGATGCGTCTGCGTCGAGCTCGACAGAGTCGAGCTGGATCTGCGTGGTGATCTCTTCGCGGTCGACGGTGATGTGGGCCGGGTGTTGGGTCCAGTCCTTCGGCAGTCTGCCGATAAACCACGCCCTGATGTCCGCCTCGGTGGCTGGTTGCGTAAGCATGTAATTATAATTACACATCAGGGTGCAGGACAGAAGGAGATGGAGCTCTGCAATCCGCCCCTGAATGCGTCTAGAAGCTCGTCAGCGGCTCTCAATCGAGCCGCCGCAGGGTCAATGCGTGGCGGACGACCTCCGAAACCGGCAGGAGTTGTGCCTCGATCTCGTCACCGGCCACCCAGCGGACCATGTCGGTCGTGCCGTCTGTCTCGACGACACGTGGCTCGCCGTTGTCTGAGGAGATGGTCACCGAATAGATTAGATGGACACCGTGGTGGTCCTCGAGCACGCCAGACGGCGCCCGGCCGGTGAAATGTCGGGAGAATACCTCGATCAGCCCTTCGGGCCGAACCAGGAGGCCCGTCTCCTCATACATCTCCCGACGCAACGACTCCTCGGGGTGTTCTCCGTGGTCGACCCCTCCACCGGGAAGGGTCCAGGTGCCCGCAGTGCCGTATCCGGAAGGCGCGATACGGGCCAGTAGAATCCGGTCGCCTCGGCGTACCAGCGCCCGAACCGACAGCCGCTGCTTGCGGATCGGGGTCTCCATGACCGCTCAGGCTAACGCGGATGCCATGGATCTCCACGCCGGCCTCGAAGTCATCCCATCCCACGTCGAGGAAGTATCTGCCGTCTTGGCAGCGAAGGATCCGCTGCCGGTCTGGGGTCGGCAGACGAAACCGTCGGCGCACCAACTCGAAATCCCGCTCGGGGAGCTATTGGATGCCGCCGGCTGCGTCGAGCACAGATTCCGCGATGAGCCTGCGCGCGAGCTCAGCCTCGGTAGGAGCCGAAGTCGAAGTCGTCCAACGCCACCGGCTGAGTTGTCGGCTGACCGAAGTCGTAGTCGTAGTCGTCGTAATTGACGGCGTACGCCTGCGCCCTGGCCTCCTCGGTCGGCTCGACCCGAATGTTGCGATAACGCTCCAGTCCGGTGCCCGCCGGGATGAGCTTGCCCAAGATGACGTTCTCCTTCAGCCCGCGCAGCGAATCGGACTTGCCGTGGATCGCCGCATCGGTGAGCACCCGGGTGGTCTCCTGGAAGGAGGCAGCCGACAGCCAGGACTCGGTCGCCAGCGACGCCTTGGTGATGCCCATCAGCACCGGTCGGCCCGATGCCGGGGTGCCGCCTTCGGCGACCACCCGACGGTTCTCGGTCTCGAATCGGATGCGCTCGGCCAACTCGCCCGGCAGTAGGTCGGAGTCGCCACTCTCGATGACCGTGATCCGGCGCAACATTTGCCGAATGATGATCTCGATGTGCTTGTCGTGGATCGCCACGGCCTGGCGACGATAGACCTCCTGCACCTGCTCGACCAGATGTTCTTGGGTCTTGCGTGGCCCGAGGATTCGAAGCACGTCCTGCGGGTCGGCTTTGCCGATGGTCATCTGCTCCCCGACACCCACATGGGAGCCCTCTTCGACCAGTAACCGCGTGCGCTTGCTGACGGGATAGGCCTGCTCGTCGGATCCGTCGTCGGGTACGACGACGATCTTGCGCGTCTTGTCGGTATCCTCGATGCGGATCCGACCAGCGGCCTCCGAGATCGGCGCCTTGCCCTTGGGCTGACGCGCCTCGAAGAGCTCGACCACACGAGGCAAACCTTCAGTGATGTCTTCGGCGGACGCCACACCCCCGGTGTGGAAGGTACGCATGGTCAGCTGCGTGCCCGGCTCCCCAATCGACTGGGCGGCGATGATCCCGACCGCCTCACCGATGTCGACCAGCTTGCCAGTCGCAAGCGAGCGCCCATAGCACTTCGCGCAGGTGCCGGTCTTGGCGTCACACGTCAACACCGAGCGGACCTTGACTTCGTGGATGCCGGCCTCGACGAGCTTGTTGATCAACACGTCACCGATGTCGTCGCCGCCGTTGGCGAGCACCTCACCAGTCTGCGGGTGCAGCACGTCAACGGCCAAGTTGCGCGCGTACGCCGATGTCTCGACGAACTCGTCCCTGATCACTCGGCCGTCGTCCAACAAGGTTCCGATGACCTTGGTCAGGCCGCGCTCGGTTCGGCAATCGTCCTCACGGATGATGACGTCTTGCGACACGTCGACGAGACGACGTGTCAGGTAGCCGGAGTCGGCGGTGCGGAGCGCGGTGTCGGCCAGGCCCTTGCGGGCACCGTGCGTCGAGATGAAGTACTCGACCACTGACAACCCCTCGCGGAAGTTGGCCTTGATCGGACGCGGGATGATCTCGCCCTTGGGGTTGGCCACCAGACCACGCATACCAGCGATCTGACGGACCTGGGTCATGTTCCCACGGGCACCCGAGTTGACGATCATGTAGATCGGGTTCGTCTTCTCAAACGTTGCCTCCATCGACTTGGCAACCTCGATGGTGGCGGTGTTCCAGATCTCGATGAGCTCTTGGCGACGCTCGTCGTCGGTGATCAGGCCGCGCTCGTACTGTTGCTGCACCTTCGCGGACTGCGCCTCGAAGCCGGCCATGATCTGCGGCTTGTTCGGAGGCGTGACGACGTCCTCGATCGAGATCGTGACGCCGGAACGCGTTGCCCAGTGGAAGCCGGTGTCCTTCAAGGCGTCCAGGGCGTGCGCAACCTCGACCTTGGTGTAGCGCTCCGCGAGGTCGTTGACGATCGTGCCGAGTTGCTTCTTGCCGACCTCGCCGTTGACATACGCGTAGTTGCTCGGCAGAGCCTCGTTGAAAATGGCCCGACCGAGCGACGTCTCGAGCGTCAACTGCTGACCCGGCTCCCAGCCCTCAGGAGTCTGGTATCCGACCGGCGGCACGATCTCGGCGAAACGGAGTTTGACCTTGCTCTGCAGCGCGATCTCGCCGCGGTCCAACGCCATGATCGCCTCGGCGATGGACGAGAAGGCACGTCCCTCACCGACGTCGCCATCACGGTCGAGCGTCAGAAAGTAGATGCCAATGATCATGTCCTGTGTCGGCATCGTGACCGGACGCCCGTCAGCCGGCTTTAAGATGTTGTTGGTCGACAGCATCAAAATGCGAGCCTCGGCCTGCGCCTCGGCCGACAGCGGCAAGTGCACGGCCATCTGGTCACCGTCGAAGTCGGCGTTGAAGGCCGAACACACGAGGGGGTGGATCTGGATTGCCTTGCCCTCGATCAGCTGGGGCTCGAAGGCCTGAATGCCGAGTCGGTGCAATGTCGGGGCGCGGTTGAGGAGCACCGGGTGCTCGGTGATGACCTCTTCGAGGACGTCCCACACGACCGGACGACTGCGCTCCACCATCCGCTTGGCGCTCTTGATGTTCTGTGCGTGGTTGAGATCGACCAGGCGCTTCATCACGAACGGCTTGAACAACTCCAGCGCCATCTGCTTGGGCAGACCACACTGGTGCAATTTCAGCTGCGGGCCAACCACGATGACCGAACGGCCGGAGTAGTCGACGCGCTTGCCGAGCAAATTTTGCCGGAATCGGCCCTGCTTGCCCTTGAGCATGTCGGACAACGATTTGAGCGGCCGGTTGCCTGGCCCGGTGACCGGGCGACCACGACGGCCGTTGTCGAACAACGAGTCCACGGCCTCCTGAAGCATCCGCTTCTCATTGTTGATGATGATCTCGGGGGCACCGAGGTCGAGCAGTCGCTTCAACCGGTTATTGCGGTTGATGACGCGACGGTAGAGGTCGTTGAGGTCAGAAGTCGCGAAACGGCCACCGTCTAGCTGCACCATCGGGCGCAGATCCGGCGGGATCACTGGCACGCAGTCCAAGACCATCCCGGTGGGGGCATTGGTGGTGAGCAGAAATGCCGACACCACCCTGAGTCGCTTCAAGGCGCGGGTCTTGCGCTGGCCCTTGCCGGTGCGGATCGTTTCGCGCAGCGACTCGGCCTCGCCGGCAAGGTCGAACGTTTCCAGGCGTCGTTGGATGGCCTGCGCCCCCATCGCACCTTCGAAGTACTTGCCGAAGCGGTAGTTCATCTCGCGATAGAGGAGCTCGTCGCCCATCAGGTCTTGCACCTTCAAAGTGCGGAACGTGTTCCACACTTCCTCGATGCGGTCGAGCTCGCGCTGCGACCGGTCCCGCATCTGCTTCAGCTCACGCTCGGCACCCTCTTTGACCTTGCGCTTGGCGTCGGCCTTTGCCCCTTCCGCCTCGAGCACACCGAGATCTTCCTCGAGCTTGCTCATCCGGGCCTCGATGTCGGCGTCGCGACGCTGCTCGAGCTGCTTGCGCTCGACGTCGATCTTCGCCTCGAGCGAGGACAGATCCTTGTGGCGGGCATCCTCGTCGACATCGGTGATCATGTACGCCGCGAAGTAGATGACCTTCTCAAGGTCCTTAGGAGCAACGTCCAGCAGGTAGCCAAGCCGACTCGGCACACCCTTGAAGTACCAGATATGCGTGACCGGGGCGGCCAATTCGATGTGACCCATCCGCTCGCGGCGCACCTTGGAGCGAGTGACTTCGACGCCACAGCGCTCACAGATAATGCCCTTGAAGCGGACCCGCTTGTATTTGCCGCAGTAGCACTCCCAGTCACGAGTCGGACCGAAAATCTTCTCGCAGAAGAGTCCGTCCCGCTCCGGCTTGAGCGTGCGGTAGTTGATGGTCTCCGGCTTCTTCACCTCACCGTGCGACCATGTCCGGATGTCTTCAGCGGTCGCGAGGCCGATGCGCAGCG